>JAKBJU010000032.1 GCA_021835845.1 Pseudomonadota bacterium | reverse complement strand
GGAGACAGGGCGCGTCCGGGAGACAGGATAATCGTCTCGGGCACGATCGGGGATCACGGCATCGCGATATTGTCGAAGCGCGAAAACCTGACTTTCGAAACGGCGATACTCTCCGATACGGCGGCCTTGCATGGACTGGTTGCCGCAATGGCAGCCCGGGTGCCGGATATCCATTGCCTGCGCGACCCGACCCGCGGGGGGCTTGCCACAACACTGAACGAGCTTGCCAGCCAGTCCGGAGTGGGCATGAGAATCAGGGAAAGCGCAATTCCGATTCGAGCCGAGGTGGCGGCGGCATGCGAGCTTTTGGGGATCGATCCCCTTTATGTCGCCAACGAGGGAAAATTGGTCGCCATATGCGCCGATGCCGATACCGATGCACTGCTTTGCGCGATGCGCGAGCATCCGCTCGGGCAGAATGCGGCGATCATCGGCGAGGTTCACGAAGACGAGCATTCCTTCGTGCAAATGGAGACCGCCTTAGGGGGCGTGCGCCTGGTGGACTGGCTCGCGGGGGAAATTCTGCCGAGAATCTGCTGAAGTTCTCGGGCTTCCTGAATGCCGCTCAGGCGCTGATCCTGTTCCGCCCGGCCTGCTTCGCCCGATAAAGGAGGGCATCCGCTTCCGAAATCAACGCTTCCAGGTTTTCATGACCGGATTTCTGGGCGACCCCGAAGCTTGCCGAGAGGATGACTTCTTCGCCTCCGGAAGGAACGCGGATTTGCGAGATGGCTTCCTTCAGGCGTTCTGCCATGGCGATCGCGGCATCGAGCTTCGTTTCGGGAAGCAGGAAGAGGAATTCTTCCCCGCCCCATCTGGCCACGATGTCCCCCTGCCTTGCCGAATGAGTCAGGGCTCTGGCCGTGGCCACCAGCACAGCATCCCCTGCGGCATGGCCATGGCGGTCGTTGATCGATTTGAAATGGTCGAGATCGAGCATGATCACGGAGATCTCCCTTCCATTGCGCCTTGACGTGCTCCAGATGGCCTGCGCCATTTCCAGGAAAGAGCGGCGATTGTAGAGATCTGTCAGCGGGTCTCGTGCGGCGCGCTGCTCGGCGAGCAGCCGCTCCACCTGGATGGAGCGAAGCTGATTGGCGAGGGCCAGGGCGAGCAGAGTGGCATCGATGAGCATGCCGAGCTCGACTGCGCGGAATTTCAGGTCGCTGAACGGGATGAATCCCCAGACGGAAAGGGCTGTCACGATGGTCCCGAGCATGGAAGCGATGGATGCTGCCAGGAAATAGCGGGCCGGCTGGTAGCCGGAATGAAGCGACATCAGCCCGAGGATGGGCATGGTGATCGAAAAGGCGGTCACGAAAGCGAAGGCTGTCAGAAGCGCGTAAAGCTGGCTGTCGGCAATGAAGGCAGCCGCCAGCAGAACCAGAAACAGGCCGGATATCCGCGCGACGATCCTGTGCGTGCGCGGGAAGTTGGCGCGGGTATCCAGGAATTTTCCGGCGAAAGCGAGGCCGCTGATGCCGAAAAACACCATCAGGACAGGAATGATCCAGCGCTGCAACGCCACATTGTCGGGCCAGATCCAGGCGAAGCCGTGGCCCGTATAGGCGATGTTCATCAGGATGAACGTTCCCAGGAATGCTGCATACAGCAGCAGGCGCTTGTAGCGCAGCTTCAGGTAAAGCAGCAGGTTGTAGGCCAGCAGGGCCAGCAGGTAGCCGTAGATGAAGCCGTAGCTGTATCCCTGCATCGTCTCCCGGTGCGAGGCTTCTGCGGGACTCAGCAGATAAATCGGTACGACGATGGGGTCGGGTGTTGCTATGCGCAGATAGATGTCGGTTGTCCCGCTGTCGAATGCGTGATCGAAGGAAAAAAAGCGTCCGGGGATGGGGCGTTCCGCCTGCCGCCTGCTGTCGCCGACGCTGTAGCTGTCGAGGAGTTGGCCGTCCTTCAGAAAATAGGCGTCAATATGGTCGAGCCAGGAATTGTCGATCACGAGGCGCCGGTCGATCCGCTCGTTTGCCGGGTTGAGGACTGAAAGATGCAGCCATGCCGGGCGGGAGCCTATGCCGAAGGTGAGGATCGGGCTGCCGCTTGCGGAAAATTTGCCCGATTTCTGCGCCGCAACGGCTTCCTGGAGAGTGAGCTGGGCGCCTGCCTCCTTAAGGTAGCTCGCAAAGCGGCCCGCGGGATAGTCCGGTGAGATTTCGGACAGAGGAACGGCATGCGACAGGGGGTGCCACAGCCCCATCATCAGGGCCATGCAGATCGCGAAAAATGTTCTGCTCATAGTGGGGTGCGGTTGCCGAAATCCATTCTGCCATCATTGATATTATCAGGGACTGGCTGAAATTTCATCGTTCAGTTTGTAGATTTCCAGCGTTTTCCTGCGGGCGATGGCATGATCCACGATCGGTTCCGGATAGTCGATTTTCGAGCGCGCCTCTTCCGGCATCAGCCAGGGCGCGTGGATCCATTTGTCAGGACATGCTGAAAGTTCGGGTAGATGGCGCCTGATGAAGGCCCCCTTCGGGTCGAATCGCCGCGACTGGGTCACCGGGTTGAAGATGCGGAACCAGGGTTGCGAATCGCTTCCTGTGGAAGCAACCCATTGCCATCCACCGTTGTTGGAAGCGAAATCGAAATCCAGCAGCTTGTCGGCGAAGTGGCGCTCTCCCCAGCGCCAGTCCACATGCAGATCCTTCACCAGGAAAGAGGCGGTCACCATGCGCAGGCGGTTGTGCATGTAGCCCGTCAGATCGAGTTGGCGCATGGCTGCGTCGACGAGCGGATAGCCGGTTTTGCCCTCCCGCCACGCATTGAACTTTGCGGGATCGTTCTCGAAAGCCAAATGTTCGAATTCCGGCTTATAGGCGCGCCCTGCTGCGAGTTGCGGATGATGATACAGGATCATCTGGTAGAAATCGCGCCAGACGAGTTCGGACAGGAAGGCTTGCGCCCCCGGTCCTTTCCTGTGATGAGCGGCGAATGCCATGCGTCTTGTCGAAAGGGTGCCGAAGCGCAGATGGGGAGAAAGGCGGGATGTGCCCTCTGCGGCGGGAAAGTCGCGCAAGGCATGATAATTTTCCATGCGCTCCAGAAAGTCGGAGAAAAGCGCTTCCGCTCCGGACATGCCTGCCGGAAAATCGGGCTGCGAACTTTCGAATCCGAGCGATTCGAGCGAAGGCACGGGGGAGGGAGCACAAGGCGCCAGCGATGACAAATGCTTCCCGGTCAAATAAATGGGAGGCGGGGATTTTTCCAGCTTCGCCAGCCATGCGTTCTTATATGCGGTGAATACCGTATAGGGCCTGCCCGTTTTGGCCAGAATCTCGTTGCGCTCGAAGATCACCTGATCTTTGAAGTCATGGAATGCGATGCCCTTTTCCTTCAATTCCAGGGCGACTGCAGCGTCTCTTTCAATGGCGGCCGGATCGTAGTCGCGGTTGCAGAAGACGGCCTGCGCGCCGATTCCATGCGCAAACCTGGGGATTTCAACGGGTGCGCGGCCATGCAATATTTGCAGCGCGCCCCCCGATTCCTGAAGTTTTTCGGACAGCGCGCGCACGCATTGCCAGAGAAATGCAACGCGCTTGTCGCTTCTGGCGAGCGGATCCAGGATTTCGCTGTCGAAAAGGAAGATGCAATGCACCCTGCGGCTTTGCTCCAGCGCATGATAAAGTGCGGCATGGTCATCAAGGCGCAGGTCCCGCCTGAACCAGCAGAGCGAATCGTCGTATGTTGCCTGTGCGTTCAGGAGCCGCTTTTCCTGCAGTAGCAATAAACGAACTTCTGGATCGCTCCAAGCGGGGTGTGGTGCTCTTCCTTCTCATGCTTGAGCAGAGTGAAAGGTGTGCCGAATTCGGCGTGCAGTGCATTTGCGCTGTAGCGCATGACCGGCAGGCCGCTGCACTGGAGCGGCCCATCTTCGGCAAAGGTTGATGCGCCTCCGCCCACGTCGATGATCGATGCAGAGTACGGGATCCCGGTTCCCCGAATGAGGCGCAGGGACTGCTCGGCATGCGCCTGATACCAGCTGACGCTGTCTGTCGCCTTGGCGGTATAAACCTGCTCCCAATGTTCCTTCGTCTGCACGGAGTCTATC
>JAKBJU010000027.1 GCA_021835845.1 Pseudomonadota bacterium | reverse complement strand
TAATCGGACAGCAGGCTGTCGATCAGGTCTGCAGGCAGTGCTTTTGATACGGTCATTTCCTCTCCTTGCTAAAGTACGGCAGTTTCCCGCCAAATGACCGTTTACACAAAAATTCTTACACCCTCGATTGGCAAGCATCAGAAGCCGTTGACGGAACTGGAAATGGAATTGGCCAGGGCGAAGCGGGAACTTGCTGAAGTGAAGATGGAGCGGGACCTGCTAAAAAAGTTTGCGGCGTATTTCGCGAAGGAGTCGCGGTGAGATACGCCCAGATTGAAGCCATGCGACCTGAGTATCCGGTATCGCTGATGTGCCATGCGCTGTCAGTATCGGAAAGTGGCTACCATGCCTGGCGGGGACGCCCGCCGTCAGCAAGGGCCCAGGAAGCTGCCCGGCTGGAATTGGAAGTGAAGGCTGCGCATATCCGAACAAGGGAAACCTGCGGTCCTGAGCGCCTGCAGCGGGATCTCGCCGATCACGGCGTCGGGATCGGCATCCATCGCATCAAGCGGATACGGAAGAAATTGAGGCTGCGCTGCAAGCAGAAGCGCAAGTTCAAGGCGACAACCGATTCGAACCATAACCTGCCGGTTGCGCCGAACCGGCTTGAGCGGAACTTCGCCGTGTCGGCCCCCAACCGGGCGTGGGTGAGCGATATAACGTATATTGCCACCGATGAAGGCTGGTTATATCTTGCCGGGCTGAAGGATCTCTACAGCGGGGAGCTTGTCGGTCATGCGATGGGGGCGCGGATGAGCAGGAACCTGGTGATGCAGGCATTGTTCCGGGCAGCCTCCGCCAGGCGTCCCGAGAAGGGCCTGATTCTTCATTCGGATCGTGGCAGCCAATACTGCTCCCATGATTACCGGAAGCTGGCCAGGCAGTTCGGCATGGAGCTCTCCATGAGTCGCAAGGGCGATTGCTGGGATAACGCGCCTATGGAAAGCTTCTGGGGAACCCTGAAAACCGAGCTCGTGCATCATCGGCATTACGCCACCCGGGATGAGGCAAAACGGGAGATCGCGGAGTACATCGAGATCTTCTATAATCGGCAGCGGAAACAGGCACGCCTTGGCTACCTGTCACCCGCTGCCTTCATGCGGCGTTACTATGAAAATCTGGTCGCCGCTTAACCCGTTGGACTCCATGAAATCCGTCCGACCTCAGGGGTGAGCGTGCGATTGCGAACGCGACGCTCTCCCAGCTGAGCTACGTCCCCATGCCGATTATTCTAAACTTTTTCTGCCGGATTGGAAGCGCGCCTGTAGCTCCACGCCATCATGGCGATTCCGGCCAAGATCATCGGCAAAGAAAGCCACTGTCCCATGGATAGCCCGAGCGCCAGCAGCCCGAGGAAATCGTCCGGCTCGCGGGTGAATTCCACCAGAAACCGGAATGTTCCGTAGCCGATCAGGAAGAGCCCGGATATCGCTCCCATGGGCCTCGGCTTCTTGGAGAAGAACCACAGCATCAGAAACAGCATCACGCCTTCCAGCGCCAATTCGTAGAGTTCGGAAGGGTGCCTGGGCTGCATGTCCATCTTCGGGAAGATCATCGCCCAGGGAACGTCCGTCGGCCGCCCCCATAGCTCCCCGTTGATGAAGTTCCCTATCCTGCCAGCCCCGAGCCCGAGCGGCACCAGGGGGGCGACGAAATCGGTCACGGCGAGCCATTTTTTCCCGGTCTTCTTCGAAAATAGCCAGATCGCGAATATCACCCCGAGCATGCCGCCATGGAAGGACATCCCCCCTTCCCAGACGTAGAAGATGTGCAGCGGCGCATGGAGGTAGTCGGAGAACTTGTAGAAAAACACATAGCCGAGCCTCCCCCCCAGCACCACGCCCAATGCGCCGTAAAAGAGCAGGTCGTCCAGCTCCTTCACCGTCCAGTCCGCTCTTTCCCTGATGCGATGGCGGCCCAGAAGCAGGAAAAGCGCGAAGCCGACCAGATACATGATCCCGTACCAGCGTATCGCCAAAGGCCCAAGGTGGATCGCGACCGGGTCGAAATCGGGGTGGATCAGCATTGAGATGGCCTCGATTTGGGTTAAAATGGGCAATTATATCTCTTTTAGACTTCAGGGGTTCTCCAATGCCAGCATACCGATCCAGAACGACCACCCACGGCAGGAACATGGCCGGCGCGCGCGCCCTCTGGCGCGCCACGGGAATGACGGATCGGGACTTCGACAAGCCGATCATCGCGGTGGCCAATTCCTTCACCCAGTTCGTTCCGGGGCATGTCCACCTCAAAGATCTCGGGCAGATGGTCTGCAGGGAGATCGAAAAAGCGGGGGGGGTCGCCAAGGAATTCGACACCATCGCCATCGACGACGGCATCGCCATGGGCCACTCCGGCATGCTCTACAGCCTGCCTTCGCGCGAACTGATCGCGGACTCGGTCGAATACATGGTGAACGCCCATTGCGCCGATGCGCTCGTGTGCATCTCGAACTGCGACAAGATCACCCCCGGCATGCTGATGGCCTCCCTGCGCCTCAACATTCCCACGGTATTCATCTCCGGCGGGCCGATGGAAGCGGGCAAGGCCATCATCCGCGGCAGGGAACTGCACCTCGACCTGGTGGATGCCATGGTTGCCGCAGCGGACGACCGCATCACCGACGAGGAAACCGCCCAGATGGAACGCTCCGCCTGCCCGACCTGCGGCTCCTGCTCCGGGATGTTCACCGCCAATTCGATGAACTGCCTCACCGAGGCGCTCGGCCTCTCCCTTCCCGGAAACGGCTCGCTGCTTGCCACCCATGCCGACAGGAAGGAACTTTTCCTGGAAGCGGGAAGGCTGATCGTCGAGATCGCCAGGCGCTGGTACGAAAAGGACGATGCATCGGTGCTGCCGAGGTCGATCGCGAACTTCGACGCCTTCGAGAACGCGGTTGCGCTCGACATCGCCATGGGCGGATCGACCAACACCGTGCTGCACCTGCTCGCGGCGGCGGAAGAGGCCAAGGTGAATTTCACCATGAAGGACATCGACAGGATGTCGCGCAAGATCCCCAACCTGTGCAAGGTGGCACCCACCGTGCAGCATTACCACATGGAAGACGTGCACCGCGCCGGCGGGGTCATCGCCATACTCGGGGAACTCGACAGGGGAGGACTGCTCCATCGCGACGCCCTCACCGTGCACAGCGGCAGCCTCGGCGAGGCGCTGGAAAAATGGGACGTGAGGCGGACCGAAAAATCCCACGAATTCTACAGGGCAGCCCCCGGCGGCATTCCCACCACCAAGGCATTCAGCCAGGACGAACGCTTCGATGAACTCGATCTCGACAGGACTTCGGGCTGCATCCGCGACATCAGCCACGCCTACAGCAAGGATGGCGGGCTTGCGGTGCTTCACGGCAACATCGCCCTCGACGGCTGCATCGTCAAAACCGCAGGAGTGGACGAGAGCATCCTCAGGTTCAGGGGCAGGGCGCGGGTTTTCGAGAGCCAGGACGAGGCGGTGGAGGCGATCCTTGCCGACAGGATCGAGGCCGGAGACGTGGTCGTGATCCGCTACGAAGGGCCGAAAGGCGGCCCGGGCATGCAGGAAATGCTCTATCCCACCAGCTACCTCAAATCCAAGGGACTGGGGAAGCTCTGCGCCCTCCTCACCGATGGACGCTTCTCCGGAGGCACTTCGGGGCTTTCGATAGGCCACGTCTCCCCGGAAGCCGCAGAAGGCGGAGCGATAGGATTGATCGCGGAAGGAGACGCCATCAGCATAGACATCCCGAACAGGCGCATCGACCTGGAAATACCGGATGAGGCCCTCGAATCGCGCAGGCGGAACATGGCGCAAAAAGGCAGGGACGCCTGGAAACCAGTCAGCCGAAACAGGGTCGTCTCCCCCGCGCTCAGGGCCTACGCCGCCATGACGACCAGCGCATCGCGCGGGGCGGTCAGGGACGTCTCTCAAATCGAAAGGTAGGAAAAATTCCCGGCCAGATGTCAACCCGAAGTGTCCTTGCGGCGTTCAGGGTTGACAATCCGGCGATTTTGTAAGAATCTTCGGATGTCCTGGCCGATTGACGCAAGCATTCGCATTGGCGCAGGATTTTTCCAACCAACAATTTCATAGCAAGGAGGATTTACAGTGTCCAAATCATTGAAGCTTGTACTAGCTGCTGCCGGGTTGATGGCTTTTTCCGCAACGGCGAATGCCTTTTCGACCGGCCCCTGCAAGGCTTGCCATGCACTCGATCATGACGTCGTAGGCCCGGCCTGGGACAGAGTTGCAAAGGCATATGGCAGCGAAGAAGCCCTGGCCAAGGTTTTCAAGGCTGGATTCAAGGTGGAAGATCGCAAGATCGCTTCCTCCGAGCCCAAGTTCAAGGCCCAGGCAGCCACCATGACCGGAATGTATAACAACTACATCAAGGGGCACGAAGACGACGCAGCGAAGGCACTGTTTGCTGCCGTTAAATCCGGCAAGATGTAAGCCACTTCTAGTGCTGGCAATTGTCAGAGGCGGCCCGCTGGGCCGCCTTTTTAATTGCAGCGATCCCGCCACGGCTTCGCCATGAAAGTCCGCTTCGTTTTCATTCTCGCTGCGCTGATTTCCGGCTGCGGCGCAAGCAGCCCCTCCGGTTCATCCAGCCAGGATTCCCCCGAGGTCAGGGAAGGGCTTGCGCTCGCCGAAAAAAGCCAGTGCCTTTCCTGCCATGCGCTGGATCACAAGGTGATCGGCCCGGCATGGAACGACGTTTCCGCCCGCTACAATCAGGCCATACGCTCCGGCACAACGAGCGAACAGGAAGTGGAACAGATGCTCGAAAAAAAGATCGCCATGGGCGGAAAAGGCAACTGGATCTGGGTCACCGGAGGAATGTCGATGCCGCCGAATGCCCCCCGCGTATCCGCGCAAAACATACGAAAGCTCACCCGCTTCATCCTCTCCCTCAGGAAGTGATGCGAATTGACAAGCTCGACGCATCTCACTGATAATTCTCGGTCTGCAACGCGACAATCCGCCCGATGACCATGCTCAGACCACTTCTCGCCGCAATGGCAGCAATACTGCTGTGCAGCTGCGCAAAGCAGAAACCGGGCTCCGAATTCGTCGTCAGAATCGGGTCCGTGGCCCCCCTGACCGGCCCGCAGTCCCATCTCGGCAAGGACAACGACAACGGCGTGCGCCTCGCCGCAGACGAGATCAATGCATCCGGCCTCGTGATCGGGGGCAAGAAGATGAGCGTCGAGGTCCTCTCCGAGGACGACCAGGCTGACCCCAGAACGGCCACCATCGTGGCGCAGAAGCTGGTCGACGAAGGGGTGAACGGCATCGTCGGCCATTTCAATTCCGGAACTTCGATTCCCGCATCCAGAATCTACAGCGACGCGGGAATTCCCCAGATATCCCCTTCTGCGACCGCGACGACCTATACCGGACAGGGCTTCGAAACCACCTTCAGGGTGGTCACGAACGACAGGCAGCAGGGCGAAGCGCTCGCGAAATTCGCCACGGATACCCTGCATGCCAGGACCGTCGCCATCATCGACGACAGGACGGCCTACGGCCAGGGCATAGCCGACGAATTCGAAAAGGATGCGAAAGCCGGGGGCGCCGCCCTCGTCGCACACGAATTCACCAGCGACCATGCCACCGACTTCACTGCGATCCTGACCTCCATCAAGGGGAAGAATCCCGATCTGGTCTTCTATGGCGGGATGGATGCCCAGGCCGGGCCGATGATGAAGCAGATGAGGAACCTGGGCATGAAAATGGCGTTCCTGGGCGCTGACGGATCTAAAAGCCCGGAATTCATCAAGCTGGCAGGCACCGCGGCAGAAGGCGCCTATGCCTCCGCTCCCGGGCTGCCGCTCGAAAAGATGCCGGGAGGGAAAGCCTTCGTCGAAAAATTCACCGCGAAATACGGCAAGATCCAGCTCTATTCCCCCTATTCGTTCGACGCCACCATGGCGCTGGTCAACGCGATGAAGCAGGCCGGATCGGTCGACCCCGCCCGGTATCTTCCGGTTCTGTCCAGAATCAGAATGGATGGCGTGACCGGGCCGATCAGCTTCGACCGCAAGGGCGACATCCTGCATGGCGCCGTCACCCTGTACCAGGTCAGAAACGGCAGCTGGACAGCCCTTCCCTAGCCGGCCATGGATATTTTTCTCCAGCAGCTCATCAACGGCATCGTCCTAGGCAGCATCTATTCGCTCGTCGCACTCGGCTATACCCTGGTCTACGGCATCATGGGGCTGATCAATTTCGCCCACGGCGACATCGTGATGGTGGGCGCGATGGTCACCCTCACGGTAGCGCGCCTGCTCTCGGATAGCGGCCTGCCCGGGCCGCTCGTTCTCGGCATCGGCATGCTGGCGGCAATTCCCGCGTGCATGGCAGTCGGTTACCTGATCGAGCGGATCGCCTACCGTCCCCTGCGCAATGCGCCCAGGCTCGCGCCGCTGATCACTGCGATCGGCGTCTCGATACTGCTGCAAAACCTCGCAATGATGATCTGGGGAAGGGAATATCTCTCCTTCCCGCAGATACTTCCTACGCAAACCATGGCTGTCGGAGGCGCTTCGATCAGCGCCATTCAGATCCTCATCGTCGCCTCATCCACCATCATGATGGCCGGCCTTTCCTCGCTCATCCGGAAAACCAGGCTGGGCAATGCCATGCGCGCCACCGCCCAGAACCCCGAGGTCGCGACCCTCATGGGCGTCAACATCAACGCCATCGTCTCGATCACGTTCGTTCTCGGTTCCGCACTGGCTGCGGTGGCAGGCATGATGGTGAGCGCATATTACGGAATAGCCCATTACGACATGGGCTTCATCCTCGGCTTGAAGGCATTCACCGCGGCAGTGCTGGGGGGCATAGGCAACATCGAGGGGGCGATGCTGGGCGGACTGCTGCTGGGGATCATCGAAAGCATGGGAGCGGGCTACCTGGGCACCCTCACCGGCGGCGTCATGGGCAGCAACTACCAGGACGTCTTCGCCTTCTTCGTGCTGATTCTGGTGCTGATATTCCGCCCTTCCGGACTCCTCGGGGAGCGCGTGGGAGAGCGCCCTTGAAGAAATACCTGAAACTTGCCGCATACGCTGCGCTTCTGCTGCTCCTTCCCTTTGCGACCGGTTTGGCGCTCGGCAAGACCTGGGTGCGCATTCTCGACTTCGCCCTCCTTTACGTCATGCTCGCCCTCGGCCTCAACATCGTGGTCGGCTTCGCGGGGCTGCTCGATCTCGGCTATGTCGCCTTTTTCGCCGTGGGCGCCTATTGCTATGCGCTGCTCGCCTCCCCGCATTTCGGCCTGCACCTTCCGTTCTGGATGATCCTGCCGATCGGCGCATTCGCAGCCGGCATTTTCGGCATGCTGCTCGGCGCGCCGACCCTGCGCCTGAGGGGGGATTATCTCGCCATCGTGACCCTGGGCTTCGGCGAAATCATCCGGATCTTCCTGAACAACCTGGATACCCCGTACAACATCACCGGCGGCCCCCAGGGGGTAGACCTGATCGACCCGATCAGGCTCGGTCCGTTTTCCCTGAACCAGCCGCCCGGCCACGCCGTCTACAGCTACTACTTCCTTTTCCTGTTGTTCGCCCTGGCAACCGCATTCGTTTCGATGCGATTGCAGCATTCCAGGATCGGACGGGCCTGGGCCGCAATCAGGGAAGACGAAATCGCGGCGGAAGCCATGGGGATCGACACCCGGAACGTCAAGCTGCTGGCCTTCGCCATGGGCGCGAGCTTCGGGGGGCTCTCCGGCGGACTGTTCGCCGGCTTCGAGGGCTTCGTGAGCCCGGAGAGCTTTACCCTGACGGAGTCGATCATGATCCTGAGCATGGTCGTCCTGGGCGGCATGGGCCACATCCGGGGCGTCATTTTCGGCGCCCTCCTGCTCTCGATCCTGCCCGAAGCGTTGCGCTACGTGGGACCGCTCGAACAATCCCTGTTCGGCAAGATTGTCGTCGACCCTTCCAGCCTCAGGATGCTCCTCTTCGGGCTCTCACTGATCCTGGTGATGCTGCTCCGCCCGGCAGGGCTCTGGCCCTCTCCTGCCAGAAAGAGGGAGCTCCTCGCCCATGGCGATACCGCAAAACACGAGAACACCGGCGTCTATGATGCAGGACGCTAAGCTGCTCGAAGCGCACGATATCGGCAGGACCTTCGGCGGTCTTGCCGCCCTGTCGGGCGTCTCCCTCACCATAAACAGGGGCGAAATCTACGCCCTGATCGGGCCCAACGGCGCAGGAAAAACCACGCTCTTCAACATACTCACCGGAATCTACAAACCCGACTCGGGAAATTTCAGGCTGGAAGGCGTGGAAATGGCCGGCAAGAAGCCCAGCGAAATGGCGAAATCCGGGATTTCGAGAACCTTCCAGAACATCCGCCTCTTTGCCAACATGAGCGCCATCGAGAACGTCATGGTGGGCAGGCACTGCAGAACCAGCGGAAGCGTCCTGGGCGCCATTCTCGGAAATTCGAGGACCCGCGCCGAAGAAAAGGCCATTGCCGAAAATGCGAAGCATCTTCTCGATTATGTGGGACTTTCCAAACATGCCCACATGCTCGCCAGGAACCTGAGCTACGGGGACCAGAGAAGGCTGGAAATCGCCCGTGCGCTCGCCACCGAACCGAAGCTTCTGGCCCTGGACGAACCTGCGGCAGGCATGAATCCCCTGGAAACCGACTCCCTCAAGATCCTGCTCGAAACCATCAGGCGCGACGGCGTCACCCTCCTCCTGATCGAGCACGACGTCAAGCTGGTGATGGGCATCTGCGACAGGCTCGCCGTGCTCAATTTCGGAAAGAAGATCGCCGAGGGAGTACCCTCCCAGGTCTGCAGCAACCCCCTCGTCATCGAAGCCTACCTGGGGGTATCGTGAGTCTCCTCGAAATCAGCGACCTCCACGTTTCCTACGACGGCATCAAGGCCGTAAAGGGGATCGATCTTCACCTCGAAAGGGGCGAAATAGTCGCGCTCGTGGGCAGCAACGGCGCGGGGAAAAGCACGACCCTGAAGGCCATATGCGGCATCACGCCCGTCCAGTCCGGAAAAATCCTGTTCGAAGGCAGGAACCTCCGCTCGATTCCGCCCTACCTGCTCGTCAGGCAGGGCATCGCGCTGGTGCCGGAAGGGCGGGGATTGTTCGGCCGCTCCAGCGTCGAGGAAAATCTGAAAATGGGCGCCTACTCCAGAAGCGACTCCGAAATCGCGGGAGACCTCGAAAAAGTCTACTCCCTGTTTCCGAGGCTTCTGGAGCGGAGAACTCAGGCTTCAGGAACCCTCTCCGGAGGCGAGCAGCAGATGGTCAGCATCGGGCGCGCGCTCATGAGCCGGCCCAGGCTGCTTTTCCTGGACGAGCCTTCCATGGGGCTTGCGCCCATCATGGTCGGCAAGATCTTCGAAATCATCCGGACCGTCGCTGCCAGCGGCATGACGGTGCTGCTCGTCGAACAGAATGCCCGGATGGCGCTTTCCATGAGCCAGAGGGGGTATGTCATGGAAAGCGGGAAAATCACCCTGTCCGATGCCGCTTCGTCGCTGCTTGAAAACCCGCTGGTGAAAGCTGCCTATCTCGGCCAGTAAAACGGCCAATAAACCCTTGCGTATTTTTCCGCAATTGGATAGACTCGTATCCTGTAGTTCATGGCAGGAAGCATCATCAATCTTGGGGAGGAGTGGCAATGGAAAATCTTGTTCCGACAATAGTATTCGTGCTCGGCATCTTACTGTCTTTCAACCTCGGCGGCATGGGCATCGAGCGGATCATCGAAGGCCAGAAAAACAATCAGAAGTAAGCTGAATCGTTTCCGACGAAAAACCCGGGTCATCCGGGTTTTTTGTTTTCACCGTCCATTCCCATGCAAAACGATCAAGATTCGAAGCACCTCATCAAGTTCTTCCTGATGTCCGCAGTTTCATTCGCGATAGGCACTATCCACGGCACGCTTCAGGTATTGCCGCCGATCAGGGCATGGCTGGACTCGATAGGCAGCCCCTACGGCGGTCCGGGGCACATGATCGATCCGCTCGCCCATGCGCATATCAATCTGGTGGGAGGGCTCGTGATGCTGGGCATGGGGGTGACCTACCACATGCTGCCCATTCTGAGCGGCAAGAAAATCTATTCGTGGCGTCTCGTCGACCTCACCTTCTGGTTCACCGCGCTGGGGGTGCTCGGCTTCTATTTTTCCCAGGTCGGATTCGGCATCAGGGAAGGCTTCCTGTTCCTCAGCCATCCCGAGCAGATTCCGGCGGTGCACCATTATTACGGCATCATCATCAGCATCTCGGCTTCCACCATGGCGATGGGGTTCTGCATCTATCTCGCCAACATCCTCATGACCCTGAAGCAGCCATCCTGATCGGGAAATAAAGGATGTCCCTCCTGCCGTCCTGCTCTATCATCACCTGAAGCCTGGCGTGACCCGGGCCGAGGCTGGCCGCACCATGATAGACGCCGAGATCCCCGTCCGGGAAGGTCTGCTTCCAGGGTTCGGAATCGCTCATCCTGAGCGAAACGACGAGTCCGTGCACCCCCTTGCCGTGCTTTCCGCTCACCTCGACCATCACCTCATTCATCCCTGTCCTGGGCGGGCTGGGCTGGGTTTCCACCCTGACATCGAACCCCTCCCATTTCTGGGGAGCCGCATCCGGCTGGCCGGAGCAGCCGGAAAGAAGGGCGAGCAGGACAAGAAGCTTCTTCACTGGGCCCTGCCATGGCGCTTCAGATAATCGAGCAACGGCCCCAAATCCCTGTCCGGAATGGCGCCGAATCCCTTGGTAACGCGCCAGTTCTGCATGCGCTCGACCACCCCCGCCCACTCCCTCGCACTGTGGCTCGACGGAGACGGCGCACCGTGGCACTGTGTGCAGTATCCGGCGACGAACGCAGCTCCGGCAGAGCCGGTATCGGGCAGCGCTGCAGACGCTTCCTGCGAGCCTGCTGCCATGAACAACGCAAGCGCGCACGCGGCGCGCCAATCAATCATGCTTCTCCTCATCCTGCTTCTCCGAATTTTCCCCATCGGGGTCGTCGTTGGGCGGCCCCTGATGATTGACCATGAAATAGACGAAGGCGATGCCTACCGCAATATAGACCAGGGCAACTGCAAATCCCCAGTCCAGCCAGTGCGGATTGACTCCCGGCCTGTTTCCCCAGAAGGGAAAGCTCAGCCCGACCGCAACCAGCAGGACCGCAGCCATGACTGCGACGAACCAGTACGGAACGCTCCTTTGCGATTTCGGAATGTATTCGGTCAGCTCCCAGTCCTCCATCCCGCGCTTTCTCAGCCTCTCCTCGTTCGAGGCGTAGCCGAAATGGTCATCCGGCGTCTCGCCCCACTCGGAAGTCACGGGCGACAGGACCTTCTTCGCGCCTTCCTCTTCATCTCCGGCTTTTTCTGCATCGCTCATTTCATACCTCGCATGGATAGATGTTCGAACCTGAAACGCCCTTTCCAGCCTGCCGAAGAATCCGCCTCGATGACGACGGCATGCAGCCCTTTCGGCAAGCCGGGATCAATGTGCAGGGTAACCTTTTTGCGCTTGGCAGCGTCCAGGCTGAAGTGGTCCGCATCCAGGCGATAGCTTCCTGCCGGAAGCCCCGTGACATGCAGGCTCATTTCGGCAGGCTTGTACAGCTTGTTGGCGACTTCGATCTGGTAATCCTGACCGCTGCTGTCATACCTGTCCACGGAAAGATTGAAAGGGGAATAACTGTAGAGCCCCCAGACGAACATCGACAGTCCCAGCAGGGTAATGGGGCCGGTCCAGTTGACCCTGGAAACCAAGGAACCGACGTTGTCGCGGAAAGACTTTCCTCTGGATCCCGCCCGCTCGCCGATCTCGAATCGCAGCAGTCCTTTCACGCCCTCCTTCGCATGCAGCCTGTCGCAGGCATTGATGCACTCGCCGCAATTGATGCAGCTGTCGTAGAGCGCCGTTTTTCTCGGATCGATGTCGATGAAGCAGGCCGTGACGCAATAATTGCACTTGGCGCATTCGGACGAGCGGCTTTCGTCATAAAGCACATGCAGCGTCTGCTTCGTCTTGAAGGAATGCTGCCACACCCTGTAAATGCAGGAAAAGCGGCACCAGAAATGCCGGATCACCGAAATGTCGAGCAGGATGATCACGACGCAGACGAAGTAGATGTAGTGCAGCGATTTCGCCAGATGCTCGTCATGACTGAAGGTGATGAATGACCAGACCACCTGGGGAGGATAGAAATAGAACAGCGGGATGATTCCGAAGAACATCGCTGCAAGAAGGAAGGAAATCCCGAGAATGGCCCAGTTGAGCGCCTTCTTCTTGGAAGCCGCCACGATCGGAGCTTCCCCTTCCAGGCTCACGTTGGCGCGCTTGCCGAGCAGCTTGTGGGTCATGTGGTTCGCCCATTCCGCCATGGTGTTCTGCGGGCAGGCCCAGCCGCAAAAAACCGTGCCGGCTACGGAATAAAGCATGACCGCGCCGGTAGCGATCATGATCCAGAGTCCTGTCATCAAGAAGAAATCCGAGAACCATATCTGCCGGTTGAGCACCACGAATGCGCCGGCAACGGGATCGATGCGAAACAGTCCGCTCGCCGGAATCAGTATCGCCAGAACGAGGATGCCGGCCTGGACTGCCCTGCGTGCAAAATGCAGCTTGAATCCGGGTTTTGCAGTCCCGATCACCTTGACCGGGATTTTCGAAATGGCATTGCTCAAGGCCGGACTTCCTTGTCCAGGGGCGATATCGCGAACAGCCTCAAACGATAGAACTGTCCTTGCTCCCTGTTGCCCGCGGCATTTTCGAGCCGCATCATTTCCCGAAGCGCATCGACATCGTCCGGGTATACTTCGAGTACCTTCTGCAGTGCCATTTTCCTGTCCATACCTTGCTCGACTGCCTGGGGCAGAGATTCCATCATACTATCAGCCAGCGTGGATGCGATCCAGCGATCTTTGGGGTTAGCCTGATAGGCGTATCGCTTCAGCTTCAATGCCGTCATGTCGTCCCCCTGCAAAAAGGCGATCCAGCTCCTCGCCGCAAGCTCGCTGCCGATATAGGCGCGCTCGAAAGACTGGCTATCCGCCGCGCCGACTCCGAAGGTCTTTTCGGCTTCCCTGACGGAGGGCCTCCTCCTGAGCAACGTCCCGAGCACGCGGGGCATGTCTATTTCGCCATCGAAGCGCGCTCTCGGCAGGCTGAATTCAATGTAGGGCGACCATTCGTCCTGCACCGGGCCAGAATCCGTCCTGATCGGTCCCCAGTAGCGTCCCATCCATGTCCAGAGCCCTTCTCCTCCCGTGGCGGCAATTCTTTCCGGCTCACTCAGCCTGGCGAGATTCGCTTCCATTTCCGCAACGTTCGCAAGCCTGCTCTTCGGCCCCACCAGCGCGAGATGCATGCCGTCCACGAAGAGCGCGGCATTCGGATAGACTTCCGCGAAGCTCCTCAATACCGCATCCAGCGACCCGGGATCGAACTGGTTGAGCGCGAGCCACTGCACGAATATTCCGTTTTCCGTCAGGCGGCTTCTGGCATGCTCGAACTGCTGCCTCGAAAGCAGTGCACCGACCCCCGTCAGATCGGGATGGAACAGGTCGCCCACGATGACATCGTACCGCCGGGTGGTTGCAATCAGGAAATGCCTGGCATCGTCCCGATGTACCCTGATGCCCTTCATGACATTCTGATTCGATCCGGAGAACCAGGTTCCGGCAGCGCGAATCGCCCCTTCGGAAAGCTCGACTGCCGTCCTCTCCATGTCCGGATAGGGAAGCGACCCGGCAGCCGATATGCCCGTTCCCAGCCCCAGGAAAAGAACGGAATGAGCCCCGGGATGAAGCAGCAGGGGCAGCCTCGCCTGATTCTTCTGGACTGCAACTGCAGTCGGGTCGGTCGAGGCATCCATGCGCTGCAAATCGGTCAGGAGCAGGCGCTGGCCGCCCGCATCTTCCACCACATGGGTGATCGAAAGCGCATCTTCATAGCGGTAGAGATCCGTGCTTCCTGCCTGATCCTTCGGAAGCAGTCTGCTCACCGGCGGAAATTGCATCACCGGATAGGCGCACAGCAGCAGGATGGGAACAGCAACCCAGGCCATGCGCTGTTTCACCCAAAGCAAGCCGAAAAACAGCAATCCCATCCCGGAGATCGAAATGGTCGCCATGGTGCCGAATAGCGGGATGAAAACCAGCCCTCCCAGAAGCGCACCCACAGCCGCCCCGATCGAGTTGACGCCGTAAAGCCATGCCCCTCCCGCATCGAGGCGGGCATTCAGGAGCGGCAGCCATGCGCCCAGCGCAAGCGTCACCGGAAGCGTCATCAGGGCGATTGCTGCCCCTTCCTTCACGAGCGCCTCGGTCAGGGAATGAAATCTTGCAGCCTCGACCCAGGCGGAATAATGGGGAAAGAACCACAGGCTCAGGATCACGAAGCCGGAAGCGAAGCAGGGCAGAAGTATCAGCCACAATTCCTTTCGCCGGGAGAGCAGGCTGCCGAGACCCATGCCCACCAGATAGACTGCGAGGATTACCGCGAGGACATATTCGGTGCGCAGCATCACGAGGCTGTAGAGCCTCGTCCAGCCGACCTGAAGCATCAGGCTGGATGCGCCTATTCCCGCATAGGGCAGGAGGGACCAGGTTTTTGGAAAGGGGTGCCG
This sequence comes from Pseudomonadota bacterium, assembly GCA_021835845.1. Classification (GTDB taxonomy): domain Bacteria; phylum Pseudomonadota; class Gammaproteobacteria; order Burkholderiales; family JABEVD01; genus JABEVD01. Next base: position 3,603 of record JAKBJU010000027.1, on the reverse strand, counting down.
CTCTGCAGCCGGCGCCCTGCCCGCCATGCCATTGGAAAGCACGAGCGCGCCGGCGCCGACGACAAGCCCGATCGCGGCCACCAGCCTCACCGCCCCTGTCCAGCCCAGTTCAGGAAGCAGCCCCAGCGGCAGCAATGCCCCCATTGCCGCCCCTGCCGTGTTGAGGCCGTATATCGTTCCCAGCCCGAGGGAAGTGTTTTCCGCTGCGCCCAGCACCATCGGAAAGCTGGCCCCCATCAAGGCTGCCGGAATGAGCAGCAGAAGAACCGAAACCACGCCCTGCAGGCCGAACCAGGCAACCGGCGAAAGGCTCGAAGAAAGCGCATCGATTTGGGCAGTGCCGAAATGAAGCAGCGAAGGCAGGACCAGCGAGTAGAGCGCGACGCATATTTCAAGCAGCGCGAAGGCAGCCACCGGCTTTCTGACCTTCCATGTCACCCCGAACAGGCTGCCCAGCCCGAGTCCCGCCATGAACGCAGTGACCGTGAACACCACGTCGAAAATGCTTGCGCCGAACTGCAGGGAAAGCATCCTCGCCCAGAGGATTTCGTAGGCGACCCCGGTTACGCCGGAGGCGGTATAGAGAAGCGCAAGATACGCCCGCCAGGGTGATTTGGCCTCCTCCAAAGCGCGCCTCTAGAAGGGAAAGAACCAGACCAGCCCGACGATGGCATGGACTACGGCAAGACAGAGACTGAGGGACGCCAGCACCATGTGGGCCACGAAAACCTTCTTCCCGAATACGCCCATCGCGATGCCGAGAACGGCCGTCGAAATCAGCATGATGAGCAGCGGGATGCCCATGATGAACATGATCTCCTGCTTGCGCTTGCTGTCCGGATCGTTCGGATTCTGAACCTTGTCGCCATGGTTGAAGGATTCGACGATCTGGAGGTTGGATTCGGCGGCATGGGCCTGATGCATCAGGGCAGGCGCCGACATGAGCAGGACGCAGGCCACGAACAGGTTGAGAAAGAATTTCACTTGCCGTCCTCCGTTTTTTCAGATGCCTTCCTGCTCGAGTAATACCAGGCCAGATAGGCCATCAGAGCGAACGGAAAGAGGATCACGACCATCAATCCGATGAAGATGTACCAGATCGTGTTGAGGGAAACATGCATGTAGCGGTAGCTGTCCAGTGCAAAAACCGCCTTGGACTGGAGCAGCGCCATCATCAGTAACAGCTGGAAAAATTTGCTGCGCATCAGGTCGATCCTTTATTTGACGTCGCTTGCACACCGGAATCCGTAGAAATCCGATGCATAATTGGGCAGTGAAAAATTCCTGTGGAAGGTCTGGGTGGAAAACGGATCGCTTCGCCAGGTGCCGCCGCGCAGCACCTTGAAATGAATGTTGCGCGTCCGGCTTCCCCCGCCCACATCGAACATGTCGAGAGAAGCCTTGGTGCCCTGATAGGGCAGAAAATCGGAGGAAGTCCATTCGTTGACATTGCCGGCCATGTCCAGCAGGCCATACGGGCTTGCGCCTTGCGGATATTTCGTGACGGGCGTGGTGCTGCCCACCGTGTAATAGGTGTTGAGCCGCGAGGGCTCCATGGTATTTCCCCAGGGCCAGCGCCTGCCATCCGTTCCCCGCGCCGCCTTTTCCCATTCGGCCTCGGTGGGAAGGCGCTTGTGCGCCCATTGCGCATAGGCATTCGCATCTGCCCAAGTCACCATGGTCACGGGATGCAGCTTCATCCCCAGCGGAATCTTGCCCCCTTTCCAGTCGAGCGGGGTCCTGTACCCTGTCGCCGCCACGAAGCGCGCATACTGGGCATTGGTCACGGGATACTTGTCCATTTTGTAAGCGGGAAGATCGACGACATGTTCAGGGCCGTTCTGGGGGTCTGCCCGCTCCATGTCAGTTCCCATCTTGAAAGGCCCTGCCGGAATCACGACCATGGTATCGAGCATCTTCCACTGCTCCGGAGTCAGGAGCGCATCCGCTTCGGCAACCGTATAGCCCTTCTGGTCCAGCCCGGCTTCATTCTTCTCGTGGGTCGATATTTCCTCTCCGGATGCGCGAATGCGCGAATTGACGAGCTTCAGATCGAAAGTGGACTTGCTGCGCATTTCCTCGATGCGGTTCGATCCCAGCCTGACGACATGCAGCGCGCTGCTCACGAACACGATCGCAACGCAGGTTGCGATCGTCGCATACAGGTATTTCTTGCGCTTCTCCCGCTCTTCGGCGCCGAGAGGCAGGGACGATTCACTTCTCATCTTGCACTTCGGCTTCCTGTTGCCTGCTTGACTTGTACAGCAGATCCTTCGGCCTTCTGCCATAGGTGCTCTTGACATAGACTTCGCCGAGAATGCCGCCGAATGCGGAAGCCTCGATGACCAGGATGACGAAGAATCCCCACCAGCCCATGGGCATCAGGTGATGTTCCGGCGGAACGGGCCAGTATCCGTCGGCAAAAAGATAGTAGCTGAGCAACCTGACGAAGAATGGGGGGAAATAGCAAAGCCACTTTCCGCCGAGCCCGAAAACGAGCGCGACGCAAAATCCGGCAAAGAAGGGCAGAATGAATACGTCTATGAACCAGAGGAAGCCGAAAGTTGCAAGGCCGTGAAACAGCTCGATATTGACGCCGAGGAGCCTGTCCCCAAAGAAATTGATGGTAAAGCCCAGGAAAAGGGCGAGTATGCCGTTCTTGTGGCGCTGAGTAATCATGGCTGGTAGGTCTTGCCTGTCAGTTTCTCGAATTCGTCCTTCCTGGTTTCAGTCAGGTACCAGTTCTTGACCTTCAGGCTGGCCAGATAGTTCGCCATTTCTCTCCTGTCGGCTTCAGGCAGATTTGCATAGGACGGCATCTGGAACTCCTTCTTCAGCCTCGAAGGCAGAATCGACTGGGGGTTCTTGGCCGAAAGGTAATCATAGAACCATTTCCCGTCCCGGATCGAGCCTATTCCGTCGAGTCTGGGAGCAGGAACGTTTTGCATGATGCTCGCATTCGTGCCCCAAAGATAATGGCAATCCTTGCAATGATTTTCGTCCATCATCCTGAGCGCCTTCTGGCCTTCGTCCTGGCTCATGGTGCTGTAGAACGGGATTTCGCGGTCCCTTTCCTTGTTGACGGAAAAATCGCCGATCACGTTCTTGATCATGGCCCCGCCCACAACGACAGCCATGACGATCAATATTCCCTTTTCCCCTCTCCGCATCTAAACGGCTCTTTTCTGCTTGGCCAGCTTCTCCTGGGCGAGCACTTCGTCGCGCCTTGCAACCTGCGCCTTGATCACGTCCCGGCTCTTCTGGTAATCCTCCTTGGACATCTTGTCTTCGTCAGTCTCCTGGAAGATCACGTACTTGATGTCCTCGTCGAACTGGTCGTTCTTCTTCGCCCAGATGATCCAGTAAATGCACGCCAGGATGATCAGGCCGCCCGCCACGAGCCAAAGATAGATGCTCCAGCCGTCGCCCAGGGATTCGAGATAACCGTTGATATAATCGTACATAGCAGCTCCTAAAAGAGGTAATCGAAGACCATTTGGGTGGCGGCGAATCCGACTGCGACCACGACGCCGGCGATGATGGCGCCGAACATGACTTTCTCCCCGGTGCGCATCCTGCCCGCATTCTTCGACTTGATGAAGA
>JAKBJU010000014.1 GCA_021835845.1 Pseudomonadota bacterium | reverse complement strand
GCCGCAGCACAAGGCGTTGCAGGCTACACTGGCGACAGCATGACCGCCATCAACCTGTGGATGGGCTTCTAATTTAAAGCATAACAAGCCGGGTCAACCGGCAACTCTCGAGCCCCTCACCTTGAAAGAGGTGACGGGCTTTTTTATTGCGGTCTAGTTGATCTACAAGTTGACGCGAATATTTCATGGACATAAATATTAATCCCGATAGTATTTCGCTAAAGCAGTTAATTCAATCCGCCGAAGAGGGAGAAGCATCCGCACAATATGTCATTGGTGAAATGTTTGCCAAAGGACAAACTTTTCCTCAGGATTATGCTCAGGCAATGAATTGGTACAGAAAGGCTGCAGATCAGGATATTGCAGCAGCTCAGAACAGCATCGGATGGTTATATGCTAATGGCCATGGAGTTACTCAGGACTATGTCGAGGCTGCTAATTGGTATCGTAAAGCTGCGAAGCGAGGTGTGGCAGTTGCTCAGTATCATCTCGGGGAATTATATGCTGACGGCATTGGCGTGCTGCAGAATTATGAGGAAGCAGCCCAATGGTATCGTAAAGCTGCAGAACAAGGTATGGCCTCAGCACAATGTGGATTGGCTGGATTGTATGCTGAAGGACTGGGTGTCATTAAAGACTATGATGAAGCCGTAAAATGGTTTCGCAAAGCTGCGGAACAAGAATTTCCTGCGGGTCAGCATAGTCTCGGTTGGTTATATGCTAATGGGTATGGTGTATCTCAAGATTATAATGAAGCATTTCAATGGTATCTACAGGCTGCCGAACGCGACGTGGCGGCAGCACAGGCAGAACTAGGCAGGTTGTATGCCAACGGACTGGGTGTTAAGCAGAGTACACAGGAAGCCGCAATTTGGTATCGCAAGGCCGCAGAACAAGGCATTGCTGTGGCTCAATACAATCTTGGTGTGTTGTATTCAAAGGGCGAGGGCATTCCGCAAGACGCCCAGGAAGCTGCCATTTGGTATCGCAAAGCTGCAGAACAGGGCATCGCAGCTGCCCAAAATAGTATGGGGTGGCTTTACACAAAAGGATATGGTGTTCAACAGGACTATCAGGCGGCTGCTATCTGGTATCGCAAGGCAGCTGATAATAAAAATATTGCGGCGCAAAATAGCTTGGGGTGGCTTTATGCTAAAGGATATGGTGTGCCGCAGGATTATAAGGAAGCATCTATTTGGTATAGGAAAGCCGCAGAGCAAGGTGTCGCGGCTGCCCAAAACTCTTTGGGTAGATTATATGCAAGTGGTCTTGGCGTTGACCAGAATTACGACGAAGCGGCTTATTGGTTTCTGAAGGCTGCAGAACAGGGTTTGGCCGTGGCCCAAAATAGTATTGGCTGGTTTTACATCAAGGGACATGGTGTACCCATTGATTTTGCGCAAGCCAAAAAATGGCTAAGTTTAGCTGTAGCACAAGGTGACGAGAATGCCCGGAAGGGTTTGAAAATAATTGAGTCCAAGTTGTGAAAGTGAACGTGACGAATTTGTGCCGCAAGACGCCAAATCCTGCCCCGAATCAGGTTGCGTGACATTGGTTTTGAAAATGGCAAGCGTCACAAGCTATTGATTTACAAAACTCACCAATTCCGAAATACGTTTCGTAATCAGTAGGTCGGGTGTTCGATTCACCTCATCAGCACCAAAATATCAAAGGCTTGCAGAGATGCGGGCCTTTTTCGTTTCTCACCGGGACACGCCAGGGCACACCAGAACGATAAGCAGTGGTATTTCCGCGGTCTTGATTTCCCGGATCAGGCGCAATCACTGGCCACGTTACTCCCGACATGCATTGCTTTGGCGCAATCCTGGAGTTGCGCATTTCATATCACATTGTGATATATTGTTCGGCATGGTCAAAACGATGGAGGAAATATGCTGCCATATGCCGTTACACAACAGACGGAAGAGAACGACATCGCCAAGCTCACAGCGATCGTGGAGGAAGCGGTCGGCCTGATTGCTTCGGAAACAGGTCTTTCCAGAGAAGAAACGCTGGAGATCCTCGAAACTTTCAGCGTCGACGATATCCGGCGCGGATCGGCAAAAACCGCCAAGCCATTCGAGGCGAAGAAATTCGGCAAGGCGCTCAACCTCGGAATCAAGAATATAGCCCTGGCGACAGGGTTGAATACGTCAGGGATCAGCGCGATTTTTACCGAGAAGAAGCACGCACTTCTTCCCGACATAGTTTTCAGGCTTCGACAGCAATCGAAGTATATCCGCTGGAACATGAGCCATTACTGATTATCGCCAAGCTCGATATCGCGTCATGGCAGCCTTCTCGACAGGGACTGCCGCCACTTCCAGTCGTTCATGTAAAGGGCGGCAAGCTCGGGAGAATTCTCGACCAGGAGGACATTCTCGGCATTGCTCTTCTGCGCTGCAGCGCTGAAATTGAAGCTTCCCGTCAATACCGATTTGCGGTCAAAAATCATGACCTTGTTGTGCGCGATGCGCACCGAGTCGTCCACCCACACGGGAACGCCGTGATTGCGCATGTAGGTGGCTCCGGAATAACGCCCCTTGTCGTTGCTCTTGTCGACAATGACTTCGACATCCACGCCCCGCTCTTCGGCGCGGGCAAGCGCAGCCAGAATCGGCTTGCTGGTGAAGCTGTAGGCCTGCACCAGAATCTGGCTTCGCGCACGCCCGATCGCATCGACAACCACGCTCGTCGCCTCCCCGTTCGGGCTGAATGCCACGATGGCCTTGCCGTGGAGATCGACCTCCTCTGCGGCAGGGGCGGCCTGGCTGCCGATCTCCGAACGGGAGGCGTGCCTCGGAAAGAAATCGAAGGCTGCCGCCTGATCGGCGGCCAGATTCATGGCGAAAAACGCCAGGGCGATGCCGATTCCGGCTTTACTGAACAAAATCAATCGGCTCCTCTTTTGCGAATGGCAATTTCAGAAATCGGGACTAACATTGTATCAGGAGCTTTCTCTGCGGAGGCCATATGCGAATGGAGCTGGATGATTCGAAACCGAGGGTCGCCGATCTCGTTTCGGCGACCCTCGCTGCGGCGCTCTTCTTTCTCGCCCTTTCTCTTGTCAGCGGCTGACTCGGCGCTCAGTCGTCGTCATCCCCGCGGCGATAGTATCTGTAGCCGTCGTCCTCCCCCCTGTAATAAGGTGCGGCATAGACCGGGGGAGGGGCCATGTAGACCTGTCCCGGAGGGGGGCCGTAGGCCGGCTGGGATACCGACTGGCCAGCGTTGAACCCGAGCACGGCGCCCAGAGCGGATGCAGCGATTCTGCCGTTGCCCTCACCCACTTGGCTGCCGAGCAGCCCGCCGGCAACCGCCCCCAGCGCCCCGCCTGCCGTGATGTCGGCTTGCGCGGGCAGGGAGGTGAAAGCGAAGGCGGACACGATGGAAAGCATTGCGATTTTTCGCTTCATTTTTCTATCCTTTCTTTCGAAGTTGCATGGATTCGGCAATCTCCCGGGCTTCAAGTTCCGGCATGCTCATTTCCAGAAATGCGCTCCCTCAGTTCCTTTCCAGGCTTGAAATGGGGGACGTTCTTTTCGGGAACCGAAATAGGCTCGCCAGTTTTCGGATTCCTGGCCATCCGCGCGTTGCGGCGCGCCAGCGAAAAGCTGCCGAACCCCCTGATCTCGGTGCGCCCTCCTCCGGCGAGAACATGCCCCACCGCCCCCAGGATGAGGCCGACCGCGAGGTCGACATCCTTCTCCGTCAGGCCGGGATGCTTCGCCGAAATGCGCTCCGCCAGTTCCTGTCTGTTCACCGCCGTGGTCCTTTCCCGATTCAAAAACACATGACCCCAATTTAATCGCGGCTGTTTCGATGCGCAAGAGCGACCCGACATGCGGTCGATTTTCGCGCACGAACGGTTCACAGGTAGTCGAGGACAATCCCCAGGAAGATCACCCCCCCCACCCAGTTGTTGTGCAGGAAAGCCCTGAAGCACCGCATCCGGTCCCGGCCCCTGATCAGGGTGTAGTGGTAGAGCATGACGAAGAAGGCGGCGAGGAGCCCGGCATAATAGAATGCGCCGCGCCCGAGTTCGATCCCGACGAAAGTCAGTATGGCGAGCATCATCGCGTAGCAGAGCATGACGGCGAAAATGTCATACCTGCCGAAGGTGAGCGCCGAAGTCCGGATGCCTATCCTGATATCGTCCTCCCTGTCCACCAGGGCGTATTCCGTATCGTAGGCGACGGTCCAGAACAGATTCGCGGCGAGCATGCTCCATGCGACAGTCGGAACCGATCCCGTCTCCGCAGCGAAAGCCATGGGAATGCCGAAGCCGAATGCGATCCCGAGATAGGCCTGGGGGATCGCGAAGAAGCGCTTGGTGTAGGGATAGCTCGCCGCAAGAAAAAGGGCTGCGAAAGAAAGCAGGATCGTCAGGCGATTGAGGAAAAGCGCCAGAGCGAAGGCAGCCAGGGCCAGCGCCGCGGCGAGAACCAGCGCCTCCTTTTTGGTGACCTTGCCGGAAGCCAGCGGCCTTTCCCTGGTGCGCTCCACATGCGGATCGAAATCCCGGTCGGCATAGTCGTTCACGACGCACCCGGCCGAGCGCATCAATACCGTACCCAGGACGAATACAAGGAGAACGACAGGATGCGGATGCCCGTTCGATGCGATCCACAGCCCCCACAATGTCGGCCAGAGCAGAAGCAGTGTGCCGATCGGCTTGTCGATCCGCATCAGCCTCGCATAGAGCGGCCATCTGTTCAAGAGAGCTCCAGGATTTCCGGAAGAAACACTTCGGTCACCAGGATTTCTCTTTTTCCCAGCCCGAACAGGGAGCGCCTCGCCCACAGCCTCGTCGGGCGACGCGCCATGAAGCGGCAAGACTTCGCATAAAGCGGATGGCGCTTCGAGATAGGCAAGAATTCCAGATCGTCCCGCTTCACCCTGGGATTCGAAAGGAAAGCGCTTCCCAGCGACTTCTGCCCAAGAGCGGCCAGATTGCGCCAGGGCCCTTTCAGGCAGGCTCTTGCGGCCACCGAATGGGCAAAAACGACGGGCTTATCGCCGCAGCACAGATAGACTTCGCGAACCAGCGCGAATGTTTTCGGATTCACCCCTATCCTTCGGGCTTCGTCCCGATTGACCCTGGCGTAGCGGTTCGCCACATGCCTTACGCCGAAATCCCCGCATTTCGCCATGATGCGCTCGGTGAGCGAGCCCCTGTCCCTCACCCATTTCGAAAGTCCGCGCCCAGTTCCCAACGGGCTCTTTTTCCAGTCGTTTTTCATCATACCCGCAGATATTCCGATTTTTCGCCCATCCAGCGTTCGAGATGCCGGTTGACCGCATCCCTGTCGGAAGCGAGCAGCTCGTCGGCGGCCGCTCTCGCCTCAGCCAGCAACTCATCCTCGCCGATATCGGCGAATCTCAGCATGGGCACGCCGCTCTGCCTCGCCCCGAGAAATTCCCCGGGACCGCGCAGGGCGAGGTCCCGCCTTGCGATTTCGAAGCCGTCGGAAGTCTCGAAAATCGCCTTCAGCCTCTCCCGCGCGGTTCTGCCCAGCGGCGCCTGGTAGAGTAGCAGGCAGACGCTGTTGGAGGCCCCCCTGCCCACCCTCCCGCGAAGCTGGTGGAGTTGGGAAAGGCCCATCCTTTCCGCATGCTCGATGACCATCACGGAGGCATTTGCCACGTCGACCCCGACCTCGATCACGGTGGTCGCGACCAGGAGCTTGATTCTACCATCCTGGAATTCGCGCATCACGGCGGCCTTTTCGCCATTGGGCATCCTGCCGTGCACGAGCCCGACCCTGATTTCGGGGAAGTCGCCGACGAGCCTTGCATGCGTATCGATCGCCGTCTGGAGCTGAAGCGATTCGGATTCCTCGATCAGGGGGCAGACCCAGTACGCCTGACTGCCTTCCAGGCATGCGCTTCTCACCCTGAGGATCACTTCCTCGCGCCTGTCGTTCGACACCAGCTTGGTCACCACGGGGGTTCTCCCCGGAGGGGGTTCGTCGATCACCGACACGTCGAGATCGGCATAATAGCTCATGGCAAGCGTCCTCGGTATCGGGGTCGCGCTCATCATCAGCTGATGCGGCTCGTTCGAACCCTTCTGGCGCAGCGCGAGCCTCTGGTGGACGCCGAAGCGGTGCTGCTCGTCGACGATCGCAAGCCCGAGTTTGCCGAAAGCGACCTGTTCCTGGAACAGCGCATGCGTGCCTATGGCAAGATCTGCTTCTCCCCGCCCTATTTTCTGCAGCGCGGCTTCCTTGTCTTTTTTATTCAGACTGGAAGAAAGCCAGGCGGCCCTGACGCCAAGCGGCTCCAGCCATTTCGAAAACTTGTCGAAATGCTGCTCGGCCAGGATTTCGGTCGGGGCCATCACGGCAGCCTGGAATCCCGCCTCGATTGCAAGCAGGGATGCGAGCGCCGCAACGATCGTCTTGCCGCTGCCGACGTCCCCCTGGAGCAGACGCTGCATGGGATTTCCGCTGGCAAGATCCCGCGCGATCTCGTCGAAAACCCTTTTCTGCGCTCCCGTGAGTTCGAAGGGAAGGGAGGCGAGCAATGCATCGACCAGCTTCCCCTGAGTCCGGAATACCGGAGCGCTTCTGCCTTTCCTGTTCCTGTAGTGGAGCCGCATGGAAAGCTGCTGGGCGAGCAGTTCGTCGAACTTGATCCTGGTCCAGGCAGGATGGGTGCGGCTGTCGAGTTCGGATCTCTGGGCATCCGGCGGAGGATCGTGCAAAAAGCGTATGCTTTCCTCGAATCCGGGGAGGGAAAGCCGGGAAAGCATGGCCTGGGGCAGAGTCTCGGAAAGCGCCACCGATTCGAGCGCCTCGTCGATCAGCATTTTCAGCTTCTTCTGGGGCAGTCCGGCAGTCGTCGGATAGACCGGGGTGAGCGCGTCGACGAGTTCAATTCCGGCTTTCGAGACCTTGGGGTGGATCATTTCCTTGCCGAAAAAGCTCGCCCTCACTTCTCCGAAGAAGCGCATTCTCTTGCCCTTCTCCAGCATCTTCACCTGGCTCGGGTAGAAATTCATGAAGCGGATTTCGAGACTGCCGCTGCCGTCTTCGATTTTGCAGGCGAGGATGCGCCTGCCCTGGAATCTCACCCCGGATTCGGTTATTTCGCCCTCGACGAGGACGGTCTGTCCCGCCGGCGCATCCGCTATCGGATAAAGGTGCGTCTCGTCCTCGTATCTCAGGGGCAGATGGAGCACCCTGTCCCAGAGGGAATGGATGCCGAGCCTGGCGAGCTTGTCCTTCACTCAGTCCTTGTCCGTATCGCCTATGCCGAGAACGAGGATGCCGTCCATTTCGACCTGCGCCCCTTTCGGAAGACTCGCCACCCCAACCGCGGCGCGCGCGGGATAAGGTTCGGTGAAATAGCTCCCCATGATCTCGTTGAGCTTGGGAAAATGGGAAAGGTCGGTCATGTAGACGTTGAGCTTGACGAGATTGCCGAGGGACCCGCCGCATGCCTTGGCTACTGCCGAGAGATTCCCGAAAACCCGATGGATCTGCGCCTCCACCCCTTCCTCGAGCTGCATGGTGACAGGGTCGAGCCCGATCTGCCCGGAAAGGTAAACCGTATCCTTGGCGCGCACGGCCTGGGAATAGGTGCCGATCGCCTTGGGCGCGTCACTTGTGCTGATGATCTGCTTCGTCATTTTCTTCTTCCTTTCATGTTGATCCGTTTCCTGCAAGCGCCGATTTGAGCATGGCGAGCTTCTCGTTGCCCATCGACTTCGTGACGGTCGTGCCGGAGAACTTCAGGTCTTCCCCCAGTTCGGCAATGAACCGGCTGGGCTCGCAAACCTGAGTCTCCTTCGCCCGCTTGCGCTTCTGGCAATAGCTGATGGAAAGTCCCTCCCTCGCTCTTGTCACCCCCACGTACATCAGGCGCCGCTCTTCCTCGATGCCGGATTCGCCCATGGATTCCTGATGCGGCAGTATCCCCTCCTCCACCCCGACCAGGAAAACATGCCTGAATTCCAGCCCCTTAGCGGCATGCAGCGTGGAAAGCTGCACCGCATCGTAGTCTTCCTCCTGCCGATCCAGCAGGTTCATGAGCGTGATCGTCTGGGTAAGCTCGACCAGATTCTTGCCGTCTTCCTCTCCCTTCTTCGCTATCCAGGCAGAAAAATCCGTCACGTTTTCCCATTTCGATTTCGCCTGCCTGGGCTCATCGGAATCGAAAAGATGCGCCTCGTAGCCTATCGCCTTCAAAAGATCGTTGATGATCTCCCCGGCAGGCGCCTTCCCGGCTTCGAATTGCAGATTATTGATGAAATTGCAGAAGGCGAGCAATGGCTCCAGCTGCTTTGGGGAAATCTCGTGGGCAAATCCCGCCTCGAAGGCCGCCTCGAACATGCTCGCATGCCGCTTTCCCGCATAGCGCCCCAGCGCTTCCAGGGTCTGGTTCCCCACGCCGCGCTTCGGGGTGGTCACCGCGCGCACGAAGGCAGGATCATCGTCCGGATTAACGAGCAGCCTCAGATAGGCGACGATATCCTTGATTTCGCTTCGATCGAAGAAGGAAAGGCCGCCGCTGACCCGGTAAGGCACTTTCTCCTCACGCAGATATTGCTCGAAGAGCCTCGCCTGGTGGTTGCCCCGGTAGAGGATGGCGTAGTCCGAAAACTTTCCCCTGTGCTCGAACTTGTGCGCGAGCAGCGACCTCGCCACGGTTTCCGCCTCGTGCTCCTCGTCTCTTGCTGCAACCACCCTGATCGGCTCCCCGTGCCCGAGATCCGACCAGAGTTTCTTCTCGAACAGCTTGGGATTGTTGGAAATCAGGCTGTTGGCGGCCTTCAGTATCCTGACCGTGGAGCGGTAGTTCTGCTCCAGCTTGATCACTTCCAGATTGGGATAATCGCGGCTCAGCTCGGCAATGTTCTCCTTGGAAGCCCCCCTCCAGGCATAGATCGCCTGGTCGTCATCCCCCACCGCAGTGAACGCTCCTCTTGATCCTGCCAGGAGCTTGATCAGGCGGTACTGGGAAAGATTGGTGTCCTGGTATTCGTCTATCAGGAGATAGCGCAGCCTCCCCTGCCACTTTTCCTGCGCCTCGCGATCGTTGGCGAGAAGCTCGACCGGAAGCCGGATCAGGTCGTCGAAATCGACCGCCTGATAAGCCTGCAGGGTAGCCTGGTAATCGCGGTAAACCCGCGCCATCAGGTGTTCTTCTTCGTCCCCTGCGCCGGACAGGGCGGCATCCGGGGAAACCAGATTGTTTTTCCATCCCGAGATCCGGGCAGCGAGCGAGCGCACCAGTTTCTTGTCCGTGGTCCTGAAAAGCTCCATCAGGATGCCCGATGCATCCGCGGAATCGAGGATGGAAAAACGCGACTTGAGCCCGAGCTTTTCCGATTCGCTTCTCACCATGGCAAGCCCCAGGGAATGGAAGGTCGACAGGGTCAGCCCCTTGCCGCTTCCCTTGAGCAGCTTGCCCACCCGCTCCTGCATTTCTTTCGCCGCCTTGTTGGTGAAGGTGATCGCTGCGACATGGGAAGGGGAATAGCCGCATTCCTCGATCAGATAGGCGATCTTGTGCGTGATCACGCGGGTCTTTCCGCTCCCCGCGCCGGCAAGCACCAGGAGCGGGCCGTCGATATGCCTGACGGCTGCAGATTGCGGTGGATTGAGCTTGGAGAACATGGCGGAAGTCAGAAAACGGCAGACCTGAATTCTAACACCAAACGCCAGAGTCTGGCGGCGCTTCAGGCCATGTCATATTTCTTCAGCAGCCTGCTGAACGTCATCCCCTGCACCGCGATGGAAAACACGGCGACGAAATAGACGCAGGGCAAGAAAACCGTCTTGATGTCCTGGCGGGTGAGCGCGAGGACCATGGCGATCGAAAGCGCGCCGCGCAATCCTCCCCAGGTCATGACTGCGCTCGTTCCCCTCTGGAAGGCATAGAACGGCTTCATCAATTGAACCGGAATCGCAATGCTGACAAAGCGGGCAGAAAGCGCCACCGGAATGCACACAAGGCCGAGCAGCGCAGTCGCCAGATCGACTTTGATCACCATCATTTCGAGCCCGATGAGCATGAACAGCACCGCATTCAGTATTTCGTCGACCAGCTCCCAGAAGGAATCGATATGTTCCCGCTTTCTTGCCGAGAGGGCGTCCCGCCCCCTGTTGCCGATGAGTATCCCCGACACTACCATCGCGATCGGTGCGGAAACATGCAGCTTCTCGGCCAGCAGGTAGCCGCCGGATGCCACCGCCAGCGTGATCAGCAGCTCGGACTGGTAGGCTTCGACTTTCGAGAGCATCCTGTGGGCAATCCGGCCCATGACCCAGCCGATCAGAAGCCCACCTCCCGCTTCCTGCAGCAGCAGCCCCATGGCGCCGGTGAAGGTGGGCTCAGCCCCTCCCTCAATGAATTCCAGTATCGTCAGATAGAACACGATCGCGACGCCGTCGTTGAAAAGGGATTCGCCCGCGATCTTGGTTTCCATCGCCTTGGGCGCATTCATCTTCTTGATGATGCCGATCACCGCGATGGGATCCGTGGGAGAGAGGATCGCCCCGAAAAGCATGGCATAGAGCAGACTCACCCGGGGAAAGCCCATCGCCTGCGCCAGAAAATGGAAGGCCATGCCGATCAAGAGGGTGGAGATCAGCGTGCTGACCGTGGCCGTGACCGCTATTGGGAGCTTGGCGCTTTTCAGGTCGTTCACGCTGATCTGGGAAGCCCCTGCGAAGAGCAGAAAGGAAAGCATGCCGTGAAACACCGTCTTGCTGAAATCGACGTGCCGCAAGAAAGCGTCGATCGGGGCGATGTCGACAAGCCCCATGCCCCCGAGCGCAAGCCCGATGAAACCGACTCCCATGGCGAGCAGCATCAGCCCGATCGAGGAGGGCAGCCTGATCCACCTGTCGTTGATGTAGCTTCCGAACGCCGCGGCGCTCAGCAGTATTCCAGATATTTCGAAAAGATCCATGAGGTTGTCAGAAGCCGGGGTTCACATTCGGTATAATAATGCAGAACACCTTGAAATGGAGACCAGATGTCAGAGCACGGCTTTCACGTACACGGGCCAGAAGCCCACCAGATCGAGCACGAAGCCCATGGCGGCTCTTCCCTTGCCCAGCAGGTCGCGATCTTCACCGCGATCCTCGCCTCCATCGGCGCGATAGTCGGTTACCAGGGCGGCGACACTCAGGAAGAAGCAATGCTGTTCAAGAACGAGGCCGTATTGAAAAAAACCCAGGCTTCCGATCAGTGGAACTATTATCAGGCAGTGAGCAACAAGGGGCATTTGATGGAACTCGCTTCCGATCTCGCAGACCCCCGAAAAGCCGACCATTACAGGCAGCAGATCGAAAAATACAAGGCTGAGAAAAAGGACATCAAGCAGAAGGCCGATCAGCTCGAAGAGGCGTCCAGTCAGGCCAACGAGAAAAGCGAGCAGCTGATGCGTCCCCGCCGCAGGCTCGCCCAGGCCATGACCCTGATCCAGATCGCCATTTCCCTGGCATCGATCACCGCCCTCACCAGAAAGAAATGGCTTTTCGTCCTGGCCATCGTTTCCGCGCTGGGCGGCACGGTCATGTGGGCAACGGCACTCGCCGGATGAAAGCCATCCTCTACGACTGGGGTGGCGCCAATGTCTGGCTCTTCCATGCCATAAACGGCATCCATACCGCCTTCACGGACAGGTTCATGATGCTCGGCACCCTGCTTGCCGGGCACGGCAATTTCCCGGTCTATCTCGGCTTCGCCTGCCTTTTCGCAATAGGAAACCTGTCCGGCACGGAACCCGCGCACCCCGACATGGCAAGGAAAAAAGCGGTGCAGTGGCTCGTGACGATCTCGGTATTTTGCATCGCCTACATGCTGGACGGACAGATGCTCGGCCTCGTCAAGCCCTGGCTCGATTTTCCCAGGCCTTTGCTCGCTCTGCCGCCTTCTTCGGTGCATGTTTTCGGAAGACCTGAATACCATCACAGCTTCCCCTCCGGCCACGCCTCATTCGCGATGCTCGCCATAGCCAGCCTCTGGCCGGTGCTGAACCGGAACTTCAGGCGATTCGGGATATTTTTCGTGGTCTGGGCAGGGCTTTCGCGAATTTCCCTGGGCGCACATTTTCCCGCCGACGTTCTGGCAGGCGGCCTTTCGGCGCTGCTCATCGTGCTGATCGTGCGCCGCATCCTCCTATCCACGCTTGCCGCCCACCTGGATTGACGCATGAAGGAAAGGCATCCGCCAGTCCCGACATTCGATGCAGCGCTTCCCGTAGTTCAGCTGAAGGATGAAATCGGAAGCACGATCCTGCAAAACCAGGTCGTCGTCGTGTGCGGCGAAACGGGTTCCGGAAAGACCACGCAGATCCCCAAGATATGCCTTGCCATCGGACGCGGCAGGGCAGGCATCATCGGCCATACCCAGCCCAGGCGGGTCGCGGCGCGAAGCATCGCGGGAAGGATCGCGAAGGAGCTCAAATCCGAAATAGGGCAGCATGTCGGCTACAAGGTCAGGTTCACCGACAGGATGAGCGAGAACGCCTCCATCAAGCTCATGACAGACGGAATACTGCTCGCAGAGACGAGGTCTGACAAGCTGCTGCGCGCCTACGATACCCTGATCATAGACGAAGCGCACGAGCGCAGCCTCAACATCGACTTCATCCTCGGCTACCTGAAAACGCTTCTCCCGAAGCGCCCCGACCTCAGGGTAATCGTGACTTCCGCCACCATCGATGCAGAGCGCTTTTCACGCCATTTCGGGGGCGCCCCGGTGATCGAGGTTTCGGGAAGATCCCATCCCATCGAAATCCGCTACCGGCCGATCGAGGAAGAGGAGGATCCGGACATGGAAGCCGCCATCCTCGCCGCAGTCGATGAAGCCGACAAGCATCCGGGCGACATCCTGGTTTTCCTCCCGGGAGAGCGCGAAATCAGGAATGCGGCCGAGGCGCTGCGCAAGCATGCCCACAGGGACATTCTCCCCCTTTATTCCCGCCTTTCCGTTGCCGAGCAGGAAAAGGTCTTTTCGACAGGCGGAAGAAGGCGCATCGTGCTCGCCACCAATGTCGCGGAAACTTCCCTGACCGTTCCCAACATCGGCGTCGTGATCGACACCGGGCTTGCCAGGATCAACCGCTACAGCTACCGGAACAAGGTCGAGCGGCTCCATGTCGAGAAAATTTCCAGGGCCTCGGCCAACCAGCGTTCGGGGCGAAGCGGGCGGGTGATGCAGGGGCTGTGCATCCGGCTCTATGCCCAGGCCGATTTCGAATCGAGGCCGGAATTCACCGACCCGGAAATCCTGAGATCTTCCCTCGCATCGGTCATCCTCAAGATGGAAAGCATGATGCTGGGCGCAATCGAGGCCTTCCCTTTCATCGACCCTCCCTCGCCGCGCATGGTCGCCGACGGCTACCAGCTCCTTCACGAACTGGGCGCAGTGGACGAGAAGCGGATCATCACCAGAACCGGACTCCAGCTGGCGGCGCTCCCCTGCGACCCGAGGATGGGCCGCATGATCCTGGCGTCCGGCGGCGCCCTCTCCGAAGTGCTGGTCATCGCTTCCGCGCTCGGCATCCAGGATCCGCGGGATGCGCCGTCCGACAAGCGCGAGGCCGCCGAAATCGCGCATCAGCCGTTTCGCGACGAGCGCTCCGACTTCATGGGCTATCTCAGGCTCTGGGCGCATTTCGACGAATTGTCGAAGAAGCTCTCGAACAGGAAGCTCATCCAGGAATGCAGGAAGCAATTTCTTTCGCTTCCGAGGCTCAGGGAATGGCGCGACCTGCATGGGCAGCTGCATGCGCAGATCGCCGAAATGGGGCTGCGCATGAACGAAGTCCCGGCGAACTACGAGGCCATCCACAGAGCCCTGCTCGCAGGGCTTCTGGGAAACGTCGGCTTCAAAACGGAAGACGGCTACCTGGGCGCGAGGGGCATCAGGTTCAGAATCTTTCCGGGATCGAAAGTCAGGAAAAAGCCTAAATGGCTGATGGCATCCGAAATCACCGAAACTTCCAGGCTCTATGCAAGGACCGTGGCCGAGATCGACCCTTCCTGGATAGAAAAGGTCGGCGAGCATCTGCTGAAGCGCCATTATCTCGACCCCCACTGGGAAAAGAAATCCGCCCAGGTCGCAGCCTTCGAACAGGTCACCCTCTACGGCCTGATCGTCGTCCCCAGGCGGCGAGTGCATTACGGCCCCATCGACCCCGAAGCATCCCGCGAGATTTTCATCCGCGGCGCCCTGGTGGCGGGCGAATTCGAAACGCACGCGCCTTTTTTCGAACACAATCGCAAACTCCTCGATGAAATAGCAGAACTCGAGCACAAGTCCCGGCGCAGCGACGTGCTGGTCGACGAACACCGCCTCTTCGATTTTTATTCGAACCTGATTCCGCAAGGCATCTTCAACGGAGCCGCCTTCGAGAAGTGGCGACGGGACGCCGAAAAAGACCAGCCGAGACTGCTATTCCTGACGAAGGAATACCTGATGAAGCACGAAGCCGAAGGCGTGACGCTCGACCGGTTCCCGGACAGCATGGTTGTCCGGGGAGCGAAGCTTGCCCTCGCCTACCGCTTCGAACCGGGGCATGTCATGGATGGTGTCACGGTCTCGATTCCCCTGCATCTGCTCAACCAGATGCAAGCATCGGACTTCGACCGCCTGGTGCCCGGCTTCATCCGGGAGAAAATCACTTTCCTCATCAAGTCGCTGCCCAAGGCCGTGAGGACGAAGCTCGTCCCGGTATCGGAAAGCGTGAACAGATGCATGGATGCCAGCGGTCCGCTGCTGGAAGCGATGCGCAAGGCATTGAAAATCGAAATCGATTCCTGGCCGGATCTCCCCCCCCACCTCAGGATGAATTACCGGATAGTCGATGCCGAAGGCGAGGAAGTCGCCATGGGTCGCGAGCTGGACGCCCTGAAGAATCAGCTGGGCAAAGCTGCCGAGGAAGACTTCGGAAAAGCCATGGTGTTCGAGAAGAAGGGGCTGACCCGCTGGGACTTCGACGAGCTTCCGGAAAGCATCACTTTCGAGAAAAATGGACATAATGTGACGGGGTATCCCGCCCTGATCGACCAAGGCTCCTCGGTCTCCCTGCTCCTTTCCGACACCCCGGAAAAAGCCCGGGACCAAAACCGTGCCGGGCTTTCACGGCTTTTCAGGCTGGAACTCAAGGCCCGGTTCCAGCAGCTGGAAAAAGGCATCGGGAATGCCTTGTGCATGCGCTATGCTTCCCTCGGCAGCGCTGCAGAATTCAGGGAGCAGGTATCCGGTCTGCTCGCTGCGACCTTCCTGGACTCTCCCCGCTCGAAGCAGGAATTCGCGGATGCGATCGAAAAAGCGAAGCCGGAACTGCACGGGCGGCTCGCCGAAATCCTGAAATTGCTGGAGACGATTCTGAGCCTTTACGGCGAAGTGACATCGAAGCTGGAAGAAATCCCCGCAGGCCCGGCCTGCTCCGACATGGAGGAGCAGCTCTCCCGTCTCGTTTATCCGGGATTCGTCGACACCGCCGGCTATGCCCGCCTGAAGCATTACCCGCGCTACCTGAAAGCGATGCTGACGCGGATCCAGAAGCTGCCCAACCCCAGGGACGCGCAGCTCCAGGCGGAAATTTCTCCACGATGGCAGCGCTTCCTGAAACGGGAATACGGCCCCGAACTGGAGGAATACCGCTGGATGGTCGAGGAACTCAGGGTTTCCCTCTTCGCGCAGGAGCTCAGGACACCCATGCCCGTTTCCGGAAAGCGCCTCGACAAGCTCTGGGATGAGCTGAAATGATCGCTGAAATCCCCTATCCCGAAAGCGTCCCCGACCTGTTCGAGGCGATTTCGGATCTGCCCTGGCCGGTTTTTCTCGACAGTGCGGGCCTCGGGCGCCACGACATCCTTGCCGCAGCGCCTTGCGCCACCCTGGTCACGAAAAACGGCAGAACGGAAATTTCGGACAGGGGAAGCAAAAAGCTTTCCATGGAAGATCCCTTCGACCTGCTCAGAAAGATGCTGCTTCCCCTAGAAGTGGAAAACCCGCTTCCCTTCATGGGAGGGGCCATCGGCTATTTCGGATACGATCTGGGACTTGCGCCAAGCGGCATCGACAGCACCGGAAAGGACATCGATTTCCCCGATCTTGCGGTGGGCATCTATGACTGGGCCATAGTCGTCGATCATCTGGGAAAAACCGCACATCTTGCTTCGAACTGCCGCGACATGGGGACAAAAACCATCTGGAACGAGCTCATCGAAAGGCTTTCCTCTCCTGCCCGCCATCCCCGGAAAGCCGCTTTCCGGCTGACCGGGAAAATCGAGGCCGCGCCATCGCTCGACGAGTACGGAATCGCTTTCGCGAAAATAAAGGAATACATAGCCTCCGGAGACTGCTACCAGGTGAACCTGGCGCAATGCTTCGAAGCACCGTTCACGGGGGATCCCTGGACGCTCTATCGCGCCTTCCGGGCGGCGAGTCCTGCGCCCTATTCTGCCTATTTTTCCAATCCGCACTGCCGGATACTGAGCGCTTCCCCGGAACGCTTTCTGGAACGCCATGGCAGCCGGGTGCAAACCAGGCCGATCAAGGGAACCCGTCCGCGGTCGAGCGACCCGACTATAGATGCGCGCCTTGCCCGGTCTCTTGCGGAAAGCCCCAAGGATCGGGCGGAAAACCTCATGATCGTCGATCTTCTGAGAAACGACCTGGGAAAAGTCTGCGCAACCGGAACGGTCAGGGTCGATAAGCTTTTCGAAATCGAACACTTCGCCTCGGTGCACCACATGGTCAGCACGATAAGCGGTCATCTCGATGCATCGCACGATGCCCTCTCCCTCCTGAAAAGCGCCTTTCCGGGAGGTTCGATCACCGGGGCCCCGAAAATCCGGGCCATGGAAATCATAGAAGAGCTCGAGCCATTCAGGCGCGGGCCCTATTGCGGCGCCATGGCCAGAATCGGCTTCGACGGGAACATGGACAGCAGCATCATGATCAGGACCCTGGCCGCATCCGCAAATAAAATCAGGCTCTGGGCCGGAGGCGGAATCGTCGCAGATTCCGAACGGGATGCCGAATACCAGGAAATACGCCACAAGGCGAATGTTCTGCTCGCCCTCATGGAATCGACCCTCCCGTCATGCTAGACTAGAAAAACATCAGACAGATTGGAAAAACCCCATGCCCATCAAGGAATTGAGCCCGCATAGCCTCGAACACGAAATCGTCAGCAACGACATCGTCATCATCCAGTTCTATGCATCGTGGTGCGACGTCTGCAAATCCTTCGCGCCGGTCTTCGAAAGCGCGGCGGAGCGCTTCCCGGACGTCTATTTCGGGAAGGTCAATGCGGATCGGGAGCCCGATCTCGCCCGCGAATTCGAAATCAAGGCGGTCCCTTCCCTGCTGGTGTTCCGCGAGAAGATCCTGGTATTCAATGAGGCGGGGGCGCCGCCGCCCCCGATCCTGGAAGACGTCCTCAGGCAGGCGAAATCGCTCGACATGAATGACGTGAGGCGTGATCTCGGGAGCGGAGCATGATCGTCGTGCGCAAGAGCGGGGAAAGGGGTCATGCCATGCACGGCTGGCTGGAAAGCTATCACAGTTTTTCATTCGCCGATTATTTCGATCCGGAACAAATGGGATACGGCGATCTGCGCGTCATCAACGACGACCGGGTCGCGCCGGGACAGGGATTCGGCACGCATCCCCACAACAACATGGAAATCATCAGCTACGTGCTGGAGGGCGAGCTCGCCCACAAGGACAGCATGGGCAACGCTTCGACCATCAGGAGAGGGGACGTTCAGCGCATGAGTGCGGGAACCGGGGTATTGCACAGCGAATTCAATCCCTCCAGCGCCGACCCGGTGCATTTCCTGCAGATCTGGATACTTCCGGAGGCAAAAGGGCTCGCACCGGGCTACGAGCAGAAGCATTTTCCCCTTGAGGAAAAGCTGAACCGGCTCCGCCTCGTCGCCTCCAGAACCGGCAGGGACGGCTCGGTCTCGCTCAACCAGGATGCCGACGTTTACGCGGCCCTGCTCGACAAGGGCGCAGTCACGCACGAGTCAAGCATCGGCAGGATCGCCTATCTGCATGTGGCGCAAGGCAATATCCATTTGAACGGCATCGCCCTGTCGACAGGGGACGGCGCAAGAATAAGCGGGGAAGACGGAATCCGCCTCGAAGGGTCGGGAGAAGCGCTTCTTTTCGATTTGAAGGGCTGACATGACGAAACTTTTTTCCTCCCTCCAGCTGGGGGAACTTGCGCTTCCAAACCGCATCGTCATGGCACCGATGACGCGTACGCGCGCAGATGCAGAGGGCGTGATGGGAAACCTCAATGCCCAGCATTATGCCCAGCGGGCCTCTGCGGGACTGATCGTCTCCGAAGGCGCTTGGGTTTCTCCGATGGGCAAGGGACTCGAAAATTCGCCCGGGCTCCGAAGCGAAGCCCAGATCGAGGGCTGGAAGCGCGTCGCGGATGCCGTGCACGAAGGGGGCGGCAGGATATTCGCCCAGCTCTGGCATTGCGGCAGGGTATCCAGCCCTCATCTTCTCGGCGGAAAACTTCCGCTCGCGCCATCGGCCATCGCCGCCCTCGGCAGGATCAAAACGCCTGACGGATTCCAGAAATTTCCCGTGCCGAGAATGATCGAGACCGAGGAAGTCGCGCAGATCGTCGCCGAATTTGCGATTGCCGCGAAAAATGCAAAGGATGCCGGTTTCGACGGGGTCGAGATCCATGCCGGAGGAGGCTATCTCATCGACCAGTTCCTCCAGACGGGGAGCAATGTCAGGCGCGACCAGTACGGCGGCCTCAGCGCGAACCGGTGCAGGTTTCTGTTCGAGGTTGCCGAAGCGGTGTCTGAAATCTGGGGAGAGGACAGGGTCGGCGTCAAGCTCTCCCCTTCGAACCGCGATTTCGGCATGATTGACGCCGATCCCATGATCGTTTTCACCAAGGCCGTAACGGGCCTCTCCGAAATGGGCATCGCCTATGTCCACATGGTCGAACCGCTGGAAGACGACCTCAAGGAAGGCGACGTGCTGAAGGACAATGCGCAGCGCTTCAAGCCGCACTTCAAGGGAAGGATGATCGCAGGCGGCAGATTCGATCTCGCGAAGGCGGAGATGATCCTGGAGAACGAAGGCGCCGATCTGGTTTCCTTCGGACGGCTCTTCATCGCCAACCCCGACCTCCCGGAGCGGTTCAGGCTGGGAAAGCCGCTCAACGAACCCGATCCAGAAAGCTTCTACGGGGATGGGGCGGCGGGCTACACCGACTATCCCGCACTCGAACCCCATCCCTACCTGCGACTCATCGAAAGCTGAAAGGAATCCCCATGCAAAAGCCGGCAAAAACCCTGCATCCCGTGAACGAAATCATCGCGAAGCGCTGGAGCCCGCGCGCACTGGATGCCTCCAGGCCTGTTTCAAGAAGTGAGCTGCTCTCCCTGCTGGAAGCGGCGAGATGGGCGCCTTCCTGCTTCGGGGACGAGCCCTGGCGCTACATCGTGTGGGACAAATTCGAAGACCATGCTTTCTGGCAGAAGGCCTATGAATGCCTGGTTCCGGGAAACCAGGTCTGGGCGCAGAACGCCCCGATCCTGATGATTTCGCTTGCCGACACGCTGTTCGAGTTCAACGACTCCCCCAATCGCTTCGGGCAATACGACACGGGAGCGGCTTCCGAGAACCTGGTCTTGCAGGCAGCCGCCCTGAATCTTTCCGCCCACCAGATGGGCGGATACGATGCCGAAAAAGCCAGAAAAACCTTTTCCATTCCAGAGCGTTATGTCTGCATGTCGATGATCGCGGTGGGGCATCCCGCCTCTCCCGACATCCTCGATGCGGCATTGAAGGAGAAGGAACTCGCGGACAGATCGAGAAAGCCCATGGAGTCGCGCTTTTTCGAGGGAAGCTGGGGAAACCCGGTCAGGACCTAGGCTTCGACAGTTTCCACCTTCGAATGGTCCGCCGCGATCAGCATGTACATCGACGGCACGACGAAAAGCGTGAACAGCGTGCCGATTGCGATGCCGGTCAGGATCACGAGCCCCATGTTGTAGCGCCCTGCGGCTCCCGCCCCCGAAGCCGTCACGAGCGGCAACACCCCCAGTACCATCGCGGCTGTGGTCATCAGGATCGGGCGCAGCCTGATCGATGCACCTTCTATGATCGCCTCCAGCTTGCTTTTTCCTTCCTTCTGCAGCTTGTTGGCGAACTCGACGATGAGAATGCCATGCTTGCTGATCAATCCGATCAGGGTAACCAGCCCCACTTCCGTATAAATGTTGAGGCTGGCCCCGCCCACGCCTATGGCAATGAAAATCATCGCCCCGCATATCGACATCGGCACGCTGACGAGCACGATGAGCGGATCCCTGAAGCTTTCGAACTGGGCGGACAGGGCGAGGAAAATGATGATGAGCGCAAAAGCGAACGTCACGAGAAGGGCGGAGGATTCCTGCTCGTATTGCCGCGACTGGCCCGCGTAATCGATGCTGTAGCCCTGGGGCAGCACCTCGCCGGCGATTCTTTTCATGGTGGCAAGCGCATCCCCCATGGTCACGCCGGGCATGGGCACGCCCGAGATGGTCGCCGCATTGAGCTGCTGGAAATGGTTGACCGATTCAGGCACGACATTCGTCTTCAGGCTGACCACGGTGGAAAGCGGGAAAACCGTCCCTGCGCCGTTCTTGACGTAGTAGTCGTTCAACTGGTCCGCATTCAGCCGCTGCTGCTGCATGACTTCCGGAATCACCTTGTACGAGCGCCCGCCCAGACTGAAGTAGTTGATGTATCCCTCGCCGAGCATGGCATTCAGGGAGCTGCCTATGTCCTTCATGGTGAGCCCGAGCAGCGCAGCCTTGTCCCTGTCTATGACAATGCTGGTCTGGGGCTTGTCGATCTTGAGATCATTGTCCAGAAAAATGAACATGCCGCTCGCCTGGGCCTTCGCCTTCAGTTCCTCCGAAACTTCGAGAAGCTTGTCGTAGGAGTCCGTGGTGCCGACAACGAACTGCACCGGCATTCCCCTGCCGCCTCCGGGAAGGGGCGGTCTCTGGAATACCGCGGCCCGCACGCCCGCGATGCCATTGAGCTTTTTCTGAATTTCGGGCATCAGCTGCATGGTGCTGCGCTTTCTCTCGTCCCATGGCTTGAATACCATGCCCGCTATTCCGGTATTGAGTCCCTGCAGGCCGTCGAGCTGGAATACATGGTCGGTTTCCGGATAGGAGGCGAAGATTTTGTAGACCTGCCTGGAATTCATCTGGGTCTGCGCGAGCGTGGCATCCGGGGAGGCGGTGAGCATGGAGATCAGCACTCCCTGGTCCTCCTGGGGAGCGAGCTCGGATTTCGAAGTCGCATAGAGGAAGTAGATGCTGGTCAGAATGATGACCGCAAAAACGGAGACCACGGGCAGGCTCGAAAGCACCCCGTGAAGGCGCCTCTGGTAGCCGGCATGGAGCGCACTGAACTGCTTGTCGATGAATTTGACGAGGCGGCTGTCCGCGTCGTGTCCCTTCAGAAAACGCGAACACATCATCGGGGAAAGCGTCAGGGCGATGATCGCCGAAACCGTGACGGAACCTGCCAGGGTGAAGGCGAACTCGGTGAAAAGCGCTCCAGTCAGTCCGCCCATGAATCCGATCGGCACATAAACCGCGACCAGAACGACAGTCATGGCAAAAATCGGTCCGACGAGTTCCTTGGCGCTCAGCAGGGCCGCCTTGAACGGCGTCATGCCCTGCTCCATGTGGCGGTTGACATTCTCGACCACGATGATCGCATCGTCCACCACCAGTCCTATCGCGAGCACCATGGCGAGCAGGGTGAGCAGATTGATGGTGTAACCCAGAGCCAGCATGATGAAGAAGGTTCCGATCAGGGAAAGCGGCATGGCGATCACCGGGATCAGCACGGATCGTGCGGAACCCAGGAAAAGGAAGATGACGACCGTCACGATCAGCAGCGCCTCGACGAGGGTGCTGATCACCTCGTGGATGGAGCTGTTGACGAACTTGGTCGCATCGTAAACGATCTTGCCCTGCAATCCTTCTGGGAGGGCAGCCTCGATCGGGGGGAACGCCTTGCGGACGCCTTGTATCACGTCGAGCAGATTGGCCGAAGGCGCGACCTGAATCCCGATGTAAACTGCGGTATCGCCATCGAATCCCACGGACGTGTCGTAATTCTCGGAGCCCAGGGTGACCCGCGCCACATCCCCCAGCCGAACGATGGTCCCGTTTTCGGCCTTGACAACGAGATTCCTGAATTCATCGACAGTATGAAGGCCGGTATTCGCCGTCAGATTGACCGTCACCATCTGCCCCTGGGTGCGCCCGACTGCCGAAATGAAATCGTTGTCGGCAAGCGCCGTGCTGACGTCGGCAGGGGTGACATGGTAGGCGGCGAGTTTTCCGGGATCCAGCCAGGCGCGCAGTGCGAACTGCCGCTTGCCTATGATCTCGGCTGTCTGAACCCCTTCGACCGCCTGGAGTTTGGGCTGCACGACGCGGATCAGGTAATCGGTGATCTTGTTGGTGGAAAGCACTTTGCTGTGAAAGCCGATATACATCGAATCGATGGTATCCCCGATCGCCACGGTGATGATGGGCTGCTGCGACCCGGGAGGAAGCTGGTTGAGGACGGCATTGACCTGGGTGTTGATCTCGGTGAGTGCCTTGTTGTAATCGTAATTGAGCCTGAGGGTCGCCATGATCGTGCTCGCACCCAGCGTGCTGGTCGATGTCAGGTAGTCTATGCCGTTGGCCTGGGCAATCGAATTTTCCAGCGGCGTCGTGATGAATCCCGCCACCAGCTTCGGATCCGCGCCAGGATAAGTGGTCGTTACCGTCACCACCGCATCCTGGGTCACGGGAAACTGGCGCACGGACAACAGCCCGAAAGAGCGCAACCCCAGCACCAGGATCAGCAGGCTGACCACGGTGGCAAGCACCGGCCTCTTGATGAATATGTCCGTGAAATTCATGATGCGCCCTTATTCGTCCACAGGCTTGGGCGCGGCATCGTTGCTCGGCAAAACCTTGTTGTTGACGACCACATGACTGCCGCTTTTCAGCTTGATCTGCCCGCTCGTCACCACGATCTCCCCCGCCTTCACGCCCGAAAGGATGGCCACCTGATCGCCGCGCATCGAGCCGGTATGCACGAAACGCTGCCTGGCAACCAGCACGGATTTCCCGTCAGGTCCGCGGCTTTCCTCGACAACATAAACCGTCGCGCCATAGGGATTGAAAGCCACTGCAGTCTGGGGAAGCGTCAGATAATTGTGCACGCCCCCGGCATCGACAGCGACCGAAGCGTACATGCCAGGCAGCAGCTGGCGCTTCGAATTGGGGATTGTCGCCTCGACCATCACGTTTCGCGTGGCAGGATCGACTTTTGGATCGATGGCATTGATTTTGCCGGAGAAAATCTGTCCCGGGTAGGCATTTGCAGCAATGGCGATTTTTTGCCCCACGACAAGTCCGGGGATCTGCTGCTCTGGAATGGAAAAATCCGCGTAGATCGGATCAACCTGCTGCAAGGTTGCGATCTTGTCGCCCGGATTCAGATATTGCCCGGGTTGCACCGTGGTGATGCCGATGCGGCCGGAAAATGGCGCGCGTATCGTCTTCTCCGCCACCTGCGCCCGCTGCTCGTCGACCTGCGCCTGCTTGTTGCTCAGATCTGATGCGTCGGCATCCAGCTGTGCGCGGCTGATCGCCTGGGCATCGAATTGCGCCTTGTCCCGGTTGTAGACGATCTTGGCAAGATCGCGCGCAGCCTCCAGGGAATGCAGCTTGGCGACATCGGGATCGGCATCGAGCTGTACCAGCAAGTCCCCTGCCTTCACGTCCTGTCCGGACTTGAATGAGACGATCCGGATCTGTCCCGCAATTTCGGTGGTCACGTCCACGCCTTTCACTGCGCGCAGCGTACCCACCGATTTCAGTTCAGGCTGCCAAGGCGTTTCCTCGGCCTTGATGGTCGTGACCGTCACCGGCGGGGCCATATTCGCGCTCATGTATTTCTTGATCATGTGCGCCTTGAATACCTGGAAACCGAAAATCCCCCCGAAGAGGACGCCCAGACTTGCCAACATGATGATCATTCGTTTAGTCATCGGATACTTTCCCGTTCTTCGAGTTATGCCACCAGCCCCCGCCAAGGGCCTGAAAAAGAGCCGCCGTGTCGGCCATGCGCGAGGCCTTGGCCCCGATCACGGCAATCCGGCTTTGCTGATACTGGCGGTCTGCGGCAAGGAGCGAGAGATAACTCGCAGCGCCAAGATCAAACTGCTTTCTGACAAGATCGAGGGCATCTTTCGAGCTGATCTCGGCATCCTGATCGGCCTTCAATGTCGCAGCATCAGATTCCAGCGCCTTCAGCACGTCGGCCACATTCTGGAAGGATTGCAGAACCGTGGAACGATACTGGGCAAAAGCATTGTCAAATGCAGCCACAGCGGATTTCTTCTTTGCCTTCAGCGATCCCGCATTGAAAATGGGCTGCAGCAGGTTGCCGCCGATGCTCCAGATGTTGG
Source organism: Pseudomonadota bacterium (assembly GCA_021835845.1). Lineage (GTDB taxonomy): Bacteria > Pseudomonadota > Gammaproteobacteria > Burkholderiales > JABEVD01 > JABEVD01. The sequence continues at coordinate 39,364 of JAKBJU010000014.1, read as the reverse complement.
TATTGTTGCTGAACATGCTCGAAGTGGCGATCGATTCACTGCCCACATTGGCCGAAAGGGTGATCTGCGGATACAGATTGGCTGTCGCGACGCCGACCTGTGCGCTGGCTTCATGCAGCAGCGCTTCGGCTGCCCGGATATCCGGACGCTGCTTCGCGAGCTCGGATGGCAGGCTGACGGGGAGATTCTCCGGAAGATGCAGCTCTTCGAGCCTGATTGCCGGCAGGCTTGCATCCTGCGGAGTCTTGCCCACATAAACCGCCAACTGATGACGCACCTGGGAAAGCGCCTTTTCCAGCGGAGGAAGGCTCGCCCTCGCTTGGGCAAGCTGCGCCTTCTGGAGCAGCAGATCAGCCTTGGAAACCCCGCCGAGCTTGAGCTGATTCTCGACGATGCGGACCTGCTTTTCTTCGGATGAAATGATTTCCCTGGTCGACACAATCTGCTCCCTCAGGGAGGCCTCGGTCACGGCAGAAGTGACTACATTGGCCGTCAGCGCGATGATCGCCCCCTGGTACTGGAAGCTTTCGTATTCGACCTGCGCCTCCTGGGATTCGATCTGACGCCGCAGGCCGCCAAAAAGATCTATTCCGTAGGAAACCTGGACCGACGCATTGTAAAGATTGAATATGCTGGGGGCTCCCGTGCCGCCGAATATCGCGGGAGAGAACCTCTGCCGCTGCGCCCCGAGATTCAGGTTGGCCTGGGGAAATTCGGCACCCGCCTCGGCTGCGAGATCCTCCTGAGCCTGAGTGAGCGTCGCCCGGGCAGCGTCCAGACTCGGGCTGCCGGCAAGCGCATTCTTGACGAGCCTGTCGAGGGAAGCGGAATGGAACAGTTTCCACCATTCCTTCGGAATATCGGCGCCCTGATCGAAATGCTGGGATATGCCGCCTGCGGCCACGGTTTCTCCGGGCATGGCTGTTTCCGTATAGCGTGTCGCCTTCGGGCTTTCCGGATGATGGAAATCCGGCCCGACAGCGCATCCGGCCAGCGTCATGCCGGCAAGCAAAACCGTCATCTTCGATCTCAAGCGGCACCTCTGCTCATCGATATCCTCCTTTTTCAACCTGCAGACAGGAAAGGACACGCTCGAAAGCTTCGAGATCCACCCCGGAACAGGCCTTCGAAAGCGCATCGAGGAACTTCTCGACCTGTTTCGCGCCGGCAATCTGGCGCTGCATTCCAATCTCGGTGACTGCCGCCCTGACCGTCCGCCTGTCCGCATGATCGACAGTGCGAACCACCAGCCCGTCGGCCTCCAGCCTGTCCACCAGCTGAGTGATGTTCGAGCGCACGCAGGTCAGTTCGTCCGCAAGCTCTCCGAGGCCAAGAGGACGGTCGGCCTGCACAAGCTTCGACAGCGCGGCGAACTTCGGCCCGGTCAGCCCCTCGATCGACAATGCCTCTTCGTACCGCCTTTCGAGTTCGTGCGCGGCATGAACCAGGGAAAACATCAGCCTGTCGGTTTCGCGCTCCGAGCCGATATTCGGAATTATTTTATTCATATATGAATAATGCAGGCTGGAATGACCCTTGTCAAGGGCATAATGAGAGCCATTCGCGTTACAAATTGTAACCGCCGCGGGATTACTTCTGCGCCACGCAATCCACGTAATAATGCCTCTCGCCGTCGATTTCCTCCTCGACGAGCCCGTGGATGTCGGTCTCGAACCCCGGGAATCTTCTGTTGAAGTCGCGCGCGAACTGGAGATACTGGACGATGGTTCTGTTGAACCGCTCTCCCGGTATCAGGAGCGGGATGCCCGGCGGATAGGGCGTCAGCAGAATGCTGGTGATCCTGCCCTCGAGGTCGTCGATGCCGATGCGCTCGATCTCCCGGTGCGCCATTTTGGCATAGGCATCCGCGGGTTTCATGGCCGGCACCATGTCGGAGAGATACATTTCCGTAGTCAATCTGGCGATATCGTTGGCCTTGTAAACGCCGTGGATCTGCTCGCAAAGGTCCCTGAGCCCAACCGCCTCGTTTTCCGGATATTTCGAAACGAATTCAGGCAGAACCCGCCACAGGGCCTTGTTGCGGTCATAATCGTCCTTGAACTGCTGCAAGGCAGTTACGAGCGTGTTCCAGCGCCCCTTGGTGATGCCGATGGTGAACATGACAAAGAAAGAGTAGAGTCCCGTTTTCTCGACGATGACGCCGTGCTCCGCAAGGTACTTCGTGACGATCGAAGCGGGTATGCCGGTATCGGCGAAATCGCCGTCGACGTCGAGCCCGGGCGTGATGATGGTCGCCTTGATAGGGTCCAGCATATTGAAGCCCTTCGCCAGTCGCCCGAATCCGTGCCAGCGCTCGTCCCCGCCAAGCATCCAGTCTTCCCGCCCGCCGATTCCTTCTTCGCAAAGCCCGTTAGGCCCCCAGACCTTGAACCACCAGGAGTCTCCATATTCCTCGTCCACCTTGCGCATGGCCCGGCGAAAATCCAGGGCTTCCAGGATGGACTCTTCGACGAGCGCGGTGCCGCCAGGCGCATCCATCATCGCTGCGGCGATGTCGCAGGAGGCGATGATCGCATACTGGGGACTGGTCGAGGTATGCATCAAATAGGCTTCGTTGAAGCGATGACGGTCGAATTTAGTGGTTTCGGGTTCCTGCACCAGAATCTGGGAAGCCTGGCTGAGTCCGGCAAGCAGCTTGTGCGTTGACTGGGTCGAAAACACCATGGTATCTCTGGAACGGGGCCTGTCCCGTCCTATGGCATGCATGTTCCTGTAAAAATCATGGAAGGCGGCATGCGGCAGCCAGGCTTCATCGAAATGCAGCGTATCGATGCTGTCTCCCAGCACTTCCTTGATCATCTCGACATTGTAGATGACTCCGTCGTAAGTGCTCTGGGTGATGGTCAGGATGCGCGGCTTGGTCTTCAAATCCCTGGCAAAGGGATTCGCCTCGATTTTTTTCCTGATGTTCTCGGGCCTGAATTCATCAAGGGGAATAGGGCCGATGATGCCGTAATGGTTCCGCGTCGGCATGAGAAAAACGGGGATCGCCCCGGTCATCATGATCGAATGCAGGATGGACTTGTGGCAGTTGCGATCAACGACGACGATATCCCCGGGAGCCACCGTCGCGTGCCAGACCATCTTGTTGGAGGTTGATGTGCCGTTGGTGACGAAAAAAAGATGATCCGCATTGAAGATGCGCGCCGCATTGCGCTCTGAAGCGGCGACCGGCCCGGTATGATCCAGCAGCTGCCCCAACTCCTCGACCGCGTTGCAGACATCCGCCCGCAGCATGTTCTCGCCGAAGAATTGATGAAACATCTGCCCCACCGGGCTTTTCAGGAAAGCCACACCGCCCGAATGGCCGGGGCAATGCCAGGAATAGGATCCGTCGTTGGCGTAATGGACCAGCGCCCTGAAAAAAGGGGGGGAGAGCGAATCGAGATAATGCTTCGCTTCGCGGATGATATTCCTGGCGACAAACTCCGGCGTATCCTCGAACATGTGAATGAAGCCGTGCAATTCCTTGAGCACGTCGTTCGGAATATGGCGCGATGTCCTCGTCTCGCCGTACAGGAAGATCGGGATATCCTCGTTCCTCAAGCGGATTTGCCCGACGAAATCCCTGAGCTGGGAAAGCGCGCTTTCGACCTCCGCCGGGGAGCCTTCCCCGAATTCTTCGTCGTCTATGGAAAGCACAAATGCCGAAGCCCTGCTCTGCTGCTGGGCAAACGAGGTGAGATCGCCGTAGCTTGTGACTCCGAGCACTTCCATCCCTTCATCCTCCAGCGCCTTGACGAGTGCGCGAATGCCGAAACCGCTGGTGTTTTCGGAGCGGAAATCCTCGTCGATGATGATGATGGGAAAGCGGAACTTCATGATGGAATCCTCTGGCCTTTATTGCTGCGGATTGTCGCACAAATCCGGGCAATGCGGTCGGATTTGGCCAGATTTCAGCGCCCAGGCCAAACTTGACAGAAACTGCCGCCAGTCAACAGAACGGAAACTGCCATCACAAGGAGGCAACAAAGTCAGCCGCCAGCAATTGAAGAACCGAAGGGGCGCCCGCCCCTTCGGTTCGAGGATTACCCGCGGGTATTGATCATGCTTCCTACAGAATTCGCGCCCTGCAGATTCTGCGAAAGCGTCTGGAGGAAGTTCGTCAAGGATGCCTGACTTCCCGATGCGCCCTGAGCGTTCAGCAGATTCTGAAAATTCTGCTGCAGTGCAATGTCGGTCGAATTCGATTTCGAGTTCGGAGACGACAGCTGCTGGATCAGGCCCTGCAGCCTGCCCTGCATACCGCCTTGCGCAGAAATGGCGGAGACACCCCCCATGTTATTGCTTCCCTGCACCCCTTGGGCTTGCAGCGCCGCCATGAGGCTTTGCACGAATGCAGACACGGCTTGCTGCGACCCCTGGGTCGAAGCATTTGAACCGGAAACCCCGATTTGCGAAAGCGATTGGCTGAGCGCATTGGAAAAACCACCGCTACCACTCGCACCGCCGTCTCCGTCGCCATCCCCTGTGGCAGATAAGCCTCGCCTCCCTGTGCGGCCAATATGCTGGAGCCCGTAACTGCCGCCCTGTATGCCGCCGATTGACATGAATGCCTCCTTTCGTTGAACTTGGCTGAAATTTCAGGAGACTGTATCGCAATAACCGGGCCAGTGCCGGCAACGGCATGGAAAATACCGCACCCGCCCGACAGGATGAAGCATTGTCAATTACATCAATCAGTTGGACAATATCCAGAAAACTGAACGCAGCAGAACCGCCACATCAGGCGGCAGCTATTGCCGAATCAGCGGAAGGAATTGCCGGCGGCACCCTGCAAGGCACCGCCGGCATGACCTAGGATTTTTTCTCGGTGAGCGGACAGGTGTTCACACCGATCACGCTATACAGCGGGCACCAGCCCATCAGGGCCGTCGCAATCGGGACTATGCCGATCAGCCCAAGAAATTTCATGTTGCCTTCCAGGATGAAGAACAGACTCAACAGCCCGATCCCCACGACGATCCTGACGATTTTGTCAGCACTTCCCACGTTGGTTTTCATGACGCCTCCCCTATTAGATTTTCCTAATACTACTTCAACTATAGACCAACCAAAGCAGCTTTCAACCCGTTTTATTGGTCGGGGATGCCTCGCGCAGGCTGTCCATTTTTGCGAGCTGGGGAAAAAGTCGCATCCAGATCAGCGCAACCAGAATCGTGCCTACCCCGCCGAGAACAACGGCAGGAACCGTGCCGAACCAGAATGCGGTCAAGCCCGACTCGAATTCGCCGAGCTGGTTGGATGTACCGATGAAAACGGAATTGATCGCGCTGACCCGACCCCGCATGTCATCCGGAGTCTGAAGCTGCACCAGGGACGAGCGGATCACCACGCTGATCATGTCCGATGCGCCGAGCAGAACCAGCGCACCCAGCGAAAAAAGATAGGATGTCGAGACGGCGAAAGCCAGCGTGGCAAAGCCGAAAACAAGTACCGCTGCAAACATGGCTTGCCCGGCCTTTTTTTCGAGCGGGCGCCGCGCAAGGAACAGCGATGTCGCGAGTGCCCCTGCTGCCGGAGCCGAGCTCAGCAACCCCAGCCCCCATGGACCGACCGACAAAATATCTCTGGCGTAGATCGGCAAAAGCGCGGTCGCGCCCCCCAGAAGCACCGCGAAAAGATCCAGTGAAATCGCGCCGAATATCGCCGGACGGCTCCGGATATAAGCCACTCCTGCGAACAACGTCCCGATGTTGAAAGGCTCGCGCCTTGCAGGCAATCTTTCGACCCGGATCAAGGCAACCAGAAATCCGGAAAATGCGGCGCCTGCACAGGCGGCGGCATATACCGCAACCGGGCTTGCCACATACACCAGGCCGCCGATGGCCGGGCCTGCGATGATGGCGACCTGCATGGCCGATGCCGATGCGGCCAGCGCGCGCGGGAACAGGGAAGAAGGCACGATCCCGGGAAGAAGGGTTTGCATGGCCGGCATTTTGAATGCGCGAATGGCGCCCGAAATGAGCACGATGAGAAGAATGGCGTTTCTGCCGAGCCAGCCTTCCAGACTTCCTGCAACGAGGACAAAAGAAGCCAGCGTCTCCAGGGCAAAGCAGGTCACGACGATTTTGCGGCGGTCCTGCCGGTCGATCACGTGACCGGCGATGAACACGAGCAGAAGCGAAGGCAGAAATTGCGCCAAACCGATCAATCCAAGGTCGAAAGCGCTATGGGTCATGCCATAGACCTGCCAGCCTATGGCTACTGCCTGCATTTGGTTCGCCATGGTACCGAATACCCGTGCAAACCAGAAACGCAAGAAAGACCGGTGGCGCGCAAGCGCCGTATCTGAAGACATCCGAATTTAAAGGGGGCAGGACTGAGCCGGAATTATAACCGGAATCGCCCCCTACCAGGGCCCCATCATCCAGGGACCGGGCTGATACCAGAACGGATCGTAGAAATAGGGGGGAGGATAGACCGGAACCACCCGTTTCGGCCACAGGTAGACTTCCCGTGCGGCAACGCGTGGAAACCGGTAATCGTATTTGCCAACTTTACCGAGATACGGAATCTCCAGCTTTCCGACGACCGTGATTTCCCTTCCGGATGCGTAAATGGCAGGCTCGTAAAATCCGGGCGCGCAGGCCATGAAACGCCCATCAGTGAGATCTCCCTCTTCAGGCCTCGCCGACGAATCCAGGGGGTGGCTCACCACCTGGAAGCAGGTCTCGCTCCCGGCAGGTGAAGTGCTTGCGATCGTTCCTCCCCAGCGCACCAGACTGCCAAGCACATCCTGTGTCTGCGCCATGTGGGGAGTGACATTCGCGAAAGGCCCGCCAGAAAGGCTTGCGGGGGGCACTGTCGCACAGGCGGACAGCGCCAGAATCAGAAAGGGCCAGCAACGATACAATTTCATTCATTCCTCCCTCAAGTTGCGGAGACGGTCACCACCAGGCAATCTACAGGCTCGCCGAATTCGAAGCGGGTCACCCCCGATTCGATTGCCCTCAATTCAAAGCCGCTTTCTCTCAGCACGGTTTGCAGATAAGCGCGGCTATGGCTGTAGCGTCCGTTCGGATTGATGGTGTAACCCCTTTCATCTTCCGCCTCCTCGGTCGTAAAAATCAGCAGCCCGCCGCGCTTCAATGCCTGGCAGGCAAGCCTCAGCACCTCGCCGAGCGCCCCGAAATAAATCAGCGTATCGGCAGCAACGATCACATCAAAACTTCCCGGATGCGAAGCGAGATAGCCGGTCAATTCCATCCTGGACAGTTCGTCGTAAACGCCCAGCCGCCGAGCCGCTTCCAGCATGCCTGAAGACAGGTCGACGCCGACAAGATGCGTGAAGTAGGGCCTGATGAGCGAACCGCAGAGCCCGGTACCGCACCCGGCATCCAGCCCGGCCAGCCTTCCTCCGGGCTGGATCGCCCTTGCGAGCGCATCCAGAATCAGCCTGTGTCCCCGGTAGGAGAGCTGTTCCATTTTGACATCGAAATGCGCGGAAAATTCATCGAATGTTTTTTCGATATAGGCATCCGATGCCCGCTGCGGTATATCGAGGCCGGCGCATGAGGCATGAAGATGACGCGGAGTCGGGTTGTCAGGCTCCTCCACCATCCATTGCCGGTAGATTTCGGCAGCTTCGGCTATCCGCCCGAGCTTGTAATAAGCAATGCCGAGCATTGATTTGGGCTTGCCATCCAATGGCTGCAGTACGTAAGCCCGGCAATAACAATGGGCGGCTTCGATCTCTCTGCCCCTCGATGCCAACAGGTTGCCCAAATTATTGAGCGGATCTGAAAATTCCGGATCGAGGGAAGCGGCTTTCTCGAAAGCCGCTTCCGCGTCGTCGTGCTGGCCGAGTTTTTCCAGAACGGAGCCGAGATTGTTCCAGATAACGGAATTTTGCGGCTCAAGCCGGGCCGCCTTCGAAAAAGCTTCCGCCGCGGCGGAATATGCCCCTCTCTCGACAAGCAGGTTTCCCTTGTCGTTGTGCCAGTCGGCACGGTGCGGGACAAGCTGGAGAGACCTGACTACCAGATCCAGCCCTGCATCGCTTCTGTCTTTCTGATGCAGGAGAATGCCGAGGAAATGCAGCGCATCGGGCTGATCCGGGATTTCTTCGAGAATGGCGCGATAAATCGCTTCGGCCCGAGGCAGATCGCCCGCCGCATGGCTGCTCAATGCAAGCTCCAGCCTCTCTTTTGCCATGTCCCTCCCGATAGGATACGGATTCTACCGGGAAAAAGACAAAAGAATCAAACGCAGCCGGTAGGCTTCGGCAATCCGCCGTATTTCGTAATCGGCTTCATCGGCCCGGTCATCCAGAGATCGAATATGGCTTTCTGGTCCTCGTCGATGTATTTTGCGAATTTCCTGATCGGCGGAACAGTGCCGAAGTCTTCGTAAAATTCCCGCGCCTTCATGATGTGGGCCCATCTTTCATCGTTGAGATCGTAATTGTCCGCCTCGGCCATGGCCCTGCCGATTTCCGGCGTCCATGCATTCATGTCGGCAAGATAGCCGTCTCCATCGCGTTCCGGAATTTCCATGCTGCTTTCTCCATATAGTCGAGTAAAATATTCGGCTATTGAACATTAGCCAACCCTGATAGTCAAGAGATCTGGAACTTTTTGTGCTGCAGCGCGGGGAGGCGCTTTCTTACCTCGGCAATTCTGGAAGGCTCGATTTCCGCAAAGACGACTCCGGATCCCTTGTCCATTCTGGCAAGAATCTTTCCCCATGGATCGATGATCATGCTGTTGCCGTAGGTTTTCCTCCCGGTCGGATGCAGCCCGCCCTGAGCCGAGGCGACAACGTAGCACTGGTTCTCCACGGCGCGTGATCCCAGCAGCAACTCCCAATGCGCGAGTCCGGTGGTTTCGGTGAAGGCTGCCGGCACGGCGATGAAATCAACTTCACCCATTTTTCTGAAGAGCTCGGGGAAGCGCAGATCATAGCAGATCGCCAATCCCATCTTCCCGAATGGCGTATCGCAGACCGAAACGGATTCCCCACTTTCGATGAACAGCCCTTCCTCGTAGCGCTCGCGCCCATCATCGAAGCTGAACAGATGGATCTTGTCGTAGCGCGCCCTTTGCCTACCCTTGTCGTCGTAAACGAAACAGGTGTTGCGCGATTTTCCGGCATCCTGCGCATGCAGGGGAAGGGATCCTCCCACCAGCCAGATGGCGTAATGCCTCGCCCTGTCCGAGAGAAACGTCTGGATCGGGCCAGATCCTTCGATCTCCCGCGCTTTGAGGCGGTCAGCATCCCCGGCGCCGATCATCGGAAAATATTCGGGAAGCACGGCGAGCTTCGCCCCCTCCCGGGCTGCCTGTCCCAGCAGGCGATCCGCTTCGAGAAGATTCGCATCGATTTCCGGTCCGGAAATCATCTGGATGGCCGCGATTTTCATGAAGGGCCGGATTCGCCGAAGAATTTGTCCAGTGTCGCTTCCAGGCCCGGGCGAGCATCGAGAAATTTCTGCCGCAAGCGGCGCGATTCATCCGCATCGATCAGCCCGGACTGCACGAGCGTGGAGAGCGCTTCCACCACCATGGAAAACTTCACCGCCGTCAGGTAGCCCCTTTCGGGCTTCTTCGCATCCTGGCAGGCATTCCAGTAATTCGCTGCATCTTCGGATTTCATGGCGTCACCCTATAAACGGTATAAACCATTTTATGCCATCTGCCGAAAAATTGTTCAGAATGCGCGCAAATCCTCCCCGTCTATGTCCAGGGAATGCCGCCAGAACTGGTCTTCCCGATCGAACAGACGATAGGTGCCGCGCGGCCCCCAGGATCCTGCGGCGTAGGTATTGATGAAGTCGCGCTCCATGGACCAGACTTTCAGGATCGGATCGACGATGCGCCATGCCCATTCCACTTCATCGTAGCGCAGGAAAAGCGAATGGTCCCCGTTCATCACGTCAAGCAGCAGCCCCTCGTAAGCGTCGTAATCCTGGTCTTCTCCCTTGCGGTAGGTTGCATCCAGGCTGATGGTTCGGGTGTGCAAATCGAATCCGGGAACCTTGACCTGCATTTCCACCCTGAGGCAGTCGATAGGCTGGATGCCGAGCAGTATCCAGTTCGGCTTCGGCGGCTCGTGCCGGGTCTGCTTCAAAAGGTCCTGGGGCGGAGCCTTGAAGCGAATCGATATTGCCGAGCTGTTTTCGACCATGCGCTTCCCGGTTCTGAGATAGAAAGGCACTCCGGCCCAGCGCCAGTTGTCGATGAACAGCTTGAGCGCGGCGTAGGTTTCAGTCGTACTCCCCGATGCAACCCCGGATTCCTCCTGATAGCCCGGAACCGCCTTGCCGTCCACCATACCGCTCTCGTACTGGCCCCTGAAGGCATGGGCATGCACCGCATTCTGAGGTATGGGGCGCACTGCCTTCAGCACCTTGACCTTCTCGTCGCGCAGATGCTCGGCAGACATCGATACTGGCGGCTCCATGGCGACAATGGCGAGCAGCTGCAGCAAATGGCTCTGGATCATGTCCCTGAGCGCTCCAGCCCCTTCGTAATAATCCGCGCGTCCTTCGATGCCGAGAGTTTCGGAATGGGTGATCTGGACATGGTCTATATGATGGCGGTTCCAGAGCGGCTCGAGCAGCAGGTTGGCGAAACGGAACACCATCACGTTCTGCACCGTACCCTTGCCCAGATAATGGTCGATCCGGTAAATCTGGGGCTCTTCAAGGTATTTGGACAGCCCCTTCTGCAGAATCTGCGCGCTCAGCAGGTCGTAGCCGAAAGGCTTTTCGATCACGACCCGCCGCCAGCCTGATTTCTCGACGAGCAGGCCGACCGCAGACAGCTTCTCGATAAGATTCGGAAACTCCGCAGGCCTCACTGCCATGTAGAAAACGATATTCGACGGAAATCCGGGCGTCTCGTCCAGCGTCTTTTTCAGTTTCTGATACGCTTCGGGATCGTCCAGGCTGCTCCTGTGGTAATGGAGCCTGTCCCTGAAGCGCTCGAAAGCCTTTTCATCCACGCCATTGGGATACCTGGCCAGCAATATTTTCGACACTTCATCGAGCCACTCCTCTCGGCTCCATGGATCCAGGCTGGAAGCGAGTATGGTCATCTTGTCGGGAAGGCGCTCCGACCTTTCCAGCTGAAAGAGCGCGGGTATCAGCTTCTTTCTGGAAAGATTCCCGCCCGCCCCGAATATCACCAATGTGCAAGGTTCAGTGGCTTTCATGCTTCTCTTTCACGGCGTGACCGCCGAATGCGTTTCTCATCAGGGAAAGCAGCTTGAATCCGTAGCCTTCCTCGTCCTGGCTGGCAAAGCGCATCTGCAGGGCGAGGCTAAGCACCGGAGCCGCAACGCCCTGCTCGATGGCTTCTATCGCCGTCCAGCGCCCCTCCCCCGAATCCGCCACATAGGGGGCGACATTCTCCAGTGTCCGGTCGGTTTTCAATGCCTCTGCCGTCAAATCCAGAAGCCAGCTCCTCACCACCGAAGCATGCCGCCAAAGCTCGCTGACTTGAGCGAGATCGAGCGAGAATTCCTGCTTGCTTTCCATCAGCGCGAGCCCTTCGGCGAGCGCCTGCATCATGCCGTATTCGATGCCGTTGTGGACCATCTTGACGTAATGCCCCGATCCAACAGGGCCGACATGCGCCCAACCTGTTTCGGGAGACGGGGCGAGCGCCCTGAGTATCGGCTCGACCCGGGATGCGACTTTCGGCTCGGCCCCGACCATCAGGCAATAGCCATTCTCCAGGCCCCATATTCCGCCGGATGTCCCAGCATCCATGAAGCCTATTCCCTTGGCTGCAAGCCGCTCGCCGCGCCTCATGCTGTCATGGTAATTGGAGTTGCCGCCATCTATGACGATGTCGTCACTGGAAAGGATCTGTGCAAGCTCGTCGATCTGGGATTCGGTGACCGGCCCGCTCGGCAACATGATCCAGACAATCCTGGGAGTGGGCAATTTCGCAACCAGATCAGGCACGGAATCTGCGGCGATCACCCCTTCATCCCGGGCCAGCTTCTGCAGCACCTCCGCGGATCTGTCGTAACCGACCACCTCGATTCCACCACGGCGCAAGCGAGTCGCCATGTTCCCACCCATCTTGCCAAGCCCTATCATCCCCATGCGCATGTACGTCTCCCGTTCTGTTTGTTAGGTGTCGATTCGACCATGGGTGCGCTTTTTGGTTCGGCTTCCGATCTGCCCGCGCATGGCCGCCTCTTTAGGCCAGTCCAGTTTATGGTATAGTCGCACCGACGTAAACCCGAGCAGGAAATGCAATGCAAATTCGCCGCTGGCACGCCCATGCCTCCCTGGAAGCCCTGCAGGAAGATGCTGCCGCAAAAATATTGCAAAGCGCGGAAAAATCCATTCGGGAAAGAAGTGTTTTCCGGATCGTGCTCGCCGGGGGAAACACGCCGAAATCCCTGTACGAGAAGCTCGCGCAGGCCGATGCAGACTGGCCTTCCTGGGAAATCTATTTCGGGGACGAGCGCTGCCTCCCCCCTTCTCACGCCGAACGCAACAGCAAAATGGCGCTTGATTCCTGGCTCGCCCATGTCCCGATTCCGGAACAACGGATCCATGCCATCCCGGCAGAACTCGGCCCCAGTGAGGGCGCGGCGCGCTATTCGCAAACGCTGAAGGCTGCCGGGGAATTCGATCTCGTCCTGCTCGGGCTCGGAGAAGATGGTCATACCGCCAGCCTGTTTCCCGGAAAGACCTGGGAAGATCAGGACGCCTTTGCCGTGTTCGATGCCCCCAAGCCCCCCCCGGAACGGATTTCCCTGAGCGCATCCCGCCTCTCCTTCTCCCGCCAGGTCTTTTTCCTGGTCAGCGGCGAATCGAAAAAACAGGCTGTAGCCGACTGGCGCTCCGAAAAACCCATTCCCGCTTCGATCATTGCTCCGCCATCGGGTGTCGACATCTTCATCGAATCGATGCTGTTAGGATAACCATGGAATCCGAATCCCCATACAAAGGCAAAACAGGACTCAGGCGATTGTGGAATGCATTCCATTACTCCCTGGACGGATTCTCGGCCGCATTCAGGAATGAGGACGCCTTCCGCCAGGAAGTCATCCTTTCCTTCATCCTGATTCCCACCGCGCTTTTCCTGCATCTGGACGGATTCAGGAAAGCCGTCCTGATCGGCAGCGTTCTGCTGGTGCTGATCGTCGAACTCATCAATTCCGGCATCGAAGCCACAGTGGACAGGATCTCCCTGGAAAACCACCACCTCGCCAAGCGCGCCAAGGACATCGGCAGCTCCGCCGTTTTCCTGAGCCTTGTCAACGTCGTCAGCACCTGGCTCCTGATTCTTTTCGGCTGACTGTCACAAAACGGTCAACAAAGCGTCATCAATTCTTCTCGATAGTGCTGCAAAGTGTGCTTTCATGGAAAGCGCACCGAATCGGCTCAATGCAAGATCGCTGCAGATTGCTGTAGTGACGGAGACCTATCCTCCTGAGATCAACGGCGTGGCATTGACTGTCGAGCGCATGATCGAAGGACTGAAAAGGCGAAACCACCGGCTGCAGCTGATCCGTCCCAGGCAGGGAGAATTCGATCGCCCCGGCAGAATCGATGACAATCCCGAATTGATTCTACTGGGCAGCATTCCCATTCCAAATTACGACGGATTGAAAATGGGGTTTCCGGCCAAGAAGGCATTGCTGCGCCTGTGGGCGGAACAGCGCCCCGACATCGTTCACATCTCGACGGAAGGCCCCCTCGGCTGGTCGGCCCTTTCTGCCGCAAAAAAGCTCGGCATCCCGGTTTCCAGCGAGTTCCACACCAACTTTCACAATTACAGCAGGCATTACGGAATCGGCTGGCTGAGAAAACCGATACTCGGCTACCTCAGGAAATTCCACAACAAGGCAAACTGCACCATCGTCTCCACGCACGAAATGAAGACAGCGCTTCAGGACATGGGCCTGGAAAATCTGGTCGTCGTGCCGCGCGGCATCGACGCAGCGCGCTTCGATCCGGCAAAACGCAGCGCGGAATTGCGAAGGGAATGGGGAAGCGGGCTCGCGCAACCGGTATGCCTTTATGTCGGCAGGATCGCTCCCGAGAAGAATCTGGCGCTGCTGATTCAGGCCGTGGAAAGGATGCGGCTGACGCAGCCTTCCCTGAAATGCGTGCTGGTGGGGGACGGGCCGGACAGGAAAATGCTCGAAGCGCGCCACCCGGGATTCATCTTTGCCGGAATGCGCACCGGAGAAGATCTGGCAATCCATTATGCTTCCGCGGATATTTTCCTCTTTCCCAGCCTCACCGAGACTTTCGGGAACGTCGTCGTGGAGGCGATGGCGAGCGGCCTTGCGGTCGTCGCATTCGATTATGCTGCGGCAGCGCAGCATATCCGGCACGGCGACAATGGCCTGACTGCGCATTTCGGAAACAGTTCGGAATTCATCCGGCTGGCCCTCGATCTGGCAAACGACCCTGCCCGCGTTTCGGATCTGGGAAGACGGGCACGGCAATCGGTGCAATCGCTGTTTCAAGATGATACGCATCAGGGAATGGAAACCGTATTCATGAATGCAGTGGGAGGAATCTAACATGCAGCCGATTAAACAAATCAGCCACCTGGACTTGTCGCTTTGCCTGAGATTCAACCATGCCAGCCAGCATGCCTGGGTGCGCAGGCTTTTCAGAACGGTCAGCCGCCTGGGAGACGGGGTCTTCTGGTACAGCCTGATGATTCTGCTGCTGGCGCTCTACCGCTTCGAAGCCCTGCTTCCGGTGATGCACATGCTGCTTGCCGGAGGAACCTGCACACTGCTGTACAAGTGGCTCAAGCGGAAGATCTCGCGGCCCCGCCCCTATCAGGTGAACCCCGATATCGAATGCATCACGGCGCCGCTCGACAGATTCAGCTTCCCTTCCGGACATACCCTGCATGCCGTGGCCTTCAGCATGGTCGCCGCCGCTTATTACCCCTACCTTTTCTGGATCGTTTTCCCATTCACCTTTCTGGTGGCCATTTCGCGCATGGTGCTGGGACTTCACTACCCGAGCGACGTGCTCGCCGGCGCCCTGATCGGTTTCTGCATCGCCTGGCTTTCCTTCCAGATCTGACCTTCAGCCCGCATAGGGCAGGAAAAGATTGGGGGGAAGCGGGATTCTGTGCATCAGCTCGCGCGGCGCGACCGACCCGAT
Source organism: Pseudomonadota bacterium (assembly GCA_021835845.1). Taxonomy (GTDB): domain Bacteria; phylum Pseudomonadota; class Gammaproteobacteria; order Burkholderiales; family JABEVD01; genus JABEVD01. Next base: position 24,240 of record JAKBJU010000014.1, on the reverse strand, counting down.
TCTCTCGCGGGTCTGCCTTTCGGCGTCTTCGCAATGCAGTTCGGCATGCCATGCCGGCGCCTCCCCTTCGAGCATGCGGTTGATCTGATCCAGCCTCGCCCCGGTTTCGCGCATGTAATAGCTGAATCTTTTGCCCAGCCTGGGATCGAGGCCTTTCGTTCCCCGATAGCACAACTGCGGAATCCTCCCCATCCTCAATGCCCTGACCCCGATGGCGAGATACCGCAGCGAGCGCCTCGCCTTGTCGACTTCGACCCCGAAGCTCTCCGCCGCATAGTTCGAGAGGATTGTTTCATGCCTGAAGAGCAGCTTGTCCGGAACATGGAAAAGATGGGGGAAAATGTAGCCGTCCATGGCCCATTCGCAGATTGCATGAGTGGCAAGGTGGTATTCCCCCCAAAGCTTTTCGTGGGCGGGTACGAAATGGTTGTGGGCGATGATGTCAACAAAAAGATGGCTGCAGTAGCCCAGCGCCATCGCCCTTTCCTCATCGCTTGACGCGGATTCCAGCAGATGTTTCGCGCTTTCCCAGCGATGCGTGGCGTCGAATGCCGCCGTTCCGGCACGCTTGCCGAACAGGGACAGATCGGGCAGGCAGGCCCCGGCGAGCAGCAGTTCAGGAAATTGCTGGATTGCGCTGCGAAAGCGCCTGTCCGCGATCGGAATGCCCCAGATCAGAATCTGGCCGAAATAGGCGTGGGTAAACAGCCCCCAGGCGCAGGCGTCCTGGCTGTAGAGCAGAAGGGGCAACAACCAGATGACATGAAGACAGTATTTTCTGAACATGGCCGCATCTCCCGTTTCCGGAACTATGCGCCGAGAATGCAAACCTTTTGTGACAGGGAAATGATTTTATTGTGACAATATCAACCGCTTCTCCGTATGCCGGTTCATCTTCTTCAATCCTTCCACGAAATCCAGGAATTCCAGGCCGTATCGGGAAGAAAGCGACTTCGCCTGCTCCCGCAAATCCTGCCAGAGGGGATTCCCGGTGAATTGCTTGAATCCGAACACGATGATGTTGCCGCGCTTCTCGGTCGGCAGGCAGAGGGCGAGTCCGTCGAATGCTTCCATGATTCGGGAGAGATAGACGGAAAAATTCTTGTCGCTTCCCCACAGGTTGGCGACGAGCAGCCCCCCCGGCTTCAGCGCTTCGCGCGCATGGGCATAGAAAGCCGTCGTCGTCAGCGATTGCGGCGGAGAATGTCCGTCGTAGGCGTCGATCATGATGACATCCGCGCAGGACGACCTGCCCGGCAGATAAGCTGCGCCGTCCTCCACCACGACATTCAGCCTGTCGTCATCTTCGGGGAGGAAGAACAGGGTGCGCGCAACGGAAACGATCTTCGGGCTGATTTCGATCGCGACCGTTCTCGCATTCACGAGATGCCTGTGGATGAATTTGGCGAGCGACCCTCCCCCCAGACCGATCATCAGAATTTCTTCCGGATCGGGATGAAACAGCAGAAAGGCCATCATCGTGCGGGTATAGGCGAGCTCCAGCGCATCTGGCCTTGCGAGCCGCATCGCGCTCTGTATCGCGGGCGTCCCCAGATGCAACGAGCGCACCCCTGAAGATTCGCTGACGTCGATTTCGTCATCCCGGATCGAGCGAAAGATTTTTTTCCCGAAACGCATTTCAGTTCCCCATGCTGCCCAGCATTTTCTTCACCCAGGGCAGGAAGCAATAGGCCGGAAACATCATGAACAGGGTGAGCAGAAAGTAGGGCGCATAGCCCAGGTACTGGGCGCCGAATCCGCCGGCCCAGCCGGCGAACGAGCGGGACAGGGCGAAAACCGAAGAGAGCAGGGCGTATTCGGTGGCGCTCCTGCGCTTGTCGACGATCGCCATCAGGAAGGCAAGAAATGCCGCCGTGCCGAGGCCGCTGTTGAAGGATTCGATGCCGCTCGCGAAGTACATGAGCAGCCTGTGCGAAAGGACGAGCGCGCCGGTGCCGTGCGGAATGATCCATGCCGCGACCACGTAGCCCAGGTTGGCAAATCCCTGGCACAGCCCGAGCATCCAGAGCGCCCGGAATATTCCTATCCTGTCCGTCACCCACCCTCCCGCGAGCCCTCCCGCTATGGAAAGACCCAAGCCGATGTTGACCGAAACCAGCCCGATCTCGGTATTGGAAAATCCGGAATCCACCCAGAATGGCTTGATCATGAATCCCATGGCGGAATCCGGGAGCTTGAACAGCAGGATGAAGGCGAGGACAGGGAACATGTGACGCCTTTGCAACAGGCCCAGCAATGCCCCGAACATCGGCCCTTCGGATGCCTCGAAGTCAGTGTCTTTCCTGCCGAGAACCAGCGCAGCCAGGAAAAAAGCCAAAGCCATCCCGAAGCTGATCGGCCAGAATGCGGGAAATTTTCCGGACAGATGGATCGACCGGTCGATCAGCCAGAGAGCCCCCAGAAAAAACAGCAAGATCGAAGCCAGGAGATGCGGACGGGAAACAATCGACTTCATTTCCAGGGCAAGGGACAGATTCGATGCGCCGCTTCTCGTCTGTTCCTTGGGCGCGAAAAGGGAGAGCAAGGCGCCCGCCAGGAAAACAAGCGCCGCGACAAGAAAGGCGCCCTTCCAGGAAAGCCTGTCGCTCAGAATCAGGACGAAGCCCGCGCCCAGCATCCCCACCCGGTAAAACCCTATCCTCAGACCGTTGGCGAGACCGATTTCGCCCTTTTCCAGGAGCTCGATCGAATAGGCATCTATCGCGATGTCGTTGGTTGCCGAAAACAGGGTGAGCGCGCCTATCCCGAGCCACACCCAGGGGCCGAACCCGGACTCCGCCGCGAAAACCAGCATCGCCAACCCCATCGACACGTCCATTATGGCCATCCAAAGCCTGTGATGCCTGAAATGATCGACTGCAGGCGCCCAAAGAAATTTCAGGGTCCAGGCAAGCCCGAACAGGCTGATCAGCCCGATATGCTTGAGCTCGATTCCCTGCTGGCGAAAATAGACGGGGAAAATGTCGTAGAAGATGCCTAGCGGGAAACCCGATGAAAAATAGAGCAAGGAGACCCAGAAGAATTTGGAGCGAGGCAAATCAGCCGCCCTTCGTGAAGCGGAAAACTGCCAGTGTGCCGAAAAGATTGGGAAGAAAGGTTGCGACCTTTCCGTTGTTCATCACGATGCGCTGGAGAATATTCACGCCATGCTCCGCACAGAAATTCTCGAAGTCCATCGTCGTGCAAAGCCTGATGTTGGGAGAATCGTACCACTCATAGGGCAGATTGCTTGACACCGGCATATGCCCCCGCAGGATTTGCACCCGGTTCTGCCAATAGCCGAAATTCGGGAAGGTGACGATGCCTTCCCTGCCCACGCGCAGCATCTCCCTGATGATGCTTTCGGTATTCTTCATCGCCTGCAGCGTCTGGGAAAGGATCACGTAATCGAAGGAAGCCGACTCGAAAACCGAAAGGCCGGACTCGAGATCGCTCTGGATGACGTTCACGGAATTCTTGATGCAGGCCAGGACGTTCTCATCGTCGATTTCGACGCCGTATCCCCTGATCGCACGGTTCCTGGAAAGATAGGCGAGCAGGGAGCCATCGCCGCAGCCCAGGTCGAGCACCTTGGAGCCGGGCGCTATCCATTTCGCGATGGTCTCGTAGTCGTGCCTCACCGCACCCCTTTCGTTCATGCCGCTCCCTTCGCGACGTTCCGCATGTAGGCACGCACCACGGCATGATAATGTTCGTCGACCATCAGAAAGGAATCGTGTCCGTAGCTCGACGTGATCTCCGCATGGCTCACGTTGATCTCGTTGTCCAGAAGCGCCTTGACGATCTCCCGCGAGCGCGCCGGCGAAAAGCGCCAGTCGGAAGTGAACGAGATCACCAGAAATTCGCTCGCAGCCCCGGCAAATGCACGGGCCAGATCGCCTTCGTGCGCATGGGCAGGATCGAAATAATCAAGCGCCTTGGTCATCAGGAGATAGGTGTTGGCGTCGAACTGGGTGGCGAACTTGTCCCCCTGGTAGCGCAGGTAGGATTCGATTTCGAATTCGACATCGTAGCCGAAGTTGTAGCTGCCCTTTTTCAGCCCCCTGCCGAACTTCTTCGCCATCGAGTCGTCCGAAAGATAGGTGATATGCCCGAGCATCCTGGCGAGCCTCAGCCCCCTTTTGGGAATGACGCCGTGGGCGTAGAAATTGCCGCCGTGGAAATCGGGGTCGGTCAGGATGGCCTGCCTTGCGACATCGTTGAACGCGATATTCTGCACGGTGAGGTTGGGAGCGCTTGCGATCGCGAGCACATGCCTCACCCGCAGCGGGTGGCTGATGGCCCATTGCAGCGCCTGCATCCCGCCGAGGCTCCCTCCCACGACTGCGGCAAAAGTCTCTATGCCGAGGCGGTCGGCAAGGCGCGCCTGGGACTCGATCCAGTCGTCGACGGTGAGCACCGGAAAATTCGCGCCATACGGCCTGCCCGTTTTCGGATCGGTGCTGGCAGGCCCTGTCGAGCCATGGCATCCGCCCAGATTGTTGACGCCGATCACGAAGAAGACGTTGGTATCGATCGGCTTGCCCGGTCCCACCATGTTGTTCCACCAGCCGACCGATTTCGGATCTTCGGAATGGAACCCCGCGACATGATGATTTCCCGACAGCGCATGGCAGATCAGCACCGCGTTCGATCTTGCTTCGTTCAGCTTCCCGTAGGTTTCATAAACGAGCTGATAGGAATCGAGCACCGCCCCGCTTTGCAGCGTGAGCGGAGAGTCGAAGCTGGCGCACTGGGGAACGACGATACCTATATCCTGCATGATCAGGCATTCAGTCGGTTGAGCAGCGCCCGGATCTTTTCGGGTTCGTCTGTTTTGAGCATTTTCTGCGTGATGGCGGCAACCTCGCCGACGTTCGATTTTAGCACCTGCTGCTTCACCGTGAGCAAATTGGCAGGATGCATCGAAAATTCCCTGAGGCCGAAACCGAGCAGCATGCGCGTGAGCTCGACATCGCCCGCCATCTCCCCGCACACCGCCACCGGAACCCCTGCCTGGTTGGCGCTTCTGATCACATGGGAAACGAGATGCAGCACGGCAGGGTGAAGCGGGTCGTAAAGATGCGCCACGCTGTCGTCCGCGCGGTCTATCGCCAGGGTGTACTGGATCAGGTCGTTGGTGCCGATCGAAAGAAAGTCGAGCTTCTGCATGAAAAGCGGCAGGGAAAGGGCCGCTGCGGGAATCTCGACCATGCCGCCCACCTCGACCCCCTTGTCGTAGGGAATGTTCTCGGCATCCAGGCTATGCTTTGCCTGCCCGATCAGGGCAAGCGTCTGGTTGAGCTCGGATGAACTCGACAGCATCGGAATCAGGATACGCAGCTTGCCATAATGGGAAGCGCGCAAAATGGCGCGCAGCTGCGTCCTGAAAACCTGGGGCTCTGCAAGACAAAGCCTGATCGCCCGAAGGCCCAGGGCAGGGTTTGCGCTCACTCTGGTGGCGCCGTTGAGGTGCTTGTCAGCCCCGAGGTCGAGCGTGCGTATGGTGACCGGCAGCCCCTTCATTTCCTGCACGACCTGGCGGTAGGATTCGAATTGTTCGTCTTCGTCCGGAAGCGTGCCCCGGTTGAGGAAAAGGAACTCGCTCCTGAAGAGGCCGATGCCGGCAGCGCCGCTCTCCCTGACCTGCTTGACGTCCTGCGGCAACTCGATGTTGGCGTGAAGGTGCACATGGGTTCCGTCGAGCGTGCTGGAGCGGGTCGACTTGATCCTTTTCAGCTTCTGCTTCTCGAGCTCCCACTGCTCCTGGAGCAGTCTGTATTCCGCAAGAACCGCTTTGTCCGGATCGACGATGACCGCGCCTCTCGTGCCGTCTATGATCAAGAGATCGTTGTCCCTGATGAGCCTTCTGGCATTATGCAGGGCGACGATGGAGGGAATGTTCAGACTCCTCGCGACAATCGTCGTATGCGAGGTCGTGCCGCCCAGGTCGGTGATGAAGCCTGAACATTGCAGCTCCTTGAGCAGGATGACATCCGCAGGACTGAGATCGTGCGCAACCAGGATGCTGCCCTGATCCCTGCTCTGCGCTTGCTGCTGTTTCTGGCCCAGCAGAACCTTGAGCACCCGCTCGACCACCTGGACGACGTCAGCCTTGCGCTCCCTGAGATAGCTGTCCTCTATCCTGTCGAATTGGGCGAGCAGATTCGCCATTTGCTGCTTGAGCGCCCATTCCGCGTTGCAATGCTGGGATTCGATGATCTGCTGCGGAACCTGCGAGAGCGTGGAGTCGGCCAGGATCATGAGGTGCAGATTGAGAAAGGCACCGAACTCCGCAGGAGAATCCGCAGGAATGGATTCGCGCAATGTCTCCAGCTCTTCCCGGGTTGCGGCAACTGCCGCTTCGAAGCGCGCGATCTCGGACGGAATCAGCTTCTGCGGCAGGTTGTAGTGCGAAACTTCGAGATGGGCGTGCGAAATCAGGTGCGCCCTCCCTATCGCGATCCCGCCCGAAACGCCTGTTCCCTGGAGGACGAAGCTCATTCGCCTTCCCCGAAATAATCCGCGACCAGAGCCGCGAGGGCGTCCAGCGCTTCAGCTTCGTCGGGCCCGCTGGCTTCGATCAAGACCCGGGTTCCCCTGGTCGCGGCGAGCATCATCACCCCCATGATGCTTTTGGCATTGACGCGCCTGTTGTTGCGGGCGAGCCAGATTTCGCTCTCGTATTTTCCGGCGAGCTGGGAGAGCTTCGCGGAAGCCCGGGCATGCAGCCCCAGCTTGTTGATGATCTCAACTTCCCGTTGCTGCATCATGGAAATCCCGTGAAAATGGAACGATGCCTTCGGTTCCGCCGGAGAGGGCCTTCTGAACCAGCTTCTCCAGGGGTTCGTTCCGGTAGGTGAGCGCACGCACCAGCATGGGCAGATTGACTCCGGCGATGCCTTCGACCTTACCGGGAATGACCAGCTTCGATGCGATGTTGCACGGCGTTGCGCCATAGATGTCGGAAAAAACGAGCACCCCGTCCCCCTGATCGAGCTGCTTGACGAGCCTGATCGCCTGGGGCAGGATGGCCTGGGGATCGTCGTGAACGCTGATCCCGATCTGCATCAGCAGGGGGGGCCTCTGGCCGATGACATGGCTTGCGCAGTGAATCAGGCTCTCGCCCAGCGTGCCGTGGGCCACGATCAGAATCCCTACCATATCCCTCCCGAAAATCTTGATTTTATCCCAAGTCGAATCGGCTTGATACGCCTTCAGTCGACGACGTCCGGATTCGCATCCTTTTTCTCGAAGCTGAGTCGCTTCGAAAATGCCTTCGTGATGTGTATCTTGCCATTGGCATCGACCAGAAGCGCATCCTCCACGTCCATTTCCTTGGCAGCCTGGCGCCATCCTGCGGGGCCGGATATGAAGATCGGTTTCGAAGCTGCATCCGAAAGCGCGCCGGCATGCTCCCCCTTCGGAATCAGCACGGTAACCGCCTCCACGCCCTGCGCGGGATAGCCGGTACGCGGATCGATGATGTGGCAGTAGCGTTTCCCGGCCAGGATGAAGTAGCGCTGGTAGTCGCCCGACGTGCCGATCGCCTCCCCGTCATGCAGGTCGAGTTCCGCGATCGCCCCGGCCCCTCTGGGATTCTTGATGCCGACATGCCATGGCCGGCTCCCGTGGCTGCCCAGTGCCATGATGTTGCCGCCGATATTGATCAGCGCATTGTCAACCCCGGCCTTCCGCAGCATTTCCGCAGCGACGTCGAGCGCATATCCCTTGGCGAATCCCCCCAGATCGAGCTTGACGGCAGGATTTTTGCTGTAGGCGACGCCCCCTTCGATCACGATGTCGTCCATTTGCGGGTTTTCCGAGACGAGCGCTTCTATTTTCCCGGGGTCGGGCCGCACCGGCTTGAATTCGTCGTTCTGGAATCCCCACAACCCGATCAAGCCGCCTATCGCAGGGTTGAAAAGTCCCTTCGATTGGTCGGAAAGCCGGGCCGCATCGCGAATGATTTTCGCGGTTTCCGGGTCGATCTTCCCCTTCTTGCCCTCGAGAAATGCCCGATTCAATTTGGTGATCTCGCTCGGCTTCCAGGCATGCAGCGTCTCGTGCATCTGCCCGAATTTCCGCATCACCCCGTCGATCGCCTGATCCGCCTTCGACTTGCTTGTGCCGTAAACGCTCACTTCGACCAGCGTGCCGAACACATAGCGCTGCTGCTGATAGACCTGGTGGCTCGTGCAGCCCGAAACGAGCAGCATCAGCAGGAAAATCAGGCGCATCCGGATTCCAGCAGATCGATCACCTGCTTCGCCACGCTAAATCCCGTCTGGTCCAGGATTTCCTGCATGCAGGTGGGGCTCGTGACATTGATCTCGGTGAGAAAATCCCCGATCACGTCGAGCCCTGCAAGGGCTATGCCGGCAGACCGGAGCGAAGGACCTACCGCATGGGCGATTTCCAGATCGCGCCCGGACAGGGGCCGGGCGACGCCCTTGCCGCCTGAGGCGAGATTGCCGCGCGTCTCCCCTTTCTTGGGAATGCGGGCAAGGCAGTAGGGCGCGGGCACGCCGTCCACCATCAGGATGCGCTTGTCCCCCTGTTCGATTTCAGGAACGAAACGTTGCGCCATGACCGTTCTTGTACCGTAGCCGGTCATGGTTTCGATGATGACGCCGATATTGGGATCGTCTTCCCTTACCCTGAAAACGCCGGCTCCCCCCATCCCGTCTAGCGGCTTGAGGATGATGTCCCGGTGCATGGCCAGAAACTCGCGCAAATCCTCTTCCCTCTTTGCGACCAGGGTGGGCGGGGTGAATTCCGGGAATTTCGCGATGGCAAGCTTTTCGTTCCAGTTGCGCAGGGCGGCGGGCCTGTTGACTACCTTCGCCCCGCCCTGCTCGGCAAGCTCCAGAAGCTGGGTGGCATAATAATATTCCATGTCGAAGGGGGGATCCTTGCGCATCATGACCACATCGAATTCGGCCAGAGGGCAAGTGCGCGGGTTTTCCGCCTCGAACCACAGGGGGGTTTTTCCGGTGAGCCTGATTTCGCGGGAAACTGCTTGAATCACGCCCTCTTTCAGGAGGACGTCCCCCATCAGCAGGACATGGATTTGATGCCCGCGAACGGACGCTTCGCGCATCATCGCGAAGCTCGAATCCTTGCGGGTATCGATCCCTTCGAGCGGATCCAGAATGAAGGCGATCCTCATTCCGGGACAGTCCTTTCGATTTCTATCGCGGCAGCCAGAAGCGCAAGACGCGCGACCACGCCGTAGGCATAAAAGCGGTTCATGATCGTATCGGGGTTCGCCTTGTAGTCGGGCAGGGAGCAGGCCGTCTCGAAGGCGAGCGGCACGAAATGCATTCCCGGCGCATTCAGGTTCTCGTCCGTTCCCCTTCCCGTGTGTACCCTGTAGAAGCCCCCGACCACGAAATGGTCGATCATGTAAACCACGGGCTCGGCCACAGCCTCGTTGATGCTCTCGAAGGTATGCACGCCTTCCTGGATCAGGACATGGCTGACCGGCATGCCTTCCTTGACGACCGCCATCTTGTTGCGCTGCTTTCTGTTGAGCCCTTTCACCTCATCGGGGCTCCTGACGCTCATCACGCCCATGCCGTAGGTCCCGGCATCCGCCTTGACGATGACGAAAGGCTTCTCCCTGATGCCGTATTCGGCATATTTCTTCGCGGTCTTGTCGAGTATCGCTTCGACATGGGAGACCAGGCACTCCTCCCCTACCCTTTCATGGAAATCGACTTTGACGCAGGTTTCGAAATAGGGATTGATGAGCCAGGGATCGATCCCGATCAGCTTCGAAAATTCTTCCGCCACCTCGTTGTAGGCCGAGAAGTGGTTGGATTTGCGCCGCGTCGCCCAGCCTGCGTGAAGGGGCGGGAGAATCGCCTGCTCGATATTTTTCAGGACATCCGGAATCCCGACGGAGAGATCGTTGTTGAGCAGCACGATGCAAGGATCGAAGCCGTCGAGCCCGAGGCGATTCCCCTGTCTTTTGACCGGTTCGAGCAGCAGGCTTTCCCCGTTGGGAAGAGGAATTTCCGTGGGAGAGGCGATCTCCGGAATCAACGTGCCTATCCTCACGTTCATCCCGGACTGGCGCAGGATGTAGGCGATGGCGGCCACGTTCTGCAGGTAATAGAGGTTGCGGGTATGGTTCTCGGGGATGAGCAGCGCTCCCCTCGCATCCGGGCAGATCTTTTCGATGGCGGACATCATCGCCTGGACGCATAGCGGCATGAATTCCGGATTCAGGTTGTTGAACCCTCCCGGGAAAAGATTGGTGTCGACAGGGGCGAGCTTGAAGCCACTGTTCCTCAGGTCGACCGAGGCATAGATGGGCGTCGAATGCTCCTGCCACGCGCTCCTCAGCCAGTGCTCGATGGAAGGCATCGCATCGAGTATCCGTTTTTCGAGTTCGAGCAGCGCACCGCTCAGGGCAGTCGTCAGATGGGGAACCATTTATTCTTCCGTTTCAATTTTCCGGGCGCCGTGATGTTAAAATGCGGGTTTTGCAAGCGCCTTCGACCATGCTCACCACTTCCAATATTACCATGCAGTTCGGGGCGAAGCCCCTGTTCGAAAATGTTTCAGTCAAATTCGGCGACGGCAACCGCTACGGGCTCATCGGAGCGAACGGCTGCGGAAAATCGACATTTCTCAAGATTCTCGGCGGCGACCTCGAACCCAGTTCGGGCAATATCTCGCTCGATACCGGTGAGCGCCTCGGCAAACTGCGCCAGGACCAGTTCGCATTCGAGGAGCACCGGGTAATCGATGCCGTGATCATGGGACACGAGGAATTGTGGCACATCATGCAGGAGCGGGAAAGGATCTACGCCCTGCCGGACATGACCGAAGAAGACGGCATCTTGGTGGCCGAACTCGAGGGGCGCTTTGCCGAGCTGGACGGCTATACCGCGGAATCGCGGGCGGGCGATCTGCTGCTGGGAGTCGGGATCCCGACAGGCCAGCACTATGGACTGATGAAGGAAATCGCGCCGGGATTCAAGCTCAGGGTGCTGCTCGCCCAGGTGCTGTTTGCCGATCCCGAAATCATGCTGCTCGACGAGCCCACAAACAACCTCGACATCAACAGCATACGCTGGCTGGAGGGCGTGCTCAACGAGCGCAACAACACCATGATCATCATTTCCCATGACCGCCACTTCCTGAACAGCGTCTGCACTCACATGGCCGACCTCGATTACGGCGAGATCAGGATCTATCCCGGCAATTACGACGACTACATGATCGCCTCCACCCAAGTCAGGGAACGCCAGGCCGCCGACAACGCCAAGAAAAAGGCGCAGATCGCGGAACTGCAGTCTTTCGTCAGCCGGTTCTCGGCGAACGCCTCCAAGGCGAGGCAGGCGACTTCGCGCGCACGCCAGATCGAGAAGATCAAGCTGGACGAGATCAAGCCTTCCAGCCGCGTCTCCCCCTATATCCGCTTCGAGCTCGAAAAACCGCTGAAGCGCCTTGCCCTGGAAGTTGCGCATCTTTCCAAGGGATTCGATGGCAGAGACGTGCTGCGGAATATCGACCTGATGGTCGACGCGGAAGACCGCATCGCCGTAATCGGACCCAACGGCATAGGCAAGACCACGCTGCTGCGAACCATCGTTGGCGATCTGGAGGCCGACTCGGGACAGATCAGGTGGGCGGAAAAGGCCGAAATCGGCTATTTCGCCCAGGATCATTCCGCGGATTTCGAGGAGGACATGAGCGTTTTCGACTGGATGCGCCAGTGGGGGAGGCCGGGGGACGACGATCAGGTCATACGCGGCACCCTGGGCCGCCTGCTTTTTTCCGGGGACGACGCCAAGAAAAGCGTCAAGGTGCTCTCCGGGGGAGAGAAGGGCAGAATGCTCTTCGGGAAGCTGATCCTTTCCCGCCCCAATGTTCTGGTGATGGACGAGCCCACCAACCATCTCGACATGGAGTCGATCGAATCGCTGAATCTCGCCCTAGAGCTTTTCAAGGGGACGCTGATTTTCGTCAGCCACGACAGGGAATTCGTCTCGTCTCTCGCCAACCGGATCATCGAACTGACCCCCTCGGGAATCGTCGATTATCACGGCAATTACGAGGATTACCTGCTCAAGCCTTAGGGCCCGTTAACAGGCCCTAATTCAAGGACTCCGAATTGACGAGCGCATGCCTGACCTTCCTGCCGACCAGGAAATAGGCGACCAGGGCAACGAAGGGAATGGATACCGCCTTGATCAGGACAGTATCCAGACTCCAGTGAAACCGCCCTACCAGGGCATCCACGACATAGCCGATCAAGTCGACCGAATAGTAAGTGAAAACGGCAATGGTCAGCCTCCCCACCGTCTGCTGCAGGCGAAGCTGGAGATGGAACCTGCGGTTCATTGCGGCGAGCAGATCCTGATTCTGCGCTTCCCGCCTGACGTCTATCCTAGTGCGCAGCAGCTGGCTCGCCTGGCTGATGCGGCTCGAAAGCAGATCCAGCCATCTTTCGGCAGACTCGCAGGTGTTTCTTGCGGGCTCCAGCCGCCTGTTGAGGAATCCCCCGAAAGTGGGAATGCCTTCCAGAGGGCTCTCGCGCAATTCGGCAAGCCTGTTCGCGACCACCCCGAAATAGGCGCGCGTCGCGGCAAAGCGGTAGTAGGTGGATGAAATCATCCCCTCCAGCCGATCCGCGAATTGGGAAATGTCTTCGAGCAGGGCCTCGTCGTTCTTCCCGCCGCCATGGGAAATGGCGCCGGTGATTCCGGTCAATTCGGCATCCATGGCGGGGATTTTCGATATCAGCCTGCGCGCTTCCGGCAAAGCCATGAGGGCGAGCATGCGGTAGGTTTCGACATCCAGCAGGCGCAGCAGCAGCCTGCCGTTCTGGGTGGGCAGCATGCTGTTGGCGATCACCAGGAAGCGGCTGAACCCATCCTTCCCGATGCGAAAATCCGTGAACACGAGACTCGAGCTGCTGCCTGCCCTGGAGCCCGCCAGGGTATCGGTTTCGAAATAAGCCGCGATTTCAGCAAGCGGAGGCGGCGCATCGAGCGGATCGCCACGCATCACGCCGATATGCGCGGCAACCAGGGTCTTCCCGGGAATAGCCGCAAGCCAGCCCTCCGGAACATGATGGGTCACGGGTTCCGAAAAAGGATTGCCGAACTGTCCCTGCTTCACGAAGGTATAGCGGGTGAATTCCTGATGCCTCTCCACCTTCAGCCGGAAAGCGCCCATATCCAGATGCAGGTTCTTCGATTCCTGGTCGGAGAGCGTCTGCCCGAATATTCCGCACAATGCGCCAAGATGCCGCCACTCGTTCGCCCTCTCCTCCTCGCCGACGAGCAACACGATGAAGGAAACCCGCTCCGGCGGCACCAGCTTTTCATACTGGTGCGTATGGACTTCGTCGTTGAGTTCGCAGCGCAGGCTGTAGTCTTCGGGCAGTGTCATCGGCCCATATTGGCACAGGCTTTTCCAAAAGACAACGGCATGGTTGCGCCATTGCCTGCGGACTCCTATGATTATGGGCATGCCTTTACGACCGACCGATCCATGAAGAAAAAAATACTGCTGCCCATCCTGTCCGTCGCAATTTTCATAGGGGTAGTCCTCGCCTGGCAACATTCGCGCGAGGACAGGGCGGCACCCGGCAAGCTGACCCTTTACGGCAATGTCGACATCAGGCAGGTGCAGGTCGCCTTCAAGGGTTCCGAGCGCATCGCAAAGATGCTCGCCAGGGAAGGCGATGCGGTGAAGAAGGGAGAGCTCCTTGCCATGCTGGACACGGACAGGCTGAAAGCGAATGTCGAACTCAGAAAGGCCGAATTTTCCGCCCAGCAGCAGATCGTGGAGCGCCTCGAATCCGGAAGCCGCCCGGAGGAAATCGGCAAGGCGAGAGCCGAGCTTGATGCTGCCAGAATCGATGCAGCTAATGCCGAACGCAGCTACCTCAGACTGAAAGATCTCGCATCCCGCCATTTCGTCTCCGATCAGCAGGCCGACAATGCCAGGGCGGCTGCGGAAGCCGCCGAAGCCAGATCAAAGGCGGCAGAAGAAGTGTTGCGGCTTGCCGTGAAAGGTCCGCGCAGGGAAGACATCGAATCCGCAAAAGCCGCGCTGAAAGCCGACCAGGCGGGGCTTTCTCTCGCGACCATCGACCTCGAGGATGCCAGTCTTTACGCGCCATCAGACGGCATCATCCGCGACAGGATACAGGAGCCGGGCGACATGACCTCCCCGGAGAAGCCGGTCTATACGCTGGCATTGACCGACCCGGTATGGGTGAGAGCCTATGTGCCGGAATCCGACCTGGGCAAGCTGAAATTAGGCATGGCCGCGAAAGTCGAAACCGACAGCTATGCGGGCAGGGAGTACCGTGGCTGGATCGGCTATATCTCGCCGAGCGCGGAATTCACGCCCAAGTCCGTGGAAACTGCGGAACTCAGGACCAGCCTTTCCTATCAGGTCAGAATATTCGTGTGCAATCCAAGGAACGAATTGCGCCTCGGGATGCCGGCCACAGTGACCATTTCCCTGCTCGATCCGATCAAGGCGGCCCCTTGCAGGAAACCCTGACCCCCGCGCTCGAAGCCTCTAGCCTTTCCAAGACTTTTCTGGCAGGAGGGCGCAGGACAACCGCCCTGGATGATGTCAGCTTCGGGGTGAGGCACGGCATCGTCACGGGACTCATCGGCCCCGACGCTGCGGGAAAATCGACCCTGATGCGGCTCGCCGCAGGCCTCCTGATTCCCGACTCGGGATCGATCAGGGTCGCGGGCCTCGATGCCACCCGGCAATCTCTCGAAGTGCAGAGCAGCATCGGCTACATGCCCCAAAGATTCGGGCTATACGAGGATCTCTCGGTTCAGGAAAACCTCGACCTGTATTCCGATCTCCAGGGTGTCCCCATTGAAGACCGCCCCGCAAGACACGAAGAACTGCTCGGCATGGCAGGCCTCGATCCCTTCAGGAAAAGGCTGGCAGGAAAACTTTCCGGCGGGATGAAGCAGAAACTCGGTCTCGCCTGCGCTCTGGTAAGGCAACCCTCCCTGCTGCTGCTCGACGAGCCCACCGTGGGTGTGGATCCGGTATCGAGGCGGGAACTCTGGAGCATCGTGTATCGTCTGGTGAAGGAGCGGGGAACGAGCGTGCTGCTCAGCACGGCCTACCTTGACGAAGCGGAAAACTGCGACGAGGTGATCCTGCTCCATGAAGGCAGATTGCTTGCGAAAGGCACGCCAGAGTCCCTGAGAGTACCGATGAACGGGCGCGTTTTTGCGGTGAAATCAGATTCACTCTCGAAGCGAAGCCTTCAGGCAACCCTTTCGAGAGCGCCCGGAGTGATCGATGCGCTGATCCACGGAGATCATGTCCGCGTCGTGATGGAAAGCCAGTCGCCTCCGGCCTCCCGTCCCGACATGCAAATTTCGCCGCTTCTCCCGAGATTCGAGGACAGCTTCGTCACCCTGCTGAAAGGCCCGGCATCCCCGGTTCATGCTATCACGCAAGGCAAACCCGTTTCCGCAATGACAGGCACGGTGATCGAACTGGAGAACCTGCAAAGGCGCTTCGGGGATTTTTATGCGGTGAAAAATGTCAGTTTCTCGGTATCCCAGGGAGAAGTTTTCGGATTGCTCGGGGCAAATGGCGCAGGCAAATCGACAACTTTCAGGATGCTGTGCGGCCTGCTTCCCCCTTCAGGCGGAAAGCTGCGCGTAGCCGGAGTGGATCTGAGGCATGCCGCCTCGAAAGCACGGGCGAAAATCGGCTACATGTCCCAGAAATTCTCGCTCTACGGCAACCTCAGCGCCCTCGAAAACCTGCGCTTCTTCGGGGCCGCATATGGCCTTTCCGGAAAAACCGGAACGGAAAGGATCCAGTGGGCCATGGCTGAATTCTCGCTGTCCGAGGTCAAGGATACTGTCAGCGGGGATCTCTCTCTTGGCTACAAGCAGCGGCTTGCGCTCGCATGCGCCCTGATGCACCAACCGGATATCCTTTTCCTGGACGAGCCGACTTCGGGCGTTGACCCGCTTGCCCGCCGCGAGTTCTGGCGACGCATCAACGAACTTGCCGTCCGGGGGGTCACCGTCATGGTGACGACCCATTTCATGGAAGAAGCGGAATACTGCGACCGCCTCGCCATCATGGCATCGGGCGAAATATTGAAGATAGGCACGCCCGCCGAAATCAAGGCCGGCGCAAAGTCCGAGAATCCGAGCATGGAGGATGCCTTCGTCGAACTGATACAGGCCAGGGAATCGGCATGAACATGCGCCTCACCGGACTGATCAGAAAGGAATTCCTGCAGATAATCCGCGATCCGAGCAGCATCGCGATCGCTTTCCTGATGCCGCTCATCCTGCTGCTCCTCTTCGGCTACGGCGTGTCCCTCGATTCCGAGCATATTCCGCTCGGACTGGTGGTCGAAGCGCCCAGCGCCGACACATCCAATTTCACCGCCGAATTCCGCGAGTCCCGCTACTTCGAAACGTTCGCTTACGCGAACACCCGAAATGCGGTGCGGGCCATGACGGCAGGAAAGATCAATGCCGTCATCGTGCTGAAGCAGGATTTTGCCAGGCAATTGCGGCAGCCGGACGGCGCACCGATTCAACTCATCCTCAACGGCGTCGACGAAAACACCGCCAGGATCATATCGGGCTATGTCGACGGCAGTTTCCAGAACTGGCTAGAGCATGACGCCGCCCTGCGCGGCATTCGTTCCGAGATTCCGGTCAGGATAGAGCAGCGCATCTGGTTCAACAGCGAACTCAGGAGCCGGAATTTTCTGGTTCCCGGGCTGATCGCAGTGATCATGACGCTGATCGGCGCACTTCTGACTGCGCTCGTCATGGCACGTGAATGGGAGAGGGGAACCATGGAAGCGCTCCTCGTCACGCCGGTTTCGATGAACGAAGTGATACTCGGCAAGTTGATCCCCTATTTTCTGCTGGGCATGGGCGGGCTTGCGCTTTCGGTCGCCATGGCGCTGTGGCTTTTCGAAGTGCCCTTGCGCGGCTCCCTCTGGATTCTGCTTGCAGCATCGGCCCTCTTCCTCATCACGGCGCTCGGCATGGGCCTGTTGATCTCCTCGGTGGCGAAAAACCAGTTCGTTGCAGGCCAGATTGCGATCATCGGCACATTTCTGCCGGCATTCATCCTTTCCGGCTTCATTTTCGACATCAACAGCATGCCGAAAATCGTTCAGGCCATCACCCATGTGATCGCTGCGCGCTATTATGTCGCCATACTGCAAACGCTCTTTCTGGCCGGCGACGAATGGCAGGTGATCCTGCCCAATGCCGCCGCCCTCGTTCTGCTGGCAGCCCTCTTCCTGGGGCTCACCTGGCGCAATACCAGAAAGCGGCTGGAATAGCATGTGGAAGAGAATTCTCGCCCTGACAATCAAGGAGTTTCTTTCCCTGCTGAAGGACAGGAAAGGACGCCTTGTGCTCGTCGTGCCGCCCCTGATCCAGCTTCTTGTGTTTGGCTATGCGGCGACCTTCGAACTCAAGCAGGTGCCTTATGCTATCTATTCTGAAGACAGGGGAAATGTTTCGAGGGATCTTCTCGCAGCCTTCAGGGGGTCGTCCAGCTTCAATCTGGTGGCACAATTGCAGGACGAAAGCCGGATAGCGCCCCTCATCGAGGACAAGCAGGTATTGATGGTGCTGCGCATCGGACCGAATTTCAGCGCGGATCTCTTGAGCGGCAAGACCACCCAGGTCCAGATCATCACGGACGGGAGAAATTCGAATACGGCGATGCTGGTCGTCAATTACGCCGGATCCATCGTGAAAGATTTCAGCGGCGCATGGGCGGCACGCCGGGGAAGCGCCATGCCCGCGCATATCGAAACCCGCGCCTGGTTCAACCCCAACCTGGAAAGCCGCTGGTTTTTTGTCCCGGGCATAGTGGGGCTGCTCACGCTGCTCGTGACGATGCTGGTCACGGCCCTTTCGGTTGCAAGAGAGCGGGAACAGGGCACCTTCGATCAATTGCTCGTCACTCCCATGAGTCCTGTTGAAATCCTGATCGGCAAGGCCCTGCCGGGATTTCTGATCGGCATTCTGGAGGCGACACTGGTCACTCTGGCAGCGGTTTTCTGGTTCAAGGTCCCGTTTCTCGGAAGCATTGCGACACTTTACGTCGGCATCTTCCTGTTCCTGCTCTCTGCAGTAGGCGTGGGGCTGATGATCTCCTCGATCGCCGTGACCCAGCAGCAGGGACTGCTCGGCGCGTTCTTCTTCATGGTGCCGGCGATCATCCTGTCGGGCTTCGCCACTCCGATCCGGAACATGCCCGCCATAGTCCAGGATCTCACCCTGATCAATCCGATGCGTTATTTCCTGGTCGTACTCAGAGGGGTTTTCCTGCAGGGAACGCCATTTCGCCTGCTGATTCCCGAATTGTGGCCCCTGGCGCTCATCGGCATCGCCTCGCTCGCGATAGCCGGATGGCTGTTCAGGAA
Organism: Pseudomonadota bacterium; assembly: GCA_021835845.1. GTDB lineage: Bacteria > Pseudomonadota > Gammaproteobacteria > Burkholderiales > JABEVD01 > JABEVD01. The sequence goes on along the minus strand of JAKBJU010000014.1, from coordinate 5,804 downwards.
CAGGATGTATTAGGGAAGCCCTGAACAAGTCCCGCGTGGCCGTGACGGTCGGCTTTGCGGGATGAAACTCGCGAAGCAAGGCGCAGCGAATGGTCATTCCCTTCGCAAGCCGAGCGACAAGGAGGATCGCCCGCAAAACCCCGTCCCTCAAGGGTTGCGTGAAATCGAGCGCTCGCTTTGTCGCGCTCCTTGGCGTCGTAGACTCGGCTACGACCTGCGTTGCGCTTCGCACGATCATCTCGATTTTCCGGCAACACGGCTCATGTGCGACTTGTTCAGGGCTTCCTTAGCCGATGCTGGTCAGCGAACGGTAGGAAATCAGGCAGCCCAGCAGAAAGAGGCCGATGGCCCAGAGCAGCCTGTTTTTCTGGACGAAGAAATGATGGAAAAGGATGAGGAAGGTGATCGCCATGAAAGCCGGAGCGAGCCTCGCCAGATGAATCATGAAAGGTTCCTGCATCTCCTCCTCCCCTGTCTTTTCAGAATTCTACTCCATCCCAAACAAAAAAAGGGGGCGCAAGGCCCCCTGAAGTTGGGTGAGTAAACTTATTCGACGTGCTCGCCGTGCAGGCTGATGTCGAGGCCTTCGCGCTCCTGCTCTTCAGTGACGCGCAAGCCGATGACCATGTCGATGACTTTCAGGATGATGAAGGTCATGATGCCGCCGTAAACCAGGGTTGTGCCCACGCCCAGCGCCTGGGTCATGAGCTGCCCGCTGTTGCCTTCCAGCATGCCTGCGGTGCCGCCGATGTCCTTGATTGCGAACACGCCGGTGAGCAGTGCGCCCACGATGCCGCCTACGCCGTGCACACCGAAGCAGTCGAGCGAATCATCGTAGCCCAGTTTCGCCTTGAGCCAGGTTGCAGACCAGAAGCAGATCACGCCGGCGGCAACGCCGATCACGAGGGATCCGACAGGGCCAACGAAGCCGGAAGCCGGGGTAATTGCAACCAGACCAGCGACTGCGCCGGAAGCGATGCCCAGAACCGAAGGCTTGCCCTTGGCCAGCCATTCCGCGAACATCCAGCCAAGCCCTGCAGCTGCGGTTGCAATCTGGGTGACTGCCATGGCCATTCCGGCACGGCCGTCAGCTGCAACAGCGGAGCCCGCATTGAAGCCGAACCAGCCCACCCACAACAGACCCGCACCGATCACCGTGAGGACCAGATTGTGGGGCGCCATGGCTTCCTTGCCGTAACCCAGGCGCTTGCCGAGAACGAGCGCCGTGACCAGACCGGCGATACCCGCATTGATGTGCACCACGGTGCCGCCAGCGAAATCCAGCACGCCCTTGGCAGCCAGCCATCCGCTCGGCTCCCATACCCAGTGCGCGATCGGCGAATACACCACGAGGGTCCAGATTGCGATGAAAAGCATCATCGCGGAAAACTTCATCCTGTCCGCAAATGCACCCGTGATGAGCGCCGGGGTGATGATCGCGAAGGTCATCTGGAACATCATGAATACCGACTCGGGTATGGTCTGCGCAAGATGCGATACCGCGACCTTGGATCCGTTGACGAAGAACATGCCATTCAGGAACAGCCTGTCGAATCCGCCCAGATAGGGACTGCTACCCGGGGTGAACGCCAGACTGTAACCCGCGACCATCCACAGCACGGTTACCAGGCAGGTGATGGCGAAACTTTGCATCAGGGTCGCCAGTACATTCTTCTTGCGCACCATGCCGCCGTAGAAAAGCGCGAGACCCGGGATGGTCATCATCAGCACCAGCGCCGTCGATGTCAGCATCCAGGCGTTGTCTCCGGAATTGATCTTGGCAACATCGGACATGAAGGGCGCAGTGGGCGCTGCCGGAGCCGCAGCAGGGGCAGCCGGAGCCGCAGCGGCAGGCGCTGCAGCAGGAGCGGATGCATCGTCAGCGAAGACCGGCGCACTGAAACACAAAGCCCCGAAAAGCGAGAGCAATAACCAAAACTTTCTCATCATGTTCTCCTTAAAGTGCGTCCGGGCCGGTCTCGCCGGTACGGATGCGGATGACCTGGGAGAGATCGGTGACGAATATCTTGCCGTCCCCGATCTTTCCCGTCCTGGCGGTTTTCTCGATGGCTTCTATGACCTGGTCGAGCAATTCGGCCTTGATCGCAGCCTCGATCTTCACTTTCGGCAGGAAATCGACGACATATTCGGCACCCCGGTAAAGCTCGGTATGCCCCTTCTGACGCCCGAAACCCTTGACCTCGGTGACGGTGATGCCCTGCACGCCTATGGCGGAGAGGGCTTCCCGCACCTCGTCAAGCTTGAACGGCTTGATGATTGCAGTTACGATTTTCATGTCAACTCCTCAGTTGATTTTCAGAATTTGTAGATCGCTTCCAGACCGACCGAGGTCTGGCTGGACGCTGCCGTGCCATCGCCACGCTGGAATGCCGCCACGTTGGAAGTGTCGCCGCGAACTTCACCGCGGAACTCGAAGCTCTTGGCCGGCATGAAAGCGAGGGTAAGCGTGTTTTCCTTCCATTTCTGGGCTATCCCGGTGCGGAACCCGTTCTTGTCATTCAGGTATTCCGTGCGGAAGGAGAGCCTCCACATTTCGCTGAACATGTAGTTCGCGTAGAGCGCCGTTCCATCCCACTTGGCGGTACCCAGGGCTCCCGTCTGCAATACGGCATTTTGCTGGCTGCCGTTGTCGTAGTTCACCACGAAAGACAGGCTGTCCGTGGCATTGACGGTTCCGACCAGATCAACCAATTGCCGGTTGCCGTTGCTCAACTGGGAGAGTGCGGGAAGCGCCACGCCCGGAGTGTACGGGCTGGATCCTGCTGCCAAGCCACCGGGAGCCGCCAATTCCTTGCCGCCGTAAAACGATCCGGCGAAGGAGAACATCTTCGAAGGCGCTGCCGTGACACCCAGTTCCACGGTCTTTCCCGTGTTCTGATCGGCAACCTGGTCCCATCCGTTATTGACGCCGGCGATCAGGCTGACGGTGTCAGAGGCAGCGTAGGTGAGGCGCGCGCCGGTATGGGTAAAGGGAATCGCATAGCCGAACAGGATGGAACGGGAGTAGTTGGTATCCGACATGCTGGGAATGACTTCGGCGCCCGCCAGGGTGGCGAATTTACCCAGAATGAGCGTGGCCGGTCCCGTGGCATAGCTGCCGTAGGCCTGGGTGATGTCGAAATTGTGGTTGTTGTTGTACATGTTGCCGCCATTGCCAACCACATTGTTTCCGGCACCGTAGGAGGCGATCACATTGGCATCTTCGCCGCCGGTGAAATTGACCAGTCCGCCGAATCCGGAAGGAGGTGCCTTGGCAACGGTCACGCCGACCTGATTCAGGCTGAAGCTGCTGAAATTCTTCCCTGCGGTGGCATTGGGTGCATCGAACACCCTGCTTGCGCCGCCGTTGGTGAAAAGCCCGGAGCTGTTCATGCTGGTGTACCCGGCATCGACATAGCCCGTGAGGGAAACGCCGGAAGCGCCCAGGACATCTGTCAGGGTTGGCGCTGCAGGTGCAGGCGCTGCGCCGTCAGCCATCGCGACCGCAGGGATCGAAATGATGCCGGCGATGATGAGAGATTGGGTCAATTTGTTCACAGTGATAACTCCCTTTTTTGTGGATGAAAAAACTACAGGCATCTTCAAGCATTTACCGTGCCAATATACAATGTTTAAAATAATCAGATAGTTATTTGCAATTCTCGGCGTTATTCAATGCAAATTGACCCTTGTTGGTGCGCCATGCACCATGATTGAGCATAGCCATCCGCTGAAAAATTTCCGGAAATCGGATGCCTGCGAATGCCGGGAATTTTGCTACACTTCAGGAATCCAAAATCACGAGGAAGAATCATGATCAACCAGAAACTGCTGGACGAAATCGGAGCCAAAGTGAACGAAGTGATGGCATCCTCCCCCGCGAAAGATGTTGAAAAGAATGTCAGGGCCATGCTTGCCGGCATATTCACCAAGATGGATCTCGTGACCCGCGAGGAATTCGACGTGCAGAAGGAAGTGCTGCTGAGAACGAGAGAAAAGCTGGGGCATCTGGAAGAGCGCGTGGCCGAACTCGAGAAGGCAGCCCTGAAACCCGAAGAATGAATTTGCCCGATGAGCCTCGCTGTCCTTTACAGCAGGGCGCTCTACGGGCTGGACGCACCGCTCGTGACCGTGGAAGTGCATATCGGAGCTGGGCTGCCAAGCTTCACCATCGTGGGACTCCCCGAACTTGAGGTCAGGGAAAGCCGCGACAGGGTCCGCTCCGCCCTGCTGAACGCCCGGTTCTCGTTTCCATCCCGGCGCATCACCGTGAACCTCGCTCCCGCCGATTTGCCGAAAGAGAGCGGACGTTTCGATCTGCCCATCGCGATCGGCATTCTCGCCGCATCAAACCAGATTCCCAAAGACAAGCTCCTGAATTACGAATTCGCCGGAGAGCTCGCCCTCTCCGGCGAACTGCGTCCGGTCAGGGGTGTCCTGGCAATGACGATGGTTGCGAAGCGGGACGGGCGTGCGTTCATATTGCCCTTCGAGAATGCCTTCGAGGCCGCCATCGTGAAATCGGCTTCCATCCATCCCGCACGCTCCCTCGCCGAGGTATGCGCTCACCTCGCCGCTGTCGAACCCATTCCGGAATTCTCCGCAATTCCCCGAACCGGTGAAATTTCCTACCCCGATTTCAGCGAAATCAAGGGCCAGATTCTCGCCAGGCGCGCGCTCGAAATCGCGGCATGCGGCAGGCACAGCGTTCTCATGATCGGTCCGCCCGGCACAGGGAAATCCATGCTGGCCGCAAGCTTTCCCGGAATATTGCCGGAGATGACGGAAGAGGAAGCGCTCGAATCCGCCGCGATCCAGTCTCTGGTCGGCGCTTTCGATCCGGCGAACTGGGGAAGGCGGCCTTTCCGCTCCCCGCACCATACGGCTTCCGCAGTGGCCATGGTCGGGGGAGGCACGCACCCCAGGCCAGGAGAAATTTCGCTCGCTCATTGCGGCGTGCTGTTTCTCGACGAATTGCCGGAATTCGAAAGGGCCGTTCTGGAAGCGTTGCGGGAGCCCATGGAGAACGGGAAAATCACCATCTCTCGCGCCCTGGAGCGCGTCGATTTTCCGGCCAGATTCCAGCTTCTCGCAGCGATGAATCCCTGTCCCTGCGGCTATCTCGGCCACAAGAGCGGAAGATGCCATTGCACGCCGGACCAGGTTCTGCGCTACAGGGCGAAGCTTTCAGGCCCTTTTCTGGACAGGATAGACATGCGCATCGAAATGCCCTCCATTCCATTCGAGGACCTGAAGCAGCTCGATGCAGGGGAGTGCAGCCGCAGCGTGAGGGCGAGAATAGAGGCCGCGAGAGCCCTGCAGCTCGCGCGCCAGGGAAAGGCGAATGCCGAGCTGGGCGTGAAGGAAACCGAAAGGCATTGCCGGCCGGACGGGAAAGGAGAAACCCTGATCAGGCAGGCGGTCAATGCCCTGAATCTTTCGGCAAGGGCCTACCACAGGGTGCTCAGGATGGCGCGGAGCATCGCCGACATTGCGCAAAGCAGGCAGATTTCGGGCGAACATGTGGCAGAGGCGATCCAGTACCGGAGATTCGAACTCTAGGCGACCAAAGAGGGGGCTGGAATTCAGATAAACTTTCTCTCCAAGCGCGGGTTAGGGAACCACTGATTTATTCCCACGCGGTCGCGACGCGACTTTGCGAGATGAGATTCGAGGCGCGCGGCGAAGTCGAATGGTTATTCCATTCGCGAGCCGCGTAACAAAGAAGATCACCCGCAAAGCCCCGTCCCAATTGGGTTGCGTGAAAACGAAGCGAAGCGCAGTTTCGGGGCATCTCAAAATCG
>JAKBJU010000013.1 GCA_021835845.1 Pseudomonadota bacterium | reverse complement strand
TTGAAGAAAGTTCGAGCCCAGAAACTGGCGCCATTATGCCGAAAATTCACTGGCGCCATTACGCCGAAAATTCGGTGGCTCCTTTATGCCGAAAACGAATTGGATCCATTGAGGTGAAAAATGACATCAGGCGTATTTTTCCAACACGTCGAAAAAAGACACCGCAACTACCCGCCCCGCTTACCCCTTGATGTTGTGATTTGCGGTCAGGCATCGGTCAGTTACAATCCAGCTATCAGAGACCTTTGGTGCAGCGGAGTTGTAGCTCCCTCTCTCACCCCGGATACGCTACAATCTGAAGACTCGCTTTCAGATGGGGGGACGCATTCTGGCGCCGTAAGCGCCAATTTTTACCGAGTCGATACTTCCGCACTTCGGCCTTACCGGACGCTGGCGATTTTCTGATAAGCCCATCGGTTCGAGCTGCGGGATGTCCGCTATCAGATTTTTGGAATATAAAACACACAGAGAAGGTAACGCAAGGACGTTACGTAAGTTGAATTGGGTGGTGCACCACAACGTACGGCCATGCTTGGCCCCGTATATTTTTCCTTCCTCATAAATGTCAGCGTGAACTCTAATCCTCTTAGGTGCACCTGCTGGTTTGGCCAGCAGTTTGTCAAAATCTAATTTAAATCAGGTAAGAATCGGGATCGCACTTGATTGCGTATCCCGCCCCAAGGCATCACACGAGTGACCGGGTAACTCAGATAGAGCAGTCGCTTCGAACGAGTCACTGCCACAAATGCATTTCTGCGTTCTTCAGCTTGCTCCTTTGCGCTAGTAGCACGATAGTCTGGAAAGATGCCTTCGGCCATTCCAGCGATGAAAACCACATCGAATTCGAGCCCTTTTGAAGAATGAACAGTAAGTAAAGCAACACCCTCGCGGACGGCCTTCTGAGTGTTTCCAAGAGCCTTACTACTGAGGAAGCTGCTTAGAGCTTTTGAACCTCCGGCTATCCACTTCGATGTTCGCCAGCGAGCGGAAGTTTTGAATCCTTGCAGTCGTGATTGCGATGCCGCTTTCCTTCCCGTAATTCGTCATATGCCTGCCTAACAACGCCAAAACAGTACATTAGCATCATTTTTCTGGCGGTGGCAGCTCTACGGCAAATTTGAAGAAAACTAATGAACCGTCATGGTGTGGTTAGTGCTCAATATATTTTGAGAGTCACAGCCAGCGTACAGGTTGTCTTTACCCAAGTTTTTAGGCTTCAACTGGTCGATAGTGACGGTTCGAAAAGGTTGGAAGCAGACATTGAAGCATGATGGGCCAACAACCTTTTCAGGAAATCGCCTACGTCCGCAATGGCCGAAGTGCGGAAGTATCGACTCGGTAGAAATTGACGCTTGCGGAGCCAGAACGCGTCCCATCATCCGAAAGAAGTCTTTGGATTGTAGCTTATCCGGGGTGAGAGCCGTTGCTACAATGAAAGAATCGAAAGATTCTGTATCCAGGCCCGGCAGGGAAACCCGCCGGGCTTTTTGCTTCCAGAAACTTTTCAAAGTTTTTATCCGGATATTCCGCATCTTGAACCCGAATCGGTCCGGAATCAATCCGTTGCGAAGCAGAGTGGCGTATTTTTATTGAATGCGGGCAGTGCCCGGCCCATACTTGTTGAAATCTTCAACAAGCGAGGAAGATCATGGCGACCATGAATTTCAGCATTCCCGACGATATCAAGGAAGCGTTCAACAAGACTTTTGCCCACGCCAACAAGAGCGCAGTAGTGGCGAAACTGCTTCTGGATGCCGTCGAGGAAGCGAGGCGCAGGCAGGAAAGCATGGATGCGGCCAGAAGCATCAAATCGCGCTGGAAGGACAGGCCTGTCGTTCTTGAGGATAAAATCAGGGAAATGCGGAAAGAGGGACGTTCTTGATTCTGACGCTCGATGCGAGCGTCGTCGTCAAGTGGCATGTTGCGAGTCCAGAAGAACGGATTTCCGGAACTGGCTCTATCTTACAAGCCATGCCATAATTCACCATCTGACCAAGGGTGATCAAGACATGGATGAAAACAAGAGCAAGGCGCTCGCGGCGGCGCTTTCGCAGATAGAGAAGCAGTTCGGCAAGGGCTCCATCATGCGCCTCGGCGACAGCGAGGTGGCGCAGGACATCGAGGTGGTCTCCACGGGCTCGCTGGGGCTCGACATCGCCCTCGGCGTGGGCGGATTGCCGAGGGGACGGGTGGTCGAGATATTCGGCCCGGAATCTTCGGGCAAGACGACGCTGGCATTGCAGGTGATCGCAGAGATGCAGAAGCTCGGGGGCACCGCAGCCTTCATCGACGCCGAGCATGCACTCGACCCCCAGTATGCCCAGAAGCTCGGGGTGGACGTGCCCAACATCCTGATTTCCCAGCCCGACACCGGAGAGCAGGCGCTCGAGATCGCGGACATGCTGGTGAGATCCGGTTCGGTCGACGTGGTGGTGGTCGACTCGGTCGCGGCCTTGACGCCCAAAGCCGAGATCGAGGGGGAGATGGGCGACTCGCACATGGGCCTGCAGGCGAGGCTGATGTCGCAGGCGCTCCGGAAGCTCACCGCCAACATCAAGCGCACCAACACGCTGGTGATCTTCATCAACCAGATCAGGATGAAGATCGGGGTGATGTTCGGCAACCCCGAGACCACCACGGGCGGCAATGCCCTGAAATTCTACGCTTCGGTCAGACTCGACATCAGAAGGACGGGCGCGATCAAGAAGGGCGAGGAAGTGATCGGCAACGAAACCCGCGTGAAGGTCGTCAAGAACAAGGTCTCCCCCCCCTTCAAGCAGGCGGAATTCGACATCCTCTACGGCGAAGGGATCTCGCGGGAAGGCGAGATCATCGAACTCGGCGTGCAGCAGAAGCTGATCGAGAAGTCCGGCGCATGGTATGCCTACAAGGGCGAGAAGATCGGACAGGGCAAGGACAATTCCCGGGAGTTTCTGAAGGCGAATCCGGAAGTTGCGCACGAGATCGAGGCGAAGATCCGCGCCCATGTCGGCGCGGCGGCAATGCCGGCCGCATCGTCGGATGAACCGGACTGAGCTGAAGGAAAAGGCGCTCAGGCTGCTCGCCCGGCGCGAATATTCCAGGTTCGAACTCAAATCCAGGCTGAGGGAAGAAGAGGAGATCGACGACGTTCTCGCCGAACTCGAGGCCGAGGGGTGGCTCTCGGATGCGCGCTATGTCGATCAGATGGTCAATGCGCGGCTGGGCCGCTACGGGCGGTCCCATGTGGTGCACGAACTGCGCGAGAAGGGCGTCTCCGAAGACCTGATTCAGGGTGCGCTGCCGAGGATCATGGATGCGGAGCAGGATGCCCTGAAGTCGGTATGGGAAAAGAAATTCGGAAAAATGCCGGGGGACCGCAAGGAACTCGGGAAACAGGTGCGCTTCCTTCAGGGAAGGGGATTTTCGCTCGACGAAATACTCCGCCTGATCGGGAGCCTTGAGACATGAAGAAGACGACATGAAAAGCAGCGAAATCCGCCAGAAATTCCTCGATTTTTTCGCCTCCAAGGGGCACGCCGTCGTGCCATCCAGTTCGCTGGTTCCCGCCGGAGACCCGACATTGCTGTTCACCAATGCCGGAATGAACCAGTTCAAGGACGTTTTCCTCGGCTTCGACAAGCGTCCCTATACCCGGGCTGCCACTTCCCAGAAATGCGTGCGCGCGGGCGGCAAGCACAACGACCTCGAGAACGTGGGCTACACGGCGAGGCACCATACCTTCTTCGAGATGCTGGGCAACTTCAGCTTCGGCGACTATTTCAAGAGGGATGCCATCCGCTACGCATGGGAGCTCCTGACCGAAGTGTACGGGCTTCCTTCCGAAAAGCTGTGGATCACGGTGTATGCCGAGGACGACGAGGCCTACGACATCTGGACGCGCGAAATCGGGATCCCTCCGGGACGGGTGATCAGGATCGGGGACAACAAGGGTCAACGCTACGCATCCGACAATTTCTGGATGATGGGCGACACCGGCCCCTGCGGCCCGTGCACCGAAATCTTCTACGACCACGGGGAAGGGATCTATGGCGGCCCCCCCGGTTCGCCCGAGGAAGACGGCGACCGCTACATCGAGATCTGGAACAACGTGTTCATGCAGTACAACCGCGACGAAGCCGGGGTCATGCATCCGCTCCCCAAGCCTTCCGTGGACACCGGAATGGGGCTCGAGCGCATCTCGGCGGTATTGCAGAACGTGCACTCCAACTACGAAATCGATCTCTTCCAGGCACTGATCCGGGCCGCCGCGAGGGAAACGGATTGCAGGGACCTGGATTCCCCTTCGCTGAAAGTATTGGCGGACCACATCCGCGCCTGCTCCTTCCTGATTTCGGACGGGGTGATCCCGGGCAACGAGGGGCGCGGTTACGTGCTGAGACGAATCATCCGGCGCGCCATCCGCCACGGCTACAAGCTCGGGGTGCGTTCTCCCTTCTTCCACAGAATGGTCGCCGACCTGGTGGTCGAGATGGGATCGGCCTATCCCGAACTCGCCGAAGCCCAGGTCAGGGTGACGGAAGTGCTGAGGCAGGAGGAGGAGCGCTTCTTCCAGACCATCGAGCACGGCATGGCGATCCTCGAATCCGATCTCGCAGCCATGGAGAAAGGAAAGCATTTCGACGGCGAAACCGCCTTCAAATTGCACGACACCTTCGGCTTTCCGCTGGACCTCACCCAGGACGTGTGCCGCGAGCATGATGTCACCGTGGATGTGGCAGGGTTCGATGCTGCGATGGCGAGGCAGAAAGCCCAGGCGCGGGCTTCCGGCAAGTTCAGGATGGCTTTGACCCTGGAATACGAAGGGCCTGAAACCCATTTTCACGGCTACGAAATGCTGGAGCGCCAGGGCAACATCCTCGCCTTGTACAGGGACGGCGCCTCGGTGAACGAGCTCTTTGAAGGCGAGCAGGGCGTGGTCGTTCTCGACGACACCCCCTTCTATGCCGAATCCGGCGGGCAGGTCGGGGATAGGGGCGAGCTGCGCAGCAGCCACGGGATCTTCGAAGTGGAAGACACCCAGAAGATCCAGGCGAGCGTTTTCGGCCATCACGGGCTCGTCAAGACCGGAAAGCTCAGCGTCGGCAACAGCGTCATGGCGAGGGTGGACATGGCCGCGCGAGCCGCCACGGCCCGCAACCATTCCGCCACCCACCTGATGCACAAGGCGCTGCGCGAAGTGTTGGGCCCGCATGTGCAGCAGAAGGGTTCATTGGTCGATCCCGACAAGACGCGCTTCGACTTCGTGCACAACGAGCCGATGACTCGTGAGCAAATGTTTCGGGTAGAGCAAATCGTCAACAGGGAAATCATGGACAATATGCCGACACTGACGCGGCTGATGTCAATTGATGATGCCAAGAAAACCGGGGCGATGATGCTGTTCGGCGAGAAGTACGGCGACGAGGTTCGCGTGCTGAATGTGGGGTCGTCTTGCGAGCTGTGTGGTGGTACACATGTGGCGCGGACAGGCGATATAGGTTTGTTCCAGATATTGGAAGAGACCGGAGTCGCCGCAGGCGTGAGGCGAATCGAAGCGCGCACGGGTGATGCAGCTATCCTGTCGGTTCAACAGGGGCAGAAGGAACTTTACTGCGTTGCAGACAAGCTTAATTGTCCGACCTCGGAACTTCCCAACCGGATCGAGAGATTGCTTGCGCATGCAAAAGAACAGGAAAAAGAATTAGCTGCCCTGAAATCGAAGCTTATTTCGGCAGGATTCGAAAAAATTCTCGGAGAAGCAGTCGATTTGAACGGCGCGAAGCTCTTTGCCATGAATATTCCCGGGGCGGATGCCGCCGCCCTGCGCGAGACCATGGACAGGATCAAGGACAGGGCGGAATCCGCCGTGATCGTCCTGGGATCGGTTGCAGAAGACAAGGTCGTCCTGATCGCAGGCGTCACCCAGAATCTCACCGGCAAAATCAAGGCGGGGGAACTGGTGAATTTCGTGGCGAGCCAGGTGGGCGGAAAGGGGGGCGGGCGCCCCGACATGGCCCAGGCGGGCGGAACCGAGCCCGAAAAGCTGCCGGCGGCGCTCGCTTCCGTGGAAGGCTGGGTTAGGGAAAAGCTCTAGCCGCCTATGCCGTTCGCCCAGGAAAGCGCTTCGGCATGGGCGACGGAGAGGTCGTGCAGGGTGAGATAGGGCAGTACGGACAGGTCGAATTCCCCGACCTGTTTCTTTTCCAGGGTCTTGGCAAGCAATAGCAGCTCGCCCAGCTCCCCCTTGTTCTCGATCAGCGCGGACTTGATGTCCTGGCTCAGGGCGAGGGACGCGACGATTTCCTGCAGGGGAATGGCAAGCAGCGCGTCCATCAGCGACATGATGCCGACCATGAACGCCTTCCCTGCCAGGTTCGCATCCCGCTTTCCTGAAACCAGGTTCTCCATGGTTTTCCCCCGGGTTGCCGCGAGCTGGAGCAGCGGATTGGGAAAGGCTTTGTCTTTCGCCGTCTGCGAGTAAATCAGGATCTGCAGCCAGCGCTTCAGGCTCTGCATGCCGAGCAGGGTGATGGCCGACCTGATCGAGGTGATCTCGGAATTTGCGCCGCGCGCGGCGGAATTGGCCAATTTGAGCAGGTGGTAGCTCAGGGTGGGGCTAGCCTTGACCGCCTGCTCGATTTCGGGCGTGTCCGCATCTTCGGTGATGAGGGAAAACAGCCTCATGATCACGGCTTCGGAATGCGAAAGCCGCTTTCCCTGGATGATGTGCGGTCTGGCGAAATAGTAGCCCTGGAACAGATCGAATCCGAGCCTCTGGTAGAGATCGAACTGCTCCTGGGTTTCGACCTTCTCGGCGAGCAGCCTGACGGGGTGCTTTCTGAATTTTCCGATAAGTGCAGGAAGCCTCGCCTCTTCGACCATGCTCGCATCGATCTTGACGATGTCTATCATGTCGATGATGGATTCGATGCTTTCCGTGAAGTCCGCCACATCGTCCAGCGCGAGTCTGTATCCCATTGACTTCAGAAGCTTGCAGCGCTCGACTATTCCCGCATCTATGGCCACGGTTTCCAGTATTTCGAATATGACCCTGTCATTGGGCAGGGATTCGATGATTTCGCTCATGAGCAGCGGTGCGCTCAGATTGATGTAGCCATCGTAGGGGCCGAGGGCAACTTCGCAGCCGATGTCGCTGAAGGAATGGTTGATGACGGTGGCGGTGGCGGCGAGATCGTCAGAGAAATGGGCGCTGTTCCCCTGTCCCGACCTGAACAGGAGTTCGTAGCCGACCAGGGTATGATTGTGGTCGAGGACAGGCTGCCTGCCCAGGAAAAGCGGTTCATTCATTGGGTTGTGCGATGCTGTTCGACCATTTCAATGCCTCCGTTTGCGCCACGCTCACGTCGTGAAGCGAGACTTTCGAACATTCGGCCAGGCAGGCTTCGATGCCCTCCACGTTTCCCTTTTCCAGGTCTTCTGCCAGGACCAGGAGCTTGCCGAGCGTTCCCGATCTTTCGGTGAGCGCGTCCTTCACTTCCTGGCTCACTGGAATGGAAGAGAGGATTTCGCCGATCGGCGTGCCGAGCAGGGTATCCATGAGCGACATGATTCCGGTCATGAAGGCGCTCTCTTCGAACTCCCTGTTCCCTATTTTAGGCGAAAGCAGCTCCATCAGTTTGCCGCGGGTTGCGGCAAGTTGAAGAATGGGGTTGGGGAAGGCATGCTCGTTGGATCCGCTCGAATAGAGCAGGATCTGCACCCAGCGCTGCAATTGGCGCCTGCCCAGGATGGCGATGGCCGCCCTGATGGAAGTGGGTTTTTGCTTCACGCCGCAGGCGACGGAATTGGTGAGCCGCAGCAGATTGAGGCTCAAATGCGGGTTTTCCTTGAGCGTGTCCGCTATTTCCTGTTCATCGGCATCGGACGTCACCTGGCCGAGCAGCTTCATGAGCGTGAGTTCGGAATGGGAAAGCCGCTTTCCGGAGATGATTTGCGGCTTCGCAAAATAATAGCCCTGGAAAAGGTCGAAGCCGAGCGCCTTGCAGTGCTCGAACTGCTCGACGCTGTCCACTTTTTCGGCGAGAAGCTTGACAGGCCATTTCTTGATTCTTTCGACCAGCTTTCCGAGCTTCCCGGGTTCGACCAGCAGGATGTCGATCTTGACGATGTCGACGAGTTCGAGAAAAGGATCCATCTCCGGCTCGTAATCCGTGAAATCGTCCAGGGCGAGCTGGAACCCCATGGTTTTAAGAAACTTGCATCGCTCGACCAGCGCCCTGTTGATCTTGACCGTCTCGAGGATTTCCATGATGATCTTTCCCTTCGGAAGGATCTCGATGACATCGCTCATGAGCAGCGCTTCGCTCATGTTGAGAAATCCCTGGTAGGGGCCGAGCGCGGTTTCGATGCCGAGTTCGTTGAATGCGTGGTTGATCACTGTCGTTGTCGCAGTGAAGTCGTCGCTGATTTGCGCAGCGTTCGCTTCGCCCGACCTGAAAAGGAGTTCGAACGCAACCAGGGCCTGATTCCGGTCGAGAATGGGCTGGCGTCCGAGAAACAGGGGCTCGCTCAATGGAGACTCCCGGTGTGGCGAGAGATCCAGTCCTTCAGGATCTGTTTGTCCGCATCCGCCGCTTTTTCGAAGTCAGGCCAGAGCCGGTTCAGCTCCCTTTCCAGATTCCTGATTTGCCAGAAGGATTCGTTGACCAGGGTCTGGACATCCTGGATTTCGCCGGGGTCGTTCTCTATTCCGGAAGTGAGCCAGTCGAGTTCGAGGGGGTTGAATCCGGCGTCGAACAAAGCATGCCGCAGTTCAAGAATCCGCTGGTTGGCCAGCTTGAATATGGGAGCATCCCGGGTCTGGCAGATTTCGTTCCATGCTTCGAAGGCTCGGGCAAGCTGGGCGAGCCTGTCCCCGATCTCGCCGATGCTCTGATCCGATCCGGATATTTCCTGATCCGGCTTCAGAAGTTCGAGCGCATGGCCGATGACTTCCGTATTCAGCTTGTGCATGTTGAGCTTGAGCACGATTTCGAGCCTGTGCGGGTCCGCGATTCCCCCCGTCACTTCGGCCACTCCCAGGATTTGTGCCAGTGGGGTGATCCTCTGGCCGGAGATGCCGGCGGGATAACCGCTGCCGTCGAGGTGTTCGTGATGCTGAAGGACTGCGGTGCTGACGACGGGATGATATTCCGGAAATTCCCTCAGGATCAGGAAGGCGGTCATCGGGTGGGCGTAAATATGTTTTCTCTCGTCCATGGTGAGGTCGGCTTTTTTGAGTATTTCAGGGTCGATGTGGAGTTCGCCCAGGTCGTGGAAAATCGCTGCGGCGGCAAGGTTGGCGAGATCGGCCTCGGACAGCCTGCATTTCGATCCGATGCAAAGCGAAATGAGCAGGATGCGCAGGCTGTGCTCAAGAATCTCCGGACGCATCTCGCGCGCCACGGTCAGCTTGAAGGCGAGCGCGTCGTTCAGCTTGATTCTCGAAACTGCCGACCAGATCTTTTTGATGTCGACGAGCTGAGTGATGATGAAGAATCTGGGCTCTTCTTCGAACAGCTTCTTCGTTCCGGCAAGAAGTTCATCCCCGGTCACGGCGTTCTCTGCAGTCATGCACTGGTCGAGAGACAGCATCAGCTTGTGCCTGACAAGCCTGTCATAGAAGGAACTGTCTATGCGCGATCCACGCCCGGCAAGCTTGATCCCGTTTTTCGAATAGATGTCCTGGCTCGTGACGATGTTCCGGGTATCCCCGAGGGAAGTCACGCTTTCCAAATAGTGGGAATCGTTTTCCTCTTCCATTTGCGTTGTCATTGTCGTTAGAAGGGCAGAACAGCGTCCGGCCTGGCTCGGAGTATTACCCGTCGGAAATCTTCCTGAATGCGCTTCAGGGATTCACTGCTGTCAGCTTCGAATCTTAACACGATCACGGGCGTTGTGTTGGACGAGCGCGCAAGGCCGAAACCGTCTTCGTATTCGACGCGCAGGCCGTCGAGTTTGATGACCTCCCTGGGATTGTCGAATGCTGCGTCAGACTGCAGTTTCGCGATCAGTTCGTAATTTTCCCCTTCGTTCATCCTGATCTGGAGTTCCGGGGTGCTGACCGCATCGGGAAGGGAGTGCAGCGCGGCATCGATGTCTTCCTGGCGGCTCAGTATTTCCAGCAGCCTTGCTCCGGCGTAAAGGCCATCGTCGAATCCGTACCAGCGTTCCTTGAAAAAGATGTGTCCGCTCATTTCCCCGGCGAGCATCGCGCCGGTTTCCTTCATCTTGGACTTGATCAGCGAGTGCCCGGTTTTCCACATGATGGGCTTCCCGCCATGCTCCCTTATCCAAGGGGCAAGGTTCCGGGTGCATTTGACGTCATAGATGATTTCCGCTCCGGGATTCCTGGAAAGCACGTCGGCTGCAAAGAGCATGAGCTGGCGGTCGGGGAAGATGACGCTGCCATCCTTGGTGACGACGCCCAGCCTGTCCCCATCGCCGTCGAATGCCAGTCCGATTTCGCTGTTTCCCGACTTCAGTTCGGCTATCAGGTCGTTCAGGTTTTCAAGGTGTGACGGATCGGGATGGTGGTTGGGGAAAGTGCCGTCGACGTCGCAATAGCGTTCCTCAACGATGCAGCCGAGCATCCGGTAGAGCTTCGGGGCATAGGCGCCGGGGGAACCGTTGCCGCAGTCGACTGCGATTTTCAGTGGCCTTGCCAGATGGATGTCGCTTGCGATGCGGTTCAGGTAGGCGTCCGCGATGTCCAGTGTGCGGTACCTTCCGTTCCCGGCGAGAAAGTCGCCCGTTTCGCAGCGCTTCAATAGCGCCTGTATGGTTTCCCCGGACAGCGTCTCTCCGGCGATAACCATCTTCAATCCGTTGTATTCAGGGGGGTTGTGGGAGCCCGTCACCATGACTCCTGAACCCGTTCCCAGATGGTGGATCGCGAAATAGACCATGGGGGTTGCGACCAGCCCGATGTCGATCACGTCCACCCCGCTCCTGGCAATGCCTCTTGCGAGCGCACTGGAGAGTTCCGGTCCGGAAAGCCTGCCGTCGCGCCCGACTACCATGGTGCTCTGGCCTCGCGCGGCAGCCTCGGAACCCAGTGCCTGCCCGATGCCTTCGACGATTTCGGGGGTGAGCGTTTTTCCGACGATTCCCCTGATATCGTAAGCCTTGAAAATTTCCTTTGGAAAATGCGTCATGCCTGATCCTTTTCAAAAAAATCGAACAGCCTCGCGGGAAGCCATTCCAGGTTGCCGGGGAAGGGGCCCGAGACGAAGCCGGCATGTCCGCCTTGTTCCGGATAATCCAGTTCGACATGTGCTGAAACATCGCTTTCCTCCGGCAATGCTTCTGCCGGGAGAAAGGGATCGTTCCTGGCATTCAGTATCAGGGTGGGAAGGGAAACATGCCGAAGACCGCCCTTGCTGCTCGCCCTGCTCCAGTAATCGTCGGTGTTGTCGAAACCGTGCATGGGCGCGGTGTAGAGGCCGTCGAATTGCCGAAAATCCTGCGCGGCAAGCAGCGCTTCCCTGTCCACGATGCCGGGATATCTTTCCAGCTTTTCGATAACTTTTTCCTTGAGCGTTCTCAGGAATTCCCGGGTATAGGTGCGGTTGAATCCGCGCCCGAGCGCATTCCCGGAGGCTGCCAGGTCCATCGGGGCCGAGATCGCGGCAGCCTTGTCGATCACTGTTCTTGCGCTGCTTCCTGATTCGCCCAGCCATTTCAGCAGGGCGTTTCCCCCGAGGGAGATGCCCGCAGCATAGATCCTGCCTTCATCGAGGAAGCGCAATCTGCGCAATATCCAGTCCATCTCCTCAAAGTCCCCGGAATGATAGGCCCTCGGAAGCAGGTTGGCCTCGCCGCCGCATCCCCTGAAATGCACGACCACCCCGGACCAGCCCCTGTTTTTCACGGCATGCATCAGGGAAAGCGAATAATGGCTTTTCGAACTGCCTTCAAGCCCGTGGAAAAGCACGAGAAGAGGGCCTTTTCCGTCCACCCAGTCGAGATCGATGAAATCCCCGTCGGGCGTATCCCATCGCACCCGCCTGTAGGCAATTTCCGGCTGCCTGATCATCTTCGCCGGATAGATCGTCTGCATGTGTCCGCCCTTGAGCCATGGCGGAGGCAAATAGCTCACCGGACGATCTCCCGGATCTTGGCATGGACTGCTTCCGGGGACAGTTTCATCATGCAGTCGAAATGCCCCAGCGGGCAGACTCGCTCGAAGCAGGGGCTGCACGGCAGTTCGATCTTCGCCATCGCCGCCTTTTCCGAAAGGGGTGGGGTGAAACCGGGGCTGGAGGAGCCGTAGATCGCCACCATGGGCTTATCCAGGGCGGCGGCGACATGCATCAGTCCGGAATCGTTGCTGACCACAAAGGCCGCCTGCGAAATGAGGTCGATGGCGTCATCGAGTTCCGTCATGCCGCACAGGTTGAGGCAGGCGTCATCGCTCAAGGTTCTGATTTCCTCCCCGATATCGCGATCCTTCGCGGATCCGATCAGCCAGACGGCATATTGTCCCGAGAGCATTTTGGCAAGCGCAGCGAAATATCCGCTCGGCCAGCGCTTGGCAGGGCCGTATTCCGCTCCCGGGCAGAATACGGCGACGGGTCTTTCAGGCGCGAGTCCGAGCTTCTGCATGACAGCTTCTTTCTGGGCCGGGCTCGATGAGAGGGAAGGATGCCTGAGCGGAAGGCGCAAGGGATCGTTTCTTTCCTCGGCAAGCAGGGCGAAGCGCTCAACCATCAGGGGGTAACGCGATTTCTGCAGTATCCTGGCGTCGTTCAGGAGTCCCCTGCGCATTTCGCCGACATAGCCCGTTCGGAGGGGGATGGCGGCGAAGAAGGGAATCAGGGCGGATTTCAGGGAGTTGGGCAGGACGATGGCCTGATCGTAACGCTTCTCCCGCAAGGCTACGCCGAGCCTGTAACGCAGGCCTATCCCGAGTTCGCCATGCTTGAGCGGGTTGGGGATGATGGAGTCGACTTCGGGCATCCTGGAGAAGAGCGGCCCGCACCAGGCGGGGGAGAGCACGTCCAGGACGGAATCTGCATGGCGCTCCCTGAGGCGCTTGAAAAGGGTTTGGGCCATGACCGCATCCCCCACCCAGGAGGGGGCCACGATCAGGATTTTTTTCGGGAGCTCAGTGATGGCGGGCACTTCCCTTGTAAATGTAGAGCGTGCCGCAATAGGGGCAGAGCGCCTCTCCCTTTTCCTCGATCGGCAGGAACACCTTGGGATGTGCATCCCACAGGGTCATCGAAGGCATGGGGCAATGCAAGGGAAGGTCCTTTTCGGTCACTTCGATCAGGCGTTTTTTCGATTCGCTCATGTTGTATCCCTCAAATGAAGGTCAGCCAGTCGGAATGGGCGTCGTTCTTGCCCGTGACGGTGTCGAAGAACATTTTCTGCAGCCTTGCGGTGACAGGGCCGCGGCTGCCGCTGCCTATCGTCCGGTTGTCGAGTTCCCTGATGGGCGTGACTTCAGCGGCAGTTCCGGTGAAGAATGCCTCGTCCGCAGTGTAGATCTCGTCGCGCGTGATGCGTTTTTCGATCACCGGAATGCCGATTTCCGACGCGAACTGGATGAGCGTGTCGCGCGTGATGCCGTCGAGGGCGGAGGTGAGATCGGGGGTGTAGAGCTTGCCTTTTCTTACGATGAAGATGTTTTCTCCCGAGCCTTCCGTGACGAAGCCGTCGACATCCAGCAGCAGCGCCTCGTCATAGCCGTCCTGCGCCGCCTCGTTGTGCGCGAGGATGGAGTTGGCGTAGCTGCTCGTGGCTTTCGCCTTGCACATGGTGATGTTGACGTGATGGCGCGTGAAGGAGGAGGTCTTGACTCTTATCCCCTTTTCCAGGGCGTCCTGGCCGAGATAGGTCCCCCAAGACCATGCCGCGATCGCCACATGCACGCTCAGGTTTTTCGCGGCGATCCCGAGCGCTTCCGATCCGTAGAACGCGATGGGGCGGATGTAACCGGAGGAAAGCTTGTTCTGGGACACGACGTCGATTTGCGCCTGGATCAGCGTGTCGATGTCGTGCGGGATTTTCATGCCCAGGATATGCGCGGAGTTGAGAAAGCGCTCGGAGTGCTCCCTCAGCCTGAAAATGGCGGTTCCCCGGTCGGTCTGGTAGGCGCGCACGCCTTCGAATACGCCCATTCCATAGTGCAGCGTGTGGGTCAGGACATGGATGGTCGCATTGCGCCAGTCCACCATTTTTCCGTCAAACCAGATCAGACCATCACGGTCGGCCATCGACATGCAGTTCTCCAATAATTGTTCAAAAGCCGATTTTATCCTATTTCCCCCCGATTTTCAGCCTGCCATCACACGCCTGCAATGTTCCCGGTGCAGAATTCGTCGGGTTCTTGAGATGAGGAGAATGTCATGCCTGTCGTTGCCGAATTCATGCTGGGATTTTGCCTGCTGCTGATCGCAATATTGATCGAGGAGAAGCTTGCCGGCGGAAAAAGGAAGACTGCATTCAATCCACACGCCTCCTGCGGAGAAGCGCATTGCCGCACCTGCATCAAGCTTTCAAGATTGTGGTTTACCCGCTACTGAAGGTTCAGCGGTTGCTCCAGGCCTTGTCGAGGACCGCCTGGGCGCGGTCGTGCTTCGCCTTGGCTTCGAAGTAGTCCTTCTTGGCGATGCCGGTCTGATTCCGGTCGGCTTCCAGTTGCTTCTGCGCCTTGTCGAGATCCGCTTTGAGATGCTGTACGTTGTTTTCCTGAGAGGATTGCGTGGATTTGGCATCCTCGTACCGGGATTTCGCGCTTTCCATGTTTTGCCTTGCCGCTTCGAGCGCAGCCTGCAATGTGGTGACATCCGCTGCCATGGCCTGCGAGCAGAATAGGGATGCGAGAAGGGCTGGGATCCAGATTCTTGTCATGGATTTTCTCCGGGTTTCAGCGAGAACGCCGCCTCGAGGCGGCGTTCTCGCTGTGGCCATGGATATATCGCTCAGTCCCGTTCTCCGGAGAGCGCCATCAGGAGGCTCAGCAGGTTGACGAAGATGTTGTAGATGTCGAGGTAGAGCGCAAGCGTCGCCATGATGTAATTGGTCTCTCCCCCGTGCACGATCCGGCTCACGTCGAACAGGATGTAGCCCGAGAAGATCAGCACTGCGATTGCCGAAATCGCAAGCGAGGCCGCCGGGATATGCAGGAAAATGTTGGCCAGGGAGGCGATGATCAAAAGAATCAGGCCGACGAAAAGAAAATTTCCCATGAATCCGAAATCGCGTCTGGTGACGGTCGCAAACGCAGCAAGGCTCAGGAAGATGGCGCCGGTGCCGCCGGCAGCAATGCCGATCAGTGCGGGACCGTTTCTGAGGTGCAGCGCGACCTGAAGGATGGGGCCCAGGAACCAGCCGGCAACGCCGGTGAAAATCAGCAGGAAAAGGATGCCGAGGCTGCTGTTGCGGGTTGCGCCTACGGCGAACATCAGCCCGAACATCACTGCGAGCATCACCAGGGAACCGACCAGAGGGGACTGGACGAGAAAGGCGAAATTGGTGCCCATCCCGACGAATGCGCCGATCACGGTGGGAATCATGGTGAGACCGAGAAGCCCGTAGGTGTTGCGCAACACCCTGTTCTGATCCAGGGCATAGGGCATGGCCGAATATTGCATCTGGGGTTGCATCTTTGCTCCTTGTGAAAAATCGTTCATGATACTAAGACTACATAAAGCAGCGGAAAGTTTCAACCTCGGGAGCTTTGCATGAAAGGCATGTTCATCCTGTTGCTGTTTTTGTCCCCGCTGGCGATGGCCCAGCAAATCGAGATCATCGCGCTCAAATACAGGCAGGCGGAGGACGTGATCCCGGTGATCCGGCCGCTCCTTTCGAAAGGAGAGGCCGTCTCGGGAACCGGCAATCAGCTGATTCTGCGTGTGAGGAATCCTCGCGAATTCAGGAAAGTCATCGGGCGCATCGACACGGCGCAAAGAACCCTCAGGATCACGGTTTACCAGGGAGACGATCCCGCGGATGCGTCTTCCGAGACCTACAGCACGGAATCTCCCGCATCCTACGTCCAGGTTCTGGAAGGCAGTCCCGCTTTCATCAGGACGGGAAAGGAAATCCAGGAAAATTCGGTGTTCTTCAGTCCTTACGGCAGCGGTGTGTCCGCGCAGTACCGGGAGGTGACAAGGGGCTTCTATGCCCTGGCGCATTTGAATGGCAACCGGGCCGTGGTCGATGTCAGCCCTGTCCTCGACAAGCCGGCAGATGGCGGCATAGACCTCGGGAGGCTTTCGACGAAAGTTTCGGGCAAGCTCGGAAAATGGATGGAACTGGGGGGCATCGAGCAGAATCTGGATCCCGGGAGCATCCATACCGAGGAAGCGCGGAAAATCTGGATCAGGGTCGATTTGCCCTGAGAAATGGGGGAGCGTGAACCTGCAAAATCTGGCTTATGCCATCGATCAGTCGATACACAACCTCGGCGCAGTATCGGTGACGGGAGGGGCGATCCTTGCGCTTCTGTCTGGTGCGGCGAGGCGAAAGCTCGCCTGGGTGGTGCTCTCTGGGTGGGGCGTGCAGGGAATGACCGGGGCGCTTTTCGGCATCCTGAGCTATGCTTTCTACGGGCATCTTCCCGATATCGCCGGAATCGCGGTCGATGCGCTGGTGATCAAGATGGCCTGTGCGGTTTCCGGGTTTTTCCTGGCAGCGTTTTATCTGCGGCAGGCCCGAACGGGAAGCATGAATTTCTGGCGGATCGAAGCCTTGCTCGCCATGGTTGCGCTTACGGCGGCATCGTTCCTCAGGTGGTTTTCCTGAAACTGTCGCTCAGCGCGCAGCGCTTTTCGAAGGCTTCCCGCGCTATCCGCACATCTTCCAGGAAATAGGGCAACTCGTTCAGGGTGAGCGCCTGCGGGCCATCGACCAGCGCTTTGGGAGGGGCGGGATGAAAGTCGACCAGAATCATGTTGGCGCCCGCCACCACTCCTTGCGCGGTCACATGCATGACATCCAGTATGCCTTCCGGTCCCCTTGCCCGGGTGCCCACGGAATGGGAAGGGTCGATGCAAACCGGCATCCGGGTCAGCCTTTTCACCACCGGTACATGGGAGAAGTCGACGAAGTTTCTGTGCGGGTCGCCCATGTTGGTTTTCATTCCCCTCAGGCCGAATATCACCTTGCGGTTGCCTTCCGAGGCGAGGTATTCCGCTGCATTGAGCGATTCGTCGAGGGTGATGCCGAAGCCGCGCTTCAGCAGGACGGGGAACCGCTGCTGGCGTCCGACTATTTTCAGCAGCTCGAAATTCTGGGTGTTGCGCGTGCCGATCTGGAGCATCACGCCGACAGGGCTTCCGGTCATTTCCAGGGCTTCTTGTATCTCGTTCATGTGGGATTCGTGCGTGATTTCCATGGCGATCACCCTGATGCCGTATTTCCCCGCAAGATCGAAAACATAGGGCAGGCAGCTTTTTCCGTGGCCCTGGAAGGAATAGGGGCTGGTTCTCGGCTTGTATGCTCCCATTCTTGTGCAGATCTGCCCGTTGTCGCGCAGCGCCTTCATCATCATTTCGACATGCTCGGGATTGTCCACTGCGCAAAGACCGGCGAACACGTTGAGGTTGTCCTGTCCGAAGCGCACGCCGTTGTAGTCGAAATGGCTGGGCCTGCTGTCTTCCTTGTGTCTTCCCAGCACCCGGTACTCCTCGGAAACCCTGACCACGCTTTCCACGCAGGGCAGGCTTTTCATGTCTTCCGCGTCGAGCGATTGGGTGTTGCCGATCAGATAGATTTCGGTCAGAACCTGTTCCGCGCCCTGCTCGGTGTGGATGCGGGTGCTGATGCCGGGAAGATTGGCGAGATGCCCGATGAGTTGCCTGAATTCCGGGCTTTCCGGTTTTGCGTCCTGGGTCAGTATGAGGATCATGATGGCTCAGTGGTTCTGGGTTTCGATCGACAGCCCCTTGGGCAGGTCAGATGCGTCGGTGATTCTGGAAGGGTCGATTGCAAGCGACATGAGCCATGCGCGCAATTCGCCGGAATGGAGCGAATCTTCGTCGTTTGCTCCGTGATGGATGATCAGCTTTGATTTGGGATCGGAGAGGTAGGCATCGATGCAGGGGCGAATCTCCTTCAGCGAAAGGACGGCATCGCCCGATCGCGGCCAGTCCCAGAACGACTGGGGAATGCTGCATGCCGCATGCAGCGTGCAGCTTGTCATCATCAAAATCAGGAATGCAGTTAGCCTGTTCATTTCTTCTCGGGGCCCTTCGTCACGATGGGGTCGGTCCAGCTTCCCGTGACATTGTATTCGTAGGCGGCCAGACGGTCGAGCGGGTCCTGCAATACCTTGCCCACGACCCAGGTGGCGACGCCGACGACAGGCCCTCCCAGGAGCGAGCTTGCGACCGAGAAGCTGCCGCCGAGCTGCGGCCTTACGATGATCTTGAGGTCCTGGGTTTCCTTGTCGAGATCGACTTTGCCGCTCATGCCGACTTCTGCCGCGGGGCCTTCTATCCTGAGGTCGCTGGTGTAGGCGACTCCGTCAGATATTTTCAGGCTGCTCGATATGGTCTCGAAAGCGAAGCCCTGGCTGAAGATGTCCCGGAAATCCAGCGTGATTCTGCGCGGGATTTCCTGAAGGCTCAATATGCCGAGCAGCTTGCCTATTCCGGGATCGATCTTGTTGAATTGCCCGTGCTTTGCCTTCAAGGTGATGTTTCCGTCGAGGGTCGCATAATCGATGGACTGCGGACTCCCTGCCCAGGATAGCGTTCCCTCCAGGCTTCCCCTGCCGCGCATGATGTTTTCAGGGTAGCCGAAGCGTGTCAGGAATTTGCCGATTCTGGAAACGTCGAGTTTGACGTTGACGTTCGTCCTGGGGTGGATCGCCCATCCCTGCCACAACCCGTCTGCTGTCAGGGTGCTGTCCGGATTGCTGATGCGCAGCTTCTGTATCTTCCAGTCGCTGCCCTGCTGCAGGGCGACGAGTTCCAGATGTCCCATGTTCTTGTTCTTCATCACGAAGCTGTCAGCCGTGATGTCGAGCGCGGGAAGATTCCGGTTGGCGACCTTTGCCAGTGCGGCTTTCGACTCGACCGCCTCCTTTTCCGGCGGCGTGTAAGGAATGACGAGTTTCTTGAGTTTCGCTGTCAGCTGCCCCTTTCCTTCGGGGAGCCACTGGACGGCCCCGTCGATGTCATCCCCGGAGATCGTCGCCTGCCAGTTGCCGTCGTTCTGCTTTGCCGACACGCCCAGTTTTCCGAAATGCTTTCCGAGAAAGGTGAGGGCATCGATGTCGAGATCCACTCCTGCGAGGGAAACGGGGCCTTCTCCTCCTCCGCTTTCGTCCAGGATGTCGCGCCACCTGTCCGCATCGAGCGATTTCAGCGAGCCGACGATCCATATTCCCGGCGTTTCGGGAAGTTCTGCGGGCAAACCCTCGTCGAAATAGATCGTGCCGCGGTCGATTCGGCTTAAGCCGTTTTGCGTTGCGCTGACGAACTGCGCGGCCATGATTTTGCCGTAGGAGAAGGTCGTGAGATTACCATTTTGTGCGAGCGATTTTTTTTCCAGGCGCGTCGGGGTGATGTCGGATGCCTTCCTGGAAAAGGGATAGGGGAGATCAGAGGCGAGGCCCTGCAAGCTGGACTCGATCAGGAGATCGGTTTTTTTCTTGCTGGCCGAAATCGTGCCGTGCCAGGCTGCGCTGCCGCGGAAGTGGCGGGCGAAGGGATTCGCGATGCCGTCGGGGCTGATCCTTCCGGAAGCGGCGATTTTCAGGCTGCCGTCCCGTTCGGTGGAGACGTTGATGACGGCAGGGCCCCCGAGAATCACCGCACTGGCGTTTTTCGCGCTCAGCGCGGATTCGGAAAAATCCAGGCGCCCGTTGAGGTGCGCCATGTCGGGCATTCCCGGTCCGGTAACCGTATCGTCCTGGAACTGGTAGCTGCCGGACACCCTGGTGTTCTCGATCTTTTCGAGGGGGATGTCGAGACTGATCTTCAGGTTGCCGTTTCCGGTCGAGTGCATCCCTGCCGTGAAGCCGCTGATGTATTGCTTCACCGGAGACTGGTCGATGACTTTCAGGAATTCGTCGGTCGGGCCGGAGGCTTCGCCCTCGGCATGGAGAACGGGATTGCCGAGGTCTGGAATGATGGCCTGGCAGGAAGTGAGGTTTGCGCCGAGGATGGCGGCCTGATGCGAGGTGATTTCCATTCTCGAGCCCTGGAACAGGATGCCAGCCGAGACTGAAGTCATTTCGGGCCATTCCGGCGCATAACGCAGCGTGGCATTCTTGACCTTGAAGGCGGTCTGGAAGAGTCCGGTTCTGCCACTTGCAAAGGGGAAATTGTCTAGGCTTCCCTTGAGCCTCATCTTAACTTCGCTGGCTTCCCCTCCCAGGATCGCGCTTTTCACCCAGTCGCGCGCGCTGCCGGAGACGACAAGTGGCAGATAGCGCCAGACCTGGCTTGCATCGGCACGGGTCAATCTTCCCGTGATGTCTGCGTAATTGTTCGCGCTGGAATAGGACCCGAATGCGTTTCCGGCCAGGCTTCCATTGGAAAAGGAAAGGTTGTCGAAGGTTACGGTTTGCCCTTGCTTGCCGTTCTGCCATTTTGCCTGTGCGATCAGCACATCAAGGCTGATGGGCGCTTCGAAGAGCCTGGGAAGGACGAATTCGGGGTGGCGCGAGTCGAGACTGAAGCTGCCGCCGTTTTCATCCCCGTCGACATGGCCGCTGATCCCCTTGAACACATTTCCGGAAGCGGCAAATCCGAGGTTCGAGAATCGCCCCTTGATGCTGTAATGCGCGGGCAATTGCCCGGTATTTTCCCCTGCGGGGGACTGCCACGGCAACAGGGGCGAGCCGCGTGCTGTACCATTCCATTTGACCTGGAGATCGCGCAGTTCTCCATGCGGAGCAAACGATGCCAGTGTCTCGCGGACCTTCGAAGGCATGGGGAAATACTCCGAAAGCCTTGAAAGCGTGTCGAATTCGAGAGAGTTGGCGCTGATTTCTCCCTCTTCTGGGCTGAAGCCGTGTGCCGGGACGGAACGCAGCAGGAAGTCGGTGGGATGAATCGATTCTCCCGCATCGGTTTCGAGGGCGAGTTGCTGCGTCCGGATTTCATAGCCGCCGTCAATATCTTTCCAGGCGATGCGTCCGCGCAATGTTCTCATGCCGATCTCAGGCAGGCTGCTGCCCAGTTTTGCCCTGACTCCGGAAAGCCTCACGTCTGCGGTAAACGCCTCCGGCTTCTCCTGCGCGAAATCGAGCCAGACGCGCATGCCGCCGCTCCCCCCGAGAAGCGCCTTGGGAGAAGGGAGCCATTTTCCGAGTGTTGAGGTATCGGCATGATCTATCCTGGCATAAAGCCTGCCGCGCCAGGCATTGAGATCGCTCAGTGACTTGCCGAAAAGATTTCCCCTGATGTCGATGGGGGAGGAAAGATCGGGGGAGGGCGTGGCATGCAGGCCGAACAGGTGATGCTGCCGGGAATTGACGAGCGCGAAATCGACCTGATTCAGCATCAGGGGAGGTGCCCCCATTTTTTCGTCTTCCCAAAGGATGAAGCCGTTCTTGATAAGCACCCGGCTCTGGTGCAGCAGCCAGTCCGAAACGCCGGAATTTGCCGGCCCCTGGTTGATGGGGATGCTTGCGACATAGATCGTGCCATTCTTGTCGCGTCTGATGCCGAGCCTGGGCTGATCGATTTCTATCGAGGCAAACCGCACTTCTCCGGTGAGGAAGGTCATCCATGACAGGTTGCTCGCTATCTTGTCCAGGGTCAGGGCGGCCTGGCCGGATTGGTCGAATATCCTGACATTGCGCAATGTCAGATGGGGATGGATGCCAGCCCAGTCCGCCTGGATGCTGCCGATGGCGATGCGTTCGCCGATGGCGGCTCCGACCGTTTGCTCGATGTCGCTGCGGTAGGCCTCGATTCCCGGAAGCAGCCAGTAGCGCAATGCCAGGATCGCAGCTGCGATGACGAAGAATGCTGCGATCGAGGATGCGGCGATCAGGCGTACCGTCCAGCGGTGCGTCAGAATCAGGAATTTCAGCAAAAGAAGAACCTGCTATGGATGCAGTCGCGAAATGGATTCATAACAGTTTGTTCGATGGGTGATCGTGACATAAGTTCAACCCGCCGGCTTGAACCCCGTGCCGGGAAGCGGATACACTGGATTTTAGCCTTTTATTGGATGGATGGATATATGCCTGGAAAAGCGGAAATCCTGGCGAACGCCGAAAAGCACAGCCGCTATGTTGCCAGGCTCGCTCGGCAGTGGAAGCTCGACTGCATCCTCGACAGGCCCTTTCGCAGGGAGGAAATGCAGTCCTTCCTGGAAGCCCGGAAGGCTCGGGGCGAGGCCGAGCTCAACAGCAGCCTGCGGGAATTGAGAAGAATGGTCATGCTGCGCCTCATCTGCCGCGATCTTTCGGGCCTTGCCGACATGCGGGAAGTCGTCGTTGCCATGTCGGATCTTGCCGAGGTCGCGATCGGGCATGCCCTTGCCCTGCACGACCAAATGATGCGGGAGCAGTTCGGGGTGCCTGTCGGTGAAATCAGCGGTGTGCCCCAGATTCTGCACGTCGTTGCCATGGGCAAGCTCGGCGGGGGGGAACTCAATGTTTCCTCGGACATCGACCTGATTTTCGTCTATCCGGAAGACGGGCAAACGTCGCGTTCCCTGAGCTGCCGCGAGTATTTCACGAGGCTCGGCCGGAAGCTGATTTCAAGCCTGAACGACCTGACGCAGGACGGTTTCGTGTTCAGGGTCGACATGCGCCTGAGGCCTTATGGGGAAAGCGGCGCGCTGGTCTCGAGCTTTTCCATGCTGGAGGATTATTTCCTGACACAGGGAAGGGAGTGGGAGCGCTATGCCTGGATCAAGGCCAGGGCGGTTACGGGGGATCGCATCGAAGACCTGATGAAAATCGTCCGTCCCTTCGTGTACAGGAAATATCTCGATTTTGGCGCCATTGGTTCCATGCGCGAACTGCACGACCAGATCAGGCAGCAGGTCAGAAAACGCGAAATGAGCGACAACATCAAGCTGGGCCCGGGGGGGATCAGGGAAATCGAATTCATCGCGCAGGTCTTCCAGCTGATCAGGGGCGGGCGCGACAGCGAGCTCCAGGCTCGCTCCACCCTGAAAGTGCTCGAGCTGCTGGCAGGAAAGCGCATGCTTCCGGAGGAGGCTGCGAACGACCTGAAAAATGCCTATGTTTTCCTGCGCGATCTGGAGCATAGGCTGCAATACCTGGACGATGCCCAGACGCAGGCGATTCCGGAAAATCCGGATGACCGGACCTTGGTTGCGCTGGCGATGGGGTTTTCCGATTACCCGACTTTCCTGACTGCGCTCGATGCGCACAGGATGCGGGTACAGTTCCAGTTCGAGGAGGTTTTCTCAGAACCGGGACAGGAGCCTTGTCAGACATGGGGTGCGGACGGGCAGGAGGCAAGAGAGAAGCTTTCGGGGCTGGGCTACGTCAGACCTGAAGAAATGCTCGGGCTCCTGCAGGGAATCCGGGGGGGCAGCCGCTACAGGCATCTTCCCTCAGCCAGCCAGAAGCGCGTCGACGAGCTGATTCCCCTGATGGTTGAAGCCGCTGCCGCCCAGCCCGATCCTGACCAGACCCTGAGGAGGATGCTCGATCTGCTTGAAGCGATCAGCAGCCGATCTTCCTACCTCGCACTGCTCAAGGAATACCCGCATACGCTCGGGCAGATTGCCGGCCTGGCGAGCGCCAGCCCCTGGGCGAGCGATTACCTGCGTCAGCATCCGGTTCTGCTCGACGAACTGCTCGACATCCGAACGCTTCACAGCCCGCTGGACTGGGAAGCGTTGGCGAAAACCCTCGATTCCAAGCTGGAGGAGGCCGAAGGGGATACCGAAGCGCAGATGGGGATATTGCGCGATGTCCATCATTCCGTGCTTTTCCAGCTGCTCGTGAAGGACCTCAGCGGGCTCCTGAGGCTCGAGATACTGAGCGACCACCTGAGCCATCTGGCCGATCTGATCCTGGAGAATGTGCTCGAGTCCTGCTGGAAGGGCTTGAAGGGACGCCATCGGGAGCAGCACCGGTTCGCCATTATCGGCTACGGCAAGCTCGGCGGGAAAGAACTCGGCTATGCATCCGACCTGGACATCGTTTTCCTTTACGATGACGATCATCCGAATGCACAGGAAACCTATGCGAGGCTGGCGCAGCGCATCAATACCTGGCTCACCAGCAGCACGCCGTCGGGCGTGCTTTACGAAACCGATCTGAGGTTGAGGCCGAACGGCGCGAGCGGCCTTCTGGTGAGTTCGGTCGCCGCTTTCAGGCGCTACCAGATGAACGATGCATGGGTATGGGAACATCAGGCGTTGACCCGGGGGCGGCATGTCGCCGGCAATGCGCAGGTGGGAGACGAGTTCGAGGAGATCAGGGGCGGCGTGCTGATGCTCGGGCGCGATGTGCCGAGCTTGAGAAGCGAAATCCTGTCCATGCGGCAGAAAATGCTAGAAGGGCATCCGAATCGCACCGATCTTTTCGACATCAAGCACGATCCGGGCGGCATCGTCGACGTCGAGTTCGCTGTGCAGTTTCTGGTGCTCGCCCATGCTCACGACCACCCTGAGCTCACCGGCAATGTCGGCAATATCGCCCTGCTCGGCATGCTGGGCGAAATCGGACTGATCCCGGCGGAGGTCGGTTCGGGCGCGCAGGATGCCTATCGCGAATTCAGGCGGATCCAGCACAGGCTGAGGCTTGCCGGGGAAGCCTATGCGCGCATCGAAAGAAGCCTGGTCGGGAAGGAGACTGGGGCTGTCTTGCGGCTTTGGAAAGCGGTGTTCGGATGAAATCGATTGTTCGGGAAAGGGAGTGAGCATGCGTTTGACGAAAATCAGCACGAGGACCGGGGACGAGGGTAAGACCGGGCTGGGAGACGGATCCAGGGTGGGCAAGGACAGCCTGCGTATCGCCGCCATCGGGGATGTGGACGAACTCAACAGCTCGATCGGTCTCGTGCTTTCGGAACATCTTCCCGATGGCCTGAAGGCGCCCCTTGTTGCCATCCAGCACGACCTCTTCGAGCTCGGGGCCGAGCTTTGCCTGCCGGGGCAGTCCAGAATCGGAGCAAATCACGTTTCGAGAATCGACGAGAATCTCGAGAAGGCGAATGCCCGTCTTTCCCCGCTAAGGGAATTCGTTCTTCCCGGCGGGGCAAGGTCGGCAGCGCTTTGCCATCTGGCGAGGACGGTTTGCAGAAGGGCGGAGCGTTCCCTGGTTGCGCTCTCCGGAATAGAGCAGGTCGGGCCCGAAAGCCTCAGGTACCTCAATCGCCTTTCGGATTTCCTGTTCGTGCTCGCCCGCCTGCTCAACAAGGAAAGCGGCAACGGAGACGTGCTGTGGCAGCCTAGGGCCTGTTAACACTTGTCGGGTGGGATGCGTTGCGGCAAGGTGCCGATGGATACAAGGCGCGCGGCGCAGCGAATGGTTGCGCCCTTCGCAAGACGCGCAACGCAGTTGACGCAGCATATTGCCGCAACCCGAAGGGAACGGTTGAATCAGGCGCATTGCCGCGTTCCTCGCGGCTTGTTTGGAATAACCAAACCGCGCCGCTCCAGCCGTGCCCTGTTGCCTGACTCATCACGTTCGCACGCATCGGTCAAGTGTTAACAGGCCCTAGTATTCCTGGGCAAGATAGGACCTGATTGCGATTGCCGACGCGATCGCCACCGGAATCAGGGCGAGGGCTCCGCAGATGAGCATTTCCAGGTTTTTCCTGTTGCGGCCCAGGTGCTTTCCCAGGAAATCGGCGGGGACGGCGCATAGCAGCAGCAGGCTGGGGATGAGGGCAGTTTCCGCATAGGCATGGCCAATCAGCATCAGGCTTGCCAGGATCGTCACGGCGACAGCTGTTCCGGCATGCCCCAGGGGAATGTGCGATTTCGGAAAATTGAAGGCGAGGTGCCCGCCCAGAACCGCTGCAAGAACTCCGCCCAGCTGCCCGAGCATGGTGCTGCCCGTGGTCGCGCTGACGATTGCGTTGCCTGCGGCGACGAGGAAAAGGACAGGTCCGTTTCTTCCGTCCAAAACGATCCAGAGCCCGAACCAGAGCAGGGAGGCTGCCGCGAGCTGCAATGCAGGAAATCCCGTCTTGAAGAGGGGGAGCAGAATCAGTGCGCTTCCTGAGATCGACAAGGCTCCCTGCAGGGCAATCCTGATCTTGCGGGAAAAGCCAGCCAGATCGTCGAATGAAAAGACCAGAAAATTCACAGCCAGCAAAGCGGGAAGCCAACCCTGCGCCTCGATCGGGGGAAATGCAAAATTCCCGTAGATCAGCGTGTACCCGACCAGAAATCCCGCCCCTGTCGCGAGCGCGCTTACGATCGGTTTGAAGCGCGCATCGCGCAACAAAAAGCCGAGCATCATTGCGGCAAGGGCGGCCGCCGATGGCCAGAGGATGGTCTCCCTGGCCATCGAAAGGAGCATCGGCCCCATTCCTTACTGCCGTTTTCCCTCGATGTTGAGCTGCACCTCAATCGTGTCCGAGATGCCGTTCAGCATGTAGTTCATGCCAAAATCGCTGCGGCGAATAGTGGTTTTTGCCACGTAGCCCGAGCGATATCCGCCCCAGGGGTCGGGCCCTGCGCCGACATGCCTCAGGCTGAACGTGACGGGCCTGGTCACGCCGTGCAGGGTCAGGTTGCCGGTCAGCGTACCCTCATTGGCGTTTTTCATCTTCACGCCGGTCGAGGTGAAGGTCATGGTCGGGAACTGCTTGGCATTGAAAAAATCCGGTCCCAGAAGATCCTTGTTGCGCTTGTCGAAATTGGTATCCAGGCTGTCTATGGGCACTTTCACCGAAACCTTGTCGGCTTCGTGATGCGCGGCGTCCACGGTGAAGGAGCCGGATACGGCGTCGAATCGCCCAGGAAATTCGCTCACGCCCATGTGGCCCACCCAGAACTGGACCATGGAGTGCGTCGGGTCGATCTTGTAGGTGCCGGCAGGGCTGGAATTCTGCACCTGGTAGGCATCGGCCAGGACAATGCCGCTCTGAAGTGCCAGTGCCGCGGCAAGCGTTGCAATCGCCTTGTTCATGCTTTCTCCCTTATTTGATGGTCAAATGGGTGCCGTCGCAGAACGGCCTGTTGCCGGATTTTCCGCAGCGGCAGATTCCGACCTTATTGGCTTCCTTCAATTCGACTTGATAGGGCGTGAAATCCGAGCCTTTGTGGGAGCCGTCGCAATAGGGAAGATTCTTGGATTTTCCGCAGGCGCAGAAATAATAGGTTCCGGCTGCGAGGTCGAGGACGAAAGGTTCCTGCTTCATGTTGATCTCCTTTTGAAATATGATAAGGAGATTGAATGTTAATACAGAAACAATTCAAATGCAAACATTATTTCAGAATGTTTGTCTCAGTTTCTCCAGAGCCGAGCGGATGGTTTCGAGTTCTTCGGCACTCAGTTTTCCCAGACGCCTTTCGAGGTATGCGCCATGGGCGGGGAAAGCTTCCTTGAACACCTGCTCGCCCTCCGGCGTCAGCACGGCGATGAAGCTGCGCCTGTTTTCGGGCGGAACGATGCGTTTCAGCAGGCCCTTGTTTTCCAGCCTGTCGAGCACCCCGGTGAGCGTTCCTTTGGTGATCAGCGTTTTTTCGGCCAGTTTGCACAGCGGCATGCCTGGCGTGTTTCCCAGGGTGCAGATGACATCGAACTGCGGCGGGGTGAGCCCGAGCTCGCGGATATGCGCTGCGGAATAATGCGTGAAGGCCTGATAACAGCGGGCGAGTTCACGTATGACGGGGAGAAAGCTCGATTTCATGATGGGCACTTATGTTAACGATATCGCTATTCTAGAACGTTTTTTCGACTGCGTCTCAAGATATTCCGGTAAATGCCGACATTGAGAAGCAGGACGATCGTGCCGAGGACTATTCTGGTGCTGTTTCCGAGCAGGCCGGGGTAAAGGATGGAGAGAATGTGATGCCCGACGAAGCTTCCCTGGTAGGCTTCGAGCCCTTCCTTCCGGATGAGCCATTTTTCGATGGGAGTGACGGGGCAGGGGAGGTTCGCATATTCGACAGCCATCGCCCAAAGCGCTACAGGGATTTGTATCCACATCGCTTTCTGCCATTTCAGCACCAGGATTGCGCCGAACAGCGCAAAGACCACGAATAAAAAGTGGAGAAATACAACGAGATCGGCGAGAATCCTGTAGTTCATGGTTTGATTCTAGTCCAGATAGAGGGTTGCAATTGGTGAAGGATTTGAAATCCATCGGTCGTTTCCAGATCGAAGGGCTGCTGGGCGAGGGCGCGCAGGGCAAGGTTTATCTTGCACAGGATCCCCGACTCGGAAGGCAGGTTGCAATCAAGCTGCTCGCAATCGATGCGGGCTTCGAGGGATTGCTCGACGAGGCGAGGATCGTGGCCAAGCTCAGGCATCCCAACATCGTCACGCTTTACGATGCAGGGGAGCACGAGGGCGCACCCTATCTGGTGTTCGAGTACGTGGAAGGCATGACCCTGGCCCAGAGAATCAGGAAAAACGGCGCCTTGCCGACGATGGAAGCGATAGGCATTGCGCTCCAGATCCTGGATGGACTGTCCTGTGCGCATGGCCAGAAGATCATACACAGGGATATCAAGCCGGCCAATATCATGATCGATGCCGCCGGCGTGCCCAGGATCATGGATTTCGGGATCGCACAAAGCATGGCTTCTCCCGATGCTGCCACGGAGCTTCTCGGTTCTCCGCTTTACATGGCGCCGGAATATGTTTCGAAAAGGAAGTCGAGTCCGCAGTCCGATATTTTCTCGCTCGGCATGGTTCTTTACGTCATGCTGACCGGACGACATCCCGTTGAAGGAAGTAGCGTCGAAGAAATCCTGCGCAATATCGCAACCATTCCGGTTCCGCCGCCCTCGCAGCTGATGCAGACTCTGGACGAGAAACTGGACAGCCTGCTTCTGAAGGCGCTTGCCATCAAACCGGAAGACCGTTACCCGGATGCCGAGAGCCTGATTTCCGGATTGAAAGCTTATGGCGAGCCCGCGCATGCGGAGGGGGAAGGGAAGCAGAGCACCCTCGAATTTCTGCTCAGAAGGATGCGGCACAAATCTGATTTTCCCGCGCTTTCTCAGGCGATCAGCGCTGTCAACAAGATCGCTGCGTCCGACAAGGAAAGCGTTTCGAATCTTTCGAACTTCATCCTGAGGGACTTTTCGCTCACGAACAAGCTGATCAAGCTGGTCAATGCGGCAACCTACGGCCAGTTCGGCGGCACGATCAGCACGGTTTCGCGCGCTGTCGTCATCCTCGGCTTCAATACCGTCAGGAATGTTGCGATCACCCTCCTGCTTTTCGAGCATCTGCAGAACAAGTCCCAAGCGCTCAGGCTCAAAGACGAGATCATGTCCACATTTTTCAGCGGCGTGCTGGCCAGGGAATTTGCGCCGAAAATCGGCATCAGGGATGCGGAGGAGGCCGCCATCTGCAGCATGTTCTACAACCTCGGGAAATTGCTTGCCTCGTTCTATTTCCCCGAGGAAGCGCTGGCGATCGGCAATATGGCCGAGAAGATGGGGGAAGACGACGCCTCGGCTTCGGTCTTGGGCATTACCTATGAAGAACTCGGCATCGGAATCGCGCAGAACTGGCACTTTCCCTCAAGAATCGTATCCAGCATGCGAAAAATCGGCGACGAGAAGATCAGGAGTCAGGATTCGGATTCCGGCAAGCTCAGGGTGCTGACCAATCTTGCCAACGAATTGCGCCACGTTGCGCAGTCCGGTAAGCACCAGGACAAGGGGCGCGAACTCCATGCGCTCGCTTCGCGCTACCATGCGGCCCTGCCTGTTTCGGAGAAGACGCTCGGCAGGGCCCTAGAAGAATCGATGAAGAAATTCATGATCGAGATCAAGATCCTCGGGCTCAACAGCAAGGACAGTATTTTCCTGAAGAATGTCAACCAGTGGTCCGGCGCCAGCTCCGAGACCAGGCCGAACGAAGACGAATTCCAGAAAACGATCAAGGTCGAGAACGCAGTCGGTGCGGCCCCTGCAAGGCAGGATTCGGGGAGCTTGCTGACAGCCGGCATTCAGGATATCACCAACGTGTTGCTTGAAGAGTACGACCTCAACGACCTCTTGCGCATGGTGCTTGAAACGATATACCGCAGCATGAACTTCTCGAGAGTATTGCTGGCGATCAAGGACGCCAGGCAGAATGCCATGGTGGGCAGGTTTGGCTTGGGGCAGGGCGTGGAGGGAATCGTGAAGCGGTTCAAGTTTCCGCTTTCAGGCCCCAGAGACGTATTTCTCGTGGCCCTGGAGCAGGGGCTCGACATTTTCATTTCGGATATCGATGCCGAAAACATCAGGGAGCGGATCCCGGCCTGGTATCGGACCAGCATCGATGCGAAATCGTTCATCCTGTTTCCCCTCATCGTCGACAAGCGGCTCATCGGCATGCTCTATGCCGACAGGGTGGAAGCCAATCTTCTGAAAATAGAGGAAAAGGAGCTTGCCCTTCTGAAAACCGTGCGCAATCAGGCGGTTCTTGCCATCAAGCAGAAGCTCTGATCATTTGGGTTCGAACCGGATCACCTTCGCATCGCCTGACGGCGGCTCCTGTTTCGATGCGAGTGCGCCGAGCGCTTTCGCGAAATCACCCTGCAGTCGCTTCATGGTCTGGACAGCTTCCGGCGAATAGTAAACGGCTTCATAGGGCACTGCGTCGCTGAGCGCGGCCCTGCTTCCGGGTCTGAAGCGGTGCCATGAGATTTCTATGGTCCGGCTCCCGGTGCCGTCGGCGAAAATGAATTCTTCGCAGTCGAGAACGGCAAGGAACTGCATGCTTCTGATCGGAACGAAAACGGGACCGGCATTTCTTGCGACCATGAGCCTGGCGAGATTGTAGAGTTCTGCAGGCAGGGTGCGCTCCTCCCGGGAGAAGGCCTCATCGGGCCTGTAAAAAACTTCTTCGCTCATGGGGACTCCTTGCAAAATGGAAAATTTACCTCGACCTTCGGAGGATTGCCAGGGAATTCAGTCTGAGCAGGCGCGTCGATTCTGGACTGGCCTGGGTTATAATTGGCAAGCTATGCCGCTCCCAACCTCATCAGACATCGAATCCGCCTTTTCCGGGGGGGGCTTCCTGTCCCGCGCGATCGAAGGCTTCAGGCCCAGGCCTCAGCAGACCGAAATGGCAAAGGCGGTTCTCGAGGCGATAGCGAAGAGCGGCCTGCTGGTCATCGAGGCGGGGACGGGCACGGGAAAGACATTCGCCTACCTCGTGCCGGCACTCCTTTCAGGCGGGAAAATCATCGTTTCCACAGGAACCAAGACGCTTCAGGATCAACTCTATACCCGGGATATCTCCGCCATGGTGAGCGCCCTCGGAATCTTGGTCGAGACGGCCCTGCTCAAGGGGCGCGCAAACTATATCTGCCATTATCATCTGGAGCGCACCGGAAAGGAAGGGAGGCTATCGTCAAGAGAGGATGTCGCCTATCTCAAGCACATAGAGCGCTATTCGAGAACCACCCGAAGCGGAGACAAGAGCGGGCTCGTCGAAGTGCCCGAGGATGCAACCATCTGGCCGCTGGTGACTTCCACCCGCGAGAACTGCCTGGGGTCGGAATGCCCGAATCACAAGGAATGCTTCGTGATGGAGGCAAGGCGCGCCGCCATGCGGGCCGATCTCGTGGTGGTCAATCACCATCTTTTCTTCGCCGACGTGATGCTGAAGGACGAAGGCGTGGCAGAACTCCTTCCCGCCTGCAATACCGTGATTTTCGACGAAGCCCACCAGCTTCCAGAAGTCGCCAGCCTTTTCCTCGGCGAAACGGTGGGAACCGGCCAGATGATCGAGCTTGCGCGCGACACCAGGCTGGAAGCGGCAATTTCGGCCAAGGATTTTGCGGCATTGCCCGAAGCTGCGGCGAAACTCGAAAAAGGCGCCAAGGATCTCAGGCTTTCCGTTCTGGAGGCCGATTCCAGGCTGCCGATTGCCGCGCTGGATGCGGACTTTTTCTCCAGCCTGGGTGCCCTGATGGGAAGCCTTGATGCGCTTTCGAAGCTGCTCGATCTCCAGGCGGAGCGCAGCGAAGGCCTGAAGAACTGCAGGGACAGGGCGGTCGAAATGCTGCGCAGGGCGAAGAACTGGCGAGATGACGATTCCGGTGAATTCGTCCGCTGGGTGGAGGTTTACAGCCAGGCGATGCAGCTCAATGCCACGCCCATGTCGATCGCGAAGCTCTTTTCCAGCCAGATCGAGGCAAGGCCGATGTCGTGGATTTTTACCTCGGCGACCCTTGCCGTGGGCGGGAATTTTTCCCATTATCTGGAGCAGATGGGTCTTGCTGACGCGAAAACGCTTTGCCTGGACAGTCCCTTCGATTACCCCAACCAGGCGCTGCTCTATGTGCCGGAAGCGATGCCTGAACCCAACAGCCGCGAACATACCCGGGCTGTGGTCGATGCCGCGCTTCCCCTGATTGCTGCGAGCGGCGGGCGGGCATTTATGCTGTTCACCAGCCTGAAGGCGATGCGCCTTGCCCATGAATTGCTGAAGGAGGCATTCGCGAAGGAAAAGCTCGATTTCCCGCTCCTGCTTCAGGGGGAGGGGGCGAAAAATGCGATGCTTGAGCGATTCAGGCAACTCGGCAACGCCGTCCTGCTCGGCAGCCAATCCTTCTGGGAGGGAGTCGACGTGCGGGGGGAGGCATTGTCGCTGGTCGTGATCGACAAGCTTCCCTTCGCTCCTCCCGACGATCCCGTGCTTTCCGCCAGGATACAGAAGATCAATAAGGAAGGCGGCAATGCCTTCATGGAATTCCAGCTTCCCCACGCGGTTCTGACCCTGAAGCAGGGGGCGGGCCGGTTGATTCGCAGCGAGGAGGACAGGGGGGTGCTCATGATCTGCGATCCGAGGATCGTCTCCAAGTCCTATGGCAGGCGGATCTGGCGCAGCCTGCCCCCGATGAAAAGGACCAGGAAGCAGGCCGAGGCAGCCGGGTTTTTTGCCGTGAGCCATGAATCGCGGCAAGATTGAAAAATGCTTGCAATCTTGCCGGCAATGTCCCCATAATTGTTTTGGGTAGAATAGTTCAATAAAGAACAGCCTGATTTGACGGATTGTCAGGCCGCCAAGGGGGGCGGGTGAAGCGATCTCTTTTTCTGGAAATGGGGCTTCTTGCCCTGCTGCTGCACCGGGTTGGGGTAGACTATGCGCAAGGCTATCATATCCATCGTCCGGAACTCGTATCATGAAAGGAACAGGAATGAAAAAGGCGCTGCTCGTGCTGGCCATGCTGGTCTCTCAAGGGGCATTCGGGAAATGGGAAGCCTATGTTCCGGCGAGACTTGCAGACGGCGTGAGCATCGCGTCTCACGCAGGGCACGGCGGATTCGTGGTCTTCAAGCAGGACTATGCCTTCAGCGCGAAAGTGGTTTATACGGGCGAGATCCGCCCCACTTCGGTTGCCGGAAGTCAGGTGCTGAGCGGGTTTTTCGGAGTGGATCGCGATTATCCCGTCCAGGACATGAAATACGGAAACGAAGTCAAGGTGACCGAGGACGGCAAGGATTACTGGATGCCGGTTTCCTTCGATGTCCTCACCGACATGCAGAAGCAGCTCGGGAAGGGGGAAGCCTTCACTGCCTATGTCAGGCTGCTCGGGGAATCCGGAAGCAGATGGGTCTTTCTCCTGGACGGATTCAGTAGCGCTTCTCGAAAGCCCTGAATTCCGCTTCGAGTTGCCATTGCAGCCTGGCTTTCTGGTTGGCGTCCAGATAGTCCTGACAAAATGCCGACAGCATTCGCCCATACCGCACATCCCGCTCGCATTGCCTGACGGGAACGAATTTCGCGGCATTCGCCCAAAGGCTTTTCCCCGGAATGAACGCGTATTCCAGGCTGTCGCGCGCGATGTTCCTGAGCTCGGGGTAGCCGAGATGGGCATCCAGCGAAGCCTTCAGGTATTCCATCGAGATGTCGCTTCTCAGAACGCCCGCATCGCAGCCTGAAATCGCAACGGGCACGCCGTATTTCAGGTAGACCGGCAGGGGATTGGCATATTCTCCCAGGACGGTGTCGGTCCTCCCGGGGCAGATATCGACCAGCACCTTCATTTTGGCGAGCTTTTGCAGAAGCCCAGATGGCTCGCGCAGGATGTCCGAACCCTGTCCGATGCGTTCGGCATGTCCCAGCATGACGGCCTCGCTGACATGGAAGGACAAGTTTTCGGGCGGCGCAAGATCGAGATTGAGCTCGCCCGCATTCACGGCGACATGCGTTTTCGGATAGACGGATTTCAGGAAGTCGAGCATCTGCATGTGCAGGCTGAAGTCCGGCATCGACTCGTCCTCGGCCCCCGAAAGCAAAATGCCTGAAAACCCGGAGTCCGGGCGCGAGGCCAATTCGAGGCCGGCTGCCATCTGCGCGAAAACTTCCCCGGGCATCGTGTTCCTGGATACGCTGTAGAGATAGCGGACGGATATCTTGCAGCCCGGATCGGCTGCAATCGTGCCGCACTTGAGGCGCTGGTTCTTTTCCGCTTCGGCAAGTTTCATTTCCTTCAGCGATGCCGCTGCCATTGTGGCGAGCCCGTTGTTTCTCAGGTTCTCCAGGGTATTGTGCAAGTTGCCGTCCCAGCCCAGTCTCTTGCCCAGCGCCAGGGCGGCTTCGCCATCAGGCGCGAGCGCGACTTCCAGGTAAAGCACATGCTCTTTGGCCGCACGCGAAAGCATTTGCGCGAGCATGGCTCCTGTCATGCCTTGGGTGGCCTGCTCGAATTTTCCGAAGCTTGAGAAGAAGTGATCCCGGTTTTTTCCTGCCAGGCCTCGCATCGACCAGGCATCGAGCGTTTTCCGGTAGAGCGCGGGGTCGGCAAGCACTGCCTTGGCCGAAAGCTTTCCCGCGTTGCAAGGCGGCATGGAGAGGCTCATGTCTTCTGCCACGCACAGTCCTTTCTTGGCCGCCCAGGCTATCATCGACTCCGCATAGGCCGATCCTTGCATTTCCGCATCGAGTTCCCCTCCCTTGGGCATGGCGAGCAGGAAGGCGAGTTTTTCTTGCGGGCCTGCAGATTCGAAATAACGCGCAATCTTCGACTGGGGCGGGAGATGCTTTGCCGATGCAATCGAAGCAAAGCAGGCAAGCAGCAACAGGATGAAAGCCTTCATGCCATTTCTCCCCAAAGATCGTGCTCGTCCGAATCGGCGATTCGGACGGCTGCGAATTCGCCGGCTTTCAGATCTGAAGCATCCGGTATATAAACCAGGCCGTCTATTTCGGGCGCATCATGCATGCTCCTGCCCACGGCGCCCTCTTCGTCAACCGATTCGACCAGAACCTGAAGGGTTCTGCCGATTTTCGATCGCAGTTTCCTTTCGCTGATGGCTGACTGAGTCGCCATCAGGCGCTCGACGCGCTCGATCTTGACTTCTTCCGGGACAGGATCGGGCAGGGAATTCGCCGCGGCGCCTTCCGCGGAAGAGTAGGGAAAGCATCCCACGCGGTCGAGTTCGGCTTCTTCCAGGAAGTCGAGAAGCGCCTCGAACTCGGCTTCCGTTTCCCCGGGGAACCCCGCGATGAAGGTACTTCGGATGGCGATGTCGGGGCATATTTTCCGCCACGCCCGGATGCGTTCGAGGTTGCTTTCGCTGTTCCCGGGGCGCTTCATGAGCTTCAGTATCCTGGAGCTTGCATGTTGCAGCGGCATGTCGAGATAGGGCAGGATCTTGCCTTCCGCCATCAGCGGAATCAGTTCGTCGACATGCGGGTAGGGATAGACGTAATGCAGCCTGACCCAGACGCCGAGGCTGCCCAGTGCCCTGGCAAGTTCCGTCATTCTGGTTTTGACCGGACGGCCTTCGAAGAAGCCGGTCCTGTACTTGATGTCGACCCCGTATGCGCTGGTGTCCTGGGAGATGACGAGGAGTTCCTTCACGCCGGCCTTGACCAGCGCTTCTGCCTCCTTCATCACTTCCCCGATGGTGCGGCTGACAAGGTCTCCCCTGAGGCTCGGGATGATGCAGAAGGTGCAGCGGTGGTTGCAGCCTTCCGAAATCTTGAGATAGGCATAATGCCTCGGGGTGAGTCTGATGCCCTGTGGCGGGACGAGATCGACGAAGGGGTCGTGCGGTTTGGGCAGGTATTGGTGGACTGCCTGCATGACTTCTTCGAGGGCGTGGGGGCCGGTGACGGCAAGCACCGCCGGGTGCGCTTCCTTCACCATGTCGCCTCTCGCGCCGAGGCAGCCGGTGACGATCACCTTCCCGTTCTCGTTCAAGGCTTCTCCGATCGCTTCCAGCGATTCTTCCACTGCGCTGTCGATGAAGCCGCAGGTATTGACGACGACCATGTCGGAGCCCTGATAGTCGGGCGAAATGGCATAGCCTTCCGACCTCAGCCGGGAAAGGATGTGCTCGGAATCGACAAGCGCCTTGGGGCAGCCGAGGGAAACGAAGCCTATTTTGGGAGCGGACATGTGAGTCGGATCAATTCAACACGATGCAGATCATATCATCATTATTCGGCCAGCAGTCCGGCAACCAGGATCGAGCCTATGCCGAGCGAGATCAGCAGAACCTGCTGCACCGTGGCGCGGATTTCGGTGCGCTTGTGCAGTCCCGGGATCAGGTCGGCCACTGAAACATAGATCATGGAAGATGCGGCGAGCGCCAGCAGGGAAGGAATCAGGCCCTGCATGGACTGCAGCACGGCGTAGGCGAGCACGCCGCCCGCGAGGGTCGCGCCGCTGGAAGTCAGATTGAACAGGATGGCCTGTCGTTTCGAATAGCCCGAATGCAGCAGGATCATGAAGTCTCCGACTTCCTGCGGAATTTCGTGGGCGATGATGGCGATTGCGGTGACGATGCCGAGATGGATGTCGCTCAGAAAGGCTGCGGCTATCAGAATGCCGTCGACGAAATTGTGGAAAGTGTTTCCGATCATGATCATGAGGCCGCTTCTGCCGTGATCGTGCGATTCGTGCGCTTCGCAGTCCTCGGCATGGCAATGGCGCCACAACACGAGCTTTTCCAGGATGAAGAACAGCAGTATCCCGAACAGGATGGTTGCCGTCATCATTCCCGGATTTTTCGTCAGCCTGAAGGCTTCCGGCAGGATTTCGAGGAAGGCCGCGCCCAGCAGCGCGCCAACTGCATAGCTGACGAGCATCGGCACCCAGGATGCGCGCAGGCTGAGGGCGAAGGATCCGGCGAGCGCCAGGCTGGCAAGGCCGCCCACGGTGCTCGTCGTCACGATCCAGGAAAGAACTGACATGGACAACATCCTGTTTTACGGGGAACTTTCGATTATAACCGATGCTTCATGCTTCTTCGAGCCAGATGAACGATCCCATCCTTCCGGTATTCCCGTCACGCCGGTAGGAAAAGAAGCGGGAAGATTCATTGCGGGTGCAGAAATTTCCCCCGTGGATGTCATGGATGCCGAGCCTTCCAAGCTTCATTTTCGCGATGGCATAAATGTCGGCATGCCATTTGCCGCTTCTCCCGCGCCTGAAAGCCGGGCTTTCTTCGGGGAAGGCGTCCAGCACTTCTTCCCCGATCTCGAAGGCATCCTGCCCTATTGCGGGGCCAAGGTAGGCGCAGGAAGCGTCCCGCATCGCCTGCACGGTTCTTTCGACTATGCCGGAAGCGAGCCCCCGCCAGCCGGCATGAAGGGCCCCGACGCAGTGCCGGCCGGCAATCAGGACGGGGAGGCAATCTGCGGTCAGGATGGCGCAGACGACATCGGGTTGTCGGGTGAACGCGCCGTCCGCATCGAACGTGTCCGGGTTGTCCAGGTCGACGACGGTGTTGCCGTGCACCTGATTGAGCCATTTCGGCTCGCCGGGCAGAAATTCGCGGATTCTTTTCCGGTTTTCCGCAACATGGTTCGGGTCGTCTCCGACATGGCTGCCGAGATTGAGGCTGGCATAGGGGGGGAGGCTTGCGCCCCCCGCTC
The DNA here is from genome assembly GCA_021835845.1 of Pseudomonadota bacterium. Taxonomy (GTDB): domain Bacteria; phylum Pseudomonadota; class Gammaproteobacteria; order Burkholderiales; family JABEVD01; genus JABEVD01. Next base: position 28,130 of record JAKBJU010000013.1, on the reverse strand, counting down.
TTGTCGTGATCAGGGCTTTGACATTTGCCGGAGCGGGCCATTGCGGGACGATGAAATTCATTTCAGCCTTTCCAGCAGGCGGGACATATCTTCGGGGAGGGCGGATTCGAATGTCATCAGCTCGCCGTTTTCAGGATGGGCAAAAGACAATCGCCTTGCATGCAGCGCCTGCCTGGGAAAGCCCGACAGGAGCGTCGAATTTTCAGAAGGAAGCGGCTTCTTTCCGTAGACCGGGTCGCCCACGAGAGGGTGACCGATATGCTGCATGTGGACCCTGATCTGGTGGGTCCTGCCGCTTTCGAGCGAGCATTCGAGAAGAGTGCATCCGGAAAAGGTCTCGATCACGCTGTAATGCGTCCTGGCGGATTTTCCGCTGCCCACGACTGCCATTCTGGTGCGATGGGTGGGATGTCGGCCCACCGGCGCATCAACCGTCCCATCGTGCTTCACGATCCCATGCACCAGTGCGACATACTGCCGCTTCACGGTTCTTCCCTGGAGCTGCCGCACCAGGCTGGTCTGCGAGGGGAGCGTCTTGGCCACGACCAGCAGCCCGCTCGTCTCCTTGTCGAGTCGATGGACGATTCCCGCGCGCGGGATTGCCGAAAGCGATGGCTCATGGTGAAGCAGGGCATTCAGCAGCGTGCCTTCCCGGTTTCCGCTTCCTGGATGCACGACGAGGCCGGCTGGCTTGTCGATCACGATCAGAAAATCGTCTTCAAAAAGGACGGAAAGTTCGATATCTTCGGGGGCATGCGGCATTTCGGCAGGATCGGGGGAGCTTTCGATGAACACGGATTCTCCTCCCCAGACTTTCTGCCTGATGTGGCAGGGGCCGCCGTCGAGCTTCACTTTTTCATCCCTGATCCATGACTGCAGGCGGCTTCTCGAATGGTCAGGAGCCAGTTTTGCGAGCGCCTGATCCAGGCGTAGCCCTGCAAATTGCATGGGAATCACGAAATTGATTCCCTTAAGTGCTGCCCAGTTTGGGGTATAATCTCCAGGTTTTCCGACGGGATCTTTCATGAGACATAGTTTAGCGTTAATTCTGGCCCTGATGTTGGCAGGCTGCGGACTTTTGCCGAATTACAAGGAAGAAGTACCGGAATCCTGGTCCGCTGAACGAATCTACAAGGCGGCCAAGGCTGAAATCGATGATCAAAACTACGAGAAGGCCACGACCTATCTGGAGAAGCTCCAGTCCCGCTACCCCTATGGCAAATATGCGCAGCAGGCCCAGATCGAACTGATCTACGTGTATTTCGAGAACAAGGACGAGGCCTCGGCGATAGCCGCTGCAGACCGCTTCATCAAGTTCCACCCGAACAGCCCGGCAGTGGATTATGCCTATTACATGAAGGGGATAGCCAATTTTATCGGCGAGACCGGGGTCATTTCTTCCATCGTTCCCAAGGACATGAGCCAGAGGGATCCGAAATCCGAAGTGGAGTCGTTCGACGCTTTCAAGGCGCTGGTGACCCGCTTTCCGAACAGCAAGTATGCGCCCGACTCGAGGCTGCGCATGCAGTATCTGGCCAACTTGCTGTCCATGCATGAAATTCGCGTCGCCGATTATTATTACAGGCGGGGCGATTATGTCGCTTCCATCAACCGGGCGCAGACGGTGCTGAAGGAATATCCCAAGACCCCGGCTACCGAAAATGCTCTGGTCGACATGGTGAAGTCCTACGACAGGCTCGGCATGGACAAGCTGCGCGACGATGCCAAGCGGGTTCTCGACAAGACCTATCCGCAATGGGACAAGAAGGTCATTTCCACCAAGCAGAAATTGCCCTGGTGGCAATTCTGGGAATAGTCAGGATCTCCTCCAGCGCTTGAGGAGCAGTGAATTGCTCACCACCGAAACCGAACTCATGGCCATCGCTGCGCCTGCGATCACGGGATTGAGAAAGCCCATGGCTGCAAGCGGAATTCCCAGCACGTTGTAGACGAAGGCGAAGAAGAGGTTCTGGCGGATCTTCTTCAGCGTGGCTTTCGACAACTCGATGGCATCCGCCAAGCTCCCGAGATCGCTCTTCATCAACGTGATGTCGGCTGCCTCTATCGCGATGTCCGAACCCGACCCGATGGCGAAGCTGACATCGGATGCGGCAAGGGCCGGGGCGTCGTTGATGCCGTCGCCTGCCATGGCGACGATTTTCCCTTTTTCCTTCAGCTTCGAAATCTCGCCTGCCTTGTCCCGGGGCAGCACGTTCGCGAGAAACTTTTCGATTCCCGCCTCGGCCGCGATGGCCTTCGCGGTGTCCTCGTTGTCCCCGGTCATCATGCAGACTTCGATTCCCATGGCCCGGAGACGGGATACCGCCTGCTTCGAAGTCGGCCTCAGTTTGTCGGAAATGCCGATCCATCCGATCAGGGTGGCTTCCCGCGCGATGCCGACAAGGGTTTTCCCGTTTGATGGCACATCGAAGGCAATTCCCTGTTCGGAAAGCAGGGCAGGGGAGCCGAGCCAGCATTTCGAGCCGTCGATCCTGGCCGTGACGCCCCCTCCCGGAATCGCAGCAAATTCCGAGGCGGTGAGCGGCGCCGCCCCCATTTCTTTGCCCTTCTCCAGGATTGCTTTCGCAAGAGGATGTTCCGAACCGGATTCAAGCGCCATGGCTATCGACATCAGCTCCTTTTCGGCGATGTTGATGCCATGGATGTCGGTCACGGATGGCTTGCCTTCGGTCAATGTGCCTGTCTTGTCGAGGACCAGGATTCCGACTTTTTCGGCCTGCTCCAGCGCCTGGGCATCTCTCACCAGGATGCCCGCCCTGGCGCCCTGTCCGATTCCGACCATGATCGCGGTCGGAGTGGCGAGTCCCAGCGCGCAGGGGCAGGCGATGACGAGGACCGCGACGGCATTCACGAGGGCTTCGGTCGGGTGTCCGGTGAGCCACCAGAAGCTGAAAGCGAGGAGAGCGACGGATATTACCGCCGGCACGAAAATTCCGGAAATCCTGTCGGCGAGGCGCTGGATCGGAGCTTTCGATCCTTGCGCTTCCTCGACCAGGCGGATGATGGCGGAGAGCTGGGTGTGCTCCCCGACCCCTGTGGCGCGGCATTTGACCGATCCCGTCTGGTTGAGCGTGGCGGCATAGACCTTGCCCCCTTCCGTTTTTTCCACCGGGATGCTTTCCCCCGTCAGCATGGATTCGTCTATCGAGGAGCTTCCGCCGACCACGATCCCGTCGACGGGAACGGTTTCACCCGCCCTGACAAGGAAGATGTCGCCGACTTCGATGCTGCCCGCTTCGACATCATGGATCTCGCCGTTCCTTTCCACATGGGCCGTTTTGGGCGCGAGCTTCAAGAGCTCCTCTATCGCACCGGAAGTCTTGCCCTTGGCTCTTGCTTCCAGCATCTTGCCCAGCATCACGAGCGTGATGACGGCGGCCCCCGCTTCGAAATAGACATGCAGATCGAGGGAATACAGGGTCACGATGGCGCTGAAGAAATAGGCGACGCTGGTGCCGAGAGCGACCAGCACGTCCATGTTGGCGCTTCCCCCTTTCAGGGAGTGCCAGGCGCCGACATAGAAGCGCCTCCCCGCCCAGAATTGCACCGGGGTGGCCAGCATGAACTGGAGCAGCCGGGGAATGTGCAGGCCTGCCATGTGCAGCAGAAGCGGTGCGGTCAGGATCGCTGCAACCAGGAAAACTCCGAGATCCTTTCTATAGGCTTCTTCCCGCTCCTTTTTGCGGCTGTCCTCGGCCTTGGCCAGTGATGCGGCATAGCCCGCGTCTTTAACCGCCTCGATCAGCTTTTCGACCTTGACCGAGCCGCGGGGGAAAGCGACCAGCGCCTTTTCGGAGGCGAAATTGACATTCGCTTCCACTCCCTTTAGGGCATTGAGGGCTTTTTCTATGGTGAGCGCGCAGTTGGCGCAGTGCATCCCGGAAATGAGAAGATTCACCTTCTCCTGGGGAACCTTGAATCCCGTCTTTTGCACGACTTCCACGAGCTTGTCCGGGGAAGTGCTTTGCGGATCATATTCGATATAGGCCTTTTCGCTCGCGAAATTGACGTTCGCGCTCGCTCCCTCCACCTCGTTCAGGGCCTTCTCGACCCTTCCCGCGCAGTTCACGCAATGCATGCCTTCAACCGGGAGTTCGATCTTTTCCATACCCCGATCTTAGCCCAGCTCCGGATACATTGACAATCGTGTTACCAGGGAATCTCCATGCCGTCGTAGGCGATGAATTTCCCGGAATCGGCTGGCGTGATCCCTGCGAGCACCTGCCGCATGCCGGATACGCTTGTTTCAACCGAAATCAGGGCGGAAGGTCCCCCCATGTCGGTCTTGACCCAGCCCGGATGCAGCGCCACTGCGGTGATTCCGTAAGGCTTCAGGTCTATGGAAAGGCTTTTCGTGACCATGTTGGCGGCTGCCTTGCTGGTGCGGTAAAGGTATTCGCCGCCGCTGTCATTGTCCGCGAGGCTGCCCATTTTGCTGGTGAGGGTGGCGATGGTTTTCAGGCTGCTGCCTGCGACCTGCCGCACGAAGGCTTCAGCCATCTTGAGCGGCGCCATCGTGTTGACCCTGAACGCCTGCATCCATTTATCGTAATCGGTATGGCCAAAGTCCCCGGAATCCGGATAGATGCCGGCGTTGTTGATCAGAAGGTCGATCGATTTTTCCGAGAGAAGACGCCCCAGTCGCTCGATTTCTCCATGGTCAGAGACATCCAGCGGCTGCACGCTCACCCGCTCTGGATTCCGGGCGGAAAGCTCTTCGAGTCCTGGTGAAGGGCTGCGGCAGCAGGCCAGCACGCGCCAGCCGTCCAATGCATATTGCCTGGAAAATTCCAGGCCGAGGCCCCGGTTTGCGCCTGTGATCAATACGGTTTTCATCATTGCTCCAAGTCCGGTCCCGGAGGGGCGCCAGGCTACTTGTGTTGGGAGATATACTCCAAGGCTTCTTCGAGAGCGATCGCCACCAGAATGTGGGTGAATTATAATCCGAAGTCAGGGGAAATTGCAGGTGCCGGGGTGGCCCGGCCATGGGTGACGATGAACGGAGGGGCGATGGATATCGAGCTCTATTTCACCGTGATGGCGGGCATGGTGCTGGCCTTCTTCCTGATGGTCGGCGAGCTCGTTGCGCTGCGCAAGGTCGGGATGAGGCTTTATTCGCGCCTGCAACGCATGCGCCGCTCGGGCAGGATGCTCAGGTTCTATGCCGAAACGGGGCTGATTTCCCTGTTCTTCCTGGTCCAGCCCTTCATCGTCGGCTGGCTGGTGATGGGCGCGCTCGACAGGTTCAATCCCCATTTTGCCGTGAATCTGATGCGCGAAATTAAGCAGAACTTCTCGTGATCGCTCAGTCCGCGGGGCGCATCTGGGGAAACAGGATCACATCCCGGATGGATGGGCTGTCCGTGAGCAGCATGACCAGCCTGTCGATGCCTATGCCTTCCCCCGCAGTCGGAGGAAGGCCATGTTCGAGCGCGCGGATATAATCGGCGTCGTAATGCATCGCCTCCATATCCCCCGATTCCTTCTGCCTGACCTGATCCATGAAGCGCTCGGCCTGGTCTTCCGGATCGTTGAGCTCGGAAAAGCCATTGGCGATCTCGCGCCCGGCGATGAATAGTTCGAACCGGTCGGTGATCGAGGGATCCCCGTCGTTCCTTCTCGCGAGAGGGGAGGCTTCCGCAGGATAATCGACGATGAAGGTGGGGTCGAAAAGCAGGTGCTCGGTCGTTTCCTCGAAAAGGGAGAGCTGCAATCCACCTATTCCGTCCGTTTTCCTGTGGTGCGCGCCGAGTTCCTCGAGCTTCGAAATCAGGAACGGACGGCTGTCCAGGTCGGAGGCATTGTAGTCCGGGTGGTATTTGCGGATCGCCTGGGAGAGCGTCAGCCTGTCGAAGGGCTTGCCGAAGTCGAGCGCTTTGCCCTGGTATTCGAAACGGGTGCCGCCCAGGGTCTTTTTCGCGATTTCCCGGAAAAGGGCCTCGGTGAAATCCATCAGGTACTTGTAATCCCGGTAGGCCTCGTAGAATTCGATCATGGTGAATTCCGGATTGTGCCGGGTCGACATGCCTTCGTTCCTGAAATTGCGGTTGATCTCGAAGACTTTCTCCATCCCTCCTACCACCAGGCGCTTCAGATAAAGCTCCGGCGCTATCCTGAGATAAAGCTGCATGTCGAGCGTGTTGTGGTGAGTGACGAAGGGCCTTGCGGAAGCGCCTCCCGGAATCGGGTGCATCATCGGCGTCTCGACTTCGAGGTAGCCATGGGCAGCGAAAAATTCGCGCATCGCCTGGATGATTCTCGATCGCGCAACGAAAACCTTGCGCGTTTCCTCGTTGGTGATGAGGTCGATGTAGCGCAGGCGGTATTTCTGTTCCTGGTCAGTGAGGCCGTGGAATTTTTCCGGCAGGGGGCGCAAGGCCTTGGAGAGCAGCCTGATTTCGGAGACTTCGACGGAAAGCTCGCCCGTCCTGGTCTTGAAAAGTTTTCCCTTCGCGCCCAGGATGTCGCCCAGGTCGTAGTGCTTGAAAGCCTCGTGCGCCTCGATTCCCGTGATGTCGTTGGCGATGTAGAGCTGGATCTTTCCGCTCATGTCCTGCAGGGTGGCGAAGCTCGCTTTCCCCATCACGCGCTTCAGCATCATCCTTCCGGCGACGGCTACTTCCAGGGACTCTTCCCTGAGAGCTTCGTTTTCCAGCGAATCGTAAGCCTGGTGAAGATCGGCTGCGAAGTGTTTTCTTTCGAAGTCGTTGGGGAAGGCGACGCCTTTTTCCCTCAAGGCTGCGAGCTTGGCGCGGCGCTCGGCCACGATCTGGTTTTCGTCCTGTTGTTCTGCCATGTCTGTATGCCCGCAAACCGAAGGGCTTTTTCCCGGAAAATGGCTGCAATTATAGCATTGCGCCCACGGAGGCCGCCAGTTGCGAACAGTGGCTACAATGGAATATCCGTTCAGCGACTCGGGGGCGAAGATGGCAAAGCAGGATTTTCCCTTGTCAGGGGTTTACGGGCTGCTCGAGACAGGGCCGGTGGTGCTGATCTCGACGCGCTGGAAGGGCAGGGAGAGCATCATGGCCCAGTCATGGCATACCATGATCGAATTCGATCCGCCCATCCTTGCCTGCGTGATCAGCGAAAGCAATTACAGCTTCGAATTGCTCGAGAAAAGCGGCGAATGCGCGATCAGCATTCCGACAGCCGAGATCGGTCGGCAGGTTGCCTTGTGCGGCAATTCGAGCGGAAGAAACGCCGACAAGTTCGAGACATGCGCCTTTACCCGGGAAAAGGCTTCCGATGTCGAAGCTGCCCTGATCGGGGAATGCTACGCGAGCCTCGAGTGCAAGGTGATCGACAGGGTGAAGCAATACCAACTCTTCATCATGGAGGTGACGCGGGCATGGGTCGATCCGGCAGTGACAGAGCCCAGGACCCTCCATCACCGCGGCTACGGCACCTTCATGGTCGCGGGCGAGACGGTAAGACTGCCTTCCGAAATGCGGTGATCGGGACTTCCCTAGGGCCTGTTAACACTTGCCCGATGCGTGCGAACGTGATGAATCAGGTGACAGGGCAAGGCCGGAGCGGCGCGGTTTGGTTATTCCAAACAAGCCGTGAGGAACGCGGCAGTGTCCCTGATTCAACCGTTCCCTTCGGGTTGCGGCAATATGCCGCGTCTACTGTGTTGCGCGCCTTGCGAAGGGCGCAACCATTCGCTGCGCCGCACGCCTTGTATCCGCCGGCATCTTGCCGCAACGCACCGCACCGGACAAGTGTTAACAGGCCCTAGAATTCCATGCCATCGCCTTCCTTGGCCAGGCGGTATTCCAGTCCTTCGGGCGGATGTTTTTTCAGGATGTCGGCGAAAATTCGCTCCAGATCGTCGTCGCTGCGGGTCGGTTCGTGATGGGTGAAATACAGAATTTTCGCACCCGCATCCCGCGCGAGCCGGATGGATGTGTCGAAGGTGCCGTGCCCCCAGCCTCTCTTTTTGGCGTATTCCTCATTGGAGTAGCTCGAATCGGCGATGATCACGTCCACGCCCCTGATCGCATCCAGAATGCCCGCTTCCCTTTCCTGGATGATCTGCCGGTATTCGTCGTGGCCGGCTTCTTCAGGGGAGTAGATATTGTAGGGCGGTTCGTGGTCTCCGGTGAAAAACACCGATTTTCCATTGCAATCGATGCGGTAGCCGAAATTCACCACGGGGTGATTGAGCAGTATCGGCGTGACCGTGGTGGCATTGCCTATTTCCACAGGCACTCCCGGGGTGAGCGTGAAATATTCTATGGACGCCTGAAGTTCCGCTTCCCTGATGGGGAAGAAGCTGTACTGCAACTGCACGTCCATCACCTGTTCCACGCCGCGGCTTGAAACCAGATCGTATGCGCCGTGAAGCCGCAGGCGGTTTCCCGGAACGAAAAGCGGAATGAAGAAGGGCAGCCCGTGGATATGATCCCAGTGGCTGTGCGAGAGGAATACGTTTGCGGTAACCGGCATTTCGCCCAGCAGCGATTGGGCCAGCTGAAAGATGCCGGTTCCCCCGTCGAGAATGACGAGTTCTCCCGAATCGGTGCGGATTTCGATGCAGGTAGTGTTGCCGCCGTATTTGACTGTTTTCGGCCCCGGGACAGGTATCGAGCCGCGCACGCCCCAGAACTTGATTTTCATGAGCTTCCGATCCGCGAAAACATTTCCGCCTCTTCCCTGATTCTGGCGAGATCCTCCGGGGTGAGGTCCTCCAGATTGCCGCAGCGATTCGACGCGAAAGGGGGGAGTTCCTCCACGCAGGGGCTGCCCGAGAAGCCGAAATCCGCAGTCTTGCTGATGCGGTTTGCCGCCATCACGCAGGCCAGCACGTCCGAGCCCTGGTTCGCATCTTCGTGATGATGCCGGATGGCTTCGACGAGCGGCACAGGAAACTGCCATTTTTCGGCCAGCATTGACCCCATCAGGCAATGGTCCGCACCCAGAATTTCCCTTTCCGCAAGGTGCAGCGGGATGTTCCCGTTCTTTGCGCGATCCAGGGCCAGCTTGAATTCCTCGGGCATGAACTGCGCGAATACGACTTTCCCGAAGTCGTGCAGAAGACCCGCGATGAAACATTCGGTCGAATCGGTATTTGGGGATATTCTGCCGCACAGCAGTTTGGCAATGCCGGCGACGAACAGGGAATGGCGCAGATACTGGTCGATGTCGAAATCAGCTCTGTTGTGCTTGGGAAGAACTCCTATGGCAGCGATCCCGAGAGCCAGATTCTTGACGGTGTTGAAGCCGAGGTAGACGATGGAGCGATCGATGGAGGTGATTTTGCTCGGCAGGCTGTAGTAGGGCGAGTTGAGCACCTTCAGAATCTTGGCAGCCATCACCGGATCCTTCTCGATGACGGATACGATGTCCTTGGCCTGGCAGTCGATGTTCCTCGACAATTCCAGGACCTTTTGCACGCTCTTCGGAAATGCCGGCATTTTCTCGGCAGCGGCTCCGAACTTGCCGATCAGGTCTTCGGAATGCGCAGTCATTTTTTCAACGGTCCCTTGATGTCATATTCAAACGCCCTGCTTCAGGCTTGCCGCGATGAAATCGTCGAGATCCCCGTCCAGGATGGCCTGGGTGTTGCCGACTTCGTGATTGGTGCGCAAGTCCTTGATGCGCGACTGATCCAGCACATAGGAGCGGATCTGGTGCCCCCAGCCGATGTCGCTCTTGGTGTCTTCGAGAGCCTGCTTCTCCTCGTTCTTTTTCCTGAGTTCCGCTTCGTACAGGCGCGCTTTCAGCATGCTCATCGCTTCGGCCCGGTTCTTGTGCTGGGACCGGTCGTTCTGGCATTGCACCACGATATTGGTCGGGATGTGGGTGATGCGGATCGCCGAATCGGTTTTGTTGATATGCTGTCCGCCCGCGCCGGACGCCCTGAAAGTGTCTATTCTCAGGTCGGCGGGGTTGATCGTGATTTCGATGGAATCGTCTATTTCCGGATAGGCGAACACGCTGGCGAAGGAAGTGTGGCGCCTGTTCCCGGAATCGAAAGGGGACTTCCTCACCAGGCGGTGCACGCCTGTTTCCGTCCTGAGATAGCCGTAGGCATAGTCGCCTTCGACCTTGAGCGTTGCGCTCTTGATTCCAGCGACTTCGCCTTCCGATTCTTCCAGAACCTCGACCTTGAAGCCCTTTTTTTCGCAATATTTCAGGTACATGCGCTCCAGCATCGAGGCCCAGTCCTGCGCTTCGGTCCCGCCGGAGCCCGCCTGGATGTCGATGAAGCAGTTGTTGGGATCCATGGGGTTGGCGAACATGCGCCTGAATTCGAGTGCCTCGACCGATCTGGCGACTTCCCTTGCATCCTGGTCTATGCTTTCGAGCGTGGCATCGTCCCCTTCTTCCTGGGCCATTTCGAAAAGCGCCATCGCATCCGCCAGAGCCTGGTCGATTTTTCTCAGGTTGAGGACGATTTCCTCAAGGGCTTTCTTCTCCTTTCCGAGTTCCTGCGCTTTCTTCTGATCTTCCCAGACTGCAGGATCTTCGGCAAGCCTCGTGACTTCAGTCAGCCGTTCTTCCTTGGCAGTGAAGTCAAAGATACCTCCGTAGTTCGGATTCCCTCGCCTTCAGGTCGTGCAGCCGGTTAGAAATGGCGTTGATCTGTTCTGCTTCCATCATGCTTTCCTTTTTCAAACATCCGATTATACATTATTCGGAATTGCATGGCCGCGAGCGCCGGATGGTTACATAATATTGGAATTTGGCATATTCTGATTGCATAGGTCTCATACCAGTCGGACGAAGGGATGAATGCCAGAATTGGGTTAATCTGCGCGCTCTTGTTTTTCGGGGAGGCAAACGCATTCGATTTGAGCGATCCCTTCACGACCGAAGGCATGACCGCGCCTCCCTGCAGTTTCAAGGACGAGGGAAACTCCCCGCTTGCCCTCGCCGACGTGGTCGAGCATGCGCTTTGCAACAATCCCCAGACCAGAGAAGCATGGGCCAATGCCAGGGTGCAGGCCGCTCAGGTCGGCATTGCCAAAAGCGCCTATTTGCCGACCTTGAACGGCAGCGTATCCTCCAGCGAAAACAAGGATTCATCGATTCTGAGCCGGCTTCAGGGAGCCGGCAGTTCGGATTTTAGCCAGACCGGAACGACGCTCTCATTGAGCTATATGCTTTACGATTTCGGCGCAAGGCGCGCCGCGCTCGACAACGCGATGCAAACGCTGATCGCGCTCAATGCGACCCGGGATGCGACGATACAGACTGTTTTCCTGGCTGCGGTGCAGGCCTATTACCAGCTTTTTGCGAGCAGGGCGGCGGTGGATGCCGCCCTGGAGTCCGAAAGATCCAGCCTGGAAAGCCTGAATGCGGCTTCGAGCCGCTACAAAATAGGCACGGCCACCCGCGCCGATCAATTGCAGGCCAATACAGCCTATGTCCAGGCTGTGCTTAACCGGATCACTGCCCAGGGAAATGAAAAAACGGCCGAAGGTGTGCTCGCGAATGCAATGGGGCTGGAAGCGGATCATGTTTTGCGGATCGCGCCGCCCCTTTCGAGTCCCGACGAAAAATTCGAGCAGAATGTCAGCCGTCTGATCGATGAGGCCAAAAACTCGCGCCCGGATCTGAAGGCGGCGCAGGCGCAGCTCGATGCGGCGAAAGCCAGCGTGGATGCGGCGAAGGCTTCCGGGATGCCGAACATCGCGCTTTCGGCCAGTCAGAACTACACCCACTCGAGCATTTACGACCCCTATCGCAGCACCTCGGTCGGCCTGACCCTCAATGTCCCGATCTTCACCGGGTTCAATACCACCTACAGCATACGCGCAGCCGAAGCCAGGGTGGCGGCTTCCAGCGCCCAGCGCGATCAGATCGCCATGCAGGTTTCCCTGGATGTATGGCGCGCCTATCATAATCTGGTCACCGGGACGGAGACGCTGAGATCGACCCAGGCCCTCCTGGAAAGCGCAACGGAGTCGGAGCGGATGGCCCTCGGACGCTACAAGGCCGGGGTGGGAACCATCGTCGATCTCCTGACTGCCGAGTCTTCGCTCGCAAGCGCAAGGCAGCAGCGCGTGCAGGCGATGTACAACTGGCAGATAGACAAGGCCACCCTGGCGCAGTCCATGGGCAGGCTGAACGAAATTCCGAAGAAAGTCGAGTGAACGATATGCGAAAGAAAATCATCCTGCTATCGATCCTGATTCTGGCTGCAGGCGGCGGGTATTACGCCTGGCAGAAGCATCGAACCCTGCCGCTGGCGCAGCAATACAAGACGGCCAAGGCGGAGAAGGGGGATGTGACCCAGATTGTCTCGGCCAACGGCACATTGAACCCCGTCATCCTGGTCAACGTGGGCACCCAGGTTTCGGGGACCGTGAAGCGGCTTTATGCAGATTTCAACGATCATGTGAAGGCAGGGCAGATTCTCGCCGAACTCGATCCCGCCCTTTTCAATGCGCAGGTCGGCCAGAGCGAAGCGAATCTCGCCAATGCCAGGGCGAGTCTGGATCTGACCAGCGCAAACGAGGCGAGGTCGCTGGCCTTGTACAATCAGGGCTATGTGGCGAAACAGGACCTCGATGCCGCGATCCAGGCGAAGCGGGCTTCCCAGGCACAGGTCAGACTCGCCCGTGCGCAGCTTGCCCGAGACCGCACCAATCTGGACTACTCCATCATCCGCTCTCCGGTTTCAGGAGTCGTCATCGACAGGCAGATCGATGTCGGGCAGACCGTGGCGGCGAGCTTCCAGACGCCGACCCTGTTCAGGATCGCGCAGGATCTGCGCAACATGCAGATCGATTCGAGTTTTGCCGAGGCGGATATCGGCCATATTCAGGTAGGGCAGGAAGCCCGCTTCACGGTAGATGCCTTTCCCGGCCGTTTCTTCGCAGGCAGGGTTTCCCAGGTCAGGTTGAACGCCACGGTACAGCAGAATGTCGTGACCTATGACGTGGTCGTCTCTGTGGACAATCCCGAGCAGATTCTGAAGCCCGGGATGACTGCCTATGTCAACATCGTCATTGCGCAGAGGAAGAACGTGCTGCTCGTCCCCAATGCCGCCTTCCGCTTCAAGCCGCAGGGAGAGAAGAAGGCGGGGCCGGGGACGATTTACCTGATCAGGAACGGGAAGCTTGCTGCCGTTCGGATAAGCGCCGGGATCACGGACAACAAGATGACCGAGATAATCGAAGGGGATGTCAGGCCTGGAGACAGCGTCGTCACCGGGGGCGCCACGCCTCCGGATGAGGGGTCGCAGAGTTCGTTCAGGATGAGAATGCTCTGATGGATCCCATTATCAGGATAGAAGGCCTGTACAAGGAATATGAAACAGATGCCGGGCCGGTTCCTGTCCTGAAAGGCATAGACCTTTCCATCGATCCTGGCGAATTCGTCGCGATCATGGGACCTTCCGGGTCGGGCAAGTCCACTTTCATGAACATCCTGGGTTGCCTCGACGTGCCGACACGCGGGAAATACATTATCAACGGCAGGGATGTCGGGACTTTGAATGCCGACCAGCTGGCGCATCTGAGAAACGAGGTGATCGGTTTCGTCTTCCAGGGGTTCAACCTGTTGCCCAGGGCCAATCTCGAAGACAATGTTTCGCTGCCGCTCGTGTATGGCGACGTGCAGAAATCAGAGCGGATTGCGCGTGCGAACGACATGCTGGGGAAGGTCGGTCTTGCCCAATATTCCAAGTCCCTGCCCAACCAGATATCGGGCGGGCAGCAGCAGCGGGTCGCGATCGCCAGGGCGCTCGTCAACAGACCGAAGCTGATTCTGGCGGACGAGCCGACGGGAAACCTGGATACCAGGACGAGCGGAGAGATCATGTCCCTTTTCAGGCAGCTCAATGAAACCGACGGCATCACTGTGGTTCTCGTCACGCACGAGCCGGATATCGCAACCTATGCGAAGCGACTCGTGAAGTTCCTCGACGGGAGCCTGATTTACGACGGGGAAGTTTCTGAGGCCCGCACATGATGGTACAGATGCTGATTGAGGCATGGCGCGCGATGGGCGCCAACCGGCTGCGCACTTTTCTCACCATGCTGGGCATGGTGATCGGGGTGGGGGCGGTGGTGCTGATGCTCGCCATCGGGCAGGGGGCGCAGTATTCCGTCAGCCAGTCCATTTCTTCGATGGGAAGCAACCTCTTCATCGTTCTTTCCGGCTCATCGACAAGCGGTGGGCTGAGAATGGGGCTGGGTGCGACCCCGACGCTCACGGTGGGCGATGCCCAGGCGCTTTCGGAGTTGCCTGAAATGTTAGCCGTGGCGCCTGTCGTTCCCGGCGTCGCCCAGGTGGTGTACGGGTCGAGCAACTGGAGTACTCAGGTTTTCGGCACGACGCCTGCTTATCTCGCGGTGCGCAACTGGACCATTGCGCAAGGTTATCCTTTCGCTGATTCCGACGTCAGGTCCGCGACGCGCGTCGCCCTGATCGGGCAGACCGTTGCGCAGAATCTTTTCGGGAACGAGGATCCCGTCAACAAGACCATCCGGATCAAGCAAAGCCCCTATCTTGTCGTCGGTCTGCTGAGTGCGAAGGGACAGAGCCTGGATGGACGGGATCAGGACGATACCATCCTGATTCCCGTGACGACTGCGCAGAGGAAACTTTTCGGCAGCCAGTTCCAGGGAACGGTGCGCTTCATCATGGCTCAGGCCGTATCCGCGCAAATGATGCCTGCTGCGGAGCGGGAAATGGATGCCCTGCTGAGGCAGCGGCATCATATCCGGGAAGGAGCCGACAGCGATTTCACTGTCCGCAACCTGACTGCGCTCGTCAATACGGCGGCCCAGGCGACGCGCGTGATGTCGATTCTGCTCGGGGCGATTGCCTCGATTTCGCTTCTGGTGGGCGGAATAGGCATCATGAACATCATGCTGGTTTCGGTTACGGAAAGAACGCGCGAAATCGGCATCCGGGTTGCGATCGGCGCCCGGCAGCGCGACATCCTGATGCAGTTCCTGATGGAAGCCATCATTATTTCGATTGTCGGCTGCACGGCAGGCGTCGTGCTCGGAGTGGGGGGCGCTGCGGCAGCCAACCATTTCGCCGACATCACGGTGGTGATCACCGGCGGCTCGATACTGCAGGCATTCATGGTCGCCGCTTGCGTGGGGATATTTTTCGGCTTTTATCCTGCGAGGAAGGCGGCCCGCCTGAAGCCCATCGAGGCGCTCAGGTATCAGTAGTCCTTCAACACGGATTTGAAACGATGTTATACTGGAATGACACCGGTTATCATTCGTGTTCCCGGTGCGAATAAAAATCCACAATTCTTTCGGAGAGACTACAATGCACGACGCACTGAATAGCTATGGTTTTTATGTCCTGTTTACCCCGTTTGTGGTTCTTGCCTTGATGATACTGTTTTCCGGAAACAGCTCCAGGTAAGGCCAGCCGGCTCTCCGGCCCAAGCCGGAGAGCCGCCTTGTGCATGCCGGCATGGCGAGATGGCTGATCATTTCAGGTGCGGTTCTGATCCTCGCCGGCCTCGCATGGCCCTGGATTTCTAAGCTGGGTCTTGGACATCTTCCGGGGGACATCAGCATCGAAAGAAAGGGTTTCGGATTTTATTTTCCGATTACCACCAGCCTGCTGATTTCGGCAGTGCTTTCACTGATTTTCTGGCTGCTCAGGAAATGAATCCCTCCTGAATGAATCGCGGCTACTTCATTCAGAATGAATTGAAGATGTCCCCGACGACGTCTTCGGCGATGCCGATCCCTGCTCCCAACCCCAGGCCGCTGACCAGATTGCCCATGAACCCGCCATTGCCGAATCCCGAATTCCAGCCCTGGGGCTGCATCATGGGCTGCGGGTGGGATTGCATCTGCTGCTCCAGCATCTGAATGTACTGCCCCATCTGCTGCAGCATTTGCGTGGTCGATTGCTGGTAGCTCTGGACTGAAAGCGCGATCGAGCGCAGGTCCATGGAAAGATCCCTTCCTGTCGCCTCGTCCTTCGATTCGGTGCGCAGGCGTTGCGCAAGGGCCTGTATCCCCTGCTGGATGCTCTGGGACTGCTGTTGAAGTTGCATTGCCTGCTGCTGTGCCAGCTGGTAATCCATGTTCGCCTCCTCTCTTATTGCACTGCAGTGATTTCGATAGTGATGGTGTTGCCGGGAGGGGAGTTCATCACTGTTGAAGCCTGGTGTCCGGCATAGATATAGTGGACCTCGTAACCACTGATTTCCTGCCTTTGCACGTCGCGGCAAACCTGCTGGGCCTGGGGCGCCGCCTGAGCCTGGTTGTTCTGGATGCGGTCTCCCGTGATCGCGCCGGCGATCGCGCCGAGGGCTCCTGCCGCCACTCTGCCGCTGCCTTGTCCGACCTGCGAGCCGAGCAGAGCGCCAGCAATGCCGCCCAGGATAGATCCTCCCATTTGTCGCTCCTGCGGCTGAGGCTGAACGGTGGTGGTGACCATGTGGCATTCCTGCGTCGTGTAGTTTTGATATATCGGGCGCGATGAAACGACCTTGGCCGTGTCGGTGAAGTCCGATGCATGGGCTGCAACGGCGGCAAACGATGTCAGGCCGAAAATGACGGCGACGTTTTTCATGGTTTCTCCTTTCAAGAGCAGCAAATGCTATCCATTAGAGGGTGCAGTTGAAAATTAGTTTAACATCGAATCGAAAAAAACGGTGTAACTGTATGTTACGGAAAACTTAAGGCAATCTGAATGCACAGGGGGAAGGGAGGTTGAAATCGGGTTCTCTCCTGTGTTACTCTGATGCCATGGATCTGACAGAACTTTTCCTTCACGAGACCGACCTTGTCCAGGTTGCGGCAGGGGAGTCCGTTTTCAAGGAGGGAGATCCCGGGAACATCATGTACGTGCTGATGAAAGGGGAGGCGAACATCGTGGTGGGGAGCGCTATTGTGGAAAAAGCGAAGCCCGGTGCGATGCTTGGGGAACTTGCGCTCGTCGATGATGTGAAAAGGACAGCGACGGTCATGGCCGTCACCGACTGCGCGCTCGTGCCGATCGACGTCAGACGATTCCTGTTCCTCATCCAGGAAACGCCCAATTTCGCCCTGCACGTGATGAAGGTCATCGCAGAACGGCTGCGCAATATGGACGTCATGCTGAGGGAAGCTCAGGAATACATTGCCTGATGACGAGCTGAAGGCTCGCTGCGCCATTGTAGTCATTGACGGATAAGGAATAGATCGCGCGTACTCTGTCCGGCAATGGTTCCGAATGGAAGAAAAGCATGGCGTCGAAAAGCTTCCCTGCCAAGCTGAGCTTGAGCTTCAGGTGCTTCTCACCCACGACTCTTTGCTGCTCGACTGAAAACAGGCCCTCGAATTCAGGTTCCGGGAAGCCCTGTCCCCATACTCGGGATTCGATTTGGCGTGCGAGTTCGAGCGTCATTTCGTTTTCATCCAGAATGCCGTCCGTTTCGATGATGCGTTCAAGATCCGATTCCGAAAGCAGGGTTCTTGCGATTTCCTCGAATGCATGGTCGAAAGCCTCGAAATCCCCCTCTCTCAAGGTGAGCCCCGCCGCCTGCGCATGCCCGCCGAATTTCAGGATGAGCCCGGAATGAAGTTTTGAGACGAGGTCGAGTGCATCCCTCAGGTGGAATCCGGGGATGGATCTGCCGGACCCCTTGATTTCCCCGTTGCCGGATTTTGCGAAGGCGAAAGCGGGGCGGTGGAACTTTTCCCTGATGCGCGAAGCAAGTATGCCGATGACGCCCTGATGCCAGGCGGGGTCGAACAGGCTGATGCTGTATCCGGGATCATCCTGGATCGATTTCAATGCGAGCAGCGCCTCTTCCTGCATCTGGGATTCGATGGATTTTCTTTCCCTGTTGAGTCCGTCGAGCCGCTCCGCGATTTCGAGTGCATGAGAGAGGTCGCGGCTGATCAGGCAGTTGATGCCGAGCGCCATGTCTTCCAGACGGCCTGCAGCATTGAGCCTTGGACCCAGCATGAAACCCAGATCGAACGAGGAGGCTTTCTGGGGTGCGCGCTTGGCGACGGAAAGGAGCGCCAGAATGCCGGGGTTCGCGCGACCTTCGCGGATCCGCTTGAGCCCCTGGGAAACCAGTATCCTGTTGTTTTTGTCCAGCTTGACGACGTCCGCTACCGTGCCCAGCGCCACGAAATCGAGCAGGGCCGAAAGATTCGGAACGGCATTCCCGCGTTTTCTGAGTTCGGCCCGGAGCGCCAGCATGACATAGAACATGACGCCCACCCCGGCGAGATTCTTGCTTGGAAACGGGCAGTCCGGTTGGTTCGGATTGACGATGCAAAGCGCTTCCGGAAGCGCTTCTCCAGGCAGATGATGATCGGTCACGAGCACCGGAATGCCCAGTCTTTTCGCCTCCAGAACGCCTTCCACGCTGGCGATGCCGTTGTCCACAGTGATGATCAAATCGGGATCGCGGGTTTTTGCCAGGCGGACGATCTCGGGCGTGAGGCCGTAGCCGTATTCGAAGCGGTTCGGAACGAGATAATCGACGATGGCGCCCATCCTTGACAGCGCGAGCATGCCGACGGCGCATGCCGTTGCACCGTCGCTATCGTAATCGGCAACGATCAGGAGGCGCTTCTTGTCCTGGATCGCATCGGCCAGGATTTCCCCCATTTGAGCGGCATTCTTGAGCTCGTCGAAGGAAATCAGGTCGTTCAGGCCGCAATCGATTTCCTCCGCGGAAATGATGCCCCGCGCGGCATAAATCCTCGCAAGGACGGGGTCGATGCCGCTTGCGGCAAGCGCTTCAAGGATTTTTGCAGGATAGACGCGGGTGACGATCTTTCTCATTTCAGGTAATCCAGGAGCGGCCTGTTCCTCTTCCAGAATTTCCACAGGTCGCGCGGGCCCGCTTCCAGATGCAGGCCCGCCTCGTTGTCGACAAGGCCGAGCTCCAGGCCGTTCTGCACGGCCAGACGAAGTGGTTTGAACCAGTTGGCTTCGAGCGATCTCAGCCTGGCATCCCATTCGTTTTCGTCGCCATATCTCGATGGCGGCACCAGGCTTTCGAGGATGACAAGATGCTCGCCTTCTGCCAGAGATGCAAGCCAGCTTTCCGCATTCTCGGAAACTGGCGTGAAGGGAATTCCCGATTTTCGCGCAAGGCCCCATGCGACCGGGTTGTCGGACGAAATCGATTCGAAGCGGGGCGCCTCGACCTTCGGGGAGGTGCCGCCTCCCCAGAGCCAGACGCTGTTGATCGGTAGCGCCCTGGTTTCGTTGACGGGATGCCCATGCAGCAGCATCTGTGTTTCGTTCATGATCTGCTTGAGACGCATCGCATCCGCGCCTTTCGGCATGAAGGCATCGATATCCCTGCCGAGGACTTCCGGAAGCGGACATGTCGAAGCGTCGGGTGAGTCGGGCAGCCTCAGAAGCCACACGTCCGGGCGCTCCCTGGCGAAAAGCAGGTCGTCCGGTGCGAAGTGCCGGTTGAGCGCATCGAGCAGACGGTCGGCTTCGCTTTCGGAGATCGCAAGGCTTTCCGATCCCAGCAAGCCGAGGTGATCGCGCCTGAGCTGCAGGTGGACAGGGTCGGCGCGGAGCCAGTAGCCCGCGGCATCATTTTTCAGGGTCAATGGAGCGACCGGCCAGTTCTGCTGCGCTTCGACCTGGAAGGCGCGGCATAGCCATTCGTCGATTCCCTGCCGGGAATTTCGGGCAAGCCGCCCCCGGGCAAGCAGGGTTTCGAGGTGGGGCAGTGCTTCTATACTGAATCGGGGGGTTGGCCAGAACAGGCTGGGAATCAGGAGATGGCATTTCATGCCGTCCAGTGTAATCGAAATTTGTGGGCGCTTCATCCTTGTGTCAAACTTCTCCTTTTCAGAAGCGATCACCGTGCTGCCTTACGAGCTTTTTGTCGGATTGCGCTATACGCGCGCGAAGCGGCGGAACCATTTCATTTCGTTCATTTCGTTGATTTCGATGGTCGGCATTGCCCTCGGGGTTGCTGCACTGATCGTCGTACTCTCGGTCATGAACGGATTCCAGAAGGAGTTGCGTTCGAGGATCCTGGGCGTTGCCGCCCATGTCGAGATTTCCGCGGACAACAATCTGCTCATGAACTGGCAGAAGGTTGCAGGCGTCGCAGCGAAGAATCCGCAAGTCGTGGCATCCGCTCCGTATGTGCTCGCTCAGGGCATGCTGTCTCTCGACCAGTCTGTGCAAGGGGTGTTCATCAGGGGCATATTGCCGGATGAAGAAAGCAGGGTGGCGGATATCGGCAGGCACATGAAGAAGGGAAGCCTTGCCAATCTTCGCCCGGGAGAATTCGGCATCGTGCTCGGCTCTGAGGTCGCGCGTTCCATAGGCGCTTCCATGGGCGACAAGGTGATCCTGATTGCGCCCCAGGGACAGGTGACCCCTGCAGGCATCCTGCCCCGCCTCAAGCAGTTCACCGTGGTGGGCATATTCGAAGTCGGGATGTTCGAGTTTGACAGCGGGCTGGCCCTCATCGACCTCAACGATGCGCAAAGGCTCTACCGCATGGGGGATGCCGTCACCGGCGTGAGACTCAGGCTGCGCGATCTCGATCTCGCGCCTCAGGTATCGGAGCAGCTTTCCGGGAAGCTGCCGAATGAGGATATCGTCACCGACTGGACGCGCCAGCATGCCAATTTCTTCAGGGCGGTGAAGATCGAGAAGAACGTCATGTTCATCATACTGTTCCTGATTGTGGCGGTCGCCACCTTCAACATCGTGTCCACCCTGGTCATGATGGTGACTGACAAGCAGTCCGATATTGCCATTTTGCGCACGCTCGGTTCCTCTCCTGCCAGCATCATGAAGATATTCGTCGTCCAGGGGGCGCTGATCGGGGTGATCGGAACGGTGCTCGGCGTGTTCTTCGGGGTGGTGATCGCATCCAACATCGACGTCATCGTCCCGTTCATCGAGAAGGTGTTTCACACCCATTTCCTGGCGAAGGATGTCTACTACATCTCGGAAGTGCCTTCCAGCCTGGAGGGGGCCGACGTCATCTCGATCACGGTGCTTTCGCTGTTCCTGAGTTTTTTCGCCACGCTCTATCCCAGCTGGCGGGCGTCCCGCGTGAATCCGGCGGAGGCATTGCGCTATGAGTGAAGTGCTTTCCTGTCGCAATCTGAAGAAAATCTACCTGCAGGGGAAGATAGAAGTGCCTGTGCTGCTCGGGATCGATCTCGATGTGATGCCCGGGGAGAGTGTCGCGGTGATCGGCGCATCCGGCTCCGGAAAAAGCACCCTCCTGCATCTTCTGGGCGGACTCGACTCACCGTCCTCAGGGGAAATCAGGATCATGGGGCGAAACATCGAAAAAGTTTCGGAATCGGAGCGGGGCGAGATCAGGAACCGGTCCCTGGGGTTCGTCTACCAGTTCCATCATCTTCTGCCGGAATTCACTGCGATCGAGAACGTTTCCATGCCGCTCTACATCAGAAGGATGGGGAAAGCCGAGGCAGAAGCGAAAGCTGCGCAAATGCTGGAAAGGGTGGGGTTGGGCAAGCGCCTGCAACACAAGCCGGGCGAGCTCTCTGGCGGGGAGCGGAGCCGCGCCGCGCTGGCCCGCGCGCTGGTGACGAATCCTGCTGCAGTGCTCGCCGACGAGCCGACCGGGAATCTGGACCGGCATACGGCGGAATCGATGTTCGACCTGATGCTCGGACTCAACGAAGACCTGAAGACCAGCCTTGTCATCGTGACGCACGACGAAAATCTCGCCAACAGGACGAAAAGGGTGCTGAAGCTCGTTGATGGCGCATTGGTCGGCGCTTAAGGAAGCCCTGAACAAGTCCCGCGTGGCCGCGACGGTCGGTTTTGCGGGATGAACCTTGCGAAGCAAGGCGCAGCGAATGGTCATTCCCTTCGCAAGCCGAGCGACAAGGAGGGGCGCCCGTAAAACCCCGTCCCGAAAGGGTTGCGTGAAAATCGAGCGCTCGCTTTGGCGCGCTCCTTGGCATCGTAGACCTGGCTACGACCTGCGTTGCGCTTCTTGCGATCTTCTCGATTTTCCCAGCAACGCGGCCCATGTGCGACTTGTTCAGGGCTTCCCTAATATTCCACCGGGATCGGGTCTAGGCTGCGCCACAGGTACCAGGTTGCAACCGAGCGCCACGGTCGCCAGGGCTCCGAAATTTCCAGCATTTCGCGCTTTTCGACGGGAGCGCCATCCTTGTAATGGAGTCCGATTGCGCGCCGCAGCCCCAGGTCGTCGAGCGGCAGCACATCGGGGCGCAATGCCTGGAAAATCAGGAACATTTCCGCGGTCCATCTGCCTATGCCGCGGATTTCAGTCAGCCTCTTGACGAGCTCATCGTCTTCCAGCGCATCCCATCCGTCGAATTTCCCGACAGAAAAGCCTCTGGCGAGATCCTGCAGATATTCGACCTTCCTCGAGGACAAGCCGCAGGTTTTCAATGTGTCGCTTGCGAGGACATGCCCGGGCGTGATGGATTGAAGCTGCCCGACCAGCTTTCCCCATACGGCATCCGCCGCCCTGACCGAGATCTGCTGCCCCACGATGGACCTCGCGAGCGTGGAAAATGGATCGGCACGCCTTTGCAGGCTGATGCCGGGGTGGCGCGCGATGATGCCGGCGAGCGTGGGATCTTGCCTGGAAAGCTCGATTTTTGCCGCATCCCAATAGATCGGGGTCATTTTCGCCTCCTTGAATCCGGATTTTATCCGAAATGAGGATAGAATAGAGCCCATGATGAATGCCATTTTCAGTTTGCCCAGAGCGGTATGGTTGCTCGGGATGGTGAGTTTTTTCAACGATTCCGCGAGCGAACTCGTCTATGCTGTCCTTCCCCTTTATATCGCGTCAGTCCTGATGGCAGGGCCCCGGGCGATGGGGGTCATAGAAGGCGTTGCTGAAGCGACGGGCAGCCTGTTCAAGCTCGCTTCCGGCGTGCTTTCAGACAGAATGAAGTCGGGCAGGAGCTGGGTGCTTGGCGGCTACGGTATCGCGGCACTGGCAAGGCCTCTCATGGCACTGGCTTCCTCCTGGCCTTCCCTGCTGGTTTTGCGTTTTGCCGACAGGGTGGGGAAGGGGCTCAGGACTTCTCCCAGGGATGCGATGCTCGCAAGAAGCGTGGAAAAGGAAAAGAGGGGGCTCGCCTTCGGTTTTCACCGGAGCATGGACAATGCCGGTGCGGTTCTCGGTCCGCTGCTCGCCGCCCTGCTTCTGGATATGCACCTGCCGATCCGGCACATTCTGTTGTGGTCCGCAGTTCCCGGGGCGATCGTCGTGCTGCTGGTCCTTTGCCTGAAAGAGCCGCAGCGCATTCCCGCTCAGCATGCCGCATTCAGCTGGAAGCTCGACGGGTTTCCGGTTGCGTTCAGGCGCTATCTTCTTGTTCTCGGTCTGTTCACGCTCGGCAATGCGTCCAACATGTTCCTGCTGCTGAGAGCGAAGGATCTCGGCTTGCCTGATTACCAGGTGCCGCTCCTCTGGGCGCTGGTTTCCTTCTCGGCGATGCTTTTCTCAACTCCGCTTTCGGCGCTTTCAGACAGGCTGGGAAGGGTCAGGCTGATCGCCTCCGGATGGCGAGTTTACGGAATCTTCTATCTGATCATGGGGTTCGACGGAGTTCCTCTGCTGCTCTGGCCGCTGTTCGCTTTTTACGGACTTTTCATGGCTGCCACGGAAGGCGCGGAAAGGGCTTATGTCGCCGATTTCTCACCGTCAGACAGGCTGGGTACGGCATACGGCTGGTTCAACCTGGTCACGGGCTTCATGCTGCTTCCGGCGTCCATCCTGTTTGGCAGCTTGTGGCAGCAGTTCGGTTATCAGGCGGCTTTCGCCTTCTCGGGCTGCTGCGCGCTGCTGGCTTCTCTGTTGCTCAGATTCTGGGTGAAGTGATGCGGATTCCTGCAGCGTCTTCG
Organism: Pseudomonadota bacterium; assembly: GCA_021835845.1. GTDB lineage: Bacteria > Pseudomonadota > Gammaproteobacteria > Burkholderiales > JABEVD01 > JABEVD01. Next base: position 4,310 of record JAKBJU010000013.1, on the reverse strand, counting down.
GTGTAGTATAGTGATAATCTAATATTCCAGTTCGGGTGAACCAAATGACTGAAGAACATGCTTTCGCGCAATACATCAGAACGCTCGGCAAGGGCCGGCACGGATCCCGCGCCCTCACCCGCGGCGAAGCTTTTGACGCCATGAGCATGATACTGGCCGGGGAGGTCGAACCTGTCCAGCTTGGCGCTTTCCTCATGCTGCTCAGGGTGAAGGAGGAAACCGCAGAAGAGCTGGCCGGATTCGTTGCTGCAGCGAGAAAATCGATTCCCTTGCCGGCGGAAATCCCGAAAGTCGATTTGGACTGGTCGAGTTATGCCGGGAAGCGCAGGCAGCTTCCCTGGTTTGTCCTGTCCGCGCTGCTGCTGGCAAGCCACGGCATTTCCACCCTGATGCACGGCAGCAGGGCCAGCGCTGACAGGGTGCAAACCGCGGATGCCCTGAAGGCGCTTGGCATTTCGGCTTCGGTCTCGATGCGTGAGGCGTTGAGCCGGGTCGATGGGAAGGGCTTCGCTTTCCTCGGGTTCGACATCCTCAGCCCCGGGCTTCAGGCGATCATGAACCTGAGGCCGCTATTCGGGCTGCGCTCTCCGGTGCACACGATTGCGAGGATGCTGAATCCCGCAAGCGCCTCCCTTTCCATTCAGGGCATTTTTCACCCCGGCTATCTCGACTCCCATCAGCATGCAGGGCAACTTCTCGAGGAAGATATCGTCGTCTTCAAGGGGGAAGGAGGGGAGGCCGAAAGGAATCCAGATCTTGCCTGCAAGGTGAAAACTGTGCTCGGCGGAGAAATGGGCGAGGAAGAGTGGCCCGCGCTCTTCGCATCCCGTCATGTGAAGGACGAGGAAATGGATGTTTCTCGCCTCGCCAAACTCTGGCATGGGGAGATGGATGACGAATACGGGAAGATGAGCGTGATCGGCACTGCGGCGATCGCACTCAAATCGCTCAGGCGGTTGGATTCGATGGCAGAGGCAGAGAAAATAGCAACGGAATTCTGGGAAAATCGGGACAGGTCCTACGTCGAGAAGGTTGCCTGATGGATTTCTTTCCCATTTTTCTCAATCTGAAAGACAAGGACTGCCTCGTCGTGGGCGGGGGGGAAGTTGCGGTCAGGAAGGCTTCTGTCCTCCTTCAATCGGGCGCCAAAGTGAAAGTGGTGTCCCCCGAGCTCTGCATGGAATTGCGCAAGCTGGAAATCGAGCATTTGCCCGAAAGATTCTCCGATGCCCATCTCGATGGCATGACTCTCGCAATCGCGGCAACCGACGACAGGGCAGTCAATGTGGCGATATCTGAAGCTGCAAAGAAGCGCAACATTCCGGTGAATGTCGTCGACAATCCCGATCTTTGCAGCTTCGTCATGCCTTCCATCCTGGACCGCTCGCCGCTCATCGTCGCCTTTTCCACAGGCGGAGCATCCCCGGTTCTGGCAAGACTCCTGCGTGCGCGTTTTGAATCCCTGATCCCTGAAGGCTATGGAAGGCTCGCCGCATTCGCATCGCGCTTTAGGGACAAAGTCAAGGCGAAAATTGCCAAACCTTCGGAAAGAAGGCTGTTCTGGGAGGAGGTTTTCGAGGGCAGGGTGGCCGAGGAAGTGTTCATTGGCAACGAGAAGAAAGCTGAAGCTTTGCTCGAAGAGCGGATCGAAAAGAACGAATCCCATCGAGGAGAGGTTTACCTGGTGGGCGCAGGTCCGGGAGACCCTGACCTTCTGACCTTCAGGGCGCTGAGACTCATGCACAAGGCTGACGTTGTGCTCTACGACAATCTGGTATCCAAGCCTATTCTCGAGATGACGCGGCGGGATGCGGCAAGGATTTATGTCGGCAAGAAGAAGAGCGATCATGCGATGCCGCAGGAGGAAATCAACGAGCTTTTGGTGAGGCTCGCCTTGGAAGGCAAGCGGGTTCTGCGCCTGAAAGGGGGGGATCCTTTTATCTTCGGGCGCGGAGGCGAGGAAATCGAGCGGCTTTCGAGCCGGGGCATTGCTTTTCAGGTCGTTCCTGGCATTACGGCTGCGTCCGGCGTTTCGAGCTATGCGGGAATACCGCTTACCCACAGGGATCATGCGCAATCCTGCGTTTTCGTGACAGGCCACCTGAAGGACAACAGCATGGACCTTGACTGGGAGATGCTGGCAAGGCCCAGGCAGACCGTGGTGGTTTACATGGGCCTTACCGGCATCGACTTCCTGTGCTCGAAACTTGTCGAGTACGGCTTGCCTGCTTCAACGCCGGCTGCCGTGGTGCAGCAGGGAACGACGAGAAATCAGAAGGTGCTGACGGGAACCCTGGGCAACCTTGCCGAAGTCACCAGGGCAGCGAAACTCACCCCGCCCACCCTGATCATCGTCGGCGGGGTGGTAAGCCTCAGAGAGAAACTGTCCTGGTTCGAACCCGACTGATGGAGAAAATCAGGCTTTCGAAATTGATGTCTGAGAGGGGGATTTGCTCCCGCCGCGAAGCGGACCATTTCATTTCGAAAGGCTGGGTTTTCGTCGACGGCGAGCGGATAACGGAGCTCGGGACGAGAATCGACCCTTCGCAAAAAATAGAGCTTTCTAGGGAGGCGCGGAAAATCCCCCCCGTGACCATGCTGCTCAACAAGCCAGTAGGTTATGTTTCGGCTCAGCCCGAGAAGGGTTACCAGGCGGCTGTATCCTTGATCAATGCGGCTTCGAGATTCCGCGGAGATGATTCGCCGCTGAAGTTTCTTCCCGAACAACTGAAGGGTCTTGCCCCTGCAGGACGGCTGGACATCGATTCGACGGGGCTTCTCGTGCTTACCCAGGACGGCAGGATAGCCAAGCTTCTGATCGGCGAAGATTCCGACATCGAGAAAGAATACCTGGTGAGGGTGGAAGGAAGGCTGGATGCCGGAGGGCTTGCGCTTCTCAACCACGGGCTTTCCCTGGACGGCGCAGCATTGAAGCCTGCGAGAGTTTCCTGGCAGAATGAGGATCAGCTGAGGTTCGTGCTGAAGGAAGGAAAGAAGCGGCAGATCAGGCGGATGTGCGAACTGGTGGGGCTGAAGGTGGTCGGGCTCAAAAGGGTCAGGATAGGCAGGGTGAAGCTGGGCGATCTTCCTGCGGGAAAATGGCGCTATCTCGGGGAAAACGAGCGCTTCTAGATCCGGGGTTCAGGCAGGTCTTGCCCGCTCAATCCCATTTGCTTCCTTTCTCCTTGATCCTTCTTTCCATTTCCAGCTTCATGATGTAGCGCTGGATGGTGGACTGCGTGTGGTTCGTCATCTTGAGAAACTGCATTCCGGCCCGCTTTTTCTCGACATTGTTCTTCAATGTAATGTTGAAGATCTCCCTGACCTGCAGATTGACCAGAACTGTTTCAGAGCCCGGCAGGGCGAGTTGGCAATTTTCGTACGATTTCATCTGTTCCAGGGACATTTCTTCCGGCGATCCGAGGAGGCCTATGCCGCCTGCGCTGATGTCGGCGACAGTGGCCTTGATGCTGCTGCCATCAGGCAGCGGAATGGTGCAGATTACGGGATCCAGGGTCGGGGTGGGAATCCGGTAGAATTCCCTTCTCTGCAGGCGCACGATGGCCTTGGGCAGTTTGAGCACGAAAGCGGGTTCGTCGTTCAACAAAGCTATTTCAATGCGTGGGATGCTGAACTGAACTTTGACGCTCCTCAGATTGGAAACGAAGGTGAGCTTTTTGCTGGCCTCGACCTGCTCGTTCAGTTCTTCGTTGATGTTGCAGTCAAGATACATCAGATCCTTGACAGCGCTTACCTTCAGGACAGCGGTCATCATGGATTGGCCCCCATCATAGAAAAGGGCGGCAGGCACTCGGCTTTCCTGGATATCCTTGAGAATCGAGACGATTTCGGTTTTCGAGCGAAGGTAGTGTTCGCTGTCTTCCGGAACTGATGTCGGCTGCAGCGCTGGCGAAATGGCGTGGTTTTCTGACATGGCGTTTCCGTGATTATATCAGTTCAGAATTGTAGCGCAAATGTAAAATCTACTTCTCTCGTTTTTCTTATAACACTATGGTGTTATTTTTATGTAACTCTTTGGGGTGCCATAGGCTGCGACCTTTCGATTCAAACCTGCGATGATTTTTAGCTATAGTGCTTTGCTATCGTCAAAAATAAATGGTAATTTTGTACCCATTATAAAAGAATGGTTTTGTTGGGAGAGGTGGCAAGTATGCGTAACATCACGCTGTTCAAATCGGAGAATCACCGCTTCATCCTGCTCAACGAGAGCGAGCCCGGCGAGGAAGACGGGATACGTTCCAACCAGTACCTGGTCGTTCACGATGACGCTGCGGTTCTGCTCGATCCGG
>JAKBJU010000012.1 GCA_021835845.1 Pseudomonadota bacterium | reverse complement strand
TTCGGCGCTGCGCTGTTTTACGATGGCGTCATCACGCCGGCCATCTCGGTCCTGTCCGCAGTCGAGGGGTTGCAGGTGGCGAGTCCGCTCTTCAAAAGCTATGTCATCCCGATGACGCTCGTGATATTGTTCGCTCTATTTTTCTTCCAGCGCAGGGGAACTGCGAGCGTGGGGGCGCTTTTTGGCCCGATCATGTGCCTCTGGTTTCTGGTGCTGGCGCTGTTCGGCATCCGGAGCATCCTGTCAGAACCGCATGTGCTGGGCGCATTCAATCCCATGCACGGCCTGCTTTTCCTGGAGAAAAACCCCGAAATCGGCTTTCTTTCCCTGGGCGGAGTGGTGTTGGCGCTGACAGGGGCGGAAGCGCTCTACGCTGACATGGGGCATTTCGGCAGGAAACCCATACAGCTCGCCTGGTTCGGCTTCGTGCTGCCGGCCCTGCTGCTCAATTATTTCGGCCAGGGGGCGCTGCTGATCCACGATCCGAAGGCGATAGCCAATCCTTTCTATCTCCTTGCTCCGCACTGGGCGCTTTTCCCCCTCGTCGTGCTTTCCACGGCAGCGACGGTGATCGCTTCCCAGGCGGTCATTTCAGGTGCGTTTTCGATGACCAGCCAGGCTATCAGGCTGGGCTATGCGCCCAGGATGGAGACTCAGCACACTTCCGAGGAGGAGATCGGTCAAATCTACGTCCCTGGGGTCAACTGGACCCTGCTTCTCGCAGTGGCGGCCCTTGTCCTCGGGTTCAGGGCGTCGTCCAGCCTGGCATCGGCCTATGGCATCGCCGTGACCGGTACCATGACCGTGACCAGCCTGCTTGCCTTCATCGTCGTGCGCAGGTTGTGGGGATGGGGGCTGATAAGGGGGGCGCTGCTGATTTTTCCCCTGATGACAATCGATCTCGCCTTCTTTGGTGCCAACCTGATCAAGGTCGAGGAGGGAGGCTGGTTCCCGCTCGTTCTCGCCTCCGTCATCTTCACCTTGATGACGACCTGGAAACAGGGGAGAGTTCTGCTTGCGGAGCGCATGAAGCGCGAATCGATAGCGCTCGAGCCTTTCGTTGAATCGCTTTCCCTGGATTCTGTGGCCAGGGTGTCGGGAACGGCGGTTTTCCTGACCGCCAATCCCGAAGGCGTGCCGCACGCGCTCCTGCACAATCTGAAGCACAACAAGGTATTGCACGAAAGGGTGGTGATCCTCAATGTGCAGATTCAGGAAATCCCTCGTGTTCCGATCGAGGAACGCATCGAATACAGCATGCTGCAGAACGGCTTCCATCGCATGATTGTCCGGTTCGGCTTCAAGGACGAACCCAACCTGCCCAAGGCGCTTTTCGCCGAGAATATCCTGGCGCTTGAATCTATGGATACCTCCTACTTTCTTTCCAGGGAAATGCTGATTCCCAAGGCTGGCCACAAAATGGCGTTCTGGCGCGAGAAGCTTTTCGTCGCCATGTTCCGCAATGCAGGCAGCGCCATTCCCTTCTTCAGGCTTCCGCCCAACCGGGTGGTCGAGATCGGTGCCCAGGTGGTGCTGTAGTCCGCTTCCGGTCCGGACGCATACTGGGTACAATTGGACATCGAAAGCTTGATATCGACATGACCGGAAATCTTTTCATCATCAGCGCTCCTTCGGGGGCGGGGAAAACCAGCCTGGTGAGGGCGCTGCTCGAGACAGACCGCAATGTACACCTTTCCGTCTCCTTCACCACGCGCATGCCGCGACCGGGAGAAGTGGACGGGCGCGACTATTGCTTCGTTTCCAGGGAGGTTTTCGAGGAAATGGAAAGGCACGGAGAATTTCTCGAAAGTGCCCATGTGCACGGCAATTACTACGGCACTTCGCGCAAATGGATCGAGGCCGAAAGACGGAAAGGCTGCGATATCCTGCTCGAAATCGACTGGCAGGGCGCAGCCCAGGTGAGAAAGCTGGTTTCCGGAACCGTGGGCATTTTCATCCTGCCGCCTTCGGTAGATGCCCTGAAGGCGCGCCTGACCGGACGCGGACAGGACAGCATCGAAGTGATAGAGGGGCGCATAGCGGCCGCCCGCGAAGAGATGGGGCATGTGAAGGAATTCGACTATGTTATCATTAACGACGACATGGAAGAGGCGAAGCGGGATCTCGTCAGCATCATCAGGGCGGAACGGCTGAAGCTTGCAAGCCAGCTCGCCAAGCACCATGAATTGATACAAGCGCTTATCTGAAGGAAACCAAATGGCACGCATCACCATAGACGACTGTCTCGAAAACATTCCCAACCGCTTCGAACTCACCCTCGCCGCGACGATCCGGGCGAGGCAGATTGCCAACGGTTCGAACCCGATGGTGGAGCCCAATCGCGACAAACCCACCGTGATCGCCCTGCGGGAAGTCGCCGCAGGAAAGGTGGGTTTGGAAGTCCTCAACAAGGGTCTGGCGTAGGCCCTTGCCTGAAGAACCCCTGCCCACCAGGGAAATATCCGGCTACCTCAAGCCGGAGGATGCGCTGCAAGTCGATTCCGCCTATCGTTTCAGCGAGGCAGCGCACCAGGGACAGTTCAGAATATCGGGGGACCCTTACATCTCCCATCCGCTTGCTGTCGCCAGGATCCTGGCAGAATGGCGTCTGGACGGGCAAACCCTGACTGCAGCGCTGCTGCACGACGTGATGGAAGATACCGCCGTCACCAAGGACCAGCTTGCGAATCTGTTCGGCCAGCCGGTGGCGGATCTCGTGGACGGCGTCAGCAAGCTCGACAGGATCGAATTCCAGACCCAGGAAGACGCCCAGGCGGAGAATTTCAGGAAGATGCTGCTCGCGATGGCGAGCGATGTGCGGGTGATCCTGATCAAGCTTGCGGACAGGCTGCACAACATGCGCACGCTGGATGCGATGTATCCCGCGAAAAGAAAGCGCATCGCGCGGGAAACCCTGGAAATCTACGCCCAGATCGCCAACCGCATGGGACTCAACAGCATCTACCAGGAACTCGAGGACCTTTCCTTCAAGCACCTCCACCCATACCGGTACCGGGTTTTCAGCAAGGCGATCAAGGCGGCACGGGGAAACCGGCGCGAAGTGGTCGGCAAGATCCTGGACAACATCGTCCAGCGCCTCAGGGAAGCCGGAATCGAGGCTCAGACTACCGGGCGCGAGAAGCATCTTTACAGCATTTACCGGAAGATGCTTGAAAAGAAGCTGAGTTTCTCTGAAGTTCAGGATATTTACGGTTTCAGGGTGGTGGTGAAGGACATTCCGACCTGCTACTACGCGTTGGGGGTGCTTCACGGCCTGTACAAGCCCATTCCAGGGAAATTCAAGGATTACATCGCCTTGCCCAAATCGAACGGATATCAGTCGCTGCATACTTCGCTTTTCGGCCCCTATGGCACCCCGATCGAGATCCAGATCAGGACTGCCGAGATGCACAAGATCGCCGAAGCCGGCGTCGCATCCCACTGGCTGTACAAGAGTTCGGAAGCCAACCTGAGCGAGATGCAGCGCAAAACCCATCAATGGCTGCAGAGCCTGCTCGAATCCCTCGGAGAAAGCACGGATTCCGTGGAATTCCTGGAACATCTCAAGGTCGATCTTTTTCCGGACGAAATTTACGTGTTCACGCCCAAGGGAAAGATCCTGGTGCTGCCCAAGGGGGCGACTCCGGTCGACTTCGCCTACAGCGTGCATACCGACATCGGGAGCCGCTGTCTTTCGGTCAGGATCAACGGGGAACTGAAGCCCTTGAGGACGCCGCTCAGGAACGGCGATACGGTGGAAATACTCACGGCACCTTATGCCAAGCCCAATCCGGCATGGCTGGAATACGTGATCACGGGCAAGGCCAGGACGCATATCCGGCACTACCTGAAAACGATGCAGCATGAGCAGTCCGCCATGCTGGGAGAGCGGCTGCTCAACCAGGCGATGGTTGCACTCAAGATTCCGCCCGAGTCGGTGGACGATGCGAAATGGGACAGATTGCTGAAGTCGACCGGAGCCAAGTCGCGCCAGGACATCCTGACCGATATCGGACTGGGGCGGCGGCTCGGCATCGTCGTCGCGAAGCGGCTTGTCGGCGGGGAAGTTCCTTCTCCGGAGGAGAAACCCGCTCCGCTCGTCATACGCGGTTCAGAAGGCATGGCTGTCGAATTCGCCAAATGCTGCAGCCCGATTCCCGGGGATCCGATACTCGGCTTCATCAAGAAAGGGCAGGGGCTCATCATCCATACCCATGATTGCCCGGTGGTTCGCAAAAGCAGGGTCGATCCGGCGAAATGCCTGGACGTCGAATGGGACAGCGAGATCACTCGGCAATTCGACGTCAGCATCAGGCTCGAAGTCAGGAATCAGCGCGGGGTGCTCGCCAGGGTCGCTGCGGAAATTGCCGATGCGGGTTCCAACATCGAGAACATCAGCATGGAAGGAGAAGGCAGCTACACCACCATCAACTTCACCCTGCAGGTCAGCAGCAGGATGCATCTTGCCCAGGTGATGCGCGCCCTGCGCAAGATTCCGGACGTGGTCAAGATCGGCCGGGTGAAAGCCTGAATTTCAGGAGCAGCCAGAGGAGTCCGGCGAGGGCGGCAATTGAGCCGAGGCTGAAAGTGATCTCGGGTCCGAACGCCTCCCAGGCATAGCCGCCTCCCAATGCGCCCAAGATGCCCCCGGCGCCATAGACCAGGCTGGTATAGAATGACTGCCCCCTGGCCTGGTATCTTCCCCTGAAGAAATGATGGATGGCGGCCATTGCTGCGGCATGGTGCGCGCCGAAAGTCGCTGCGTGCAGGGTTTGGGCGAGGATGACCAGAATGGGAATGTCCACAGCCCATCCGATCAGGGAAAAGCGCAGGGCGGCGCATCCAAGACTGAAGGCGAGGATGGCTTTCAGGGAGAATCTCGCCATGATTTTCGGCATCATGAAGAATACCCCGATTTCGCAGATGACGCCCAATCCCCACAGCCAGCCTATGCTGCTTTTCGGGTAGCCGTGCGCAACAAGATAGATCGAATAGAAGGTGTAATAGGGGCCGTGCGCCGCCGTCATCAGCAGACAGGAGGCGAAAAGCGCAATGACTTCGCTCTTGCCCAATATGCTCCAGACTGAAACGGAGTCGGTTACGTGCGGGGGATTGCTTGCCTCGGGAATCCTTCCGGAAAAAAGAAGCGTGCCGATCATGAAACCGAGTATGGCCCAGAGCAGGGCGGCGATGGGCATGCGATCGAGGAGATAGCCGATCCCGATCACTGAAAACACGAAACCCGCCGATCCCCAGGAGCGGATCGCGCCGTATTTCCCGACTTTCCCGTCCAGATGGCCCAGCGTCGTCGCTTCGACCAGCGGCAGATTCGCGCTCCAGAAGAAATTCATCAGCATCATGACGGCAAAAAGCCAGAGAAAATCCCTGCCGAAAAATGTGCCGAGGTAGGCGAGCAGGCTGAACAGGGCCGTCATCCTGACGATGCCGATCCGCTTTCCGGTCCTGTCTGCCTGCCATCCCCAAAAATGGGGCGCGAACAGCCGCATCACGTGCAACACCGACATCAGGATGCCGATCTGGAATGCGCTGAAATCGAGCGACTTGAGGTAAAGGCTCCAGTAAGGGGTGAAGGCGCCGAGGAAGGCGAAATAGGAAAAATAGAATCCGGAAAGACGCCAGTAGGGAATTTTTTGCAGCAAAGCTCAGTCCGGAGCCTTGCCCGGGATCTTCGGCGTGGGACAGGAAACTTCCAGATTCTGCGCCCTGTGCCTCAATGCGTGGTCAACGAGCACGAGCGCGAGCATCGCCTCTGCGATCGGGGCCGCCCGGATTCCGACACAGGGATCGTGGCGCCCGTGCGTCTCGACCAGGGTGTCGCGGCCTTCCTTGTCTATGCTGCGTCTGGGCAGCCTGATGCTGGAAGTGGGCTTGATCGCGATGCGCGCGACGATATCCTGTCCCGTGGAGATGCCGCCCAGGATGCCGCCCGCATGGTTGCTGAGAAAGCCTTTCGATGTCATTTCGTCGCCGTGCTCGGTGCCTTTCTGGGCAACGCAGTCGAAGCCGTCGCCGATTTCGACGCCCTTGACGGCATTGATGCTCATCAGGGCATAGGCGATTTCGGCATCCAGCCTGTCGTAAACTGGCTCTCCCCATCCCACATGCATGTTTTCCGCGATTACAGTGATCTCTGCCCCGACAGAATCTCCGGATTTGCGCAGCGCATCCATGTAGTCCTCAAGCCCCTGCACCATGCCGGAATTCGGGGAGAAGAATGGATTTTCATCGACGGCTTCCCAGCTCTCAAAAGGAATATCGATCGGCCCGAGCCGGGAGAGATAGGCCCGGATTGCGACGCCATGGCGCAGGCTCAGCCACTTTTTTGCGATTGCCCCCGCAGCCACTCGCGCTGCGGTTTCCCTGGCGGAAGAGCGCCCGCCGCCGCGGTGGTCCCTGATGCCGTATTTCTGCCAATAGGTGTAGTCGGCGTGGCCGGGCCGGAAGGTTTCCGCGAGATTTCCGTAGTCGCGGCTCCTTTGGTCTTCGTTGCGGATGAGTAGCGCAATGGGCGTTCCGGTCGTTTTTCCTTCGAAAATCCCCGAGAGAATTTCCACCCTGTCAGACTCGCGTCTTTGCGTTACATGCCTGGAAGTCCCCGGTTTGCGCCGGTCCAGATCCTTCTGGATGTCTGCTTCGCAAAGCGCCATTCCGGGCGGGCAGCCATCCACTACGCAGCCGATCGCAGGGCCATGGCTTTCGCCGAACGATGTGACGCGGAACAGGGTGCCTAGACTGTTTCCTGACATGGGTTTTCCATTGAAAAATGGAATTCTAGCATATTGCGGGAGGGGGCATGCTCGGATAAGATTCATCCCATATTTGCCATGGGAGGGACATGAAGCCGGTAGCGATTTTTCGTCATGCGAGAACAGAGGGGGCGGGGTTTTTTTCGGACTTCTTGAACGAATCCGGCATCCCATGGCAGCTCTTCAGGGTTGATGAGGCGGAATCCGTTCCCGCTTCGGCCGATTCATTCTCCGGACTCGTTTTCATGGGCGGCCCGATGAGCGTCAACGACGAGCTTCCCTGGATATCGCCCGCGCTCGATTTGATCAGGGATGCGGTATCGAAAGCGGTTCCTGTGCTCGGCCATTGCCTGGGGGGGCAGCTGATGGCGAAGGCCATGGGCGCCAAGGTGGGCAGGAACCGGATCAGGGAAATAGGCTGGGGCAGGGTCGAGGTTTTGGGCGAGGCCGAAAAATGGTTCGGCGGCATGCAGGATTTCGAGGCGTTTCATTGGCACGGGGAGACTTTCGAAATTCCCCAGGGAGCGACCCGGCTCCTCTCCAGCCGCTGGTGCGATAACCAGGCATTTTCTTACGGACCGCATCTCGGATTGCAGTGCCATGTCGAGATGAAGGGGGAAATGGTGAGGCAATGGTGCGAAGCGGGCAAGGATGAAATTAATGCGCATCTCGGGCAGAGCGTGCAGAGCGCAGACGAAATGCAGCGCTCCCTGGACGGCAGAATCGCGATGCTCAACGGGGTCGCGAGAAGAATCTACGGCGCCTGGATCGAGAATCTGGTCAGATGATTGCGTTGCTCATCGCCTGAAGCTGAGCCAGCCTCTTGGACAAGACTTCCGCTGTCTTTCCTTCCATCTGCGTGAATTCCAGGCCTATCCTGAAGCCGGATTTTCCCTGGAGGATGCAGTAGACGACTCGCGCATGCATCGATAAGTCGCGCCCCTTCGGATGCTGGTCGCTGGGGGGAAGGGAAAGGGTGATGGTGGCCCTGATCGAATGGGGGATGGCGATGTCGCTGTGGAAGCTCGCCCCGTTCTGGGAGATGTCCGCCGTCCTTGATTCGCAGCTGACCTCGAGCGAGGAGAACCTGATTCTCCAGCGCACGGCATAGCGTTCCTGTTGGCGCTTGTCGCGGCTCATGGCCTCGCCAAAGCCTTTTCGACTTCGATCCGCTTGTCCGATCCGGCCAGGATTTCGACCAGTTCCAGGGCGAAGTCCATCGCCGTTCCGGGACCGCGTGAAGTGACGACGTTGCCCTCCCTCACGACGGGAGTCCCGGCATTTTCGAACCCCATCGCTTCCAGCGATCCGGGGAAGGCGGTCGCCTTCCTGTTTTCGAGCAGGCCCGCCCTGGCGAGAACGGTGGGGGCGGCGCAGATTGCCGCGACATATCCGCCTGCGGATGCGGTTTCCCTGACCAGGGAGAGGATGCGTCCGTCTTCCCTGAGGTGTTTCGTGCCCGCTCCTCCCGGAAGAACGACCATGTCGTACTTCGACTTCAGGGCGGTATCGAGGTCGGTATCCGGAACCAGGACAACGCCGCGGCTCGCCTTCACGGGTTGCCTGTCGAGTCCGGCGCTCACGGTCTCTATTCCGGCCCGCCTCAGGATGTCGATCACGGTGACTGCTTCGATCTCTTCGCAATCCTGAGCGAGCGGCACCAGTACCTTCATCTCAATCCCTGAAATTCTGGTACTGCAGCGGGAAATCGGAAATCGACTTCCTCACCAGGGCAATCGCTGCCTGAAGGTCGTCGCGCTTTGCGCCGGAGACGCGAACGGTCTCGCCCTGGATGCTCGCCTGGACCTTCATCTTGCTGTCCTTGAGCAGCCTCACGATTTTCTTGGCAAGCTCGGTTTCCACGCCGACTTTCACGGTGCAGGCGCGCTTCACCTTGTTGCCTGAAACCTTCTCGATTTTTTCAGAGATGTCGAGGCATCTGATGTCCACCCCGCGCTTGGCGAGCTTGCCGTTCAGGATCTCCTGAACCTGGGAGAGCTGGAATTCGTTGTCGGCATGGACGGTCAGAACCAGTTCGGCCTGTTCCACCCTGGCATCCGATCCCTTGAAATCGAAGCGCGTGCCGACTTCCTTGTTGGCCTGTTCGACGGCGTTCTTGACTTCGGTTTTGTCGACTTCCGATACGATGTCGAATGAAGGCATGGTTTTCCTAGCAGAAGTGGCAAACGTAATCCAGGGGTTCGTTCGTTTCGATGTCGAACGAACTGTTCCCCGGGACGCTGAAGGATTCTCCCGCGCTGCAATTCTGCCATTGCCCACCACCTATCCTGACGCGGCAGGAACCGGAATGGATTTCCATGATTTCGGGAGAGGCGGTCTTGAAGGTGAGCGAGGACGGAAAAATCACGCCCACCGTCTTTCTCGTTCCGTCCGGAAACAGCAGGGTGTGGCTGACGCATTTCCCATCGAAAAAGAGGTTCGATTTCTTGACTACGCTGACATTGTCGAATTGGGTCATTTCCTGTTCCTCAGTCTGGCGGCTATCCTGAGCCGCAGGGCATTGAGCTTGATGAAGCCTGCGGCATCCTTCTGGTCGTATGCGCCCATGTCCTCCTCGAAGGTGGCGATGGTCGCATCGAAAAGCGAGTCGGTCTTCGATTCTCGCCCGCAAACGATGACATTGCCCTTGTAGAGCTTGATCCTCACCCAGCCGTTCACGCTTTCCTGGGAAGCGTCGATCATTTTCTGCAGCATGGCCCTCTCCGGACTCCACCAGTAGCCGTTGTAGATCAGGCTGGCATAGCGCGGCATGAGTTCGTCCTTGAGATGGGCGACTTCCCGGTCGAGCGTCAGGGATTCGATGGCGCGGTGCGCTTTCAGCATGATGGTCCCCCCGGGAGTTTCGTAGCACCCCCTCGATTTCATGCCCACATAGCGGTTTTCCACGAGGTCGAGCCTGCCTATGCCGTGCTTGCCGCCCAGCTTGTTGAGTTCGAAAAGGACCGAAGCGGGAGACATTTCGACACCGTTGATCGAAATGATGTCGCCGCGGCTGAATTCGAGGTCGAGATATTCGGGCGAGTCAGGCGCAGCTTCCGGGGAGGCTGTCCAGCGCCACATGGATTCCTCGGGTTCAGCAGAGGGGTCTTCGAGGATGCCGCCTTCGTAGGAGATATGAAGCAGATTGGCATCCATGCTGTAGGGGCTGCCTCCTCCCTTCTTTTTCTCGATCGGGATGGCGTGGCGCTCGGCGTAGGCGAGCAGCTTTTCGCGCGAAGTCAGATCCCATTCGCGCCAGGGGGCGATGACGTGGATGTTCGGTTTGAGCGCATAGTAGCCGAGCTCGAAACGCACCTGATCGTTGCCTTTTCCGGTTGCGCCGTGGCTCACCGCATCCGCTCCGGTCAAGGTGGCGATCTCGATCTGGCGCTTGGCGATGAGCGGCCTCGCAATGCTGGTTCCCAGCAGGTATTCGCCTTCGTAGATTGCATTCGCCCTGAACATCGGGAAGACGAAGTCGCGCACGAATTCTTCCCGCAGGTCGTCGATGAAGACTTCCCTGACCCCGAGAGAGGTCGCCTTGGCCCTCGCAGGCTCCAGCTCTTCGCCCTGCCCGATGTCGGCGGTGAAGGTGACGATTTCGCAATGATAGGTATCCTGAAGCCATTTCAGGATCACCGAGGTATCGAGCCCCCCCGAGTAGGCCAGGACGACTTTGTTGATTTCAGGCATGTGGGTTCATTCCAGGAGAGGTTTACTTGTTGATTTTTCCGAGAAGCAGGTATTCGATGAGCGCCTTTTGCGTATGCAGCCTGTTTTCGGCTTCGTCCCAGACCACGCTCTGGGGGCCGTCGATCACCTCGGCTTCGACTTCCTGTCCACGGTGAACGGGCAGGCAATGCATGAAAAGCGCATCCGGCTTGGCGAGCGCCATCATTTCCCGATCCACCCTGAAATCGGCGAAATCCTGGATGCGCTCTTCGGCCTCGTCTTCGTAGCCCATGCTGGTCCATACGTCGGTGGTGACGAGATCCGCCCCCTTTGCCGCTTCATGGGGATCCTCGAAGCATTCGAGATGCATGGACTCGAAGCTTTCGCCGCGTTCCGGTTCGACCTCGTAGCCCGGCGGCGTGGAGACATGCAGATTGAAATCGAGGATTTTCGCCGCCTGCATCCAGGTATTGCAGACATTGTTGCTGTCTCCGATCCAGGCCACGGTTTTCCCCTTGATCGGACCCCTGTGCTCGATGTAGGTGAAAATGTCGGCGAGGATCTGGCAGGGATGGTATTCATCGGTCAGCCCGTTGATGACGGGAACCTTGGAGTGGGTGGCGAAGCGCTCGATGATCTCGTGCTCGAAGGTGCGGATCATGACGATGTCGACCATCCTCGATATCACCTGCGCGACGTCTTCGATCGGTTCTCCGCGCCCGAGCTGGGTGTCCCTCGAATTCAGGAAAAGAGCGGATCCGCCGAGCTGGTTCATTCCGGCTTCGAAAGAAACCCGGGTGCGGGTCGAGTTCTTTTCGAAAATCATGGCCAGCGTCCTGGAGCGCAGCGGCTGGTAAAGGTCGCGCTTCACATGCCTTGCCTTCAGTAGCTTCGACCGCTGGAACAGATACTCAAACTCGGAAAGCTCTAAGTCCTTGAATTGCAAAAAATGCTTAGGCTTCATAAATTATGGTTTGACAGGCTTGCCGTCAATTCCCCCTCAGAAAATCGATGATCAGGGCGGATACTTCGTCCACCATTTGTTGTGCTTCTGCTTCGTTCATGACAAGCGCCGGAAGGAGGCGCACCACCTTGTCCGCCGTGACGTTTATGAGAAGGCCTCTTTCCAGCGCCATCAATGGCAGCTCAAGGCAGGGTCTGTCGAGTTCTATGCCTATCATCAGGCCCTGTCCGCGTATCTGGGCGACCTCCTGGATGCCGGAAAGCTTCTCGGCGAATCCCGCCTTGATGCGCTCCCCGAGCTTGCCTGCATGCGCCAGCAATCCTTCCTTCTCGATTATAGCCAGAGTCGCCAGAGCGGCCGAGCAGGCGAGGGGATTGCCGCCGAAGGTCGATCCGTGGTTGCCTGCCTTGAATACTTCCGCGGCTGCCCCTCTGGCAAGACACGCGCCTATCGGGACGCCCGAGCCCAGCCCCTTGGCCAGCGTCATGACGTCAGGCACGGCATCTCCGTGCTGGAAGGCGAACCATTTTCCGCTCCTGCCCGTTCCGCACTGCACTTCGTCGAGCATCAAAAGCCAGCCGTGCTGGTCGCAGATGCGCCTGAGCTCGATCAGGTAATTCGCCTCGGGGACCTGAACGCCGCCTTCGCCCTGATAGGGTTCGACGAGCACCGCGACGATGCTCTTGTTGTGGGCGGCTACCTGCTCGACCGCGGGGATGTCGTCGTAGGGAACCCTGGCAAAGCCCGAAAGGAGCGGCTCGAATCCGGCCTGAACCTTCCTGTTTCCGGTCGCTGAAAGGGTGGCCATGGTTCGTCCATGGAAGGATTTTTCCATCACGACGATGGTCGGCACTTCGATTCCTCTGCCGTGGCCATGGAGTCTTGCCAGCTTGATCGCGGCTTCGTTGGCCTCCGCCCCGGAATTGCAGAAGAACGCATTGTCCATGCCGGAAAGCGCGCACAGCCTGTCGGCCAGCGCTTCCTGCTTTGCGACTTCGTATAGGTTAGAGGTGTGGATGAGCCGCCCGGCCTGTTCCGAAATCGCCTTGACGAGTTCGGGGTGAGCGTGGCCCAGGCCGTTGACGGCGACGCCGGAGACTGCGTCGAGGTAGCGGCGTCCGGCCCCGTCCCAGAGCCATACTCCTTCCCCATGTTCGAAGCTGACGGGAAGGCGCTTGTAGGTGTTCATCACGTGAGACATTTGTCCGTCCGAAATGGAAATCGGCGGCAAAGCCGCCGAAACGAAGCGTTATATTTATCCGAATTGGCCATTCGTTGCAAGAACAATTTGATTCGCAGGATGCGCCGCGAGCATTGCTTCCGCATGCGCTCCTGCCCTGAGACGAGGGTTCCTGACGGGGCGGGCAGGCGGCGCCCGGCCGGAGTTTACGCCATTGCCTTGATGGCTGCGGACAGGCGGCTCTTGTGGCGCGCTGCCTTGTTCTTGTGGATGATTCTCTTGTCGGCTATGGAATCCACGGTGCCGACGGATGCCTGGAACACGCTTTGCGCAGCAGTCTTGTCGCCGGATGCGATCGCCTTCTTCACTTTCTTGATGGCGGTGCGAAGCTCGGAACGCAGGCTCGCGTTGTGCTCGCGCTGCTTGTCGGATTGTCTGGCACGCTTCCTGGCTTGTGCGCTGTTGGCCATGTAAACTCCTCGAAATCTGGGTAAAATCGAAAATGATACGTTTATTCGCTTCCTTTGGCAAGACAAAATATAATGCGCAAATTGCATCCACCGGGTAGAACATGAACTTGCTGAAAGCGCTTGCAGCCACGAGCAGCATGACGCTGCTCTCGCGCATCATGGGGTTCGTTCGGGAAGTGATCATCGCCGGGGTTTTTGGCGCCGGCCTTTATACCGATGCATTCTTCGTCGCGTTCAAGATCCCCAATCTGTTGAGGCGCCTGTTCGCGGAAGGGGCCTTTTCCCAGGGCTTCGTTCCCGTGCTGGCCGAATACAAGACCCGACGCGGGGAGGAGGATACGAGGGTACTCGTGGACCATGTTTCCGGCCTCATGGCGCTCGTTCTTTTCGCGGTCACCCTGGTCGGGGTGGCGGCGGCCCCCATCGTCGTCTATATCAGCGCACCGGGATTTTCCCAGGATGCCGCCAAGTTCGACCTCACGGTGGCGCTCCTGAGGATCACTTTTCCCTATATCTTCTTCATTTCCCTGGTATCGCTCGCGGGCGGCATTCTCAACACCTACAGCCGATTTACCGTTCCCGCTTTCACCCCTGTCCTGCTCAATGTTTCCTTCATCGCCTGCGCGCTTTTCCTGGCGCCGCATGTGCATCCGCCGGTACTCGCGCTTGCCTGGGCGGTATTTCTGGGCGGCGTGCTGCAATTGCTGTTCCAGGTGCCATTTTTGCTGCAGCTGCGCATGCTGCCGAGATTCAGGCTGGATCTCGGGGATCCCGGGGTATGGCGCATCCTGAAATTGATGGGGTCGGCCGTTTTCGGCGTTTCGATCAGCCAGGTGAGTCAGCTGATCAACACCATTTTCGCTTCCCTGCTGGTCACGGGGAGCGTTTCCTGGCTATATTATGCGGACAGGCTGATGGAGTTTCCCGCGGGGATGCTCGGGGTCGCCCTGGGCAGCATCCTGCTTCCCAGCCTGGCCCGGCATCATGCCGAGAACAGCCATGACGAATATGCGAAGCTGCTGGACTGGGGCCTGCGACTCACCTTTCTGCTCACGCTGCCCGCCGCGCTCGCGCTCGCCCTGCTTGCCGCTCCCCTGGTTGCGACGCTCTTCTACCACGGCGCATTCAGCGCGCACGATCTCTACATGACGCGCAACGCGGTGCTCGCCTACAGCGTCGGCCTCCTCGGCCTGATCCTGGTCAAGGTGCTCGCGCCCGGCTTCTATGCGCGCCAGGACATCAAAACGCCGGTCAGGATAGCGATCATCACGCTTTTCCTCACCCAGTTGATGAATCTCGCCTTCATCGGCGTTTTGAAGCATGCCGGGCTGGCGCTTGCGATCGGCCTCGGCTCCTGCTTCAACGCGGCCATGCTGTTCAGGGGGCTGAAGAAATCCGGGGTCTATCACCCTCAGCCGGGATGGGCGCCGTTTTTTGCCAGGATCCTGCTTGCGCTTGCCGTGATGGGCGCCCTGATCTGGTACGCGTCGGGCAGCGTCGAATCCTGGCTGCAAGACTCCATGCTGCATCGCGCCCTGCATCTTCTCCTGCTCGTGGTCCTGGGGGCTTCCTCCTATTTCGCGACGCTCAGGCTCGTCGGAGTGCGGCTTGCCGATTTCGCGAAGCGCGGCGCCTGATCGGCGCTTCCTCAGGTATAATGCCGGTTTCGATTTTCGTTTGCGGAGTTTGACATGCCGATCTACGAATACAAGTGCGCTTCCTGCGGATTCACCAAGGACTGCATCCAGAAAGTGAGCGATGCCCCCCTCACGGTTTGCCCGGAATGCGGCAAAGAGACCTTCTCCAAGCAGCTTTCCGCCCCGGGATTCCAGCTCAAGGGCAGCGGATGGTATGCAACCGATTTCAAGGGAACTTCCAAGCCGGCGACGGAAGCCAAGCCGGAGGCTAAATCCACGGAAGAAGCGGCCTGATGAAGCGCTACTTCATCACCGGGCTTCTGATCTGGGTGCCGCTCGGCATCACCTTCTGGGTGCTGCGTCTCCTGATCGGCACCATGGATCAGACCCTTCTGCTGCTTCCGGCGCACCTGAGGCCCGAAGCCATATTCGGCTTTTACATTCCGGGATTCGGCGTCATCCTGACCCTTCTGGTGGTTTTTTTCACCGGACTCTTCACGACCAACATCATCGGCCAGCGGCTGCTGATGTTCTGGGAAGGGCTGCTCTCCAGAATCCCCGTCGTGAAATCCATCTACTACAGCGTAAAGCAGGTTTCCGACACGCTTTTCTCCAGCAACGGCGAAGCCTTCAGAAAGGCGTTGCTGGTCCAGTATCCCAGGGAAGGATCGTGGACGGTGGCATTTCTCACCGGGCAGCCCGGCGGGGATGTCGCCAACCACCTCGATGGCGATTACGTTAGCGTCTATGTTCCCACGACCCCGAATCCCACCTCCGGCTTTTTCCTCATCATGCCGAGGAAGGATGTCATCGAGCTCGACATGAGCGTTGACGACGCGCTCAAATACATCATTTCCATCGGGGTGGTTCCCCCCGGCGGCAAGAACTGAAACCTCAAGAATACAATCATGCGTACAGACTATTGCGGCAACATCGACACCAAACATTTGGACAGCACCGTCACCCTTTGCGGCTGGGTGCATCGCAGGCGCGACCACGGCGGGGTGATATTCATCGACCTGAGAGACAGGGAAGGGCTGGTTCAGGCGGTTTTCGCGCCGGAGCATCCTTCGACCTTCACCCTTGCCGAAAAAGTGAGGAGCGAATATGTCCTGAAGATCGCCGGGCGCGTGAGGAGAAGGCCGGAAGGGACGGTGAACCCCAACCTCAAGAACGGGGAAATCGAGATCGACGTGACCGAGCTTGAGATACTCAATCCTTCGCTCCCCCCGCCTTTTCTCATCGAGGACGAGAATCTCAGCGAAACGGTGCGCCTTGCGCATCGCGTGCTCGACCTGCGCCGTCCGCAGATGCAGGCGAATCTCAGGCTGCGCTACAAGGTTGCGATGGCGATGAGGCGTCATTTGGACGAGAAGGGGTTCATCGATATCGAAACTCCGATGCTCACCAAATCGACCCCGGAAGGCGCGCGCGACTACCTGGTGCCGAGCCGGGTCCATTCGGGGCATTTTTTCGCGCTCCCCCAGTCTCCACAGCTCTTCAAGCAGATGCTGATGGTGGCCGGATTCGACCGCTATTACCAGATCACCAAATGTTTCAGGGACGAGGATTTGCGCGCCGACAGGCAGCCGGAATTCACCCAGGTCGACATCGAAACTTCCTTCCTGTCCGAAGGGGAGATCATGGAGCTCATGGAAGAGATGATCCGGAAGCTGTTCAAGGACACGCTGGGCGTAGAACTTGCGAACCCGTTCCCCAGGATGACTCATGAAGTCGCCATGATGAAATACGGTTCAGACAAGCCCGATCTCAGGGTGAAGCTGGAACTCACCGAACTCACCGATCTGATGAAAACGGTCGAATTCAAGGTGTTCCGAGCAGCCGCCGACATGCAAGGCGGACGGGTCGCTGCATTGAGAGTGCCCGGAGGAGCTGCGATTTCCAGGAAGGAGATCGACGACTACACGGCGTTCGTCGGCATTTACGGCGCAAAGGGGCTCGCCTACATCAAGGTAAACGAGGACGGACTGCAGTCTCCCATCCTGAAATTCCTGCCCGAGGACGTGATTCAGTCGATACTCGAAAAGACCTGCGCGGTGCCCGGGGACCTGATCTTCTTCGGCGCGGACAAGGCCAAGATCGTCAACGACGCGCTTGGGGCGCTCAGGGTCAAGATCGGCCACGAGCGGAATCTGCTGGATACGGGATGGAAGCCGCTTTGGGTGGTGGATTTTCCCATGTTCGAGTATGACGAGGAAGAAAAGCGCTGGGTCGCGCTCCATCATCCCTTCACTTCACCCAAGGACGGCCACGAGGATCTGCTGGAGCAGGATCCGGGTTCCGCGCTTTCCAAGGCCTATGACATGGTGCTGAACGGGTGGGAGATCGGCGGCGGGTCGGTGAGGATACACAGGGAGGAAGTTCAGTCCAAGGTTTTCAGGGCGCTCAACATCGGGAGTGATGAGGCCCAGGAGAAATTCGGCTTCCTGCTGGACGCGCTTCAGTATGGCGCACCTCCGCATGGCGGAATCGCTTTCGGGCTGGACCGGGTGGTGACGATGATGGCAGGGGCGGAATCGATCAGGGATGTGATTGCCTTCCCCAAGACCCAGCGCGCCCAGTGCCTGTTGACCCAGGCGCCTTCCACGGTCGACGAGAAGCAGTTGCGGGAACTCCATATCCGCCTGCGCGAATCGCAAATCGCCAAGGGCTGATGCGCATTCTCCATGCCTCCTTCCTGGTGTCGGATCTGGAAGCTTCCCGCCGTTTCTACGGAGACTTGCTGGGGCTGAAAGCCGATCCAGCAAGACCCGATCTGGGTTTTCCGGGAATCTGGTACGATCTCGAATCCGGGCAGCAGATTCATCTGCTGCAGTTGCCCGACCCCGATTCCGGGAGAATTGCTCCGGAACATGCCGGACGGGACAGGCATATCGCCCTGTCCGCCCCGAGCCTCGAAGCCCTTTCCGCCAGGCTTCTTGATGCCAGAATCCCGTTCAGCCTGAGCCGCTCCGGGAGGCGCGCGCTGTTCTGCCGTGATCCCGACGGCAACGCACTGGAATTCGTCGAATCATGAAGCCGCTGGCAGCGCTGGTTCTGCTTGCGGTCATCTGGGGCTACAACTGGGTGGTGATGAAGTCGGCCCTCCAGGGTATAGGTCCTTTCCAGTTCGCCGCGATGCGCACCTTCTTCGCGGCGATCCTGATGCTGCTGCTTCTGCCGCTGTTGAAAAGGCCGCTGCGCCCCACTTACATTCCGCAGACTGCGCTGATCGGGCTGCTCCAGACTTGCGGCTTCACCGGGCTCATCGTTCTGGCGTTGGTCACGGGCGGGGCGGGGAAGGTCGCGGTACTCTCCTATACCATGCCTTTCTGGGTGATGCTGCTGGCCTGGCCGCTCCTTGGGGAGAAAATAAGGGGGCTGCAGTGGGCCGTCGTCGCGGCATCCTGTGCAGGCCTCGTTTGCATCCTCGAACCATGGCACATGAAGGGGAGCGTTCTGAGCGACCTGCTGGCGGTATCGGGAGGGTTGTGCTGGGCGCTTTCCGTAATCCTGGCCAAGAAGTTGCACAAGGCTGCGCCAGGAATGGATCTTTTTTCCTTCACCGCATGGCAGATGCTGATCGGCTCCCTTCCGCTTGTCTTCATCGCCCTGACATTCCCGGCAAAGCCTGTTGTGTGGACCCATTATCTTGCAGGGGCAGTACTCTACAATGTCGTTGCGGCGAATGCCCTGGCCTGGCTGCTCTGGCTTTATGCCCTCCGGAATCTCTCTGCCGGAACGGCGAGCATGGTTTCCCTGCTCGCTCCGGTGATAGGAGTGCTTTCGGCATGGCTGCAACTCGGGGAAGTGCCCTCGCATCTGGAAGCGCTCGGCATGCTGCTGATCGGACTGGCACTTTCCCTGATCGCCTATCTGGGCATGCGCCGCCACGAATCGCCCGATCCCGCTATTGCGCAGGAATAGCCTGCAATGCGTCCCGGATTTCCAGAATCACGCTTTCCCAGTCGCCATCCTTTGCCTGCCTGAAAAGGCGCAGCGTCGGGTACCAGGGAGAATCGCGCCTATCCTTCAGCCAGCGCCAGTCTGTCTTGAATTGCGGGAGCATCGCCCAGCAGGGCTTGCCCATTGCCCCGGCGAGATGGACGATGGACGTGTCCACCGAAATCACCAGATCGAGCATGGAAAGGATGGCAGCGCTGTCTGCGAAATCCTGGATTTTCGAGCCGAGATGGACGAGGGGAAGGAAAGAATGCTTCGCTTCGTTTTCCCCTGCGCCCTTCTGCAGGCTGACGAAGGAGATATCTTCGACATCCCACAGGGGGGCGAGCAGGGATAGGGAGGGAAGGGAGCGCCTGGTGTCGTTTTCGTGCAGCGGGTTTCCCTTCCAGACGAGTCCAACCTGCATTTTGCCTTCGACTGGCATGCTTGCACGCCATTTTTCGATTCTTTCCCGGCTCGCTTCGAGGTAAGGGACTTCAGCCGGGATGGAGTCGAAATCGGTCCGGAGGTGATGCGGAATCGAAAGCGGCATGGTCCAGAAATCGAAGGATTCGTCCGGCAAGCCATTTTCCACCGGCCATACCTCGTCCGCTCCTTTCAGGGTTCCGAAAAGCGTTTCGAGCTCCTGCCTGCAGGCCAGCACGATTCTGGAGGCGCCGGCCTTCTTGAGTTGCGGTAGATAGCGGCAAAACTGGATCTCGTCGCCATATCCGAACTCCGGCCAGACGAGCAGCGACTTTCCTTCGAGTGATTCGCCTTCCCATCTCGCAAGGGGAAGCTCGGGGACGTTGATTCTGCCCCGGTGGCGCGCTTCCAGATGCGCCCAGCCTTCCATGAAGCGTCCCTGGGCGAGGAGCAGATAGGAGAAGTTGAAGCGGGTGTTCGGATTGTCCGGGGCGAGATCAAGGGAAGTCCTGAAGCAGGCTTCGGCTTCCTCTGCCCTGTTCAGGCAGGCGAGCAGGGCGCCGTAGTTCGAATAGGTTGCGGGTTTCGGATTGAGGGCAAGGGATTGCCTGTAGAGCGCTTCCGATTCATCGAATCGCCCGGATTTGGCGAACAGATCGGCGAGGTTGGAGAGCGTCTCGGCGCTGGGGCGGATGGCGAGCGAGAGCCTGAAAGCTGCTTCAGCCTGGGCAAGACTGCCCCGTTGTTGCAGCAGGATGCCAAGATTGGTATGGGCCTCGAAGCAATGGGGCTGCTGCGCTATCGTGTTCCTGAAGCAGGCGATCGCCGCATCCGGCTCGCCGAGCGCCATGAGGCGGCAGCCTTCATGGAAAAGCTCATCCGAGCTTTCCACGCTGCGCTTTCAGCTGCGCCAATGTCGAGGCAAAGCCGGCAAGCCGGGCCCGTTCCTGTTCGACGACGGCAGCCGGCGCGCGCTCGACGAATCCGGGATTGGAGAGCTTGGCTTCGCATTTTCCGATCTCGCTTGCGACCTTGCCGATTTCCTTGTCCAGTCTTGCCTGCTCGGCTTCGATGTCGATTTCGATTTCGAGCATCAGCCTGAATTCCCCGGCTATCGCGACCGGCGCATCGATCTTGGGCAATTCGCCTGCGGCACTCACATCCGAGAGTCTTCCCAGCGCCTTGAGGTAGGGCGAGAAGGATTCGACGGTCTTGGTTTCTCCCGCGACAGCGAGCGGCACTTTCTCGCCCGGAGAAAGATTCATCTCGCTCCTCAGCTTCCTGCAGGCATCGACCATTTCCTTGAGCAACGCAATTTTCGCAGTGGCCTGCGGATCCACGCGTGCCTCGTCCGCAACCGGATAGGGCTGGAGCATGACGGTCTCTCCGGACTTTCCGGCAAGCGGGGCAATTTTCTGCCAGAGTTCCTCGGTGATGAAGGGAATGATCGGGTGGGCAAGGCGCAACGTCGCTTCCAGAACGCGCACCAGGGTTTTGCGGGTTGCGCGCTGCTCTGCCTCGTCGCCGCCGTTGATTTGCACCTTGGCAAGTTCGAGATACCAGTCGCAGTATTCGTCCCAGACGAATTCGTAGAGGGCGCGGGATGCCATGTCGAAGCGGTAGCTGGAGAAAGCTTCTTCCATTTCGCGCTCGGCCTGCTGCAGGCGCGAGATGATCCATCTGTCGGCATCGGAAAATTTCAGAGGCCGCTCGCCGTCGAGGCCTGTGTCGCGGCCTTCGGCATTCATCAGCACGAAACGCGTTGCATTCCACAGCTTGTTGCAGAAATTGCGGTAGCCTTCGCAGCGGTTGAGGTCGAACTTGATGTCGCGCCCGTGGGAGGCGAGGCTCGCGAACGTGAAGCGCAACGCATCGGTTCCGAATGCCGGGATGCCGCCCTCGAAATGCTTTCTCGTCGCCTTTTCGATGGCCTCCCTCTGCTTCGGATTCATCAGGTTGCTGGTGCGCTTTTGCACCAGATCTTCGAGCGAGATGCCGTCGATGAGGTCGATCGGATCGATCACGTTGCCCTTGGACTTGCTCATCTTCTGTCCCTCCGAGTCCCGTATCAAGCCGTGCACGTAAACTTCCCTGAAGGGGACTTTTCCGGTGAAATGCAGGGTCATCATGACCATGCGCGCCACCCAGAAGAAAATGATGTCGAAGCCCGTGACGAGGACTGAGGTTGGAAGGAAGGTCTCGAGCTCGGCGGTTTCAAGAGGCCATCCCAGGGTGGAGAAGGGCCACAACGCCGAACTGAACCAGGTATCCAGCACGTCTTCGTCCTGCATCAGCTTGCGCCCGTCGCCTGCCTTGCCCTGGGCTTCATCGAGGCTTCTGCCGACATAGACGTTGCCGTCTTCGTCGTACCAGGCGGGAATCCTGTGCCCCCACCAGAGCTGGCGGGAAATGCACCAGTCCTGAATGTTCTCGAGCCACTGGAAATAGGTATTCGACCAGTTCTCCGGAACGAACCTGATTGCTCCGGTTTCCACCGCTGAAATGGCTGGTTTTGCCAGTTTTTCCATGGAGACGAACCACTGGTCGGTGAGCATCGGCTCGATCACGGTATGCGTCCTGTCGCTTTTCGGGACCATCAGCTTGTGCGGTTTGGTCTGCAGCAGGAGTCCGGCTTCTTCCAGATCCTTCAGGATCTGGCGCCTGGCATCGAACCGGTCCAGTCCCTGGTATTCGAGCGGGGCCATGTCGCCGATTCTGGCATCCAGCGTGAAGATGCTTATCGGCACCAGGTTGTGGCGCTGGCCGACCTGATAATCGTTGAAGTCGTGGGCAGGCGTGATCTTGACGCAGCCCGAGCCGAATTCCGGGTCGACGTAATCGTCGGCGATGATGGGAATGCTCCGCTCGCAAAGGGGAAGCCTGACATGGCGGCCGACGAGATGCCTGTAGCGCTCGTCTTCCGGGTGGACTGCAACCGCGGCATCCCCCAGCAGGGTCTCCGGCCTCGTGGTGGCGACTTCAAGATATTCGTCGCTGTTCTCAACCGGATAGCGGATGTACCAGAGATGCCCTTCGGTTTCTTCGGAGACCACTTCCAGGTCGGACACCGCGGTCTGCAGCACAGGATCCCAGTTGACGAGACGCTTCCCGCGGTAGATCAGGCCCTCCTCGTAAAGCCTGACGAAAACCTCGGTCACCGCCCTGGAGAGTCCTTCGTCCATGGTGAAGCGCTCCCTGGACCAGTCGGCGGAAGCGCCGAGGCGCCTCATCTGGCGGGTGATGGTGGAGCCGGATTCGTCTTTCCACTGCCAGACATGTTCGAGGAATTGTTTTCGCCCCATGGCGCGCCTGTTGAGGCCCTTCGCTTCGAGCTGGCGCTCGACCACGATCTGGGTGGCAATGCCAGCATGGTCTGTTCCCGGCTGCCACAGGGTCGGGCTGCCTTTCATCCTGCTGTGGCGGATCAGGCAGTCCATCAGGGTATCCTGGAAGGCATGACCCATGTGCAGGGTTCCCGTCACATTGGGCGGGGGGAGCATGATCGAGTAGGGGTGCGCCGCGTGAGTATGCCTGGGCTTGAAATGGCCGGAGGATTCCCACAGGGGATACCAGCGGCTTTCTATCGTTTCGGGTTCGAAGCTTTTTGCAAGTTCCATGATCTTTTCTGTTTGATTGTTTTGCTGCACGGCCTGGTTCACGGCCGTCTGGATGAATACTTTCATCTCCTGGCGGAAGGCATCGAGTTTCTCGTCCAGCGTCTTCAGTATATCGGCTGTCAGGCCGCTTCTCCGGTCGCTGCCGGGTTGGCCGACGATCTCGGTCAATGTCGGAATGCTTTCATGATCCGATGGCTTCCCCTTGTGCTTCCTGAAAAGCGCATCCATTTTCCTGAATGCCTCGTCATCCGGGCTCATCCGCCTTCCCCGAGCTTGTGGTGGTGGATTTCGTATCCCCTGTCGCGGTAGAAGCGGTATCTTTCCCTCGCCTCCTGTTCTCCGCCCTTGTCAACAATTTCGACGAGGCGCTGGAAGCGGCTGAAAAACGGCGGAGAATCGTTTTTCAGGTTGAGCAGGACTTCGTCGTGGGGCAGCGCATCCCCTGCTTCGGCGATGATGACGGGGGTCACCTCGGCGATGGGGTCGCTCGCATGGCAATGGGGAACGAATCCCGTGGGAGGGTGGCGCCAGAGCATTTCGTCGAGCTGCCGACTGGTCTCGGCGTCGGGGGTGAGAATCATGACGCGCAAGCCCTGCTTGACAGCCTTGGCACTCAGCCTGCATGCGGTTTGCAGCCTGTTCGTCGCATGCGTGTAGAAATCGATCCGCGTCATGCGCCGCTGGAGCGTTCTATCAGGAATCGGGTGAGCAATGGAACGGGACGGCCGGTCGACCCCTTGTGCTTGCCCGAGCGATGCGCTGTGCCTGCGACATCCAGGTGCGCCCAGCGGAATTGTTTCGTGAATCTGGCGAGAAAGCAGGCCGCAGTCACGCTTCCCGCAGGGCGGCCGCCTATGTTGGCCATGTCGGCAAAATTGCTTTTCAGCTGTTCCTGATAATCTTCCCACAGCGGCATCTGCCAGGCGCGGTCGCGAGCCTGCTCCCCGGCTTCGAGAAGCTCGGAGGCCAGGGCCTCGTCGTTGCTGTAGAGGCCGGATGCGACATGCCCGAGCGCGATCACGCAGGCGCCTGTGAGGGTGGCGACATCGACCACGGTTTCGGGTTCGAACTTTTCCGCATAGGTGAGCGCATCGCACAAGATGAGGCGCCCTTCTGCATCGGTGTTGAGCACTTCGATGGTTTGCCCCGACATGCTGGTGACGATGTCGCCGGGTTTGGTCGCGCTTCCGCCGGGCATGTTTTCGCAGCTCGGCACGATCGCGACGATATTGAGCCGGAGCTTCATTTGCGCTGCTGCCCTGATCGCCCCGAGAACGCTGGCGGCGCCGCACATGTCGTATTTCATCTCGTCCATGTCGGCGCCCGGCTTGAGCGAAATTCCGCCCGAATCGAAAGTGATGCCCTTTCCGACCAGAACGACAGGCTTCTTGTTCTTTGCAGCGCCACGGTATTCGAGCACGATCAGTTTCGGCGGCTCATGGCTGCCACGCGCGACCGAAAGGAGGGAGCCCATGCCGAGAGCCTTCATGTCCTTCTGTTCGAGGATGCGCGATTCGAGCTTGAATTCCTTGGCGATTTCGAGCGCCTGTGCGGCAAGATAACTGGGGGTGCAGACGTTGCCGGGGAGATTCCCGAGATCTTTGGCGAAACTCACCCCTTCCGCCATTGCGACGCCCTGCCTCAGCGCGAGTTCGGCTCCGGCGTCCAGCGCAAAAAGGGAAAGTTTCTTCAGCGCGTCCCGCCTTTTTTCGGGTTTGCTCTTCATTTTGTCGAAATGGTAGAGGCTGTCCATGACTTCGAGCACGGCATGATGAATGTTCCATTGCGCGTTTCTGTTCTTGATCGGGATGGCAGTGAAATAGAACGCGGCATCTTTCGCACCGGTATTGCGCACGGCTTCAAGTGCGGCATGGATCGCATCGATATAGGTTTTTTCGGCGAATTCCGCTTCCTTGCCGAGGCCTACCAGCAGTACCCGTTCTGCCGCAATGCCGGGAACATGGTGCAGGAGGAGGCTGGAGGCGCTGCGTCCTTCCATGTCGCCGCGTTTGAGCATGGCGGAAATATGGCCGCCCGATGCGCTGTCGATCGATTTTGCGGCATCGCTCAATTTTCGGGTTTCGAAGATGCCGACTGCGATGCAGTCTGTCTTCAGTTTTTCCGGAAGGGTGCTTTTTATGCTAAATTCCAAGTTTTTCTCCTGCGAAGGCAAAGCGTTCTGGGCCGATGACGAATTATCCATGGACTGCCGGCAAAAAGTCAAAGCAGCTGTTCGATGACAGCGTGCAGCGCGAACTCTCCGGCGTTGCGCTCGCGGTCTTTTCAGTGCTGCTGGGGATTGTCGTCGTGACCCAGTTGAGCCGCCTGCTTGCGGAAGCTGCGAGTGGAACGCTGGCTGCAAAAGGGGTGGCCGTCCTGCTCGGTTTTTCGGCGCTCAACTATCTTCCCGTCCTGCTTTCCATTACCCTGTTCATTTCGGTGCTGCTGACTTTGACGAGAAGCTATCAGGACAGCGAAATGACCGTCTGGTTTGCAAGCGGGGTGAGTCTGCTGAGATGGATCAAGCCGGTGTTTTTTTTCGCTGCGCCTTTCGTCCTGACCATAGCCGTACTGAGCTTCAGCCTGACCCCCTGGGCGATTTCCCAGGGCGACAGGTTCAGAAAGGAGCTCGAGAGCCGCGAGGAGATGACCAATCTTGCGCCGGGCGTTTTCCGCGAATCGAGTCAGGCCGATCGCGTCTATTTCTTTGAGCAGGGGCTTGGCAGCCGGGTGAGCAATATCTTCGTGCAGACCACCCAGGACGACAAGGTGGGGACGATAGTTGCCAATTCGGGTTATCAGGAAAGGAAGGACAACGGGGACAAGTTCCTGGTCCTGCTCAACGGCACGCGCTATGAAGGGAGGGAAGGTTTTCCCGACTACAGGATCATGCATTTTGAGCGCTACGAGATGCGCACCGAGGCTTCCGAAGTGAAGTCCGGCATTCCCGAGGCCAAGGCGCTGCCCACCACAGAACTGCTGCGCAATCGCACACTCGTGAATGTGGCCGAGCTCGGCTGGCGGGCCGGCATGCCGCTGAGTGCCTTGCTCCTTGCGCTCCTGGCCATCCCGCTCAGCTTCGTGAATCCTCGTGCGGGCAGGTCGCTCAATATCGTCATGGCGATTCTGATCTACATGATTTACAGCAACGTATTCAGCATGTCGACGGTCTGGGTGATGCGGCAGAAGATCGGTCCGCTGATCGGTCTTTCCGCGGTGCATGTCGGGATGGTCGCCATTATGACAACCCTTTTCTATTGGCGGATTGCCGGTTTTCCGTTTCTCAGGAGGAAGAAATGAAAATCCTCCAGCGCTATCTCGCCAAGCAGATTTTTGCGAGCACCTTGCTGGTGTTTTCGGCCCTGCTCGTGCTGTTCACCTTTCTCGACCTGATCCATGAACTGAATGACGTCGGAATCGGCAACTACCATCTGCTCTACGCGGTTGTCTATGTGCTGCTCAACATTCCGGGGCATGTCTATGAACTCTTTCCCATTGCCTCGCTGATAGGTACCCTGTTTGCCCTTGCTCAGCTCGGCGCGAGTTCGGAGATCACGGTAATGCGGGTGTCAGGCATGTCCGGGAGAGACCTGGCGGCATTCCTGCTCAAGACCGGCCTTGTTTTCGTCGCATTGACTTTCGTTTTCGGCGAGTTTCTGGCGCCCTTGAGCGATGCTGCTGCACAGCGGCTGCGGCTCAAGGCGACGAAAAGCGTCGTCGCCCAGGAATTCCGTTCTGGCCTTTGGGTCAAGGACGAGGGGAGCTTCATCAACGTGAGGGAGGTTCTGCCGGACACCACCCTTGTCGGAGTGCGGGTTTTCGAATTCGACGACAAGCACGCGCTGAAATCGATCAGCTTCGCAAAAAAGGGAAGCTACCAGGGCGAGCATGTATGGAAGCTGGAAAGCGTCGTGCAAACCCGCTTTGGCGGCGACTCGGTTGCAGTCCTGGATATTCCCGACTTCGAATGGAAATCGGTCCTCACGCCGGATCTGCTCAGCGTGTTGCTGATTTTTCCCGAGCACATGTCCATTCTGACTTTGCACCGCTACATCAACCATCTGGTGGAGAACAAGCAGCAGGCGACGAGATACCAGATCGCCTTCTGGACCAAGATCGTCTATCCGTTCGCAGTGCTGGTCATGATGCTGATTTCTTTGCCGTTCGCCTACCACAGGCGGCGCGAAGGCGGGGTGGGTGCCAAGATCGTGGCGGGAATCATGATCGGGCTGGTCTTTTATCTGCTGAACCAGTTGTCCGCGCGCCTTGGACTGATCAACGACTGGCCGCCTTTCCTGAGCGCGGCATCCCCGACGATGCTCTTCCTTATCTTGGCTGTGGCGATGCTGCAGTGGGTTGAGCGGCGCTAGCCGGGTGCGGCGTTCTGCGTTGCTTCGTTGCCTCGAATTGCCTGTAGCGCAGCCACTTTTCCCGAACCGCGCGGCGCTCGTCGGGCGGCAGCTTTTTTAGATTCTGGAAGTTTCTTCTGGCGAGCATGCGCTCTTCGGGGGTGAGCCTGCTCCATTCCTCGAGCCTCGACTGGACGCGCTTTTGCTGGATGGGGGAGAGCTGTGGGAAGCGTTTTGCAATGCCAAGCAGCTTCTTCTTCTGGAATTCCGGAAACTGGTTCCATTGCTGCGCAAGCGGCGCAAGCACTGCCCGCTGCTGCGGGGAGAGCTGGTTCCACTGCAGTGCCTTCTGCGCCATGACCAAAGACGGGAGGGAAAGGCACAGTGCGAGAATTAATGCTGGGAGCGGTTTAGCCATGAGTCAAAAAATTTCTGATCGGTATAGGCCGGAACAGGCAGGTCGTCCGCAAGCAAGGCTGCATCGATATCGGTGGAGTCCGGCTGTTGCGCTTCCCTGGCGGTTCCCCAGTACAGGATCGCGCATATACCGAGGACGAATGCCGCCATGGGCAGCCATACGCCGATTTTCGGATGCCGGAAATGAAGGATGCCGTGTCCCTCCAGTGCGAGCTCGTGAGCCTCGTAAAGGGAAAGCGCATGCTGCCTCGCGCTTCTCAGATCTTCCAGCGTCTTGCCGTCGATCGCATCGAGGCCGGAATCCAGGCATTCCCTGATTTTGTCGGTATTCATAATTCAATTCCACGGGATTTCAGAAATTCGGCAATGGCATGAGTCGCCCTCGAACAATGGGTTTTTACGCTCCCTTCCGAGCAGCCCATTGCCGCCGCCGTTTCGGCGACATCCATCTCTTCCCAGTAACGCAGCAGGAAGGCTTGGCGTTGACGGAGAGGCAAAGATTCCAGCGCTTTTTCCACATGGGCCACGATCTGCGCCCTTTCGAGCCGCTCCGGCGGGTTTTCCGATGGTCTGGAATCCTGCGCATCGATGATTTCCAGCGGATCGGCATCTTCTTCCCCGGCAGGATTCAGGGAAGACAGGAGCGTGGTCCATGTCGATCTGACCTTCTGCCTGCGGAAATAATCGTGAATGGTGTTTTGCAGGATGCGCTGGAACAGCATCGGAAATTCCTCTGCCGGCTTGCCGGAATATTTTTCGGCGAGCTTCAGCATTGCGTCCTGCACGATGTCGAGCGCACCGTGTTCGTCCCGAACTGCGAAAAAGGCTTGCTTGAATGCGCGCCGCTCGACGTCAGCCAGAAACAGGGAGAGTTCCTGATAGGTAGCCAGTTTTTCAACTCTTGTAGCATTTCGACATGGATTTCATTCTAGCAATTTTTCATTGTAATCAGTACAGGTTTCGAGCGTAACGGCGCAATTCCGGTCGCTGCGCGAT
This sequence comes from Pseudomonadota bacterium, assembly GCA_021835845.1. Classification (GTDB taxonomy): domain Bacteria; phylum Pseudomonadota; class Gammaproteobacteria; order Burkholderiales; family JABEVD01; genus JABEVD01. Next base: position 38,901 of record JAKBJU010000012.1, on the reverse strand, counting down.
TTTTCGGACTTGACCAAAAGCCTGTCAAACGTTACTGTTCACTGTTCTGCATTCAAATTTTGGCTCAAGGTAATTTTATGGAATTGACAGGCGCGGAAATCGTGCTGCGCTGCCTGCAGGAGGAGGGAGTCGAGCATGTTTTCGGATACCCTGGCGGGGCGGTGCTGTTCATCTACGATGAATTTTTCAAGCAGGACAAAGTCAAGCATATACTGACGCGGCATGAGCAGGGCGCAGTTCATGCGGCCGACGGCTATTCCCGTTCGACCAGGAAAGTGGGGGTTGCCCTGGTGACTTCCGGCCCCGGTGCGACCAACGCGGTGACAGGGATCGCGACAGCCTACATGGACTCCATTCCCATGGTGATCATCAGCGGGCAGGTGCCGACCCCGGCCATCGGCCTCGACGCTTTCCAGGAAGTCGATACCGTCGGCATCACCCGCCCCTGCGTCAAGCACAACTTTCTGGTGAAGGACGTGAAGGACATCGCGTCGACCATGAAGAAGGCGTTCTATCTCGCTTCCAGCGGGCGACCCGGTCCGGTTCTCGTCGACATTCCCAAGGACATCACCCAGCACAGGGCCGAGTTCGTCTATCCGGACTCCGTCAGCCTGCGCTCCTACAATCCGGTGACCAAGGGGCATCCCGGCCAGATCAGGCGCGCGCTGCAGCTGATCCTGGATGCGAAACGGCCCATGGTCTACACGGGCGGCGGGGTCACGCTCAGCAATGCTTCCGGGGAGCTTGCCGAATTCGTCAGGATGATGAACTTTCCCTGCACCAACACCCTGATGGGGCTCGGCGGCTACCCAGCCACCGACAGGCAGTTCCTCGGCATGCTTGGCATGCACGGCACTTATGAAGCCAACATGGCGATGCAGGAGTGCGACGTCCTGGTCGCCATCGGCGCGCGTTTCGACGACCGCGTGATCGGCAATCCGGAACATTTCTTCAATCCTGCGCGGAAAATCATCCACATCGACATCGATCCGTCCTCGATTTCCAAGCGCGTCAGGGTGGACGTTCCCATCGTGGGCAACGTTCAGGACGTGCTGCAGGAAATGCTGAAGGCACTGAGTTCCAGCCGGGAGCGCGTCGACGCCGCCGCGCTCGAATCCTGGTGGAAGCAAATCGAGGAATGGCGCAGCCGGGACTGCCTGAAATACGACAGGCAAAGCGCGCTCATCAAGCCGCAAATGGTGGTGGAAAAGCTTTATGAAGTGACGGGAGGGGACGCTTTCGTGACTTCCGATGTGGGGCAGCATCAGATGTGGGCGGCGCAGTTCTACAAATTCGACAAGCCGAGGCGCTGGATCAATTCGGGCGGGCTGGGCACCATGGGTTTCGGGCTTCCGGCAGCCATGGGGGTGCAGGTGGCGAATCCGGGTGCCAAGGTGGCCTGCATCACCGGTGAGGGAAGCATCCAGATGTGCATCCAGGAGCTTTCCACCTGCAAGCAGTACCATCTGCCGGTCAAGATCATTGCCCTCAACAACCGTTATCTCGGCATGGTGAGGCAATGGCAGGAATTCTTCCACGGCAACCGCTATTCCGAGTCCTACATGGATGCGCTCCCCGATTTCGTGAAGCTCGCGGAAGCCTACGGCCATGTCGGCATGCGGATCGAAAAGCCCGAAGACGTCGAAGGCGCGCTGAAGGAGGCCTTCGCGCTGGAAGATCGCCTCGTCTTCATGGACTTCGTCACCGACCAGGCTGAAAACGTCTTCCCCATGGTTCCGGGAGGCAAGGGACTCAGCGAGATGATTCTGGTATAGGGGTTCGGACATGCGGCATATCATTTCATTACTGATGGAAAACGAAGCTGGCGCGCTCTCGCGCGTATCCGGCCTTTTCTCGGCCAGGGGCTACAATATCGAGTCGCTCAGCGTCGCTCCCACGGAAGATCCTTCTCTTTCCAGGATGACCATCGTCACCAGCGGGTCCGAGGACGTGATCGAGCAGATCATCAAGCAGCTCAACAAGCTGATCGAAGTCATCAAGGTCATCGACCTCAACGACGGCGAGCATATCGAGCGCGAAATGATGCTGGTCAAGGTGAAGGCCGGGGAAGCCGAGCGCGAGGAAGCGAAAAGGATGGCGGATATTTTCCGGGGGCGCATCATCGACGTCTCCGACCAGAGCTATACCATAGAGCTCACCGGAACCGTCGCCAAGCTGGATGCCTTCCTGGCCGCGATAGACCGGGGCTGGATACTGGAAACCGTGCGCACCGGCGCCTCCGGAATCGGCCGCGGCGCCAGAATGCTCAGAATTTAATACAACTCACTCCAAGAGGAAATCATGAAAGTTTATTACGACAAGGATGCAGATCTCTCCCTGATCAAGGGCAAGAAGGTCACGATCGTCGGCTACGGCTCGCAAGGGCATGCGCATGCGCAAAATCTGAACGATTCCGGGGTCAAGGTGACGGTCGGGCTCAGGAAGGGCGGAGAATCCTGGAAGAAGGCCAAGGCTGCCGGGCTGAAGGTCGAGGAAGTGGCCGATGCAGTCAAGGGGGCGGATGTCGTCATGATGCTGCTGCCCGACGAAAACATTCCCGAAGTGTACAACACGCAGGTGGGGCCGAACATGAAGTCGGGCGCCGCCCTTGCCTTTGCCCATGGCTTCAACGTGCATTACAACCAGGTCGTGCCCAGAGCCGATGTCGACGTGATCATGGTCGCTCCCAAGGGACCTGGGCACACCGTTCGTTCCGAATACGTCAAGGGCGGCGGCGTGCCGACCCTGATCGCGGTTTATCAGGACAAGTCCGGTAAGGCCAAGGAGATTGCGCTTTCATACGCCGCTGCCAACGGCGGCACCAAGGGCGGCGTCATCGAAACCAATTTCCGCGAAGAAACGGAGACCGATCTTTTCGGCGAGCAGGCCGTGCTTTGCGGCGGAGCGGTCGAGCTGGTGAAGATGGGCTTCGAGACGCTGACCGAAGCCGGTTATGCACCTGAAATGGCGTATTTCGAATGCCTGCACGAGCTGAAGCTGATCGTCGACCTGATGTACGAAGGCGGAATCGCCAACATGAACTACTCGATTTCCAATAATGCCGAATACGGTGAGTACGTCACCGGCCAGCGCGTGATTTCCGGAGAGGCCAGAGCCGCGATGCGCGAGTGCCTGAAGAACATCCAGTCTGGCGAATACGCCAAGCGCTTCATCCTGGAAGGCAGAACCAACTATCCGGAAATGACCGCGCGCCGCCGCCTGACTGCGGAGCACCCGATCGAGGTCGTCGGCGCGAAGCTCAGGGACATGATGCCCTGGATCAGGAAAAACCGCCTGGTCGATCAAAGCAAGAACTGATTGAATGAAGCGCTATCCCCATCCCATCATCGCCCGCGAGGGTTGGCCTTATCTGGCGGTGATGGCAGGTTCTTCCGCGCTCGTGACCTGGGGAGTGGGCTGGGCTTTCGCTGCTCCCTTCTGGATTTTGAGCCTTTTCGTGTTGCAGTTCTTCAGGGATCCCGGAAGGGATGTCCCTGACGAACCCCGTGCGGTATTGTCCCCTGCCGATGGCAGGATCGTCGCGGTGGAAAAGGTGAACGATCCCTATCTCAATCGCGAGGCGATCAAGGTCAGCGTGTTCATGAACGTGTTCAACGTGCATTCGAACCGCAGCCCCGTCGACGGCGAAGTGCGCGGCATCTGGTACTTCCCTGGGAAATTCGTCAATGCGGATCTGGACAAGGCCTCCCTCGAGAACGAGCGGAACGCGACCTGGATCAGGACGGCAGACGGAACCGATGTCACCTGCGTCCAGGTCGCAGGGCTCATTGCAAGGCGCATTCTCTGCTACGCCAAGGAAGGGCAGCAGCTTTCCCGCGGCGAGCGCTATGGCTTCATCCGCTTCGGCTCCAGGGTGGACGTCTATCTTCCGCTGGATGCGCGGATAAGCGTCAGCATCGGCGACAAGGTCTATGCCACGGAATCGATTCTCGCCGAGCTGAAATGAAGGAAACCTACGAAGAATCCGAATTGCTTCCCGCCAAACCGAGAAGGCGCGGCATCTATCTGTTGCCGAACCTGTTCACTACGGCGGCTCTTTTTGCCGGATTCTATGCCATCGTGCAGGCGATGAACGGGCGCTTCGAGCGCGCTGCCATAGCCATTTTCGTGGCCATGATACTCGATGGCCTGGATGGGCGCATCGCGCGCCTCACCCATACCCAGAGCGCCTTCGGTGCGGAATACGACAGTCTCTCCGACATGGTTTCTTTCGGCGTCGCGCCGGCGCTGGTCGTCTACGAATGGGCGCTGAAGGGATTGGGAAAGCTCGGCTGGGTCGCGGCGTTCATCTACTGCGCGAGCGCGGCGCTGCGGCTTGCGCGCTTCAACACCCAGATGGATGTCGTCGACAAGCGCTATTTTCAGGGGCTTCCCAGCCCAGCTGCGGCAGCCCTCATAGCGGGGCTGGTCTGGCTGATGCTCGATTTCGAGGTGCAGGGAGGGGATGTCCGGGTGATCTCCTGGCTGGTGACGATGTTCGCCGGGCTCACCATGATCAGCAACATTCCCTTCTACAGCTTCAAGGATCTCAATTTCAGGAAAAGCGTGCCCTTCATCGCACTGTTCTTCTTCCTGCTGGTGTTCGTCCTGCTCACGAGCGCGCCCGCAAAGGTTCTGTTCGCAATATTCCTGAGTTATTCCTTCTCCGGCTACCTGCTCTGGTTCTGGCGCCGATGGAAGGGCAGGCATCAAGAAGGGGAGCAACATGAAGGATAAACTGATCATTTTCGACACCACCTTGCGCGACGGGGAACAGAGCCCCGGCGCATCGATGACCAAAGAGGAAAAGGTGAGAATCGCCCGCCAGCTCGAACGCATGCGGGTGGACGTGATCGAGGCGGGTTTCCCAGCTGCGAGCCCCGGCGACTTCGAAGCGGTGAGCGCCGTGGCGGAAGCCGTCAGGGACAGCACGGTATGCGGCCTTGCCCGAGCCATCGAGAACGATATCAGGCGCGCCGGGGAGGCGCTGAAGCGCGCAAAATCCGGGCGAATCCACACCTTCATCGCGACTTCTCCCATCCACATGGAAAAGAAGCTGCGCATGGTCCCGGATCAGGTTCTGGCTCAGGCGGTGAAAGCGGTGAAATGGGCGGCTGAATACACCGACAACATCGAGTTTTCCCCCGAGGATGCGGGAAGGTCCGACCTCGACTTCCTGTGCAGGATACTGGAGGCCGTGATAGATGCGGGCGCGAGGACCCTCAACATTCCCGACACCGTGGGGTACAGCATGCCGGAACAGTATGGCGCGCTGATCCGCAATCTCAGGGAAAGAATTCCGAATTCGGACCGGGCGGTCTTTTCGGTTCACTGCCACAACGACCTCGGGCTTGCTGTCGCCAACTCCCTTTCCGCCGTGATGAACGGGGCGCGGCAGGTCGAATGCACCATCAACGGGCTGGGCGAGCGGGCTGGAAATGCCGCGCTGGAAGAGATCGTGATGGCGGTGAGAACGCGCCAGGATTATTTTCCCTGCGAGACCGGGATAGATGCGACCCAGATCGTTCAGGCGAGCCGTCTCGTTTCCAGCATCACTGGATTCGCAGTCCAGCCCAACAAGGCGATCGTGGGGGTCAACGCCTTTGCCCACGAATCCGGGATACATCAGGACGGCGTATTGAAGAGCCGCGAGACCTACGAGATCATGCGCGCCGAGGATGTGGGCTGGAGCGCGAACAAGCTGGTTCTCGGCAAGCATTCCGGGCGGAACGCTTTCAGAACCCGCCTCACCGAGCTCGGCATCGACCTGGGTTCGGAGGAGGCGCTCAACGCCGCCTTTGCCAGGTTCAAGGATCTCGCCGACAAGAAGCACGAGATATTCGACGAGGACATTCAGGCGATCGCATCCGACGAGGCAGTGATCGCCGCCCCGGAGCATTACAGGCTGCTTTTCCTGAAGGTCTGCTCGGAGACCGGCGAAATTCCGCATGCCACGCTGAAGCTTCTGGAAGGCGGCGTGGAGCGGCAGGGCGAGGCTGAAGGAGGCGGGCCGGTGGATGCCGCATTCAAGGCGATTGAGCGCATCGCTCAAAGCGGCGCCGAACTGCAGCTCTACTCGGTCAACAACATCACCAGCGGAACGGATGCGCAGGGAGAAGTCACGGTCAGACTGCAGAAGGAAGGCAGGATCGTCAACGGCCAGGGGGCCGACACCGACATCGTGGTGGCTTCTGCCAAGGCCTACATCGGGGCGCTCAACCGCCTGATCAGCGGTCCCGAGAAGCTGAACCCGCAGCTCTGAAGCGCTCCTCGAGCGCTTCGAGGACCGCCATTGCGGCATCGAGGCTGTCTCTGGAGAATCCTTCCAGCGCGCCCGAGGAGAAGGCGAGTCTCAGCGGCTGAGCGGCTTCGAAGATCGCTTTCCCTTTTTGCGCGAGTTCCACCAGCGTCACCCTGTTGTCCTCGGGGGAGATGCGCCTTTTCACGATGCCTTCGGATTCCATCTGCTTCAGTTGCCGGGTCAGGGAAGCGGGATCTGTGGACAGCCTTCTGGCGAGATCCTTTTGAGCGGATTCCCCCCCTTCATGCAAGGCCTGCAGAATGCGCCAGCGCGGCAGGGGCATCCCCACTTCGGATTCGAATGCGGCATGCATGGCGCGCCCGGTGCGTCCGATCTGCTGCAGCAGGTTTGCGCTACTCACTGGGCTGCCTCTTGTGCTGCAGGCTCATGGGAGGAACGCGGTGCGCCACCCAGAAGGCGAATGCGAGGAGCGCAACGACTATCCACAGGCTGGCGTGGATGGAATCGACCAGGATGGCTCTTGCCCTGGAAAGGAGCTGCGCGGCATCGAGATGTCCGAGCAGGAATTTCGATGCGAGGGCCTTGTTGACCAGGATCTGCGGGTCTTTCAGCCGCATGCCCCATGATGCTTTTTCGGAATGCAACATTTGCTCGACCCCTGCGGCATACCGGTGCGAAACCAGGACGCCGATCAGCGCTGTGCCCAGCATGCCGCCGATCATGCGGGTCGACTGCAGCATGGCGGTCGCCACTCCGAGTTGCGCCCTTGGCGCAGTGGCCTGCACGAACAGGGTGAGGTTGGGCATCAGCAGGCCAAGGCCCAGTCCGCCCGTCATCATGGATGCGGCAACCAGGGAATGCGCCGTGGCCGCATTGAGGCGGGTCATGGAAAAAGCCGAGAGGCAGAACAGGAAAAGGCCGAAATGGAGCATCCTGTTGGGGTTCGCCATTCTCGTGACGATGCGTCCGTTGACGATGCTGCCGATCGTGATCGAAACCGCGAGAGGGGTGACCAGCAGCCCTGCCTCGTTTGCGGGCAGCCCGAATCCGCCCTGGAAAAGCAGCGGCGCATAATACATGACCGCGAACAGGGAAAAGCCCATCATCAGGGAAAGGGCGAAGAGCGGCACGAGGCTCCTGTGGGTGAGCATGGCGAGCGGCAGAACCGGGTTCTCGCATTTGAGCTCCCAGTAAATCAGCGCGATGAGCGATGCAATTCCCAATATGGCTAGCGCAATCAGCTCGATGGGGGGCTTTCCCTGCGGGAGCCATTCGATGAAGATCTGGAGCGAGCCGAGAGCGAGAGCGAGAAGGATCGATCCCTGCCAGTCGAGCGGGGAGGGCGGCGCATCGCTGTGCCTGATTCTGGGCAGGTATCGCCAGACGAAGAGCAGACTCAGGAGCCCCACGGGAAGATTGACGAAGAATACCCAGCGCCATCCCCAGTATTGCGTCAGATATCCGCCGATGGAGGGGCCGACCGCATTGGCAAGGCCGAACGCCGAACTGAACAGCACCTGCCAGCGCAGCCGTTCGCGCGGCTCGGGAAAGAGGTCGGGAACGCTGGCGAAGGCGGTGATGACCAGCATTCCCCCCCCCACGCCCTGCAGGGCGCGGGCGAGGACGAGTTGGAGCATGTCTTGCGCCATGCCGCAGAGCATGGAAGCCAGGGTGAAGAGGATGATGGCATTGACGACAAAGGGTTTCCTGCCGTGTTCGTCCCCGAGCTTGCCGAATATCGGCACGGTGATTACCGAGGTCAGCAGGTAGGCGGTTCCGACCCAGGCATAGAGGTCGAAGCCGTTGAGCTCCGCCACGACTGTCGGCATTGCCGTGCCGATCACGGTCTGGTCGAGCGCCACCATGATCAGGACGAAACACAGCCCCAGCATGGCGAAGAATTTCAGGCGGAATGAGTCTTCCATTAATTGACTAATCAATTATTGACTTATCAATTATATTACCGGAAGCGGAGAGAGCATTCAATGCTCGACGCGATTCATCTCGAACCCGGCAGAAGCCGGTCGAGTTCGCGGGCGAAGGCTTGGCGATCGGCCTGGCTGAAGGAGGGCGGCCCCCCGGTTTGAATCCCCGAGCCTCTCATTTCATCCATGAAATTGCGCAGGCTGAGGCATTCACGGATATTGTCCCGGTCATAGCGCTCTCCGCGCGGGTTCAACGCGATCGCCCCTTTTTCCACGACTTGCGCAGCGAGCGGAATATCGGCCGTGACGACGAGGTCGCCCTCCCCGGCGAGTTCGGCGATCCGCCCGTCGGCAACGTCGAAACCGGAAGGCACTTGGAGCGCCCTGATAAAGGGGGAAGGCGGAGTGCGCAACGGCCTGTTGGCGACCAGCGTGAGCTGAATCCTGACCCGCTGTGCGGCCCGGAAAAGAATGTCCTTGACTGCGGACGGACAGGCGTCGGCATCGACCCAGATGTTCATGCCCTCATTTTACCGGCTTTTCGATGGGAAAACCTGATGGATCATGCCGGAACTGAAAGGATTGCCTGCGGCGCGCCGTTCCCGCTTGCGCCGGTAGAGCGCCTGGTCTGCCTGGGCCAGCAGGCTGATGGGCGAATCGATCGCTTTCGTGCAGGAGGCGATGCCGACCGAGATGCCGACGCAAAGGGGTTCTCCGCTGGAAAGCGCGATGGGGGCACAGACTGCTTCCGTGATGCGTCTGACCAGCAATCTTGCAGACTTGCCGGAGCTTACGACTGCGCCGAACTCGTCGCCACCGAGACGCGACAATACGTCTTCTGCACGGAATTGCCCGCGCAGTCGCCTGGCCACTTCGCAGAGGACTTCGTCTCCCGCAGCATGGCCGAACCGGTCGTTGATGGCCTTGAATCCGTCCAGGTCCATCAGCAGCAGGAAGAAAGTGCTGTCGGTCTGGATTGCGCGGGCCAGCGCCCTGTCGAATTCGACCCGGTTGGAAAGCCCGGTGAGGTGATCGGTGAGGGCAAGCTGTGCCAGCCGGATCGAGCGTCTGCGGCTTTCCAGGGCTGTCAGCGCCAGGGTGGCAAGATCGCGCAGCACAGCCCTGTGCGTTTCCCCGAACATGCGCGGCTTGTTGTCCACCACGGCAATGGTGCCCAGGGCATGGCCCTGCGCATCGACGAGCGGTGCGCCGGCATAGAAGCGCAGATGCGGGGGGCCGGTGACCAGGGGATTGTCCTTGAAGCAGGGGTCGCGAGCGAGGTCTTCGGCGACCAGAAGCTGATCCGGCAGCATCAGGGCGTGGGCGCAGAAAGCGATCCTGCGGTCGAGTTGCGGCACTTCAAGCCCGAGCTTGGACTTGAACCAGAGCCTGTCGGAATCCATCAGACCGACCACTGCGACCGGCGTATCGAAGGAATGGGCAGCCACCCGGGTCAGGGCATCGAAATCCACTTCCGGTGGGGTATCCAGGATATTGTAGGAACGTACCGCCTCGAGGCGCTGCGCTTCGTTTTCTGGAAAGGGACATGAGTCGCGCGACATTTCTTCTCCTTCTTCCGATGTTGCTGCTTCTGAAAATCCGCCTGTCCCGGTCACCGGCCGGAGGCGCAGTAGGCCCGGGCGAAGCCGGGCTTGCGGCTTTTAGCCAACAGCTCAAGAGATGCGCCGATCGAGGCGTCGTTGAGCCTTTTGCGCTGTTCGGCTGCATAGGGAAAAAGCAGACCGTTGAGGTCGGCAGCTTCCTTCCCGAAAAAGCGTTCGACCGTTGCCAGGTCGCAAAGTTTCGCGCAGGTGCAGGTGCGGAGATTGTCGAAGAACGCGTTAAGGAGGCTGGCATCGCCTTCCAACCGGTTCCTGCGTATCCCGGTATCGAGATAGGCATAAAGCATGCCCTCGCCCTGCCTTTGTTTGGCGAAAATCTCCTCCGCCCTGGGGTTCCAGAAATCCTCGAGCCGTGTCCTTGCCTGGAGGAGCGGGCCTTCATTGTATTTTTCGACATACTGCAGCGTTTCCCTGACACGCTCGGCCGAGGCCCGGTCGGCATATTGCAGTACCGCGAAAATGCCGCCGGAAAAGACGCCGATGATCGTCACCCAGGTGGCGATGATATCCGACCAGAGCTTGAGTCTTTCCAGCTCATTTGCACCAGGAGGGAGGTGGATTGCCATGGCAGGGATTGGGCAGCATCTGATCCCCGGGCGCTTCTTCCTTCGTCGCATTCCCCCGGGACTTTTCGGTCTTCTTCTCTTCCGCTTTCTCCTTTTTCGCTTTCTTCAATTCGTGCTTTTCGGCAGCTTTCCCTGCTGGCGATTTGTCCGGCTGATCGGCGAAAGCGCCCGGCATCATCAATCCCAGAGCGACGATCAAAACAATTTGAAGCCGCATGCCACCTCCAGATTTGGGATCCCATCTGGAGTGTAGGCCCTCATTTCGGAAAGTCAATGTTCAGACCGCCATGGGCGCAGTCAGGGGAGGGTGATGCAGATAGTTTTCCAGGGAGAAGTCGGAGGGTTCCACCATTCCGAGCCACTCGGGCTGGTATTTCCCTGTTTTCGCAAATTCGGGGATCCGGTCTGCAATCGCCAGGCGCGGCGAAGGGAGTGGCTCTCTTCTGAGCTGCTCGTTCAGCATGTCGAGGTGATTTTCGTAGATGTGCGCATCCCCGATGAAATAGGTGAGCCAGCGCGGCGCGTAGCCGGTCAGCCTTCCGACCAGGCTCAATAGCACCGCACCCTCGGTGATGTTGAAAGGCGTGCCGAGGCCGACGTCGTTGCTTCGGATGTAGAGGCAGAGAGAGAGCTCTTTTTTCGATGCATTGGGCAGGAACTGGTAGAGCAGATGACAGGGAGGGAGGGCCATTTCGTCGAGCTGCGCGCAGTTCCAGCCGTGAAAGAGGATGCGCCGGTCGGCAGGATTGTTCACGATGGTGTCGAGGCACTGGCGCAACTGGTCGACTGCCTTGTAGAGCAGCACGCGCTCATTGCCGTTTTCGGAAAATTTCGCGACCACGGCATACCCCTTTTGCACGGCATCGGCGATCTGCGCTTCCCTCGAAGCATCGAGCAGCTTGTAAGCGGGCCATTTTCGCCACTGCACGCCGTAGATTTCCCCCAGATCGTCTTCTCCCTGGCGGCAAGGGTTGGCGAGCCACTGGGCGTTCTCGTTGGCGTTCTGGTCCCAGACCTTGCAGCCGAGCGCCCGGAATTCGGCTGCGCTTTTGCTCGCGCGCAGGAAGCCGACCATCTCCCCGACTGCCGATTTGAAGGCAAGACGCCGCGTGGTCACTGCGGGGAACCCGGCCTGCAAATCGAAGCGCATCATCGCCCCGGGGATGCTGATGGTCCGTATTCCGGTCCGGTTCTCCTGCCAGGATCCCGTTTCCAAAATGGTCCTGACCAGATCGAGGTATTGCTTCATGTTCTTGTCTTCCGGCGCATGGCAAAGATAGCCATTATAATGCCGTTTTCCACGGAAGGAATCCGAGATGCTTGCAGAACTGAAACAGAGCCGAGGAAAGCCGGAAGGCGCGCATGTCCTTTTCCTCTTTCCCGATCCTGAAACGATTCCGGAGAAAGCTGTTCTCGACAGGATCATGGCGAGAAAGCAGCTTGAAATTTCGGACCTGGCTGAAAAGCCGGTTGTGGCGGACAGCGGCGAGATGCGGGTCTGGGCCATGGTCGATCCGGACAAGAGCGAATTCGAGAAAGCGACTGTGCTGAGGAAGGCGCTTGCGCCGATTCTGGAGGAAGAACCGACAAGAATCGCCATTGCGGTTTACGGCAGCGAAATGGCAAGAAGAACGCTCGCCGAAGTCGCCCTCTATGTCGCCTGGATCAACGGCTGTCCGCTCTCGAGCAGAAAGAGCAAGCAGCCGGGAAAGCTGCAGGAAATCGAGCTGTTCGGATTCGAGGGCGATTTTTCCGCAATCCGCGCGGCAAGCCTGGGCAACTTCCTGGCGAGGAACCTCACCGCTTTGCCGCCCAATGAACTCACTCCCGGAACCTATCGGGAAAAAATCGCAGGGCTCGCGCACACTCATGGCTGGATTCACGAGGAATACGGTTTCGACAAGCTCCGTGAAATGGGGGCCGGCGCCTTCTGCGCAGTCGCCCAGGGAAGCCTAGTCGACGATGCCGCCATCGTGCATCTGGCCTACCGCCAGGAAGCGGCAAGGAAGCGGGCTTCCCTGGTGGGCAAGGGGATATGCTTCGACACCGGCGGGCACAACCTGAAGCCTGCGCGCTACATGCACGGCATGCACGAGGACATGAACGGCTCTGCGGTCGCCCTCGGAATACTGCTCGCCGCATCGGAAGCGAAGCTCGATATTGCGATCGACTGCTGGCTCGCCATCGCGCAAAACCACATCAGCCCGAAAGCCTACAAACAGAACGATGTCGTGACGGCGCTCAACGGGACGACCATAGAGATCGTGCACACCGATGCGGAAGGGCGCATGGTGCTTGCCGATGCGCTCACCCTGGCGAGCCGGGAGCGCCCGGACATCGTGATCGATTTCGCGACCCTCACCGGCAGCATGGGCGTCGCGCTGGGGAGCCGCTACAGCGGCGTCCTGGGAAACAGCGAGAAACTGCTCGAAATGGCGGTGGCCTGCGGCAAGTCGAGTGGCGAGCGGCTTTGCGCCTTTCCTGCCGATGCCGATTACGGCAAGGATCTGGAAAGCGATGCTGCCGATATCAAGCAGTGCACTCTGGAAGGCGATGCGGACCATATTCTGGCAGTTCGCTTTCTCGATAGATTCGTCGAAAAGGATGTTCCCTGGCTGCATCTGGATCTTTCAGCCAGCAACTGCAAGGGCGGGCTCGGGGCGGTTTCAACCGACATCACCGGCTTCGGCGTGAATTGGGGCATGGCGTTCCTGCGAAGCTGGGCGAATCAATGATAGAATGGATGCAGCTGGCCAGACAGTCGCTGCCCGAATAGGGGAGAGGAAAGTCCGGGCTCCGCAGAGCGGGATGCCGGTTAACTGCCGGAGGCCGTGAGGCCATGGAAAGTGCCACAGAAAACAGACCGCCGATGGTCCGCGAGGACACAGGCAAGGGTGAAAAGGTGCGGCAAGAGCGCACCGCGTCTGCGGTAACGCAGGCGGCACGGCAAACCCCATCCGGAGCAAGACCAAATAGGGGAACCATAGCGTGGCTCGCGCTGTTCCCGGGTAGGTTGCTTGAGCCCTGGAGTAATCCAGGGCCTAGAGGAATGACTGTCCAAGACAGAACCCGGCTTATCGGCCAGCTAATTCACATATCGAGCTTCATCGGCAGGATCACCATCTGCTGTCCCTGGAGATGAAGCCGCCTTTGCATCGCCACGGCAGTCTGGTTGTGCAGCCAGCGCGTGAAGATGTTGTCGTGAACGAAAATCAGCTTGCTGGCGAAGCAGATGCTCAAGGGGTAATCCTTCATGATTTTTTCGGTGAGGTGGAACAGCTCTTCCAGCGGGTCGGTGCCGTAGGCTTCGAAGGTGGTTGCCGCGAGCCCGTGCTGGTGGCAGAAATTCACATAATAGCGCTGCGAATTTTCGATCTTGTATTTCAGTGTGCGCAGCGCCCCTTCCCCGTCGTAGCTCTGCAGATCGACTTCCCCCACCGCCACGAAAATGAAATTCTTGAAATGCCCCGGGAACATCCTCAGCACCCATAGCAGTGCGTGCATGCCGAGGCCGCGGTTCTTTCCGGACAGGAACACGGCGGTCGGGAGCGACGGATCAAGCTGCGGCGGGGGCGCCTCGGTTTCCATGGCTTTCTGCCCGGAATAGAGATCGTCGACCTTCCTGAGCTGTACCCGGGTTTCCTCGTAATGCCTGTGGATCAGGAGGAAGGCTGCGATCACGACCAGCGTGATCAGGATGGTCATCCAGCCGCCTTCCATGAATTTCTCAACCGTGGTGACGACCAGGATGCTGGCAGTGACGCAAAGGCCGACAAGGGAGAGCAGGAAGCGGGGCAGCCATTTCTTGTCGCCGCGCCGGTTGCGCCACCAGTGCAGGCAAAGCCCGAAAATCGACATCGAAAAGGTCAGGAAAACATTGATGCTGTAGAGCACGACGAGCAGCGAGACTTGCCCTTTGGTCCAGAGCAGGATGAAGAAGGCTGCAATTCCCATCATCAGGATGCCGTTTTGCGTGACGAGACGGCTGGAGAGCTGGCCGAACTGCCTCGGCACCCAGGAGTCCGCTGCCATGTTCGCCATCACCATGGGCCCGCCCAGGAAGCCGGTATTGGCTGCGACCAGCAAGAGCCCGGCTTCGAGGGCCATTACGACTGCAAGTTCGGCATGCTGCGCGAAGGGCGTGCCCAAACCGAGATGGGAGAATATCGCCTGGAATGCCACCGCATTGAGCGTCTGGCCTTCCACCGGCTTTACCTGCCAGATCAGGTAGAGCAGAATGATTCCGGCTGCAGTGAAGGAGAGGGAGGCGGCCATGTAGAACATGGTCCATTTGCCGGTTTTGACTCTGGGTTCGACCAGCATGTTGACGTTGTTCGATACCGCTTCGATCCCGGTGTAGGTGCCGCCTCCGAGCGAATAGGCCCTGAGAAACAGGGAGGCGATGAATACCCACCCGAGGTTGCGGCTCATTTCCGTGGTTTCGCTGAGCGTCTCGGGTATCAGGGTGGACAGCCTCTCGGAATGAATCCATATGCCGTAGGAGATGAGGAAGGCATGGGTGAGAAAGAATCCGAGGAAGATCGGCATCAGTATCTGGATCGATTCTTTCATGCCGCGCAAATTGAGCAAAATCAGGACGAACAGCACGAAGATTTCGGAAGCCAGCTTGAGATGGAGCATGCTGGCCGGAAATAGGCTGAACAGGGCATCGATCCCGCTCGCGACCGAGATCGATATGGTGAGCATGTAATCGACGATCAGCGCGGAGCCCGAAACCAGGCCGGCATAGGGCCCGATCAGCTGGGTCGCCACCTTGTATCCGCCGCCTCCCGAAGGGAAGAGTTCGATCACCTGGTTGTAGGCGATGGAGATGATGAAGACGGTGATCGCGGTGACAAGGGCGAGGTAGAGCCCGAGATGAGTGTGGTGTCCCAGGGCGAGGAAGGCTTCTTCCGGGCCGTAGCAGGAAGAGGAAAGGCCGTCCGCCCCGAGTCCGATCCAGGCCAGGAATGCGACGAGAACGATGTGCCTTCGGGTGTCCGGGTTGAGCGGGTCCCGGCTGGAGCCGATCAGTATCTTGCGTACTTTTTCGAACTCGAGCATAAGCCGCCACTCATCCGCTGTTTCTGAGTCCTGCGGCGATTCCGTTGACGGAGAGCAGGATGGCACGCTTGACCTTCTCCTCGTTGTCGCCTTCCCTGAATCTGCGCAGCAGGTCGACCTGGAGGTGATTGAGCGGGTCGATGTAGGGGCTCCTGTTGCGGATGCTGCGGCTGAGCATCGGGTTGTCCTGCAGCAGCTCCTGGTTTCCGGTGATGAGGAAAAGCATCTTCACCGTCTTTTCGTGTTCGCTTCGGATCCTGTCGAAAATCGCATCTCTCAGCGTCCGGTCTCCGACGAGTTCGGCATAGCGCGAGGCGATGTTGATGTCGGTTTTCCCGAGCACCATGTCCATGTTGGAGAGGAGCGTCTGCATGAAGGGCCAGGTAGAATACATTTCCCGCAGCAGCCCGATCCCTTTTTCGCCCTCGCGCCCGACGAAGGATTCGGCCGCCGTGCCGAATCCGTACCAGCCGGGGAGAGAGATGCGGTTGAGCCCCCAGCTGAATACCCAGGGGATCGCCCTCAGGTCTTCTATCCTGTCGGACGCCCTGCGGGAAGCGGGGCGGCTGCCGATGTGCAATTCGGCGATCTCGTTGATCGGCGTGGCTTCCCTGAAGAAGCTGATGAAGCCGGGGGTCTCGTAGACCAGGTTGCGATAGGCATCATAGGCTTCCAGGCTCAATTCCTCCATCACCCTGAAATGCTCGGAATTATGCTCCCGATTGTGATGGATCAGGGTCGCTTCCATGGTCGCAGCGACGATTCTTTCCAGATTGCGCCGGCCTATCTCGGGATCGGAATACTTGCTCGCGATCACTTCTCCCTGCTCGGTGATGCGTATCTGCCCGTTCACGCTGCCTGGCGGCTGGGCGAGGATGGCCTGATAGCTTGGCCCGCCGCCGCGGCCCACGGTGCCGCCGCGTCCGTGGAAAAGGCGGAGCGTAACGCCATGCTTTTTGAATACGTTGACGAGTTCGACTTCCGCCTTGTAAAGCTCCCAGTTCGAAGTCAGGAATCCGCCATCCTTGTTGCTGTCGGAATAGCCGAGCATCACTTCCTGGACATTGCTGCGGCTCTCCAGCAGCTTCCTGTAGGCGGGAATGGAAAACAGTTTTTCCATGATCGGGCCGCAGCCGCGCAGATCGTCGATGGTTTCGAAAAGCGGAATGATGTTGACCTGAAGTTCCGGTTTTGCCCCCGTCTTGAGCAATCCCGCTTCCTTGAGGAGCAGGGCGACTTCGAGCATGTCGCTCACGCTGGCGGTCTTCGAGATGATGTAGTTGGGCAGCGCCGCGCGTCCGTAGCGCCTGTGGATGTCGCCGACGGTATCCAGGATGCTCAGCTCGTTCTCGACATTCTGGCTGTATTCGGCATGGGCATCGCGCAGCGGGCGGGATGTCGTGATTTCGTCGAGCAGCCATTTGCAGCGCGCTTCCTCGGAAAGCGCCGCATAGCCCGTCTTCCCGGCATGCTGGAAAAGCTCGGCAACGGTTTCCTCGTGGATGCCGCTGTGCTGGCGCATGTCCAGGGGGGCGAGATGAAATCCGAAGACTTCTGCGGTCCTGCGCAATTGGCGCAGCCTGCCGTTCACGACCCGGGCCGAACCGTGCGTCATCAGGGAATCGCTCAGGATGTCGAGTTCGCCGATGAATTCCCGGACATTCTCGTAGGGCTCCGAAATGCCCACCGGCGCGCGCTCTGCGGCATGGTGGTCGAGCTTCTGCGCCGTGGCGGCAAGCCTGGAATATATCCGGATCAGGGCGCGGCGGTAGGGTTCGTCTATCCTGTGGTCGGATTTGTCGGGGGATTCCGAGGCGAGCTTTTCGAGCTCGAACGAAATGTCGACCAGGCGTATCGACTGGCTGAGTTCCCTGCCGAGCTTGTGGATTTCCTCCAGGTAGAAGTCCAGCGCCACGGTAGATTGCCGCTCTGCCGCGCGGAGCGTGACTTGATGGGTGACGAAGGGATTGCCGTCCCTGTCGCCGCCGATCCAGCTTCCGATGCGCAGGAAGGACGGAAGGGAAATGCGGCTGCCGAGACGCTCTTCCAGCAAGTCCTCGATTTCGGCGTAAAGCGCGGCCACTTCGCGCAGGAAGGTGTAGCGGTAGAAGGCGAGGCCGTTTTCGATTTCGTCTTCCACCTTGAGGCGCGCGGAACGCAGCACCCTGGTCTGCCAGAGCGTCAGAACGACGCGCCGCAGCGCTTCCTCGTTCTGGGCCTGCTCTTCGGGAGTGAGCTGGATGCGGTCTCTCTGCGTGAGCAGATCGGCGATTTCGCGCTGCCTGTCCAGTATGCTCTTGCGCTGGACTTCAGTGGGATGGGCGGTCAGCACCGGGACGATCATCGCATGCTCGAAAAATGCCGCGATTTTTTCGCGATCCAGCCCGGTTTCCAGAATGCGCTCCAGCGCCAGGGCGATGCTGCCTTCCTGGGGCTTGGATCCTGCGATCTGGTGGGCGCGGCGGCGCCTGTTGTGATGCAGGTCTTCGGCGATGTTGGAGAGCTGCGAGAAGAAGCTGAAGGCGCGCACGACGAGCACGGTGTCCGTCGGGGAAAGGTCGCCCAGGCAGGCTTCCAGCTCCATTTTCGCGGCAGGGTCGCCGTCCCGTCTGAAGCGGATCGCGCATTGCCGGATGGCTTCGATCAGCTCGAAAGTTTCCGTGCCCTCCTGCTCGCGCAGCGTGTCGCCGAGAATCCGTCCCAGAAGGCGGATGTCGTCGCGAAGCGGAAGGTCCTTGTCTGGCGTAGTTGTTTGATCAAGCATGGTCGTGTTGGATTAATTTGACGCGAAGGGTGTTCGCTGTCCCCGGACTTTGATCGTCCATGTTAAAATCTAAAAAAATATACAGGAGGTGAACTTGAACCAAGCGGCTTCCCCCCCCGCAAGCATCGTCATCGCTTCGCGCGAAAGCGCTCTCGCCATGTGGCAGGCGCAATTCATCACTCGGCGGCTCGGGCTATTATACCCTCAAACGGGGAGCAGCATAATGGGCATGACCACCCAGGGGGACCAGATCCTCGACAAGCCGCTGGCCAAAATCGGTGGCAAGGGCCTTTTCATCAAGGAACTGGAGCAGGCGCTGGAAGACGGTCGCGCCGACATCGCCGTCCATTCCATGAAGGACGTGCCGATGGCGCTGCCGGAAGGCTTCATGCTCGCCGCGATCACGGAACGCGAGGATCCCAGGGACGCCTTCGTTTCCAACAATTTTTCAGGGCTTGCCGAATTGCCGGAAGGCGCAGTGGTCGGCACCTCCAGTCTGCGCCGCGAGAGCCAGATTCGGCACCGCTTCCCCCATCTGAAAGTCGAGGCTTTGCGTGGAAACGTCCAGACCAGACTCAGGAAGCTGGACGAGGGGCAGTACCAGGCGATCATTCTTGCCGCAGCGGGGCTCAAGCGTCTTGGCCTTTCCGACAGGATAGCGGCCCTGATCTCGCCGGAGGACAGCCTCCCTGCAGTCGGCCAGGGAGCGCTCGGCATCGAATGCCGCTCCGACAGAGTCGAATTGCCGGATTTCCTGAAGCCGCTCTACCACCTCGAGACGGCGCAATGCGTGCTGGCGGAGCGCGCCGTGAGTTCGGTGTTGGGCGGCAGCTGCCAGGTGCCGCTCGGCGCATTCGCCGAAATTGCGGATGGGAAAATGAGGCTGCGCGCTTTCGTGGCGAGTCCTGACGGTAGCCGGATGATCCGTGCCGAGGAGGTGGGGGCGCCGGAAGCATTCGAAGCAATAGGGAAGGCCGCTGCGGAAAAGCTTCTCGACGGAGGGGCGGGGGAAATTCTCGCTGCGCTCGCCATTTGATGCTTCCGCTCTCTGGCGTTTCTGTCCTCGTGACGCGGCCTGCCGGCCAGAGCAGAAAGCTGGTCGGGGAGATCGAAAGGGCGGGGGGGAAGGCGATTCTTTTCCCGATGATAGAGATCGCCGATATCGAAGACGACGCAAGATTGAAATCGATCCTGGGGCGCCTCGGGGAATACGATATTGCGATCTTCGTCAGCCCGAATGCGGTCGAGTGGGCAATGAAGCGGATGAAGGCGTTGCCCCCCGGCCTGAAGCTTGCTGCGGTCGGCAAAGCCAGTCTCGCTGCGCTGAAAGCCCGGGGTGCCGAAAACGTGCTGATTCCGGAAGCCCGATACGACAGCGAGGGGCTTCTGGAATTGCCGGAATTGCTTTCGGTGCGGGGAATGCGGTGCGTGATTTTCAGGGGCATGGGCGGGCGCGAACATCTCGGGGACGAGCTCAAGTCGCGCGGCGCCAGCGTCGACTATGCTGAGTGCTACAGGAGGCTGAAGCCGGAATCCTTCGCCGTTCTCCGCGAGAATGAAGTGCAGGCGGTGACTGCGACGAGCGGAGAAATCGTGGCGAACCTGCGCGAAATGGCAGGCAATGCCGCTTGGATCAGGGAGAAGCCGCTGTTCGTGACTCATGAAAGGATAGGAAGAATCGCGAAAGATTCCGGCTTCGGGCAGGTGATGGTGACGGATGGCGGCGACGAGGGCCTGGTACGAGGCCTGATAACATGGTTTGAATTCGGGGAAAGGACGCATGGCAATGGATGAACAATCGGGCGCTGCCGGGTGGGCCGACAAGGTATTCACCAGCATCAACGTCTTGATCATGATTGCGGCGTTCTGCGCGGCTGCCTTCGTCTGGCAATGGTTCGACATGCGCAACCAGATCGGCAAGCTGCAGATCGAGCTTGCATCGAGGCTTGCCGCAGCCGAGAGCTACAATCAGGAAAGCAGGCAGCGGGCAGCGCAGGCGCTGGAAGCCGAACGAGCCGCCGAGGTGAGGCTGGGCATGCTCGAGAAGAAGATGGCGGATTCCCAGAGCCAGCAGGACGCGCTCGAGGCGATGTACCAGGAACTGGCCAGGAACCGGGACGAATCGGCGCTCGCCGAAGTGGAGCAGGTCCTGCTCATCGCCAATCAGCAGCTTCAGCTGGCCGGAAATGTCAGAGCCGCCCTGATCGCCCTGCAGAATGTCGATTCCACTCTGCAGCGCATGAATAGGCCGCAACTCAATCCCATCAGGAATGTGATCAACAGGGACATCGCCAGACTGAAATCCATGCCCTATGCCGATATTGTCGGGGTGAGCATGCATCTCGACAGCGTTCTCAACCGGGTCGACAGCATGCCGCTCGCCATGGAAGCCCATCCCAGACCCATTCCCAGCAAGACCGGAAAGGCGACGGGCGGGAATCTGTGGGTGGCATTCGGGCGAGAAGCCTGGCAAGACATCAAGCAGCTTGTCAAGATACAGAACATGGAAAAGCAGGAAGTGCCGCTCCTGCCGCCTTCCCAGGCCTATTTTCTCAGGGAGAACCTGAAGCTGCGCCTCCTCAGCGCGAGGCTCGCCCTGCTTGCACATGATCAGGGTGCCTTCCGGGAAGACCTGAAGCTGGCCCAGCAGTGGATAGGGCAATATTTCGATGTCAGCGCCCCCGAGGCGAAGGAAGCGCTTTCCATCCTGCATCAGATCTACGGAAGCGAAATCGCCATCGACAGGATGGACATCAACGACAGCCTGAATGCCGTTCATGACTTCAGGGCCGCGGGAGCGCGGGGCGCCAAATGAAGACGATGCTCTGGATCCTGGCGATCTTTGCTGCTGCTGTGGGGCTGACATTGGCAGCCAGACCGAATACGGGCTACCTGCTCCTGGTCTATCCTCCCTATCGCGTCGAATTGTCGTTCAATCTTTTTGTGGTGCTGATCCTGTCCTTCATTTTCGTCATGTACGGCATGATCAGGCTGGTTTCGAGCATGATCTCCCTTCCCGAGAAGGCACGCCTTTACCATTTGCAGCGGGCGAAGGAAAAGAGCCGCCAGGCCATGCTGGAAGGGCTCGCATCCTACTTCGAGGGACGTTATGCCAAAGCCGAGAAATCGGCGTCCAGGGCGCTGGAAGAGGCGGAGTCCCCCGCGCTCAACGCCGTGGTTGCAGCCCGCTCGGCGCACGAACTGAGGGCTTACGACAGGCGCGATGCCTACCTTGCACGGGCGGAAGAAGTCGGGCCGTTGCAGAAATCGCTCAGGCTGATGACTCATGCCGAACTGCTCATCGAGGAAAGGCGCTACGCGGACGCCCTCGGCATCCTCAGGCAATTGAAGGAATCGGGAGAACGCCAGCATACCGCCGCGCTCAGGCTGGAACTGAAGGCGCAGCAGCATCTCGGGGACTGGGATGCTGTGCTCGATCTTGCGGCTCAGCTCGATACCCGGAATGCATTCGATGCAGCCTATTCCGAACAACTGAAGCGTCACGCCAGGATAGAGAAACTGAAGCGCAAGGTGGCAGACGGCAAGGACAGATTCCTCGCCTACTGGCAGAAAATGCCGGAATCCGAGAAAAAGGATGCCAAGGTGGCGTCGGTTGCCGCCCAGACCTTCATTTCGTTCGGCGAATGCGCGCTTGCACAGAAGATCGTCGAGGATAGCCTCGACAACCAGTGGAATTCGCACCTCGTCGCGGTCTATGCCGAATGTCCCGAGCCCGATACCGTGAAGCGGATAGAGCGCGCCGAAGCCTGGCTAAAGCAGCACGACGACGATGCCGTGCTGCTTCTGACCCTGGGCAGGCTCTGCATGCATCAGAAATTGTGGGGCAAGGCGAAAAACTATTTCGATGCGAGCCTCTCGGTCCATCCCAGTGCCGCCGCGCATCTGACACGGGCGAGGCTCGCCGAGATGATGCAAGATCCGCTTGATGCCGAGAAGCATTACCGCCTCGCCCAGGAGCTGGTTCTGAGTGTCTAGCCTGCCGGAGCCCTTTCTCGCAAGGCTGAAGTCCCTTTTTCCGGCGGAGCGGTGTTACCTCGATGTCGTCGATCGCTATGCCTATTCCTACGACAATTCGCGGAAGATTTTCTTGCCCGATGCGGTGGTTTTTCCGCTGGATGCAGAGGAAACGCGCGAACTGGTCCTGCTTTGCAATGAATTCGACATTCCCGTAACCCCCCGGGGACGCGGCACCGGCACTGCCGGAGGGAGCATCCCCGAGCGTGGAGGCGTGGCGTTGTCTCTGGAGCGCATGAGGAAGATCCTGGCAGTCGATGCGAAAAACCGCGTGATCGTGGCAGAGCCCGGCGTGCTCAACCAGGAAATCCAGGAGGCTGCGAAACCGCATGGCTTTTTCTGGCCGCCTGACCCATCGAGTTCCGCCTATTGCAGCATTGGCGGCAATCTTGCGACAGGCGCGGGAGGCCCGCATGCCGTTAAGTACGGCACGACCCGGGATCATGTTCTGGGACTCAAGGCCGTCACCGGAAATGGCGATGCGATCAGGGCAGGATGCTACACGACGAAGGGGGTGGTGGGTTACGATCTGACGCGCCTTCTCATCGGCTCAGAAGGGACACTTGCGGTGATCACCGAGGCGACCCTGAAGCTCACGCCGCTTCCCCAGGCGACGGGCGGCATTGCCGCCCATTACCGGGATGCGGAAAGCTGCGCGGAGGTGATCATCGCCATCATGGGCCAATCCGTGACCCCTTCAGCGCTGGAATTCCTGGACGAGGGCTCCCTTGACCTGATCCGCTCCCGCCATCCGGGCATGCTTCCCGCTGATTCGAAAGCGATGCTGATGATAGAGGTGGATGGAGCGCCTTCCGAAATCCCGGAATCCTGTTCAGCGATACTGGCGGCATGCGGCAATTCCGGAATGATCGATGCCGAACGGGTTTTCGACGCGCAAGCCCTGTGGTCGGCGAGGCGGGCGCTGTCTCCGCTGCTGCGGGACATCGCGCCGAAAAAGATCAACGAAGATATCGTGGTTCCGGTCTCCCGCCTTCCCGAGCTTCTCAGGGGGCTGGGCGCATTGAGCTCGGAATACGGCCTTGCCAATGTCAACTTCGGCCATGCCGGAAACGGCAACATCCACGTCAATCTGCTGGTGGACCCGGACAACGGTGCGGAAATGGGGCGAGCGGAAACCTGCCTCGGCGAAATTTTCGATCTCGTGCTCGCCATGGGCGGCACGCTCTCCGGCGAACATGGCGTGGGGCGGGAGAAGATGCCCTATGTTTCCAGGGAAATCGACGCCGTGACGATGGATCTGATGAAGCGCATCAAGGCGGTTTTCGACCCGAAAGGGATACTCAATCCGGGGAAGCTGTTTCCTTGATCGCCTGACAAGCTACCGGCTCGATCCTGGTTTTCGGAAAGTCGAGCTTGCCCAGGCCGGATGCGGCAGATTCGGAAAGATTTGCGATCAGAAACTCGACTTCGCCGCCATCGCGTTTTGCCGAGGCTGCCGATTTGATCCCCTTTTCGCGCACCGATGCCGCATATCTTTTCGCTGCGTCTTCCGCGTGGAAAATGCCGAGGGAAACCGCATATTGCCATTTTCCGGTTTCCTGGATCAGGAAATGGTCCCTGATTCCCTTGGCATCGAGCTTCCTGATGTTTTCTAGGGCTTCCTGCTTCGATTTTGCAGGCGGCATGTAGACCCAGAAGCCCAGCATCCCCGCCTTTGCAAGGCTTCGTTCGGTGACTTTGATCGAAGGTCTCAGACTCTGCAGCGCGCGCCTCGCCTTGTCGAGCGCATCCCCCGAGAAGGCGCCCCATCTGTAGCAGGACATGGCAGGCGCTGCCGCGGCAGCCGGAGCGGACACTGGAGCGGACACTGGAGCTGATACCTGCTGGGCAATTCTGATCCTGTCCGGGTGGATTTCCTGGCGGGCGAGCGGGCTGGGCGAAGTCTGCCTGCCGAATTCACCCCATGCGGCAAGGGCCAGATTTGCCAGGAGCAGCAAAAAGAAAAGCCACTTCATTCCTTCTCTCCCGCTATCAGAACCAGTCCTTCGAGCACCAGATTGTCGACGATTTTCGCCCTTGTTTCCAGATGAGGGAAGACGAGTTCGGCATCGCCCCCGTTCAGAAGGCATTCGGGGTTGCCTCTGAGCCTGGAAATCTTGTCTATGGTCCCCGCGAGGGCAAGGACCGCGCCGCTCAATACCGCATCATCCGTGCTTGCCGGCGGAAAGGCAAAATGCCCTGCTGCCGGATCCAGCAGGGTGCTTCTTTTCAGCGTATCCAGCATGGCTTGCAGTCCCGGCGCGATGATGCCGCCTGCGAAATTTCCGCCGCGTTCGAGAATGTCGACAGTCAATGCCGTACCCAGGCTGACGACGAGGCCGCCCATGGCAAGCAGTTTCCTCGCTCCGATGAGGGCGGCCCAGCGATCCGGGCCGAGTTGCCCGGGAACAGTGTAGCCGTTCAGGACGCCGCACTGGGATCGCTTCGCCTCGATCCAGGTGAAAGCGGACCCGGGGAGCATGGCCTCGATGCGATCCTGAATGGCTTTTCCGGCCACATTGGATCCGATGATCGAAGCAGGCTGCAGGCTTTTCCAGGCGAGCGCAAGATCATCGATTCTGGCCTGGTCCGACGCTCCCCTGACGATCCAGCCCCCGTGGCCGTGAAGCCCCCATTTGATCCTGCTGTTTCCGGAATCGATTGCGAGAATGTTCACGATATTCTTCCCCTGAGGCTGACTTCTCCGGATGAGAAGGCGAGCCTCCCCCGGCTTGACTCGATCAGGACCTCTCCTCTCTCGCTGACCCCGGCGACCCTCCCTTCCTCGGTTCTGCCTGAGGGAAGTTTCAGCCTTGCCTGCTTCATGTGGTAGGCATGGAGGTCATTCCATTCATTCCTGAAAGCTTCGAACCCTTTTTCCTCGAACGTTTCCAGAATGCCGGAGAGTTCGCTAAGGATGGCGGCGAGCATCCGGTTGCGCCCGGGGCTGTTGCCGGGGATGGCGTCGATGCCGGTCACCGCCTGGTCGATGTTTTCCCTGAGCGCTCCAGAGAGCCTGAAGTTGATCCCTATCCCGATCACGGCAAGGGTGGGGCCCAGCATGTCGCCCTTCACTTCGATCAGAATCCCCGCGACCTTTCGGAACTGGCAGAGCACGTCGTTGGGCCATTTGAGGCGGATGCCCTCGATGCCGCAGGACGCCATTGCGCGCGCCAGCGCAATGCCGACGGCGAGGCTGAGTCCGGAGAGGAAGCCCGCTCCCCTGTCGAATTTCCAGGCGAGCGAAAAGGTCAGCGATCCTCCCGGCTCGCTGAGCCAGGATCTGCCCATTCTGCCCCGGCCCATGGTTTGCATTTCGGCGGCAAGCACCTTGCCGTGCGGGCCGTTCTCGCGCAGGAGCTCCGAATTGGTCGAATCGACGCAGTCGCGAATCTCGATGTCGAGGCGGTCGGATTTCCCGGCCAGAGCCATCACGGCGTCCCGGTCGAGCCATTCGAACGGCCGGTTCAGCCTGTAGCCGCGGCCCCTGACTCTGTCGATCGAGAGGTTCGAGGCGGCCATCGATTTCACCGCGTTGCAGATGCTGGCTCTCGATACGCCCAGCGCTTGCGCTATCTCTTCTCCGGAATGAAACCGGCAATCCGAGAGAATGCGCAGCGCGGAGAAGGAAAGGCGATTCAAAGGCCCAGGGCTTTCTTCTGCAGGGCGATGATCTGCCTGATCCCGCTCTCAGCCAGGTCGAGCATTTCGTCGAGCTCGGTCCTGTTGAAAGGCACGCCTTCGGCGGTGCCCTGGACTTCGACGAGGCTTCCATTTCCGGTCATCACGACGTTCATGTCGGTGTCGCATGCGGAGTCTTCAAGGTAATCGAGGTCGAGGACGGGTTTTCCCTGATGGATCCCGACTGAAGTTGCTGCGACGAAATCCGTGATCGGGAATTCGGAGATTCTGCCGCTTTTCATGAGGCTCTCCAGGGCATCGTAGAGGGCGACGAAAGCGCCGCTGATGCTGGCGGTGCGGGTTCCGCCGTCGGCCTGGATCACGTCGCAGTCGATCTTGACGGTGCGCTCGCCCAGGCGCTCGAGACTGGTCACCGCGCGCAGGCTTCTGCCGATCAGCCTCTGGATTTCGTGGGTTCTCCCGGATTGCTTGCCCGATACGGCTTCGCGCTGCATTCGGCTGCCGGTGGAGCGCGGCAGCATGCCGTATTCGGCAGTCAGCCAGCCCTGGTTCTTCCCCCTGAGGAAGGCGGGGACGCCTTCTTCTACAGAGGCGGTGCAGATTACGCGTGTATCGCCGGATTCGACCAGGACGGAGCCTTCGGCATGCCTGATGTAGCTTCGGGTGAGTTTGAATGGTCGGATCTGGTCGGATGCTCTGTTGTCTGGACGCATGGCTCTGCCTGTCTGGTTCGGGGTTACATTATAACAGCCGAGCCCCGCCTTCTTTTCCCAAAAGCGCCTCGAATTGGCTTGCGGGCATGGGCCTGCCGAAATGATACCCTTGCGCTTCGTCGCATCCCTCTTCCTTCAGGAAAGCCAATTGCTCGAGGGTTTCAACGCCTTCTGCGATCACCTGGAGACGCAGGCTGTGCCCCATGGTGATGATGGTCCTGATGATCGCGGCGTCATCCTGGTTGGTTGCGATGTCCCGCACGAAGGACTGGTCTATCTTCAGCTTGTCGATCGGAAAGCGCTTGAGGTAGGAAAGGCTAGAATAGCCTGTCCCGAAGTCGTCGATTGACAGGCGCAATCCCATTTCCTTGATGGCGCGCAGCGTCCCGATGGTCACATCGGCCTCTTTCATGAGGATGCTTTCCGTCATTTCGAGTTCGAGGAGCGGTGGGGGGAGCCCGGTTTCTTTCAGGATGCGCCCGATCATATCGACGATGTCCTTTTGCCGGAACTGGACTGCGGAAAGATTGACGGCGACGGGCACTACGGGCAACCCTGCCGTATGCCAGATGCTGTTCTGGATGCAGGCTGCCCGGATCACCCATTCCCCCATCGCGGCGATGGCGCCGCATTCTTCCGCAACGGGGATGAAAACGGCAGGGGGGACAAGCCCTCTGCCGGGATGATGCCAGCGCAGCAGCGCCTCCACCCCGACGAGCCTGCCGCTTTTGATGTCGATTTGCGGCTGGTATTCGAGAAAGAGTTCTTCTCGCTTCAATGCCAGCTTCAATTCGCTTTCGAAGGAGAGCTGCCTGGAAGCCTTCTCGTTCATGTCTTGCGTGAAGAACTGGAAATTGCCCCTTCCGAGATCCTTGGCATGGTACATCGCAGCGTCGGCGTTCTTGATCAGCGACGTGTGGTTCTGACCGTCGTCCGGGTAGATGCTGATCCCTATGCTGGGCGTGGTGACGATTTCCTGATCCTCGATCATGACCGATTCGGAAAGGGTTTCGAGGATCTTTTGCGCGACATGGGCGGCATCGGCTGCTTCCTTGATCCCGTTCAGAATGACCACGAATTCGTCCCCGCCCAGGCGAGCGACGGTGTCCATGTCGCGCACGCAGCGCTTGAGCCGGTTCGCCACGGTCTGCAGCAGAAGATCGCCGGCGAAATGGCCGAGGGAATCGTTGACATTCTTGAAGCGGTCGAGGTCGAGGAACAGGATGCCGATTCTAAAGCTGTTTCGCTTGGCTCCGGCGATGGCCGATTCCAGCCGTTCGTTGAGCAGCGACCGGTTGGGCAAATTGGTCAGCGTGTCATAATGGGCCAGGCGCTGAATTCGCTCGAACGATGCCTTGCGTTCGGTGATGTCGGAAAAGAGCGCGATGAAATTCGTGATTTCTCCCTGCTCGTTCCTGACGCTGTTGATGGTTACCCATTTGGGATAGATCTCGCCGTTCCTTCTCCTGTCCCAGATTTCGCCGTGCCAGTTTCCGGTGGCAAGCAGGGTTTGCCACAGCGTCCGGTAGAAGTCGGGCTCGTGCCTGCCGGATTTCAGCATGCGCGGATTTTTCCCGACGACCTCCGCTTCCGAATAACCCGTGATGTCCGTGAAGGCCTGGTTGATCTTGATGATGTTGTTCATGCTGTCGGTGATCATGATCGCCTCCTGGCTGTTCACGAAAACCTGTGCCGAGAGTCTCATCTGCTCCTCGGCCTGCTTCTGCGCCGTGATGTCTTCGGCGATGCCGGTGATGCGGATGAGGCTGCCTTGCTCGTCCCTGACGGGGAAGGCCCGATCGCGTATCCAGCGGGTTTGCCCATCCGGCCTCACGATGCGGTAAGTGATGTCGCAGTTGCCTTGCCCCATGTCCGAAAGCGCTTCTGCAACCTTCGCCCGGTCTTCCGGATGGATGGTTTCCAGAAGCGAGTCGGGAGAGTCGAGTCTGTCGTGGGGGATGCCCCAGATTTCCTCGAAAGCCGGGCTGACATACAGCATTTTCTGCCTTCCCCGGTCGCTCATCCAGAAAACCTGCCGGATATTCTCGGCCATTTGCCTGAATCGCCCCTCGCTTTCTTCGAGGCTGTGGGCATAGTCGTTGGCTTGCCTGACGCTTTCTTCCAGGGTGCCTGCGAGCGAGTTGAATGCGCCGGCGATCTGGCCGATTTCGTCGCTTCTGTCGATGCCGACGCGGCGCGAGAGATCGCCGTCCGCCTGCATCGCGCTCATGACCTGCTGCAGCGTCTTGACGGGCGCAGTGAAGGATTTCAGCAGCAGCCCGATGACGATGAAGAGTGCGCTCTGGAGTCCGATCTGGCCAGCCCAGAGAAAGGCGTCTATTTCCTCGATCCGCGTCTTTTCCTGCGACAGGTCGACGACGATGCTGGCTGCGCCGTTGACGCTGCCGACTTCGACATGATGGCACATCAGGCAGTTGGTTCCCCTGAAATTGGTGCTGACGATGAAGGGAACGACGACTCTCAGGGAAGGGGAGGGCTGGGCGAGATCGACCTTGCCGAAATAGGTTCGGCCGGTTTCGAGCACCTTGCGATCGATGGCGTCTTTCGCCTGCTCTTCTGGAAGCCCGGGGCCGAATTGCCTTTTGACCTGATCCGCGCGGATGATTCTGAGGCTGGATATGCCTGCCGAGCTTCCCATCTTGCGGATGAACAGCATTCGGTTGGCGGGATCCTGGATTTTCCCGGTCAGCATCAGCATGTTCATCCCGTTGATCACGCCGTCGGCAGCCTGGACGGCACGGCTTTCGGTCGATTGCAGGATCTGGCTTTCGAAATGGCCGAGAATCCACCGCTGCGCGAGGAGCATGATGACGAGCAGGCAGGTTTGTATCAGGAGATGCATCCGGAACTGGATGCTCAATGAGTGCCACCAGCTTCTGATGCGCTGTACCGTGATCATTTCAGGACTCTGAAAAACATCATAATGGTTTCGCCAGAAACTGAGAATCTTTCAGGACATTGGTCGCCTTGCCTTTTCTGTCCCGCTTTGTTATGTTCGCCGGATGGCTAAAATCATCCTGCTGGCTGTCGTATTCTTCGTCGCCCATTCCCTGTTCAAGCATCGCGCACCGAAGCAGTCGGTCCCAAAGTCTGAAGACATGGTCAAGTGCGCCCATTGCGGCGTCCATCAGCCTGAAAACGAAAGCGTCGCCTCCGGGGGGCGCTTTTTCTGCTGCGACGAACATCGCCAGCTGCATGCGCGATGAACCTGGTTAGCCACATCCTCGCCCCCGAGGCGGAAACAAGTCACGACGATCTGCTGTGGCGCCTGCTTCATTATTTTAACATCTATCGCATCATGCTGGGCGGACTTTTCCTTGTCGCGACGTCCTTTCTGGGCGGGGAGTTCGACTTCGGAACCTTCGACCCCAAGCTCTTTCTTTATGCAAGCGCTGCTTATCTTGCGGTGGGACTGGCATTCATACTGCCGATCGCATGGCGCAAGCCGGATTTCAACGCACAACTGGCGGTTCAGGTCTGTCTCGACATCGTCTTCATCGTGATACTGATGCATGCGAGCGGCGGCATACAGAGCGGTCTCGGGCTCCTGCTGCTGGTCTCCCTGGCCGCATCCGGACTCATCCGCCAGGGGAGGATGATGCTGTTCTTCGCATCCCTGGCCTGCATTGCGATATTGCTGGAGCACACCTACGATCTGCTCTATTTCCAGCCTGCGGCCTCCCACTATGTGCTGGCGGGAATGCTCTCCATCGGCTATTTCGTGATGGGGGGGCTGATGCGGGTGCTCGCCCAGTCGAGCCGCGAAAACGTGGAGCTCGCCAGGCGGCGCGGCGCCGACCTTGCCAGCATGGAAAAAATCAATCACAGGGTGATCCAGGAACTGCAGGACGGCATCCTCGTCGTGGATGGGTCGGGCAAGATACTGAGCTGGAACCTCCAGGCGGAAAGCCTGCTGGCCTTAAACGGGGCGGCGCTCCTGGATGCGAACCTCGACGGGGAAGTGCCCCAGATCGCCAGGCTCTGGCATGCCAGGGGCGAAAATGGCCGTGAGGACCTGCTTGCGACGGCGGGAAGCGGGCGGCGGATCCGGGTCAGGTTCGCCCCCGTCGACGGAGGCTGCTCGGTCATTTTTCTGGAAGACTGGAGCCGGATACAGAATCAGGCGAGGCAAATCAAGCTTGCCGCTCTGGGGCGGCTCACGGCCAATATCGCGCACGAAATCAGGAATCCCCTTGCCTCCATCACCTATGCAGCCGATCTGCTTGCCGAGGATGCGGCAGCGGAGCCCATGCAGTCCAGGCTGATCAGCATCATTCTGGAAAACTCGAAGCGGCTCGATAGCATGGTTCAGGATATCTTGCGCTTCAACCGCAAGGACAGCGCCAATGCCGAAATTTTCAGCCCGGAAAGCTTTTTTCCGGATTTTCTCGACCAGTTCTGCCAGATCCACAAGGTTTCGCGCGAATCCTTCGTGCTGGAGCTGAAATCCTCGCAAAACCTGGTTTTCGACAGGAGCCACCTGAATCAGGTGATGTGGAACCTTTCCCGGAATGCCTGGCGCCATTCCCGAAAGCAGGCGGAGAGCATCCGCATCCGCATCGGCCGGGGAAGCCGGCCGGACAGGATGAATATTGATATCATGGACGACGGGCCGGGCGTCGCCGAGTCCTTGCAGGCCGAGCTGTTCGAGCCCTTCTTCACCACTTCCGAAGGGGGGACCGGGCTGGGGCTTTATATCGCGCGGGAAATTTCTGCTGCGAACGGCGCCACGCTGGATTATGTCGGCGACAGCCCGGGCGGCCATTTCAGGATCGAATGCAGGGGGGCTGACGTTGATCAAGCGTAAGGAAGGCATGAAGCGCGTGCTGGTCGTGGACGACGAGCCGGACATTCTAGAGCTCCTCGAGCTTGCCCTGCTGAGGATGGGGCTGGAATCCTTTTGCGCCAGGGGCGTCAAGGGGGCGATCGAAGCGCTCGGCAGGCATTCCTTCGATCTTTGCCTGACCGACATGCGCCTGCCGGACGGCGAAGGGCTGGCGCTGGTCGAATACATCGGGAGACACCATCCTTCCCTTCCTGTTGCGGTCATCACCGCGCACGGCAGCCTCGACAATGCGATCGCCGCCCTCAAGATGGGCGCCTTCGACTACATGGCCAAGCCCGTGTCGCTGGACCAGCTGCGCGTGCTGGTCAATTCGGCGCTGACCCTGCCCGGGGCGGCCTCTCCCGAATCCGGCGGGCTGCTCGGCAACTCTCCCGCCATGATGCAGGTGCGGGAAATGATAGGAAAGCTTGCGCGCAGCCAGGCCCCGGTCTACATCAGGGGGGAGTCCGGAAGCGGCAAGGAGCTCGCTGCGAGACTGATCCACGACAAAAGCGCAAGAAGGGATCGGCCATTCGTCGCGGTCAATTGCGGGGCCATACCCGAAAATCTCATGGAAAGCGAGTTCTTCGGCTACAGGCGCGGCGCATTCACCGGCGCGGACCAGGACCAGGAAGGCTTCTTCCAGGCGGCGGACGGCGGCACCCTTTTTCTCGACGAGGTGGCGGACTTGCCGCTTCTCATGCAGGTCAAGCTGCTGCGCGCCATCCAGGAAAAAAAGGTGAGAAGGCTGGGCGCATCCCAGGAGGAGGCGGTGAACGTGCGCATCATCTCGGCCACCCACCAGAGCCTTGCCGAATGCGTGGAGAAGGGGAGGCTGCGCCATGATCTCTATTACCGCCTCAACGTCATCGCGCTGAAGATGCCCCCTCTCAGGGAAATGCGCGAGGACGTTCCGCTGCTTGCCCGCGCCATCCTCTCCCGCATCAACGGGGAGGATGCGCCTTGCGAAATCAGCCCGGAGGCCATGGATGCCCTTTCCCGGTACGATTTTCCCGGGAATGTCCGCGAACTCGAGAATGTCCTCGAGCGCGCGGCTGCCCTTTGCTCGGACAGGCTGATCACCCTGGCGGATCTCCAGCTGGAACCCGACAATTCGGAGACTGCTCTCCCGGCAGGCGAGCTGCCGCTGCAGGACTATCTCGACAGGATGGAGAAGGAGGCCATTCTGGAAGCGCTGGGGAAAACCCGCTTCAACCGCACTCAGGCGGCGAAGCTTCTGGGCGTGACCTTCAGGGCGCTGCGCTATCGCATGGAGAGACTGGGAATCAAGTGATGCGGATAGACGATGACGGCATGCTGGATGGCGCAACATTCATCCCTTCCCCCAATTGCGACGAACGCCCGCAAGGATGCGCAATCGATCTTGTCGTCATCCACAGCATCAGCCTTCCCCCCGGGGAGTTCGGCGGATGCGGCGTGATCGAACTTTTCACCAATACCCTCGACGCGTCGGCCCATCCCTATTACCAGGGGATTTCAGGCCTCAAGGTTTCGAGCCATTTCTTCGTGAACCGGGAAGGGCGGGTGTTCCAGTTCGTGCCGACCGTGAAGCGGGCCTGGCATGCCGGCGTCTCGACCTGGCGCGGCAGGGAGAAATGCAACGATTTTTCCGTGGGAATAGAGCTCGAAGGGACGGATTTCATCCCCTTTGCTGCGGAACAGTACGATGCGTTGAAGGCATTGACGCTCGCCATTTTCGAAAAATATCCTGGCTGCGGCATCGCCGGGCATTCCGAAATCGCCCCCGGAAGAAAGACCGATCCCGGTCCGTTTTTCGACTGGAATCGCTACAGGGGTGCCCTGGAAAAGCTATCTTCTTGATTTTCCGGGGCATAAAAATATTGTTGCGCTTTTCTGCGCAAGCCACTAGAATTTGTTTTCGACATGCCGCAGAGACACAACATATAGTGTTGCGGTGCGAAAGAACACCGATCAATCATGAGGGAGACGTAGCCATGCAGCTTGCCACAGGAAACCCCGCTTCGACGTTCATGCCGATGGCGCAGGATTCGAACCCGGATCTACAGAACTCCCCCTACGAGCAATACAAGCTCATCCGGCGCAACGGCGCAGTCGTCGCTTTCGAGCCTTCCAAGATCATGGTGGCGCTCACCAAGGCTTTCATCGCGGTCAACGGCGGGCAGGGTGCGGCTTCCGCGAGGGTGCGCGAGATCGTGGCCCAGCTGACCGACAATGTCGTGAACGCCCTGATGCGGCGTCAGCCCCACGGCGGCACTTTCCACATCGAGGACGTGCAGGATCAGGTCGAGCTCGCCCTGATGCGCTCCGGAGAGCACGACGTGGCGAGATCCTACGTGCTCTACCGCGAGGAACGCGCCAGGGAGCGGGCGAAGCATGCCGCATCCGATTCGTCCGCGCCGCTGCTTCACGCGCTGGACCGTGGGGAGAGGATTCCGCTCGACATCGCGCATCTGGATGCGATGGTGAAATCCGCCTGCACCGGGCTGGAAGTCGATTCCAGGATCATCGCAGAAGCCACCCTCCGGGATCTGTACGACGGGGTGCCGATGGAGGAAGTGCTGAAATCCGCGATCCTCTCCGCCCGCGTGCTGATCGAGAAGGACCCTGCCTACGATTTCGTCACCGCGCGCCTTCTGATGCGCACCATCCGGAGCGAGGTGCTGGGCGAGGACGTTTCCCAGGAGGCGATGAAATCGCGCTATGCGGAATATTTCCCCGGATTCATCAAGAAGGGCGTTGAAGCCGAGCTGCTGGACGAGCGCCTGCTGCAGTACGATCTGGCGAAGCTGGGGGCGGCGCTCGATGCCGAACTCGATCTCAAGTTCCGCTATCTGGGACTTCAGACCCTGTACGACCGCTATTTCCTGCACATCCGGGAGCGCAGGATAGAGCTTCCCCAGGCGTTCTTCATGCGCGTCGCGATGGGGCTCGCCCTCAACGAAGTGAACCGCGAGGCCCGCGCCATCGAGTTCTACAGGCTGCTCTCCAGCTTCGATTTCATGAGCTCCACCCCGACGCTGTTCAATTCGGGAACGAGGCGCTCGCAGCTTTCTTCCTGCTACCTCACCACGGTGGAGGACGACCTGGATGCGATTTACGAAGCGATCAAGGAGAATGCGCTGCTTTCCAAGTTCGCAGGGGGGCTCGGCAACGACTGGACGATGGTGCGCGCAATGGGCTCCCGCATCAAGGGAACCAACGGCAAGTCCCAGGGCGTGGTGCCCTTCCTCAAGGTGGTGAACGACACCGCGGTTGCGGTCAACCAGGGCGGCAAGCGCAAGGGCGCGGTTTGCGCCTATCTAGAAACCTGGCATCTCGACATTGAGGAATTCCTGGAGCTCAGGAAGAACACCGGGGACGACAGGCGCCGCACCCACGACATGAATACCGCGAACTGGATTCCGGATCTCTTCATGAAGCGCGTCATGGACGGCGGGGAATGGACGCTGTTTTCGCCTTCCGACGTGCCGGACCTGCACGACAAGTTCGGGCGCGATTTCGAGCAGGCCTACACGGCCTACGAGGCGGACATCGAGAGCGGGAAAATCACCCTCTTCAAGAAGATCCCGGCCCAGCAGCTGTGGCGCAAGATGCTGACCATGCTGTTCGAGACGGGGCATCCCTGGATCACCTTCAAGGACGCCTGCAACATCCGCTCCCCGCAGCAGCATGTCGGGGTGGTGCACAGCTCCAACCTCTGCACCGAGATCATGCTCAACACCAACGAGGAAGAGATCGCGGTGTGCAACCTGGGATCGGTCAACCTTTCCGCGCATGTCACGGCGGACGGCAAGATCGATTTCGACAAGCTGAAGCAGACCGTCTCGACCGCGATGAGGATGCTCGACAACGTGATCGACATCAACTACTACGCGGTGAAGAAGGCCAGGAACTCCAACCTCAAGCACCGCCCCGTGGGCCTCGGCATCATGGGCTTCCAGGATTCGCTGCACATGCTGAGGATTCCCTATGCCTCGAATGAGGCCGTGGAATTCGCCGACCGCTCCATGGAAGCGGTGGCCTATTGCGCCTACTGGGCATCCACCGAGCTGGCGGAAGAACGCGGACGCTACAGCACTTTCAAGGGCAGCCTGTGGGATCGCGGCATATTGCCCCAAGATTCGCTGAAGCTCCTGAGCGAGGAGCGCGGCGGGTATGTGGAGGTGGACACTTCCGAGACCCTGGACTGGAAGGCATTGCGCGGCAGGATTGCCCAGTACGGCATGAGGAACTCGAACTGCCTCGCGATCGCGCCGACCGCGACGATCTCGAACATCGTCGGGGTTTCAGCCAGTATCGAGCCGACCTACCAGAACGTTTACGTGAAGTCGAACCTCTCGGGCGAATTCACCATCACCAACGAGGAGCTGGTGAAGGATCTGAAGGCGATCGGGCTCTGGGACGAAGTGATGATCGCGGACCTCAAGTATTTCGACGGCAGCCTCGCCAAGATAGACAGGATTCCGCAGGAAATACGGAACCTGTACGCGACCGCCTTCGAGATCGAGCCCGCCTGGCTGGTTGAAGCCGCATCGCGCCGCCAGAAATGGATAGACCAGGGACAGTCGCTCAACATCTACATGGCGGGCGCATCAGGCAGGAAGCTCGACGACACCTACAAGCTCGCCTGGGTGAGAGGGCTCAAGACGACCTATTACCTGAGGACCCTGGGGGCGACATCAGCCGAGAAATCGACGACGAATGCGGGATCCTTGAACGCGGTCCAGGTCGAGGAGACGAAGTTCTGCTCCATCGACAACCCCGAATGCGAGGCCTGCCAGTGAGGAATGCGACCAAGGTCGGGTAATGAAATAGCCGGGGTTGCGACGGAGGCTAACTTGTGCAGCAAGTTAAGCCTTGCGGCCGTAGCCACAACCCCGAATGCGAGGTCTGCCAGTAAGGCAGCAAGGGAGGAAAAGACAACATGCTGAGTTTCGAAGAAAATACACCAAGCCGTTCTTCTTCCAGGATGGAAGCGGATGATCAGGACATCTCGATGAGGCGCGTCTCGGTCGAGGACAAGAAGATCATCAACTGCAAGTCGGACGTGAACCAGCTGGTTCCGTTCAAGTACAAGTGGGCGTGGGAGAAGTACCTCGCCGCCTGCGCGAACCACTGGATGCCGCAGGAAGTGAACATGAACCGCGACATCGCGCTGTGGAAGGACCCGAACGGGCTGACCGAGGACGAGCGCCTCATCATCAAGCGCAATCTCGGCTTTTTCGTCACCGCGGACAGCCTCGCCGCGAACAACATCGTGCTCGGCACCTACCGCCATATCAGCAACCCCGAATGCCGCCAGTATCTGCTCAGGCAGGCCTTCGAGGAGGCGATCCACACCCACGCCTACCAGTACATCGTGGAGAGCCTGGGGCTCGACGAGGGCGAGATCTTCAATATGTACCACGAAGTGAAATCGATCCGGGAGAAGGACGAATTCCTGCTGCCCTTCATCGACACCCTCACCAACCCGGAATTCAGGACCGGAACCCCGGAGAACGACCAGAAGCTCCTGAAAAGCCTGATCGTGTTCGCCTGCATCATGGAAGGGCTGTTCTTCTATGTCGGATTCACCCAGATCCTGGCGCTCGGCCGACGCAACAAGATGACCGGCGCGGCGGAGCAGTACCAGTACATTTTGCGGGACGAATCGATGCACTGCAATTTCGGCATCGACGTGATCAACCAGATCAAGCTGGAAAATCCCCATCTCTGGACCCCGCAGTTCCGGGAAGAGATCAAGGTCTTGATGCAGAAGGGGGTGGACCTCGAATACCGCTATGCCGAGGACACCATGCCGCGCGGCGTGATCGGGCTGAACGCGCCGATGTTCAAGGAATATCTGCGCTACATCGCCAACCGCCGCTGCCAGCAGATCGGGCTGGATGCGCTCTATCCCAATGCATCGAACCCGTTCCCGTGGATGTCGGAAATGATCGACCTGAAGAAGGAAAAGAATTTTTTCGAAACGAGAGTTACAGAGTACCAAACGGGTGGCGCTCTGAGCTGGGACTGAGAAGGCAAGTGAAAAAATTCTTTCGGCGAAGGCTAACGCGGACGCACTTGTGCGGCCGGGTTAAGGGCGGGATACTGCCCGGCCGGAACCAAAAGAACTTCTTCGAAACCGGAGAATGAGAAAAGGCGCGGACTTCCGCGCCTTTTTGGTTTTTGGACTGAGTCAATATCAATTTAAAATTCGAGTTTGTCTCTAATTTTTTAATTCTGCTAGGTAAAACAGCAATCATGGATCCGGCAAGTTTTGTTTGGGGTGCAGCCATTGGCGTCATTGGTACCTTTGCAACAGGATTTCTAAAGAAAGCAGGTGAGGATTGCTATTCGTGGGTTAGAAAAAGAATCTATCCTCAGGCAAATGAGCAGCATTCGTCACACTTGATTATTCATATGAATAACGACAGTGCACCAGCAAAATCACAAAGTATTTCTATCGCCGACGTACAGCACTCCCAGGTTGAACGAGTTAGTACAGTTACGCTGGATGATATTAATACCGCAATCTTGAATGCGCCACCCCTACAACGCGATCATGTCGCTAAAAGTTATGTCGGCTTGCGAGTGGAATGGGAAACGCTGTTTACTGGTGGAACGCTGCAAGATGATGGCGATATTAGGATACAACTTTCTGTTCCTGGAAATAAGTTAGGTTTACCTTCAGTTTGGTGCGAAGTCCCAGCTTCCGAATATCGTGAATTAGGAATACTTCCTGAACGCTCCAAAATTCGTGTATACGGCGAAATTTCAGAGCTAGCTGATTATGGTGTAAATCTTACGAACGCCCGTTTGCATATCTACGATATGCACCCTACTGAATAGGGATAATTGGGAACAGGCACCATAGGTCTTAGGGTCAGGTCTTGAAATGCTGCATGTGGCACCTGGCTGACAAAAATACTCTCGAATTCTCTTGTCAGGCCAATTTATTCAGTGCTTCCCTAGTGATGCATGGGCGATCAGCTGATTCTTCAGCGATGTAATGCGCGTATACCATCTGGGTCGGCGATGTAAACTGCAAAGTAGTCAGGTGCATATTCAGGATACAACCTTGGCTCGCTAACAGAAATATTTTGTTCCTTGAGGATTTCAGCCGCTTCCTTTACATCATTTTCGCTCTCAACCCTCAGGCAGAAATGATGAAGCCCGGGTGCATAGGGGGCGTGCGCCCGTATGGATATGGTCGGCGTCCGAGTTATGGGCCGATGCTACTGCCCAGCCGATTTTGCCGGTAGAATAGGAAACCATATAACAGGTTTTCATCCTTTCCCTGCACATGCCGGACGGGGATTGATGGGATTGGCAAGATAAAGAATAGCAGATGGTGTCATTTTTCACCTCAATGGATCCAATTCGTTTTCGGCATAAAGGAGCCACCGAATTTTCGGCGTAATGGCGCCAGTGAATTTTCGGCATAATGGCGCCAGTGAATTTTCGGCATAATGGCGCC
>JAKBJU010000011.1 GCA_021835845.1 Pseudomonadota bacterium | reverse complement strand
GATCGCGCGAAGCACGACGCAGGCCGTAGTTTGGTCTACGAACCAAGGAGGGCGACAAAGCGAGCGCTCGATTTGCACGCAACCCTTAAGGGACGGGGCTTTGCGGGCGACTTTCTTTGTCGTTCGGCTTGCGAATGGAATAACCATTCGCTGCGCCGTCCTTCGCGAATCTCATCCCGCGAAGCCGCGTCGTGCCCGCGTGGGAATACATCAGTGGTTCCTTAGCAGCAGCGCCTGACCCCGCTCCATTTGCGC
This sequence comes from Pseudomonadota bacterium, assembly GCA_021835845.1. Lineage (GTDB taxonomy): Bacteria > Pseudomonadota > Gammaproteobacteria > Burkholderiales > JABEVD01 > JABEVD01. The sequence goes on along the minus strand of JAKBJU010000011.1, from coordinate 70,151 downwards.
TCCTGCTCGGCGATGAAGAATGCCTTGCGGGACATCGGGGTTCCGTCGGGATGGACGGTTCTGCAATGGGCCAGGTAGCGCTCGTAGGCATCGTCCCCGGACAGGCGCCTGATCATTTTCCAAAGCCTTTTCATCAGTCCCTCACCCAGTCCTCGACCAGCCTGCTCGGAATATGTGGGGATTCCGATACCGGCGGGACGGGAAGCCCGATCGCCTTTTTCCAGCTGACCCTGAGCATTTCGAAAATGACGATCCACAGCACCGCGACGAAGAACAGCGTGAGCGCCCCGTCGAGCTGCATGTTGAAAATGAGCTTGGGTGCGATCGCGGCCTTTTCGGGGGGGAGCTTGCCCAGGGAAAGCTTCTCGGCAAGATGGTCGGCTGCCGAGAAAAAGCCGATCCTGATGTCGGGGCTGGTGATTTTCTCCCAGGCGGCCGAAGTCGTGATGAAGCTGAGCCAGGCGAGCGGCATGCCGCTCACCCAGGCATGTTTCAGTTTTCCGGACTTGATCAGGATGCCGGTCGCAACCGACAGGGCGATGGCGGCCAGCATCTGGTTGGCGATGCCGAACAGCGGCCAGAGCAGGTTGACCCCGCCATTGGGGTCGATCACCCCGATGTAGAGGAAATAGCCCCAGGAGGCGACGATGGCTGCGCTGGTGACAAGCACCGAAGGATACCAGGATGTCCTTCCCAGAGGCTTGTGGAGATTGCCGAGCAGATCCTGCAGCATGAAGCGCCCGACGCGCGTCCCGGCATCGAGCGTGGTCAAAATGAACACTGCTTCGAACATGATCGCGAAGTGATACCAGATGGCCAGCAGTCCGTTGCCGAAAGCGTTGCCGAAAATGCTCGCCATTCCGACCGCAAGCGAAGGCGCGCCGCCTGTCCTGGCGAAAAGCGTCTTCTCGCCCATTTGTGCTGCGAGCGCCTGCATCTTCTCCATCGACACCGGAAAGCCCCAGGAGCTGATTGTCGCCGCAGCTTCGATGCCGCTGCCGACTACGCCGGGAGGGCTGTTGATGGCGAAAAACACGCCGGGGTCGAGGACGGTTGCCGCGACCATCGCCATGATCGCAACGAAGGATTCGAGGAGCATTCCCCCGTAGCCGATCATGGGAATGTCCCTTTCATTCGCGATCAGCTTGGGCGTGGTGCCGGACGAGATGAGGGAATGGAATCCGGAAATCGCGCCGCAGGCGATGGTGATGAAGACGAAGGGAAACAGCCTGCCCGCGAAGATGGGGCCCGTGCCGTCGACGAAGCGGGTGAGCGCCGGCATTTTGATTTCCGGGTGCATGACGAGAATGGCGGCGGCGAGGGCTGCCACCGTGCCGAGCTTCATGTAGGTCGAAAGATAATCCCGCGGGGCGAGAAGCAGCCATACCGGAAGGACGGCTGCAAGAAAGCCGTAGCCGATGACCAGCCAGACGAGGGTGTTGCCGTCGAAATCGAACAGGGTTCGCAAGCCGTGATGGTCTATCCATCCCCCGGATGCGACTGCGAGGAGGAGCAGGGCTACGCCGATGAGCGAGCCTTCCAGGACCTTTCCGGGGCGGAAATGGCGCATGTGGAGTCCGACCAGGATCGCGATCGGGATGGTCGCCATGACGGTCGAAGTCCCCCACGGGCTGTGCTTCAGGGCATTCACGACGACAAGGCCCAGCACCGAAATCAGGATCACCATGATGGCCAGCGTTCCGACGAGCGCGGCGGCGCCTCCCAAGGGGCCAAGTTCGTCCCTTGCCATCTGGCCGAGGCTCCTGCCGTCTCGCCTCGTCGAGAAAAACAGGATCACCATGTCCTGCACGCAGCCGCCGAGTACCGCGCCCACCAGTATCCACAGCGTTCCCGGAAGATAGCCGAACTGGGCCGCGAGCGTGGGGCCCACCAGCGGGCCGGGGCCAGCTATCGCCGCGAAATGGTGTCCGAATGTCACCCATTTGTTGGTGGGGGTGAAGTCGAGCCCGTTGTCGAAACGCTCGGCAGGGGTCGCGCGGGTGCTGTCGGTTACCAGCACTTTTGCCGCGATCCAGAGCGCATAGAAGCGGTAGGCAAGCGCATACACGCACAGGGCGGCCGCGACGAGCCATAGCGAATTGATGGCTTCGCCGCGGGCGAGGGCGATTTCGCCGAGGGAGGCCGCGCCGAGAACGGAAATGCCGAACCAGAGCAGTTTTTTCATCCGTTCTCCTATGCCCTGCGCCAGGTCGTGCCTTGCGGGCCGTCTTCGAGGACGATGCCCGACTGGAGAAGCTCGTCCCTGATCCTGTCGCTTTCAGCGAAGTTTCTGGATTTCCTCGCATCCATTCTCTGCCGGATGAGGGCTTCTATTCTGGATGAATCGATGTCATTCCCGCCTTGCAGGAAAGTCCTCGGGGCGCGCTGCAGCAGCCCCAGCATGTGGCCCAGCTCCTTGAGCAGCCCTGCATCATCTGCCGAATGCGACTTGTTGACTTCGTTGGCGAGATCGAACAATACCGAAATCGCTTCGGGCGTATTGAAGTCGTCCTCCATCGCTTCCCTGAAGCGCTTGGCATGGGGCTCTTCCCAGTCGATTGCGATGTTTTCCGCATCGATGCCGTCAAGGGCGGTGTAGAGGCGGGTGAGGGACGATTTGGCATCCTGGAGGTGGGCATCCGAATAGTTGAGGGGGCTTCTGTAGTGCGCCCGCAGGATGAAGAAGCGCACCACTTCCGCGTCGAATTTTTCGAGCACCTCGCGCACCGTGAAGAAATTGCCCAGGGATTTGGACATCTTTTCGTCGTCCACCCTGACGAAGCCGTTGTGCATCCAGTAATTGACGAAGGTGTGGCCGTGCGCGCCTTCGGACTGGGCGATCTCGTTCTCGTGGTGGGGGAATTGCAGGTCTTGCCCGCCGCCGTGGATGTCGAAGTGTTCCCCGAGCAGCTCCTCGCTCATGGCCGAGCATTCGATGTGCCAGCCGGGGCGCCCCGGTCCCCATGGGGAATCCCAGGAGGGCTCTCCCGCCTTCGCCGCTTTCCACAGCACGAAATCGAGCGGGTCGCGCTTGAACGGGTCGACTTCCACCCGTTCTCCCGCGCGCAGGTCTTCCAGGGACTTTCCGGAGAGCTTGCCGTAGCCTGCAAAATCGCGCACCGAATAATAGACGTCCCCGTTTCCTGGCGCATAGGCGAGCTTCTTCTCGACCAGCGTTGCGATCATGGCGATCATCTGCGCCACGTATTGCGTCGCGCGGGGCTCGTGGTCCGGCGCACCCACCCCGAGCCTTTCGGCATCCTCGTGCATGGCCGCGATGAACCGGGAGGTCAGGTCGGAGATGGATTCCCCGTTTTCGATCGCGCGCCGGATGATCTTGTCGTCGATATCGGTGACATTGCGCACGTAGTTCACTTCATACCCGGAAGCCCTGAGCCACTTCGCCACCATGTCGAAGACCACCATCACCCTGGCGTGGCCCAGATGGCAATAGTCGTAAACGGTCATGCCGCAGACGTAAATTCCGATTTTTTCCGGATGGATCGGGTGGAAGTCCTGCTTCTCCCTTGCCAGGGTATTGTAGATCTTGAGCATCAGTCTATGTCATTGTTGAGTACATGCTGCATCAGCCTGTGCCTGGCCCGGTCGAAGCCGATGAGCGGGAGTATCCTGGGCATTTCCGGCCCGTGAGTCTGTCCGGTGAGCGCGGCCCTGAGCGGCAGGAAGAGTTTCTTTCCCGAGCAGCCGGTCTTTTCCTTGACGCCTTGCGCAAAGGCCCTGAAATCGAGGTCTCGCGCAAGCAGGTCGGCTGCCGCCCTGAAGAATTCCGCGGGCGTTTCCTCGAGAATTGCAAGGGCCTCGTCCGACATGGGGAGCCTGTCGGAATAGATCGCCTCCGCCCAGATCGCGGCATCGTGGGGAAACAGCACGTTGTCCCTGACCGCATCGGCGAAATTTTCGAGATCCTTTTCGGGCACCCATTGCGAAGCGGCCTGCCCGAGCCAGGCCGCGAGCGCTGCCGAGTCAGTCTGCTGCAGCGCCTGGGCCTGCCAGTAGTCGAGCTGGGTCCTGTCATACCTTGCCGGGGCTCTTCCCAGATTCTCGATGGCGAAGGCCGCAGCCAGTTCGTCGAGACTCAAGAGGCGGTTGTCCTGGTAATTGTGGCCGAGGCGAGCCAGGTAATTGTTGACTGCAATGGCAAAATAGCCGATTTCCCTGAGTTCCTGCACGGAAAGGCTGCCGCTTCTCTTGGAAAGCGGCGCGCCTGCGCCGTCCACGATGAGCGAGATGTGGCCGTATTGCGGCACGGGCATCGAAAGGGCGTCCAGAATCGCGATTTGCCTCGGCGTGTTGGTCAGGTGATCCTCGCCTCGCAACACATGGGTGACCTGCATCAGGGCATCGTCCAGGGCATTCACGTAGAAGAATGCGAAAGTACCGTCCGAACGGCGGATGATGAAGTCGCCGATCTCGTCCGTCGGGAAATGCTGCGAGCCTCTTACCAGGTCGTCGAACCGGATGGATTCGCCCCTCGGCATCCTGAATCGCAAGGTGTAGGGCAGTCCCTGCTGCTTCTTGCTCGCAATTTCGTCGGGTTTCAGGTGGGCGCACTTGCCGCCGTACCTCGGAGGCTTCCCCGATGATGCCTGGATTTTTCTCGACACTTCGAGCTCGACGGCGCTGCAGAAGCAGGGATAGACCCTGTTCTCCCCTTCGAGTATCCTGAGGTGCTGTTCGTAAATCGCGCTTCTCCCGGATTGACGGTAAGGGCCGAAATGGCCTCCCGTGCCGTCGCCTTCCTGCCAGGCGAGGCCAAGCCAGTTGAGGTCTTCCTGAAGTGCGAGAATGTATTCCTCGCGGCTTCTGGCGGCATCGGTGTCCTCTATGCGGAGCAGGAAAGTGCCGCCGGCCTTGCGGGAAAGCAGCGCATTGAAGAGCGCCGTGCGCACGTTGCCGAAGTGGATCAGGCCGGTCGGACTCGGGGCGAACCTGGATTTCAGGGGAAAAGTCATGATGCGCAGCTCAATTTTGATAGAATTGCTGTGTTTTGTTATAAAATTCTGAACACACTTAACCAGGTCAAGTATATCACAATGAAAAGGTCATCCTTCGCCCGGCTTGCCGGCGCATCCCTGCTGTGCTGCTTCATGCTGTCGAGTTTCTCCGCCCGGGCCGATGCGCTCAAGGAGGCAAACAAGCTTTTCAAGGGAGGGCAGTATGACGCCGCGATGAAGCAGGTCGATGTCTGGCTTGCCAAGAACCCCAAGGATGCGCAGGGACGCTTCTTGAAAGGGGTGATTCTGACCGAGGAGAAGAAATCCAGCGAGGCGATCAAGGTATTTACCGGATTGACCGAGGATTATCCTGAATTGCCGGAGCCATACAACAATCTGGCGGTCCTTTATGCGGCCCAGGGGCAGTACGAGAAGGCCAAGGACGAACTGGAACTGGCGATCCAGACCCATCCCAGCTATGCCACGGCGCACGAGAATCTGGGCGACATTTACGCCAAGCTGGCGAGTCAGGCCTATGACAAGGCGCTTCAGCTCGACAAGTCCAACGTCAGCGCCCAGACCAAGCTCGCACTGATCAAGACCCTCTTTTCTCGGGAGGGGCAGCCTGCCGCGCACAAGCATGCCGCAGCGCATGCCGACGACGGGAAGGTCGCGAACAAGGCGGAAGATGTCGCGCCCCTGCCCCCACCCGCCAGCGCGGAATCTTCCGTGAAGGCGGAGGCCGGGCCGGCCAAGAAGGAGCCTTCCGGGGATGAGAAGGCGGTGATCGCAACGCTGCAGGCCTGGGCGAAGGCCTGGTCGGACCAGGATGTCGCCGGCTATCTTGGATTCTATGCGGGTGACTTTCAGCCGTCCGACGGGAAAGGGCTGGACCACTGGAAGCAGCTTCGCAAGGCCAGGATAGAAAAGCCGAAGTTCATTTCCGTGACGGTATCGAATCCGGAAGTGGTTTTTTCCGACGAAAAACATGCGACAATCCGCTTTACGCAATCGTACAAGTCTTCTGCCATGGCAGAGTCGACGTCAAAAGTCATGACGCTGTCGAATTCCGGCGGCAAGTGGCTGATTGAAACTGAAAAGTAACGCATTGAAAAATATAGCTTTACATTCCCTTCTGGGCATCGCCATGCTGGCTGTTGCGAAGGTGGCCTGCGCGGCTTCCCCCGATGCGCTGCTGGTTCAGAGCCTGATCGATATCAGCCACAGCCAGATGAATTCCGCGCTTTCAAGCATAGACAGTGTGCTCAAGACCAATCCCAACTTCAGGCTGGCGCAGCTCGTCAAGGGGGATATCCTGCTTGCCCGCAGCAGGCCGATCAGCAAGCTGGGCGATGTGGCGGGCGCCCCTCCCGATCGCATCCAGGGGTTGAGGGAAGAGGCGCTCGCCCGCGTGATGCGCCACGAACAGCGGCCGGATGAGGATACCGTGCCGAGCTATCTGGTGGAAATGCGTCCGGAACAAAAGTATGCGATAGTCGTCGACCTCGACAAGTCAGCGCTTTACCTATACCGGAACGTCGATGGCGGACCGCAATATGTCGCCGATTATTACATCACGAGCGGAAAGCAGTCCGGCGAGAAGGTCTCGGAAGGGGACAAGAAAACCCCGATCGGCGTTTACCGCGTGACAGGGCATCTGCCGGAAAGCAAGCTGCCGGCTTTTTACGGCTCCGGGGCCTTCCCGATCAGCTATCCGAACGAATGGGACAGGCACGAGGGGCGGAGCGGGCATGGCATCTGGCTTCACGGCACCCCTCCCGACACCTACAGCAGGGTTCCGAAGGCAAGCAGCGGCTGCGTCGTCCTGGCCAACCATGATCTCACCGAAATAGGCGACTACCTGCAACTGGGCGTGACGCCCGTGATCATTTCCGATTCGATCAGGTGGGAAAGCCGGAAGGAGGCCGAGGCGGTGCGCCAGTCGGTCGACGACGCCCTGGAAAAGTGGAAGCGCGACTGGGAAAGCCTGGACAATGACGCCTATCTCGGGAACTATTCGAAACAATTCTTTTCGGACACAATGGGGTTTCCGGAATGGGCGAAATACAAGTCCAAGGTCAATTCGGCGAAGTCCTGGGTGAAGATCACAATCTCGAATGTCAGCGCCTTCCTGTATCCCGGCAAGGACGGTTTTTTCGTGGTAAGCTTCGACCAGGATTATTCCAGCAACAACTTCCACAACAAGATGAGAAAGCGGCAGTACTGGATCAGGGAAGGGAATGCCTGGAAGATCATTTATGAGGGTGACGCATGAAATCTAGCATGAAATATTTCGTTCTCTTGTTCGCGCTGCTGAGCGGTTCTGCCATGGCTGCGAACCCCGAGGTGGAAGTGAAGACGAACATGGGGGATGTCCTGATCGAGCTCTATCCCGACAAGGCGCCCAAAACGGTCGAGAATTTCCTGCAGTACGTGAAGGACGGATTCTACAGCGGCACCATATTCCACCGCGTGATCAAGGGGTTCATGATCCAGGGCGGAGGATTCACGACGGGATTCAGGGAAAAGGCAACCCGTCCGCCGATAGCCAACGAGGCAGCCAACGGACTGCATAACATTCCCGGAACGGTCGCCATGGCGCGCACCATGGATCCGAATTCGGCCACTGCCCAGTTCTTCATCAACGTGAACGACAACAGGAGCCTCAATTACATCGATTCCTCGGCGGAGAGGATAGGCTATTGCGTGTTCGGCAGGGTGGTCAAAGGCATGGATGTGGTGAACAAAATCGCAGCCCTTCCCACAGGCCCGGGAGGCTCCTTTCCGTCCGATGTTCCCAAAAACGCTGTCGTCATCCAGAGCATGACAGTCATTTCAAGATAAGGAAAAGCATGATCAAACTGCATACCACTCACGGCGTCATTTCGCTTGAGCTCGATTTCGAAAAAGCGCCCGTGACCTGCGAAAATTTCGTCTCCTATGTCGAAAGCGGCTTCTACGACAACACCATATTCCATCGCGTGATCGGCGGATTCATGATCCAGGGCGGCGGATTCGAACCTGGCATGAAGCAGAAGAAAACCCTTGCGCCGATCAAGAACGAGGCGGACAACGGGCTGAAGAACGAGGCCTATACCATCGCCATGGCGAGAACGCCGGATCCCCATTCCGCATCGAGCCAGTTCTTCATCAATCTGGTCGACAACGACTTCCTCGATTATACGGCTTCCACTCCCCAGGGCTACGGCTATTGCGTTTTCGGGAAGGTGGTGGAAGGGGCCGAAATCGTCTCGCAAATCGGAAAAGTCAAAACGACAAGCCAGGCAGGCCACAGGGACGTCCCGGTGGAGGATGCCGTCATAACCCGAGCGGAAGTGTGCTGAAAGCCTAGGTGGGCCGCGCGCTTTTCATTTCGGATGTCCATCTTTCCGGGAATGAGGCGGGAGTCTCCAGGCTGTTTTTCAGATTTCTCGAAACTCAGGCGGCTGGTGCCTCTTCGCTTTACATTCTGGGCGATCTCTTCGATGCCTGGGCGGGGGACGACGATCTCGACGACTCCTTCAACGGCAAGGTGGTTTCCAGCCTGAGAAAACTGGCCGACTCGGGCGTTGCGCTCCACATCATGCACGGCAACCGGGATTTCCTGATGGGAAGGCGGTTTTTCGAAGCATCCGGGGCCGCGCACCTGTCCGATCCATGCCTGGTATCTGCCTGCGGCGGCAAAATGCTGCTCACCCATGGCGATGCGCTTTGCACCAGCGACACCGAATACCAGGCTTTCCGGCGGACAGTCCGCGCCGAAGCATGGCAGTCTGCATTTCTTGCCCAGCCGCTGGCCGCACGCAAGGAGGCCATTGCCCAGTTGCGGCGGCAAAGCGAGCAAATGAAGCAGGAGAAAACCGGTGCCGTCATGGACGTCGACCACGCTGCGGCAAGCAGACTGCTGACTGAAAACAGCTGCACCCGCATGATCCATGGCCATACCCACAAGCCCGGGAAACATGTGTTCGACCTGGATGGCAGCGCCTGCGAAAGGTGGGTTCTGGGCGACTGGCATGACAATGGCGCCCTCTGCATTGCCTGCGAGAAGGATGAAATCAGGTTCTTGGATGCGGGCGAATAGGCGAGCATTTCTCTCGACATTGTTTGAAGCCGCAACTTTGACTAAAATAGGGGCACCATAACAAATTTAGGAGAACAAATGGAACACGCTTTGCCACAGCTCCCTTACGCAATGGATGCCCTGGCTCCCCATATGTCCAAGGAGACTTTCGAGTACCATTACGCCAAGCATCATCAGGCTTATGTGACGAACCTCAACAACCTGATCAAGGGCACGGATTACGAGAACCTCGATCTTGAGGCCATCATCAAGAAAGCGCCTGCGGGCGGCATATACAACAATTCGGCGCAAGTCTGGAATCACACCTTCTTCTGGAACTGCATGAAGCCGAACGGCGGGGGCGAGCCTTCGGGTGCTCTGGCTGCGGCAATCAAGGCAAAGTGGGGTTCTTTCGACGAATTCAAGAAGGCCTTCCAGACTTCCGCCGTGGGCAATTTCGGCTCGGGCTGGACATGGCTCGTGAAAAAGGCCGACGGCACAGTGGATATCGTCAACATGGGCGCTGCCGGAACCCCGCTTACGACAGGCGACAAAGCGCTGCTTTGCGTCGACGTGTGGGAGCATGCCTACTATATCGATTACCGCAACCTTCGCCCCAAGTTCGTCGAAACCTTCCTGAACAACCTCGTCAACTGGGATTTCGTGGCGAAGAACTTCGCCTGAGTCGAGCGGTTCGCAGCAGCAAGAATGCCCGGCTTGTCCGGGCATTCTGCGTTCTGGTGGACATTTCCAGGGAATTGTGGTAGAAAAAGACATTCCGAAAGGGCTGGCAGGGCGCAAAGTCACCGCTTCTGATGGCGGGATTTCCAGGGAGCATCATGAGCATTTCAGGTCTTGGCCTATATTCTGCGAACAATCTGGACGAGGCGATTCCGTCGCCGGCGAGCCAGCAGGCGAAAGCGGCGATTCCGCCCAGGATGGCTGATCAGCAGGCCAGCGCAGCACTTTCCGAGGCGAATTCTCAGCCGACGATCTCCGCTTACGGGCAGGCTCAGAACGCACTGGCCTACCTGCATTCCACAGTTCAGGGCATGGACCGGTCGGCCCATTCCGGGGATGCGACTGGCGGATCCCGTGCCGGAAACGGCTCGCAGGGAAACAATCCTTTTCATGCGGGCGGTTCGGTCGCTGCAGCTGCAATTGACCAGGTCATGCATGCCGCCCGGTCTTTCGTCGACGCCTACAATGCGAATGGCGCAGGCAGCGGCCTGCTTGCCTCTGCGCTCAATGCCGCTGGCCTGGCCGCAACCGGCATCGCCAGACGGTCCAACGGCACCTTGTCGCTCGATGCTCAAGCCCTGCAAAATGCGCTGACCTCGAATCCGGGGGAGGTCGCCCGGGTTTTTTCTGAGGTCGCTTCCCGGGTCAAAGCGAATGCGCAACAGCCGACAAGCGAACTCCGGGGGAGCGTCCGGCAGGCGGCCTCGCCGCCTGCCGATGCTCAGGCTCAGCAGGCAGAGGGCCAGTTGCCTCCGCAGGTGGCGCTGAATCGGACGCGCCTCGCCGCGCAATACGGTACCGTATCCAGGCTGGGTTGACTTTTTGCTTAAAGGCTATAAGATTACTTCATGGTCCATTTCTTAGCCGCATATCTTCTGTCCTTCTCCCTGCTTCTGGCAGGGCTGCTGCGCCTCGCGCGCTAAATTCCCAACCTTCTCCAATCCATGCAGTTTTTCTTCGGCCGCGATAGTCGGCCGGGTTGTCCATTTTCAGACTTGGGAGTGAAGCATGTTGACGAACCCGTCGCAGAAATACCGGACTTTTCAGCCGGTGGGATTGAAGGACAGGTCATGGCCTGACAGGGTGATTGCATCCGCACCGATATGGATGAGTTCCGATTTGAGGGACGGCAATCAGGCGCTGATAGAGCCTATGGGCGTGGAAAAGAAGCTCAGAATGTTCGAAACCCTGATCCGGATAGGTTTCAAGCAAATCGAGGTGGCCTTTCCCTCCGCTTCCAGAACCGATTTCGACTTCGTGAGAAAGTTGATCGAGGAGGACAGGATTCCGGATGACGTCACCATCGAAGTGCTGACGCCTTCCAGGGAGGAATTGATCCGCCGCACCATGGAATCCCTGCGAGGAGCGCGTCGTGCGATCGTTCACCTGTACAACCCCACTTCTCCGGCATTCAGGAGAACCGTATTCAATCTGGACCGCGCCGGGACGATCGGGCTTGCCGTGCGCGGGGCGGCGGCGATCAGGTCCCTGGCGGAGGAGATGCCGCAGACGCAATGGACTTTCCAGTATTCCCCCGAGACTTTCAGCGCCACCGAGCTCGATTTTTCCAAGGCAATCTGCGATGCCGTGGCGGATGTATGGCAGCCGACGAGGGAATCGAAGATGATCGTGAATCTGCCGGCAACCGTCGAGATGAGCACCCCCAATGTCTACGCGGACCAGGTCGAATGGATGCATCGCAATCTGGACAGGCGGGATGCGATCGTTCTCTCCGTGCATCCGCACAACGACAGGGGATGCGCTGTCGCAGCCGCCGAACTTGCGCTGATGGCGGGGGCCGAGAGGGTGGAGGGCTGCCTGTTCGGAAACGGCGAGCGCACCGGAAACGTCGATCTCGTTACCCTTGCCCTCAATCTCTATACTCAGGGCATCGCTCCGGGACTCGATTTCTCGGACATCGATCTCGTCAGGCAGTGCGCCGAATACTGCAACCAGCTTCCCGTGCATCCGCGCCATCCCTACGCAGGGGATCTCGTGTTCACCGCATTTTCCGGCTCCCATCAGGATGCCATCAGGAAGGGTTTCGCTGCGAGAAAGCCGGAAGGGTTCTGGGAAATTCCCTATTTGCCGATCGACCCCGCCGATCTCGGGAGAAATTACGGCGCCATCATCCGGGTCAACAGCCAGTCCGGCAAGGGCGGGATCGCCTATCTGCTCGAGCAGGAATACGGCCTTGCGATGCCGAGAAGGCTGCAGATCGAGTTCTCCCAGGTGGTGCAAAAGGAGATGGACGAGAAGGGATGCGAGATGGATGCGCAGGCGCTTTACGCCATACTCGAGACGGAATACCTCGCAGGCTGCCGCCACGTCGAGCACCACCTGATCGAAAACGAAGGGGGCGTTGAAATTCACGCTGAAATCGAGGAGGCCGGCAATGTCAGGCGGATAAGGGGTGTCGGGAACGGGCCGATAGATGCATTCGTCAGGGCGCTCGACGAAGACATCAGGGTGCTCGATTATCATGAGCATGCCATCGGGAGCGGGGCGAACGCCAGGGCCGTCGCCTACATCGAAATGCGCGTCGGGAAGGGGGACACGCTGCACGGCATCGGGATCGATGCCAATATCGTCACTGCATCCTTCAGGGCGATTCTGAGCGGGCTGCATCGCGCTTCGAGGATGGTCGTGATGACGGCGTCCTGAAGGCTGCGATTCGCATCGGGAAGCGGGGCGTTTCGCCACGATACTCCCCCGTCAATCGTGATAAAATTGCGTTTTTTTGATCGGGAAAGCCATGTTCTCAGCAAACCAAACCATCGCGGGGTTCGATCCGGAATTGTGGACGGCCATGGAGTCGGAATCGAGGCGCCAGGAAGACCACATCGAGCTCATCGCTTCCGAAAACTATACCAGCCCGCGCGTGCTGGAAGCGCAAGGGTCGGTGCTGACCAACAAATATGCCGAAGGCTATCCCGGCAAGCGCTATTACGGCGGTTGCGAATATGTGGATATCGTCGAGCAGCTCGCGATCGATCGCGCGAAATCCCTGTTCCATGCCGAATATGCCAATGTCCAGCCGCATTCGGGTTCCCAGGCGAATGCCGCCGTTTACATGGCGATGCTCAAGCCCGGGGATACGGTTCTCGGCATGTCCCTCGCCCACGGCGGTCATCTGACCCATGGCGCATCGGTCAACTTCAGCGGAAAGATTTATCATGCCGTGACCTATGGGCTCCATCCCGATACCGAGGAAATCGACTACGACGAAGTGGAGCGGCTGGCCCATGAGCATAAGCCGAGAATGATCGTTGCCGGAGCATCCGCCTATTCTCTCGTCATCGACTGGAAGCGTTTCCGGCATATCGCCGACAGCGTGGGCGCATGGCTTTTCGTGGACATGGCCCATTATGCAGGGCTGATCGCTGCCGGGCTCTACCCGAGTCCCGTAGGCATCGCGGATTTCGTGACCACCACCACCCACAAGACCTTGCGGGGACCCAGAGGAGGATTGATTCTGGCGAAGGCGGAACATGAGAAGGCGATCAATTCCAGCATCTTTCCCGGCATCCAGGGCGGTCCCCTGATGCATGTGATCGCGGGCAAGGCCGTGGCGCTGAAGGAAGCCGGCACGCGCGAGTTCAGGGAATACCAGGAACTCGTGATCGACAATGCGCGCGTCATGGCCAAGGTGCTGCAGGAGCGGGGCCTCAGGATCGTTTCCGGGCGCACCGACAGCCATCTTTTCCTGGTCGACCTCCAGGCCAAGCACATCACCGGCAAGGATGCGGAAGCTGCGCTCGGGCGCGCCCATATCACGGTCAACAAGAATGCGATCCCGAACGATCCGCAGAAGCCTTTCGTGACGAGCGGAATCCGCATCGGATCTCCCGCCATCACCACGCGCGGCTTCAGGGAGATCGAGGCAGATCAGCTCGGCAACCTGATCGCCGACGTTCTCGATGCGCCGGGGGACGACGCCGTGATCGGGCGGGTTGCTGCCGCAGTCGAGGCCCTTTGCCAACGCTTTCCGGTTTACGGATAAGCCATGAAATGCCCGTTTTGCGGCGCCAATGACACGAGTGTGATGGATTCGCGCGTCAGCGAGGAAGGCAACAGCATTCGTCGCAGGCGCCGCTGCCAGGTCTGCCAGAAGCGTTTCACCACTTACGAGACCGCGGATCTGATGATGCCGCAGGTGGTCAAGCAGAACGGGAATCGTGCCGAATTCGACAGGGAAAGATTGCGCACCGGATTCGCCCGGGCGCTGCACAAGCGGCCCGTGCCGACTCCGCTGGTGGACGAGGCGATAGACCGCATCGTGCAGAAAGTGTTGAGCCTTGGGGAGCGCGAAATTTCCTCGCGCCAGGTGGGGGAGATGGTGATGGCGGAACTTTACAAGCTGGACAAGGTGGCTTATATCCGCTTCGCATCGGTTTACCGAAGCTTCGAGGATGTCGAGGATTTCAGGGCGGCGATCCGGGAAGTCGAGAAGCCCAAAACCCTGCGCAAGAGCGATTGATGTTCTCCTCCCAGGATCGCCTGTATATGGCTAAGGCGCTGCGTCTTGCCGAACGGGGGCTGTATACCGCGACTCCCAACCCCAGGGTGGGTTCGGTGCTCGTGAAGGATGGAAGAATAGTCGGGGAGGGCTGGCATGAAAAGGCGGGGATGGCGCATGCCGAGATCAATGCGCTGGCTGGCGCAGGCGAGTCGGCGAGAGGTTCGACCCTTTATGTGACGCTCGAACCCTGCAGCCACTTCGGCAGGACGCCCCCTTGCGCGGACGCGATTGTCGATGCGGGCATTTCCCGGGTCGCGATCGGGATGAAGGATCCCAATCCGCTCGTCGCGGGACGCGGGATAGAGCGCCTGGAAAAGGCGGGCATCCAGGTCGAATGCGGCCTTCTGGAGGCCGAAGCCGTGGAACTCAACCCCGGATTCGTCTCCAGAATGACGCGCGGAAGACCCTGGGTGAGGCTCAAGATCGCGGCCAGCCTGGACGGAAAAACGGCGCTTCGAAACGGGACCAGCCAGTGGATTACGGGGGAAGCTGCAAGGCGCGACGGTCACAGGCTGCGGGCGCGTTCCTGCGCCCTGCTCACTGGAATCGGCACCGTTCTTGCGGACGACCCGAAATTGACTGTGAGGGCTGTCGAAACTTCCAGGCAGCCGATGATCGTCGTTCTGGACAGCGAACTCAGGCTCCCGTCCCATGCGAAATTGCTGGGCGGCAAGGTGCTCGTTGCGACAGCCAGCGAAGATGCGCAAGAAATCCGACGGCTGGAGGCGATGGGCGTCGAGGTGGCTCATCTTCCCGACGGCAAGGGGCGCGTCGATATCGCGGGGCTGCTGGCCGAACTGGGGAAGCGGGGAATCAACGAACTGCTGGTGGAAGCGGGAGAAGGAGTCAACGGAGCCATGCTGGAAGCGGGGCTTGTCGACGAGGTCGTCTTCTATCTTGCACCGCATCTCATCGGAAATCGCGCGAGAGGCATGTTCGACTTCCCCGAACTCGAAAAAATGGCAGACAGGTTCGAACTGAAAATCAGGGATGTCAGAATGGTGGGGAAGGATTTGCGGATCATCGGGAGGATTGATGTTTAGCGGTATTGTGGCATCTGTCGGGAAAGTCGTCAGGGCAGAACCGGCGGACGAGGGATTGCGCCTTGCGATCGAGGCGGGAAGCCTCGGCCTTTCGGATGTCCTGCTCGGAGACAGCATAGCGGTCAGCGGCGTCTGTCTCACGGTGGTGGCGATTGACGGCAATGTTTTCCATGTCGACGTGTCCAGGGAAACCCTGGACTGCACCTGCGCGCTGGATGCGGGAAGCGAAGTGAATCTGGAGAAGGCGCTGCGGCTGTCCGACAGGCTGGGCGGGCACCTCGTCAGCGGCCATGTGGACGGTGTCGGAGAAGTGGTTTCCTTCGATCAGGCAGGCGAGTGCATGCATCTTGCCATACGCTCTCCGAAACCGGTTTCGAAATTCATCGCGACCAAGGGATCGGTCACGGTGAACGGCGTGAGCCTCACCGTCAATGCCGTCGAAGGCGACATCTTCCACATCAACCTGATACCGCATACCCTGTCGATGACGAATCTCAAGCATCTTGTTCCGGGAAGCCGGGTGAATCTCGAAGCCGACATGCTGGCGAGATATGTCGAGCGCATCCTGGAGGCCCGGTGAGGGCCTGTCTCTTGACCGGGACGGGAATCCACAGCAGAATGGAAAAATGAAAAGGCTATTTCTGTTCTCGGCATTGTTGTGCTTCCTGGGCTTGTACAGCATCGAGATTGCGCATCATCATGTCAAGGATGCCGACGAAATGGCCTGCGCGGTATGCCATGTCGCAGCGCATTCTGCCGCGCATGCGTCGGTTCAGCCTTTGCGCGCTCCGGCATTCTCTCCGGCGCTGCTTTTTCTGGTTTCCCTGGCCGGAGTATCCTGTCTGTTCGATCGCGGCGCGCTTCGTCCGCGCTCGCGTTCTCCCCCCGCATTCTCCTGACTGATCCATTTCCGCTTCCCGTGAGGGAACGGTAAGCCCGTTGCAAGACTTGACACGGGCGGTGTTGGAATTTCCGGGAGAGAAAGCAATGAAAAGGGTTTTCTTGCTGGCTGGACTGATGGTCCCGATTGCCGCCCAGGCGATCGAAGTTCAGGGCAAAGTGAAGGATGCATTGGGCAGGGCCGTTCCTGCTGCGAAGCTCGATTTGCAGAATGCGCAGGGCAAAACGATTTCCCATGCCAAAAGCTCGAAGGACGGGCATTTCGTTTTTCCCAATGTGCCTCCGGGGATATATGCGATCCTGGCGAAAAAGCCGGGTTTCACGGTCGGGATGGCCGTGGTCACGGTGGGCGCCGGAAAACCGGCGACGGCAACGATCACTTTGGCTGCACACCATGCGCTGGAGATGAACGTGGTCGCCGCGCGAATTCACCGCCCGCAAAATGCTGCCCAAGATGGCAGCAGCGTCTATCGCCTGGATCAGGCGGCAATCAAGGCGATGCCCCAGGGCGAGAACACCCCGCTCAATGAAGTGCTGCTGCGCGCGCCAGGGGTGGTCCAGGATTCTTTCGGCCAGATCCATGTGAGGGGAGATCATGGCGATCTCCAGTACCGGATCAATGGCATCATGCTCCCGCAGGGCATCAGCGGCTTCGGGCAGAATCTGGATACGCGCTTTGCCGAAAGGCTCGATCTCCTGACCGGGGTGCTGCCTTCGCAGTACGGCTACCGGACTGCGGGCGTGGTCGATATCCATACCAAGAGCGGCGCATTCCAGAAGGGAGGGACCCTGGACTTTTACGGCGGCAGCCACAACACTTTCGAGCCCTCGATTCAGTATGGCGGGTCGGAAGGCAAGTTCAATTACTACATGAGCGGCTCCTTCCTGCAGGACAACCTTGGCATCCAGTCTCCCACGCCTGGAGCGAATCCGCTTCATGACAGGACGACGCAGTTGAAAGGATTCGGCTATTTTTCCTATCTGATGAATCCGACCACGAGCGTCAACCTGATTCTGGGCAGCTCTCAAAGCCAGTTCCAGATTCCCAATACGCCGAACCTGCCCCAGAATTATGCCCTTGCCGGAATGCCGGATTATCCTTCTGCCAATATCAACGATAACCAGACAGAAACCAACCGCTACGGCATTCTTGCACTGAAGGGAACAGGAGGCCCCAGGACGGACTACCAGCTTTCGGTTTTCAGGCGCTATTCGAGCGTGGCCTATACGCCCGATCCTTACGGCGATCTGATCTACAATGGCGTTGCTTCCACTATTCTGAGGAGCAATCTCGCAAATGGTTTGCAGGGGGACGGGAGCTATCGCCTGAATGATGCGCATACCTTGCATGCCGGGTTGTTCACCAGCGAGGAATATGCGGTATCCAACAATACTTCCGCCGTTTTTCCGGCTGATGCTTTTGGCAACCAGACCAGCAGCACTCCCTTCACTATCGTCGACAATTACACGAAAGCCGCCTGGCTATACGGCATTTACCTGCAGGATGAATGGCATCCGATGAAGAAGCTGACGGTCAATTACGGTGCCCGGTTCGACGTGATGAATGCCTATGTGAATGCGAGCCAGCTGAGTCCGCGGCTTGGGCTCGTTTATCAGGCGACCAGAGACACGGCTTTTCACGCTGGCTACGCGCGCTATTTCACCCCTCCGGCGACGGAACTGATCGCTCCCACCAGCATAGCGAAATTCCAGGGCACGACCAATGCCTTGCCTACCGACGTGAATACCAATGTGCTGCCCGAGCGCAGCCATTATTTCGATGCCGGCGTGACGCATCAGTTCACTCCCGAGCTCAACATCGGCCTCGACAGCTATTTGCGACTGGTCCAGGATCTTCTGGACGAAGGGCAGTTCGGGCAGTCGCTCATCTATTCGCCATTCAACTATCAGCAGGGCAAGATTTACGGCCTGGAAGTGACCGGAAACTACAAGAAAGACAACTTCTCTTCCTACCTGAATTTTGCCGCATCCAGGGCGCTGGGCAGGAACATCGTATCGGGGCAATACAATTTTTCCGCGCAGGAACTTGCCTATATCTCCAACAACTGGGTGCATCTGGATCACGATCAGACTTATACCGCATCGACAGGCTGGTCCTATCTTTGGCATGGCACGAGTTACAGCATGGATGCCTTGCTCGGCAGCGGATTGCGCAGAGGGTTCGCCAACACTGCCAGCATGCCGGGCTACGTTCAGGTGAATCTGGGAGTGACGAGAAAGCTCTATCTGCCCCAACTCGGACAGGTGGAGGGAAGGGTGAGCGTGATCAATCTGCTCAACCAGATTTACGAGATCAGGGATGGATCGGGAATAGGAGTCGGCGCGCCGCAGTACGGTCCGACGAGAGCGTTCTACGTGGGATTGAGCAAGGGCTTTTGATTAATTTTTGGAGGTTGAACATGCAGGGATTGAACGAGGCTTGGGAGGCAATACGTTTCGGAGGGGTGATGATCTATCCTCTCCTGGCTCTGGGCGTGATCGCGCTCTACATCATGATCGACAAGGCCTATGTTTACGTGAGGTATGTGCGCATCCAGGCGCCGCTGCTTGAGCTTGTCGAAACCTATGGCTTTTCGTGGGGCGAGCTTGAGAAGCAGGTCAAGTCGCTCGAAGAGCGCCATTATTTCGGACGCTTTTTCAGGCCGATTCTGGAAAATCGCGCAAAACCGGCATGGTGGGTCGAATCCCGTGCAGCCGACGAGGCGCAGCAGATAGAAAAATCGATGAGCAGGGGGTTGTGGGTGCTTGAAACCGTGGTGACCGCAGCGCCCCTCCTGGGACTGCTCGGCACCATCACCGGCATGATGCATGCCTTCAAGCTGATCGGCGGTGCGGGGCTGGTCGATCCGACCGGAGTTACCGCGGGGGTGGCCCAGGCGCTGATCGCCACCGCGCTCGGCCTTTTCATCGCGCTCATCAGCCTGTTCGCCTTCAATTTCTTCTCGCGCCTGCAATCTCAGACGCTGGATGAAATGGAAAGATTGGGAACCCGGTTGATCGACCATATCAGGATGGACCAGGAAGGAGCAGGCAGTGAAGCTGCGTAAGAGTCGCGCAGTGAGGCGAGGACGCATCGAGATCATTCCCATGATCGACGTGATGTTCTTTCTGCTGGTCACGTTCATGCTGGCTTCCCTTTCGATGCAGAACCTGCATTCCCTTCCCGTCAATCTGCCCAAGGGATCGGCAGCTCCCATGCAGCCCAAGACCCCGGTGACGCTCACCGTGACGAAGGATGGGAAGATCTTTCTGGACAAGACCCCGGTCACGCTGGATTCGATGCAGAAGGTGCTGGCATCGATGCTGAAGAAGCCTGATTCCAGCATCATTATTTCCGGGGATACGGATGCCCAGAACGGGCTGGTGGTTCAGGCCATGCTGCGGGCAAGGCAGGCGGGGGCAGAGCATTTCCTGATTGCAGTCAAGCATGCGGAGTGAATTCGAAAATCCCTGGCGGCGTCTGCCATGGACGTTCGGCATGGCCGTCCTTGCCTGGCTGATTTTGTTCTGGCTGTTCGGGAAGTTTCTTTCCCGCCCGGAAAAGCTGCATGTCGATCAGAAGCCGATAGATGCGAAGCTGATCGAAATTCCCGTGTCCCCCAGTGTCGTGAAGTCCAGCGCTGAGCCGCAACGGAAGGCCGATTTGCCCAAACCCATGGCAAAGGTGCAGGAGGCTCCGAAAAGAGTCGAGCAGCCCAAGGTCCAGCCGCCCCCGAAGGCTGCGGCGCAGCCCAAAGCGGAGCCCCAGAAAGCGGCGCAGCCGAAGGCCGAGCCCCAGAATGGCTCGCCCGGCGGAGACGAGATGGGCGCGCGCGCCATCTACAGCCCGAAGCCAGAGATTCCTGATGAATACCGGCAGGATGCGCTGGATGTCCTGGTCGTTGCAAGGTTTCATGTTGCTGCGGACGGCACCGTGAAGGTCGAATTGATCATCGCGACCTCCATCCCGGAATTGAACCAGTCTGTGCTGAACACCTTGTCCACATGGAAATTTTTTCCGGCGGTTAAGGATGGAAAGCCGGTCGATTCGGTTCAGGACGTGCGCTTTCGTCTTCAGGTGAAATGAAAAAACGGCCGGAACGATCCGGCCGGAAGGAGGAGGCATTGGGTGTGGCTCAGAGAGCCGAGGAACTTTTGGAGTTCACGCTGCCTATCAAAAACCTTGGCTGTAATGTTGTCAACATGGTTTCCGACAAGTGGTATGATTCGGCGGACAAGCGGCGCATCTGGATGAAGTTTCATGACTGAAAGCAGGGAAGTAGCGATATTGGGAGGAGGCTGCTTCTGGTGCCTGGAGGCGGTTTTCTCCGAGTTGGAGGGCGTCATCGAAGTCGTCTCGGGTTACAGCGGAGGGCTGGTCGACAGCCCGAGCTACGAGCAGGTATGCGGCGGGAAAACCGGGCATGCCGAAGTTGTCCAGGTGACATTCGATCCGGCGGCCGTTTCCTACGCAGAAATTCTGGAAGTTTTTTTTGCCATCCACGATCCGACCACATTGAACAGGCAGGGAAACGATGTCGGGACGCAATACCGATCGGTCATTTTTACCCACTCCGAGCAGCAGAAGGCGCTCGCCGAAGCGATGATCAGGAAAGTTGCAGGGAAATGGGCTGGGCCGATCGTGACGGAAGTGGCTTCTTGCGAAAAATTCTTCCCGGCAGAAGATTATCACCAGGATTATTTCACAAACAACAGCTCCCGGCCGTATTGTCAGTTCGTGGTCAGGCCGAAGCTGCAGGATTTTCGAGCAAAATTTGCGGACCGACTAAAATCATGAACTTTAGTGGCTTGGCGAGGAAACCCGGCCTTCGCTTGCCCTCTGCTCGACGGCAAAGACGGCTGCCTCCACGCGGGATGCCAGCTTGAGCTTGAACAGGATATGGCGGACATGCTGCTTGACGGTGTCGTAGCTGATGTCGAGCGTCCTTGCAATGACCTTGTTGCTTTCTCCGCGCGCCAGATGCTGCAAGATTTCCCGCTCGCGCTCGGTCAGAAGTTCGAGAGAGTTTTTGCGCACGTGATGATCCTGTTGCCCATGTTGCAGGAAATTCATCAGTTTCATGGTCATGGCCGGAGCGACGACGAGTTCGCCGCTGGCGATGCGCCGCACCGCGCTGACGACATCTTCGGGATCCATGTCCTTCAGAAGGTAGCCTTTCGCGCCGAGGCGCATCGCCTTGGCAAGATCGGATTCCGAGTCGCTCATCGTCAGGATCGCCACCGGCGTATCGCAACCCGACTTTCTGATCTGATCGAGCAGAGTCAGGCCATCGACAGGCTCCATGCGCAGATCCATGATCAGAAGGTCGGGCCGCTGCGCTTCCAGAATGGGGATCACTTCGGCTGCGTTGCCGGTACCGCCGACCACTGAGATGCCGTAGCAGTGGTCGAAGAGTTCGGTGAGCCCGCGTCGGCACAGGCAATGATCGTCGACCAGAACGATGCGGATGGGTTTGTTCACAGCATGACCTCCTGGGTGATCGGAAAGCTCAGCGTCACCTTGGTGCCAAGCCCTTTTGCACTTTCCACTTCGATTCTTCCGCCCAGGCGCATGGCGCGTTCGCGCATGATGGTCAGGCCATAGTGTCCTTCGTCCGGGACGATGTCGGGAATGCCGGAGCCATTGTCTTCGATGGCGAACAGGTAATAACCGTCATGGCGGCTCACGGCAAGGCTCGCGCGGCTCGCCCGGGAATGCATGGCGACATTGGCAAGAACCTCCCGAACGATATGGAATGCCTGGAGTTCGTATTCGATGGGAAGCATGAAATCGGCAATGCGATTGGTGTATTCGAGGGCGATGCCGGTGCGCTCCCTGAATTCGTCGACGAGTTCGCGCAACGCGTGCTGCAGCCCGAGTGGATCCATCGGGCAGCGGAAGTGGGTGATGAGTTCGCGCACGGCATGCTGGCCGGAAGCCAGTGCTTCATTGACGTCGTTCACATATTTTCCGGTAAGGGATTCGTTTCCGGATTTGATTGCCTCACTCAAAAGACTCATGCGCATTCTCGCGTAAACCAGGGTCTGGGCAAGGGAGTCATGTATTTCGTTGGCCATCAGCCGCCGCTCCGTCATCAGCCCCATTCTCCTGGTTTCGCGGGAGCGTATCGAGTTTTCCAGGGCAGTGCCGAGAAGTTCGCCGAAGGATCGCAGGTTTTTCTCGGTTTCCGCAGGAATAGACTGAGCCGAGGCAAAAAACAGGTTGAAGATGCCAGTCGTTCTTCCCCGGACCTCGAGCGGAACCGCGATCATGCGCTTGCAGGTTTTTCCGAAGAAGCCGCGGCCATTGCGGAGCATGCATGCCTCGACCCCGGATGCGGCATTTCCCGAACCGCCTGCCGCCATGCCGCAGGCACCGCAATTACGATTGACGGCGTCTTCGCATTCGACGACATCGGGCGGCAAGCCGAAAGAGCCAACCAGGCGCAGTTCCTTCCCGTCGGGGGAATGAATGCGCACTGCGCCAGCCATTGCGCCCGTCATCTTTGCGATTGTTCCAAGAAACCCCTCGATCAGCGTCGAACACTCGTCGTTGACCGAGAGCGTGGATTCCGGAACGGATTCCTTCGCTGCTGCGCTCATTTTTCGATTATAAATCATTTGTCATGTCTTGCAACACTGTAGCGGCAAAGTCATTCCCTCGTGTGGGTTATGCATGCCCCCCCATTGCGGTTATAGACGCCCCCCCCCCCTGGATTGCGCCTAATTGCATGCTGATATTGAGTACAATGCGATATATTAGCGTATTAACCGATTGCAGAACCATATGTCCTTTTCGACCTTTTGCCGTAATGGCGCCGGAACAGACGCATTCGTGATGCGCTGCCTGCCGCTGCCCCTGCTCTTTTTCTCGCATCCTGCATTTGCAGCCGGCGCTGCAGCCGGCGCTGGCGCCTGGTGGGTGTGGCCGCTTGCGCTTTTTGTCGTCTGCTTCTTCCTCGGGATCGTGGCAGTTCCGGCCGGAGTCGGCGGGGGGGTGCTTTTCGTGCCCATCGTGGGCAGCTTTTTTCCTTTTCACCTCGATTTCGTGCGCGGCGCGGGACTGCTCGTTGCGCTTGCGAGCTCCCTTGCGGCGGGGCCTTCCCTGTTGAAGGCGGGGCTTGCCAATCTCCGTCTTGCGATGCCGCTTGCATTCGGCGCATCCGTCAGCGCCATAGGGGGAGCCATGCTGGGCCTTGCCCTGCCTGCCAATGTGGTTCAGGTCGCCCTGGGGCTTACCATCCTCGGCATCGTCGTATTGATGGCTGTCGCAAGGAAGTCCGAATATCCCCATGTGCCTGCTTCCGATCCGCTTTCCGGAATGCTCGGCATCCATGGCATATTCCGAGATGCAATTTCCGGAGAAGACGTGAACTGGCAGGTTCACCGCACGCCGCTTGGCATGGTGCTGTTTCTGGTGATCGGATTTCTGGGCGGGCTTTTCGGCGTCGGGGCGGGATGGGCCAATGTGCCGGTTCTCAATCTCCTGATGGGGGTTCCGCTCAAGGTGGCTGCAGGCACTTCCAGTCTTATCCTGACTACGGCCAGTTCTTCGGCGACTTGGTATTATCTCGACAACGGCGCGATATTGCCCGTCATCGCTGTGCCTTCTGTCATCGGCATGATGATCGGGGCGAGGATAGGGGCGCATCTTTTGTCGGTGCTCAATGCCTCGGTGATTCGCAGGATGGTGATCGCCATGCTGTTCGTGTCCGGCGTCGGCGCCTTGCTGAAAGGACTCGGAATATGGGCCTGAAGGACGCAGGGCAGTACGAGAAGGAGCAACTGCGCTACGCTGCCTGGCTGCACTGGAGCACGCTCCTGGGATTTCTGACCCTCATCGGCACTTTCGTCGCCTATGTGTTCGGCATCCTGCCGGCCAGAATTCCGCTTGAGCGCCTGCCGCAGGTCTGGAACCTGCCTGCAGACAAATACCTGGAAGTGACCGGCATGCCGAAGGGATGGGCCTGGATCGGGATGCTGGGCAGCGGCGATCTTGCGAGCTTTCTCGGCATTGCGATCCTTTCCGGCTGTTCCATATTCTGCATCCTGGCGGTCATGCCGGTCTATGCGAAGCGGCGAGACTGGATCTATCTTGTCCTGTGTGCGCTGGAAATCGTCATCCTGGTTTCGGCTGCATCCGGCCTGCTTTCGGGGAGACATTGATATGGACCATCCCTTCAGAAATATTCTGCTTGCCACTGAGCGCACCGAATTCGATTCTGGTGCGGAGCGCGTCGCGCTCGAAATGGCGAGGCGATGCAATCTTCCGCTCTCCGTTGTCGTGCCCGTCTTGAGCAACCCCGAGTTCGAAATGGCGGCCCACAGGCTTGCCGACCGAACCGAGCAGGATATCGCCGCGAGGGTCGACGACTTGCGCATGAGTGCGAATAAAATGGGCGTGTCGGTCGATATCCATGCAAGAAGAGGGGATGCGCCTGCTGACGAAATCGTTCAGGAAGCATTGAATTGCAAATCAGATCTCATCGTCATCAGGCGCCGCGGCCGGCGCGGTTTCCTGGCCAAACTTCTGGTCGGGGAAATGGTGAGCAGAATCATCGATTCCGCGCCCTGTTCCGTCTTGATGGTGCCGCGCGCCTGCGGCATGTGGTCGCGCGGGATATTGGCTGCAGTCGATGAATCGGAAGGTTCTGCAAGCGTTGCCAGCGTGGCAGCCGCGATTGCCGTGGAATGCGGCTTGCCGCTTCATGTCCTGGGCGTCGCTTCAAGCGAGGCGTCAAGGAAGGGAGCGCAGCGCAATGTTTCGGTCAATGCGGATTTGGCGCGAGCGCTGGGTGCCGAGGTTCACGAAATGGTGCGCATTGGCAGGCCCTGCGACGAGATTCTTGCGACGCCTGCAGATGTCGATTTGATCGTGGTGGGCATGGGGAATGTCCGCTCCGGCGGGACAACGCAGAAAGTGGTGGAGCGAGCGGAAAAGCCGGTTCTGGCAGTGCGCTTGTGAAGTGCACCCCCCATGCGGGCTATATGGGTATTACCCATTTCGGCTATAGACGATGGAATGGCAAATTCCGCCTAATAGCATTATATTGGGAACATATTTCATTCCTATGAAACATGGATTTATAAATTTAACTTACGGAGACAGCTATGGATTTTCAGAAAGAACTCGACGCGCGCGGCCTCAATTGCCCGCTCCCCATCCTGAAGACCAAAAAATCCCTTGCCGACATGGATTCCGGGCAGGTGCTCAGGGTCGTTTCGACCGACTGCGGCTCCGTCAAGGACATGCAGGCTTTCGCTAAGCAGACCGGCAATGAGTTGCTCGAGCAGAGCGAGCAAGGCGGAGAATACGTCTTTTTCATGAAGAAGAAGTGATGGTTGGTCAGGTTCGATAAAGGGGAAATTTCATGACAAAGAAAATGGCGATCATCGCGACCAAGGGCACCCTTGACATGGCCTATCCGCCATTCATTCTGGCTTCCACCGCGGCTGCGCTGGGTTACGACGTCCAGGTGTTTTTCACTTTCTACGGGCTGCAGCTTCTGAAGAAGGATCTTTCCGATGTCAAGATCAGCCCGCTCGCCAATCCTGCGATGCCGATGCCGGTTCCGATGCCGGTTTTCGTGCAGATGCTGCCCGGAATGGAATCCATGGCGACCATGATGATGAAGGACAAGCTGAAGAAGAAGGGGGTCGCTTCCCTTGAGGAATTGCGCAGCCTGTGCCAGGAAGCGGACGTCAAGTTCGTCGCCTGCCAGATGACGGTCGATCTGTTCGAGTTCGAAAAGAGCGATTTCATCGACGGGATCGAATATGGCGGCGCGGCAACCTTCATGGAATTCGCGGGGGAAACCGATATCTGTCTGTTCGTTTGAAGTTTTCTTGATTCCAATACAACTAGAGAGAGGGGCAACATGAAGAAGCGTAAAATACTGGTTTCGATGATGATTGCTGGCGGTCTGATCGCGCCGGCAGCTTATGCCACCAATGGCTATTTTTCGAACGGCTATGGCATCAAGTCCGAAGGTATGGGCGGAGTGGGTATCGCCTTTCCGCAGGATTCTCTGGCTGCCGCAACTAATCCTGCAGGGATGGTGATGGTCGGCAACAGGATCGATTTCGGCCTTGAGCTGTTCCATCCCGACAGGAATTCGCAGATCACCGGGGCAGGCGGGGCAAATGGCTCTTTCGACGGCAATAATATCAGCAATTTCCTGATCCCGAATTTCGGCTATAACCACATGATGGCGCCGGATTATTCGCTCGGCGTATCCATCTACGGCAACGGCGGCATGAATACCGGCTACATGAACAATCCCTTTGCAGCTTACGGCGGGCAGGGTGAGGGCGGGGTCAACCTAAAGCAGCTTTTCATTGCGCCGACCTGGTCGAAAAAGGTGGACGAGCACAATTCGGTCGGCGTTTCCCTGAATATTGCCTACCAGACCTTTTCCGCGCAGGGCATTCAGGGATTTTCCGCCGCAACGGCGCCGGGGGTTGGGGCGAATTCAACCTCGAATAATGGTACCGATACGTCTACGGGATATGGACTCCATTTCGGCTGGATAGGACAGGTGACTCCCGATGTGACTTTGGGTGCGACCTACCAGACCAAGACAACGATGACCAAGTTCAGCAAATACAGCGGCCTGTTTGCCAATCTGGGTGAGTTCGATATTCCTGCCACCTATGGCGTGGGCGTCGCGGTGAAGGCTGCGCCTGTAACCACTGTCGCCTTCGACATCCAGCGGATCATGTACGGCGATGTGGCATCGATCAGCAACCCCCTCGGCGGCGTTCCCTTCAATCTCGGCGCTCCGAACGGTGCGGGATTCGGCTGGCAGAATATGACGGTTTACAAGATCGGTGTCAGCCACGACTGGAGTTCCACGCTGACCTTGCGGGCCGGATGGGCCCACAACAAGGAGCCCTATGCGACATCCGAAACCTTCTTCAACATCCTCGCCCCCGGGGTGGTCACCGACAATGTGACCCTGGGCGCCACCTGGAAGCTTGCGGACAAGTCTGAAATATCGGTGTTCTACATGCATGCCTTCAGCAATACCGTGTCCGGCATCAACGACATTCCCCCAGCATATGGCGGAGGCAATGTCAGCAATTCCCTCTCTGAGGATTCTCTCGGCATTTCCTACGGCTGGTAAGTTCGGCTGGCAAAACCCCTCGCCTTTTTCAAGGCGAGGGGTTTTCATTTGATGCGGTCGTGATAGCGGGCGCGGTAGAGCAGGCGAGAGTTTCCCGTAAACCCCGATCTATCGTGCAGCACGTTGTTGCAGATGATCCCCATGCCCGGCTGCAGTCTGATTGCGTGCATGTAGGGCGAAGCGGACGAGAGGATGTCCTCGATCGCGGAGACTGCGGCAAAGGTCGCTTCGTCCTGCTTCCACTGGATCGACCGGGTTCTCGCAGTGTAGCGCATGTGCAGATGCCCGTCGGGGTCGAAGGAGAAAACCGCCCCGGCCTCTTCAGGCCGCGCGACGCCGTCTTCTCCCATTCTTTCGGGGATCGTCATTGCGTCGGGCTCCGAGAGCGCAAGGATGTATTCGGGATTTTCATCCCTGAGCAGGCAATACAGGATTTCGTGATCCATCAGCCGGTTTTCCCCGCCGGTTTCGGCATCCTGGACGCAATGCAGCAGCATCGCGCGGATTTTCCGATCAATCGGATTGTAATAGCCGTCGGTATGCCATTTGATCGGCTTGTTCGTGTAGGGAATGTAGCCCTTGCCGGATTCTGACACCTTGATCTCGGAAATGCCGTCCTCTCCTGCCAGCCAGTTGGCATCGAGACTTTCCAGACCAAACTGGCGGCCCAGACGCTTCATGTCGGTGTCGGTGGCGGAGCTCGCGTAGATCGCCATGTTGGCTCGTCGGATGCGCTCTCTGATCGCCGCCAGCTCTGACGGGGTCAATGCATCGGGATGATTGACTTCGACGACGAGATCGTCCGCCGAAGGAGGCGATTCTGCGAACTTCCTGTCGCGCCAGGCGAGATAGGCATTCCGGTCCATTTCAGTCCGGGCCGATCCCCGACCCCAGCCTCTGACCGGCAGACTCGGTGTCGAGCAGCCCCTTCATCGCTCTTTGCACCGTCGAGATGGCCTCCGGAGCTTCGATGGCCATGATCTGGTCGACTACCCAGCTCTTGTCCCTGTCCTCGCAGAATTCCAGTATAGAGTGCCCGAGATAGCGGATGAAGGCAAAATCGGGGCCGTCCGCACCAAAGCTGCATTCCGAATAGACGTTCGAGCGTTCGTTGTAGCGAGTGATGAATTCGCTCTTGCTTGTCCCCAAAGACTGTCCCAGCAGGGCGCTCCTGTTTTCCGCAAAGTTTTCGGCGACCCTGAGCGCAAGTTCCGTGGTGAAGGCCACCCTGGAATCGCTGTCCATTTTTTCGAAGGCGATTCGGTCCGCGATCTGCACCAGGAAAATCAGGAATTCCTGAAGATAATCGAAGTACTGCGGACCGGCTTCGATGCCGAAATCTGCGCTCCTCATGCTCTTCAGCGCATTCTGGGCGATTTTCCACAGGATGAAGGCTGCCGCACCCGCGATCTCCTGCGGGGACTTTTCCCGATCGCCCTTGAACCAGCGGCTCTTGACCCGCATCATCCCTTCCGGATGTAGAAATCGTATTCGCCGGGAGCGATTTCGGCTGCTTCGAGGATGCTCATTCCGGTTGTTTTTGCCCAGCCCTCGATGTCGGAGCGGATTCCGGGACAGTTGCTGGTGAGCTTCAGGATTTCTCCGGACTGCATGCCGTTGAGCAGTTTCTTGGCTTCGACTATGGGGCCAGGGCAAAGGACGCCGCGGATGTCGAGCAGCACGTTGGCATGGTATTCGTGGCCCTTGCCCTTTCTGATGTAATATCCCGTTCCCCCGTCCGGCAGCTTTTCGGTATGCACAACCTGGTTGTCGGTCTGCCTCGTCCAGGCGAAGAGGTCATCCTGCGTGCCGGGACAGTCGGAGATCAGAAGCAGGATCTGCCCGGCATCGAGTTCGTCCACCATTCTTTTGGCACCCAGAAGGGGGCCGGGGCAGGTCGTTCCCTTCACATTCAGCACGACATTGGCATTGATTTTTTCCATTTCGAGTCCCTTCAGTATCCGCCTTTCCCATAGGGCTGGGGCAGGCCGGCCACTTTTGCCCCCTGCTTTGCGGGCCCCATGGGAAAGAGGTCGTATAGCGCCTTGCTGTCCGCCTCGGGCCAGAATTCCTGAACTTCTTTCAGCATGTTCCTGAAATTGGGCGTGTGGCCGTGCTCGCGGTATTGGTCGCGCATATAGTCGATGATTTTCCAGTGATCCGGGTTCAGCGCGATGCCTTCTGCCGCAGCGATCACTTCGACTGCCTCGTTGCTATAGTCGGCTTCCAGCAGATAGCCGTCGTCATCGGTTTCGACGTCAACTCCATTGATATGATATGCCATTTTTCTTGTCTCCAAACGAAATTAAAAGTCTTCCGGTCAATCCAGGCCTGCTATCGTCTTGTGGGGGACGAACAGGCCGCAGCCGAAACGACGGTAATTGCCGAGCCCCGCCTGCTGCAGCCTGATCGAGGCGGGCGGCTTGAGATCGTGTACCGCCAGGCTGTAGCCTGAAAGGACTGTTTCCCCGTTTTTCAGGGTTTGTCTCCTGCCGCAGATCCATTTGCAGGATACTTCGAGCTTTTCCAGCTGCGTCTCGACTTCCTTGAGGAAATCCGTCTCGATCTTTTCGCTTGCCACGAACTGCGAGCGCAGCGTGGGATGGGCTTCGATTTCCCTCGGGTTTCCGGTTCCGACATGCAGCGGATTGCCTTCGATGTCGAGGGTTTTTCCCGACAATTCAAGTGCGTTCCGAACGAAACTCGTGGGAATGCGCAGTGCGAGCTTGGCGCGTCTGGGCAGCAGCATGCCTTCCCCGCTTGCCGCACCCTTCAGCGGCAGTATTCCTGCAAGCTCGAAATCTTCCAGCTCCGGCAGGATTCTCGTCACCTCGCCCCACAGGGGAAAGGCATAGCCCTCCGGAACGAATCTGCCCTCGAGATCGAAGCGGACGTCGGTCATTTCATTTGCCATCGACGGAATTTGCCCAGATCTGCATCGCATTGGCCCATTGTTTCGCGGTCACGGGGTCAATGTCGAATATGGTGAAGCGCTTCCCTTCCCGGATGCGCAGCCGCAGCAGGCTCATCCCGCCTTCGGCGTAATCGACCTGCTGCAGCTCGATCTCCTGGCCGCCAAGTGGTATCCTGAATTTTTCCAGTTCGCTGATTTGCGTCATCGTTTTCCAGGGCCAAAGTGATAAAAATAAGGAAATCTGCTATATCAATATTAAGCCATATTGAGCGTGACGCAAGGCTCAAGCGTCTATAGCCAGTAGGGGGGGTGAGGGTATAACCCTGAAGGGTAGTTTACACAGCACTATCAGGCTTGTCTAATATATCACAGGTGGCGGAGCGTCTAGAATACAGGCGACCAAGATCGCCGGCGGTTCGAGAGGACCTTTCCATAATTTCATGTGTAGGAGGATTCATGGCTAAGAAAATGCACGACACGCCGAATCTCGACGAGCTCGAGAAAGGCCCGTGGCCCAGCTTCGTTACGGGTCTGAAGCGCCTGGCTCAGGATAATGACATGGCGGTCGATTTGCTCGGCCAGCTCGAAACTTCGTACCAAACCAAGAAAGGCTACTGGAAGGGCGGCACGGTCGGGGTTTTCGGCTACGGCGGCGGCATCATTCCGCGCTTTACCGAACTCAAGGATGAGAAAGGCGAGCCGATTTACAAGGATGCTGCCGAATTCCATACCCTGCGCGTGCAGCCTCCGCCCGGAATGCACTACAACACGGACGTGCTGCGCAAGATGGCCGACATCTGGGAGCGCCACGGCTCGGGGCTGATCGCTTTCCATGGCCAGTCCGGCGACATCATGTTCCAAGGTGCGACGACCGACAATGTCCAGGGCGCTTTCGACGAGATTAACGAACTCGGCTTCGATCTGGGCGGTGCAGGGCCTGCCGTGCGCACTTCCATGTCCTGCGTGGGGGCTGCCCGTTGCGAGCAATCCTGCTACGACGAAGCCAAGGCGCATCGCATGGT
The DNA here is from genome assembly GCA_021835845.1 of Pseudomonadota bacterium. Lineage (GTDB taxonomy): Bacteria > Pseudomonadota > Gammaproteobacteria > Burkholderiales > JABEVD01 > JABEVD01. The sequence goes on along the minus strand of JAKBJU010000011.1, from coordinate 38,865 downwards.
GCTCAATACCTTTGTGGACGATATTCATCGTCCTTCGCTGCCCTACAAGTTCAAATTCAAGTTTTCCGGTTGTCCCAACGACTGCATGAATTCGATTCAGCGTGCCGACATGGCCGTCATCGGCACTTGGCGCGACAACATCAGGACGGATGAGGCGCTGGCGAAGAAGTGGTTCGCCAAGCACGGCATGAACGAGCTTGTCAACGACGTGGTGGCGCGCTGCCCGACCAAGGCTTTCCAGTTGAAGGAAATCAAGGATGTGAGGAAGGGCGAGCATGTCTCCAGCGTCGCCGTCAGCGACACCCATGCCGTGGAAATCGACAACCATGACTGCGTGCGCTGCATGCATTGCATCAATGTCATGACCGGTGCGCTCTCTCCCGGCAAGGACAAGGGAGCGACGGTTCTCGTCGGGGGCAAGCGTACGCTGAAGATCGGCGATCTGATGGGCACTGTTGTGGTTCCCTTCATGAAGCTCGAAACGGACGAGGACATGGAGCAGCTCGTCGATCTCGGCCAGCGCATCATTGATTTCTTTGCCGAGAATGCGCTGGAGCATGAGCGTACCGGCGAAATGATCGAGCGCATCGGCTTGGTGAATTTCCTGGATGCGATGGGCATCGATGTCGATCCGAACATGGTTGCGAGTCCCAGAATGAATCCCTATGTCAGGACCGACGGATGGGACGAGGAAGTCGCGAAAATCAAAGCCAAGCAACAGGCTGCCTGAGGAGAATAGACTATGGCCCAAACGCAACTTCGCCGCCCGGTAGAGAGCGGCGTTCCCGACAACAAGCAGTTCATGCACCCGACATTGCTGAAGAATTACGGCAACTGGAAATACCATGACCGTCCCCGTCCGGGCGTGCTACACCATGTCGCGCACGGCGGAGACGAAGTCTGGTCGGTGCGTGCAGGCACGCAGCGCCAGATGGATATCCACACCATCAGGAAGCTGTGCGACATCGCCGACAGGTTCGCTGAAGGTCATGTCCGCTTCACCATACGCTCCAATATCGAGTTCATGGTGTCTGACGAGACCAAGGTGGCCCCGCTGATCGCCGAACTGGAAGCGAACGGCTTTCCCGTCGGCGGAACGGGCAACTCCGTCTCGATGATCGCCCATACCCAGGGCTGGCTGCATTGCGATATTCCGGGAACGGACGCATCCGGCGTGGTCAAATCCCTGATGGACGAGCTGATAGATGAGTTCAGGCAGGAGGACATGCCCAATCGCGTTCACCTGTCCACTTCCTGCTGCGAGATCAACTGTGGCGGGCAGGCGGATATCGCCATCATCGTGCAGCATACCAAGCCGCCCAAGATCAACCACGATCTGGTTGCCAACGTTTGCGAGCGCCCTGCAGTCGTGGCGCGCTGCCCCGTGGCTGCGATCAGGCCGGCGCTTGTCAACGGCAAGCCGTCGCTTGAAGTCGACGAGGCGAAATGCGTGTGCTGCGGCGCGTGCTATCCGCCCTGTCCGCCGATGCAGATCAACGATCCGGAGTATTCCAAGATTGCGATCTGGGTGGGAGGCAAGAACTCGAATGCGCGGGCGAAGCCGACTTTCATGAAGATGGTGGCATCGGGTCTTCCCAACAATCCGCCGCGCTGGACCGAGGTCGGGGAAGTCGTGAAGAAGATACTTTATACCTACAAGGCCGATGCAAGGCCATGGGAGAGGCTTTCGGACTGGGTCGAGCGTATCGGCTGGCCGCGTTTCTTCGAGAAGACGGAGCTGCCTTTCACCAAGTATCTGGTCGACGACTGGCGCGGCTCCCGTGCAAACCTCAATGCTTCGACCCATATCCGCTTCTGAAGAGGGAATATGAAATTCGGCATCGTAGTGAACGAAGGCCCCTATCAGCACCAGGCGAGCGATTCGGCTTACCTGTTCTGCAAGGCGGCAATCGAAAAGGGGCATGAAGTCTGGCGCGTGTTCTTCTACCATGACGGCGTGAACAATGCCACCAAGCTGACCGAGCCGCCCCAGGATGACCGGAACATCGTGAATCGCTGGAGCAGGCTTGCGGAAGAGCACGGCGTGGATCTCGTCGTCTGCGTGGCCGCTGCCTTGAGGCGCGGCATACGCGATGAAAACCTCGCCAGCGGTTTCAGGATTTCCGGCCTCGGACAATTGGTCGAGGCGGGAATTCAGGCGGACCGCCTGGTCACTTTCGGCGATTGAGGACAAAATGAGCGAAGAAGGCATCAAGAAATTCATGTTCGTCAACCGCAAGGCGCCCTATGGCACGATCTATGCGCTCGAGGCGCTTGAAGTGGTGCTCATCACGGCGGCGTTCGATCAGGATGTTTCCCTTGCGTTCCTGGACGACGGCGTCTATCAGTTGAAAAAGGGACAGCAGACCAAGGGCATAGAAACCAAGAACTTTTCCCCGACCTATCGCGCGCTCGAAGGCTACGACATCGAGAAGCTTTATGTCGAGAAGGAGTCCCTGGAAGCCCGCGGACTCTCCGAGGAAGATCTGCTGGTCGACGTGACCGTGCTTTCCAGGGCGGAAATGGGCAATCTCATGGAAGAGCAGGATGTCCTGCTGAGTTTCTAGGAAGGGAATCATGCTGAATATCATCAACAAATCCCCGCTTTCGGGAAACTCCCTGGACTCCTGCCTCAATGTCGCAGCAGGCGGGGAGATCCTGTTGATCGAAGATGCGGTCTACGCCGCAACTACCGGAAATGCATTCGAGAAAAAGATTCGGGAAGCCATGGGGCGCTTCAGGATTTATGCGCTTCAGCCCGATATCGAGGCGCGCGGCCTTGCCGATCGCGTCATTGAAGGCGTATCGACAGTCGGCTATGACGGATTCGTCGACCTGGTCGTCGCCAACAGAAATTGCCAATCCTGGCTTTGAACCACCATCCACAGAGGAGATAGAAATGCCCCAAATCGAAGTCAATGGCAAAACCTACGAAACCGACGAAGAAGGCTATCTCGTCAATCTCGCCGACTGGAACATGGATGTCGCCAATTACATCGCGAAAACCGAAAATCTGAACATGACCGAGCAGCACTGGGAAGTCATCGATTTTCTGCGCAAATACTACGACGAATTCCAGATTGCACCTGCAGTTCGCGTTCTGACGAAGGCGATCGGCAAGAAGCTCGGCCCCGAGAAAGGCAATAGTCAGTATCTTTACGAGCTTTTCCCCTACGGCCCCGGCAAGCAGGCTTGCAAGGTGGCTGGGTTGCCCAAGCCGACAGGTTGCATCTGAGACGGTGAGCATGATTTTCGCAGCGCTGTTCTATGCCGCCTTCCTGATTCTGGCAGGCGGCCTTGCCTACAGGATAAGCGATTACCTGCGCACTCCCGCGCCGCTCAAGATTCCGACGACGCCTGCGCCGACTACTGGCGGCGGAGTGGTGCTGCGCATGACCCGGGAAGTTCTGCTTTTCGAGAGCCTCTTCAAGGGCAGCCTGTGGACCTGGGGGTTCGCCATCCTTTTCCACGGCGGACTCGCGCTCGTGCTGATGCGCCATCTGCGTTATTTTACCCAGCCGGTCTGGTCCTGGGTGGATCTGGTCCAGCCTTTCGGGATTTACGCCGGATTCGTGATGGCGATCGGTCTTGCCGGGCTATGGGGGCGGCGCTTCCTGGTCGACCGGATACGCTACATTTCCACGCCTTCGGATCACCTCATGCTGGCGCTTCTGCTCATGATTGCAATATCCGGACTTTCCATGAAGTTTCTGGATCATACCGACATCGTCGGGGTCAAGGCGTTCTTTCTCGGGCTTGAGCATTTCGATCCGCAGCCGCTGCCGGCAAGCCCGCTGCTGTACCTTCACCTTTCGCTGGTGGCCAGCCTGATGATCATCTTCCCCTTCAGCAAACTGCTGCATGCCCCGGGCGTGTTTTTCTCGCCTTCGAGGAATCAGCCTGACAATCCCAGGGAGCATCGCCATCTCTCGCCCTGGGCCGCAAAACTGGAGTCGGAGAGCTAATGGCTACTGAAATTACGGCGCCGCCCTATCGGGTCATCCCGATCATCCCGGCCATCAAGCCGGGGGCCATGGAAGGATTGAAGCCGTTCGTCGCGAATGACAAGATCCAGGAAGCGCTCGGCTTTCCGGGAGAACTCGTCGAGGACTGGAAGGACCGTGCGATCGCCAAGATGGGCGAGCTGCTCAAGAAGTACCGCTCGCTGAAGGTTTATCTCGATGCCTGCGTCCATTGCGGGGCCTGTTCCGACAAATGCCATTACTTCATCGGCACGCAGGATCCCAAGAACATGCCTGTCGCGCGACAGGATCTGATGCGCAGCGTCTACAGGCGCTATTTCACCCTCCCGGGAAAGCTCTTTCCCAAGCTGGTCGGCGCCAGGGAATTGACCAAGGAAGTGCTGGACGAGTGGTATTCCTATTACCACCAGTGCTCGGAATGCCGCCGCTGCTCGGTGTTCTGCCCCTACGGGATAGATACTGCCGAGATTACCATGGCCGCTCGCGAAATCCTCGATTCGGTGGGCTATGGCCAGAAATATTCGAACGAGATCATCGGCAAGGTCAATACCATAGGCAACAACCTCGGCCTTCCCGGCCCCGCTCTCGAAGATACTTTGGAGGGGCTGGAAGAAGACGTCAAGGAAGATACCGGAATAGACGTGCGCTTCCCGCTCGACGTCAAGGGCGCGGAAGTGCTGCTCATCACGCCTTCCGCCGACTTTTTCGCAGAACCCCACATCGACAGCCTGATAGGCTATGCCAAGGTTTTTCATGCGGCAGGCATTTCCTGGACGCTTTCCTCGATGTCGTCCGAGGCGGGCAACTTCGGTCTTTTCATCGGCAACTACGAGCAGATGAGGAAGATCGCATTGCGCATCCGCCAGGCGGCTCTGGAACTCGGCGTCAAGCGCATCGTGGTCGGAGAATGCGGTCATGCCTGGCGCGTCGCATACAGCTTCTGGAACACACTCACCGGGATAGGGGACGGGGCGGAAGACAGGTTCGCGCTGCAGCTGCAGAAGCAGCTGGACCAGCGGTACAGGCAGCCCACCCACATCTGCGAACTGACCTGGGATCTCATCGAGAAGCAGGCCATCAAGCTGGATCCGGAAGCCAACGACAATCTTGTCGTCACCTTCCACGATTCGTGCAACGTGGCGAGGGGCTCGCGCATGGGTGAGATGGCCGGCGGCCAGTTCGAGATCCCGCGCAGCATCATCAGGGCGGCAGCCAACCATTTCGTGGACATGTCCGATGCCACCACCCGCGAGAAGACATTCTGCTGCGGAGGCGGGGGCGGTCTGCTGACTGATGATCTGATGGATCTCAGGGTGAAAGGCGCGCTGCCGCGCATGGAGGCGCTGAAAGAAGTGGCGGACCGGGATGGCGTCAATTTCATGGCGACCATCTGTGCCATCTGCAAGACTCAATTCAGCAAGGTGCTGCCCTATTACGGGTTCAACATGCGCATGGTGGGCGGCGTGCACCAGCTCGTGAGCAACGCGATCAGGCTCGGCGACAAAGAATAGAACTCTTACCTAAAATATATCGGAGGCAGGAAATGTCAGAAACCATGGAAGATGCGAAGCTCACTTTCCGACGCTACAAGGACGGTGACTACAAGGTTCACTCCTGGCGTGACCAGATATTCCAGGCGAGCTATTCGCACAAGTGTCCGACCTACATCCAGTCCACGCCGCCCTGCCAGGGAAGCTGCCCGGCCGGCGAAGACATCCGGAGCTACCTGCAGATCGTGCGTGGTACGGAAAAGCCGCCGGCAGGCATGCAATGGCAGGAATACGCGTGGAGAAGGCTGACCGAAGCCAATCCCTTCCCTTCGGTAATGGGCAGGGTCTGCCCGGCTCCCTGCGAGACTGGCTGCAACAGGAACGAGGTGGAGGACCATGTCGGGATCAATTCGGTCGAGCACTTTCTCGGCGAATATGCGATCGCCAACAATCTCAAATATGTGAAGCCCGAGATGTCGACTGGCAAGAAGGTGGCCATCATCGGCGGCGGGCCGGGTGGACTTTCCTGCGCCTATCAGCTCGCCCTGAAGGGGCACGACGTTACCGTGTTCGACGACCATGAGCTTCTGGGCGGCATGATGCGCTATGGCATTCCTGGCTTTCGCACCCCGCGCGATGTGCTCGATGCCGAAATCCAGCGCATTCTCGATCTCGGCGTCAAGACGCGCATGAACTGCAAGATCGGCAAGGATGTCACGCTGGAGCAGCTTCGCAGCGAATTCGACGCGATTTTTCTCGGCATGGGGGCGCAGGCGGGCAGGGCGCTCCCCACTCCGGATTCGGAGGCCCCGAATGTGGTGACTGCAACCGCTTTCCTCTCCGCCTTCAACGATGGCAGATTGCGTTATGTCGGAAAACGCGTGGTGGTCGTGGGCGGCGGGGACACCTCCATCGACGTCGCGACCGTGGCAAGGCGTCTGGGGCATATCGAGAATGCCCAGCCCACCGATCTGGAAAGGGCGATCGCAGGGCAGATGGCGCACGATGTCGCGGGGATTTCCGCCAAGCAGGGTGCGGAAGTCACGCTTACCTCGATTTTTCCCATCGACAAGATGCAGGCCAACAAGCATGAAATCGAGCAGGCGCTTGCCGAAGGCATCGCGATCCTGGGCGGTCTCGTCCCGATCGGGGTGGTCAAGGATGCGAGCGGCCGGGCCACGGCCTTGCGTGTCGCCGAATGCGAAGCCAAAATGGTTGGCGGCAAGCTCGAAATCAACAAGCGCGAAGGTTCAGAGCGCGACATCGAAGCGGATCTCATCGTCTCCGCCATCGGCCAGGCAGTCGATTTTTACGGTCTGGAAGAATTCGACAACGGCAGAGGGGCGATCACCACTGACCGCAACTATCAGGTTCAGGGCAAGGCCGGCGTATTCGCAGGAGGCGACGTGATCCGTCCCCATCTCCTGACCACGGCCATCGGTCACGGCTCGATTGCTGCAGAAGGCATAGATCGGTTCCTGCAAGGGGAAGAGCTTGAGAAGCGTCCTAAGATCGACGTGCATACTTTCGATCTGATGCGCAAGATGGTCGAGAGGGGGCTGAATGTGGAAGAAGTGCACGAGCCGATCCGCGGCACGGATTCGATGCCTGTCGCAGTGCACAATTACGACAACCGTTCGGGACGCTACGTCATTCCGCACGATGACATGTTCCTCGGGCATTTCACCTTTACCCCGCGCTACAAGCGGAAGATCATCACATTGGACCGCGAGTCCGCGCTCGGCAACTTCGAGGAGCGCATCGAGGCGCTCGCGGAAGATCAGGCGGTCAATGAAGCCAAGCGCTGCATGAGCTGCGGACTTTGCTTCGAATGCGACAACTGCGTCGTCTACTGCCCGCAGACCGCCGTTTTCAAGGTGAAGAAGAACCAGTCCACGACGGGGCGTTATGTCGACACCGACTACAACAAGTGCATCGGCTGCCATATCTGCTCCGACGTGTGTCCAACCGGCTACATCCAGATGGGGCTGGGCGAGTAGCATGAAACGGATTCAGGCGGCTCTCCTCGCCCTGGTTCTGCTGGCTTCAGGCGCGGCTTTTGCGGATGTGACAGTGCCGCATCTGGATATCGGCAAGGGCGGGCATTGCGTCAACGACCCCAAGTTCATGAAGCTCAATCATGGCGACCTGCTCAAGCACCAGAGGACCATCACGGTTCATCAGGGAGTCAGGGGAAGATACAGCCTCGAGAAATGCGTGAATTGCCATGCGAGCCGGGTGAACAACAGCGTGCTCGGCACCGACAGGAATTTTTGCCAGGGATGCCATGCGTATGCCGCGGTCAAGATAGACTGTTTCGAATGCCACTCCAGCCGGCCTGAAACTGTCAGTGAAACCCTTACGGAGATTGCGAAATGAGCGAGGAGTTGGACAGGCGCCAGTTTCTGAAGGGTTCTGCGATGCTTGCAGGGCTCGCAATCGCTCCCGGCATGCTGCTTTACGATCTGGCGCACGGCCGTTCGCTCAACGAGCCTGCATCGAGCGCAGTGCGGTGGGGCATGCTGATCGACACCAGCCAGTGCGAATCCGGATGTGACGACTGCGTCAAGGCCTGCAACAAGGAGAACGGCCTTCCGGGCGGCACCCGTCCGACCGACGAGCAGTGGATGCGCAAGGTCGAGCTGAAGGACATGAGAACCGGAAAGGCGACCTCTCTCCCGATGATGTGCCAGCATTGCGAGGAGCCGCCCTGCGTCGATGTCTGTCCGACGGGTGCTTCCTTCCGGCGGGCGGACGGCATCGTTCTCGTCGACAGACATCTTTGCATAGGATGTCGCTACTGCATGATGGCCTGTCCCTACAAGGCGCGCTCTTTCGTGCACGAACCGCTCCACGACCAGAAGCCCGATGTGCCGCGCGGCAAGGGCACGGTGGAGAGCTGCACGCTTTGCGTCCAGCGCATCGACCGGGGCGAGAACAACACTGCGTGCGCTGAGGCCTGCTCCAAGGCGGGACACAAGGCGATCCTGTTCGGCAATCTCAACGATCCGGACAGCGAGATTTCCAGGCGTATCAGGACTGTCGCATCGACACAGATCAGGGCCGATCTGGGGCTCAATCCCGGCCTTCACTACGAGGGATTGTGATGGATGCATTGCTGAAAAACAGACGCGATAGTCGCAATTTCTACCTGCTGGTGGCCCTGGGTCTGCTGGTCGTCGCTGCGGGTCTGGCCGCGGCGCATTACATGGAGGAATACGGCCATATCGTAACGGGCATGAACAACCAGATCGTGTGGGGAATGCCGCATGTCTTCGCCATTTTCATGATCGTTTCGGCTTCCGGCGTGCTCAATGTCGCTTCGATCGGATCGGTTTTCGGTCAGGCGCCTTACAAGGTGCGCGCGCCGCTTGCGGGGCTCCTTTCGATTGCCCTGCTCGCAGGCGGCCTCACTGTGCTCATGCTGGACTTGGGGCGTCCCGAGCGGGTCATCGTCGCCGCCACGCATTTCAATCTGAAGTCGGTGTTTGCCTGGAACGTCTTTCTCTATTCCGGGCTCTTCGCCTTTGTCGGCATCTATCTCTGGACCCTGATGGAAAAGCGCATGAATCCCTGGTCCAAGCCAGCAGGGCTGGTCGTGTTCGCCTGGCGCATCATTCTCACCACGGGAACGGGCATGATCTTCGCGTTCCTCGTTGCGAGGCAGGCTTACGGCACTGCGCTGCTGCCGCCGATGTTCATCGTGATGTCCTTTGCGTGGGGACTTGCGGTATTTCTGATCGTGCAGGCGGCGATGTACGGCTGGAACGAAATGGAGCTTCATGCTGCAATCCTCAAGCGACTGAAGAATCTGCTCGGTCTTTTCGTCATCAGCGTGATTTATCTGGTCGCGGCCTATCACATGACCAATCTCTATTTCGCCAGGCAGTCTGCATTCGAGCACTTCATCCTGGTGGACGGGGGGATTTATCCCATGCTTTTCTGGGGCGGATATCTGTTCGTGGGGAGCCTGCTGCCTCTGTTCCTCATCTATTTCCCGGGAATGGGCGGGAGCCGGCACGTCCTTGCCGCATCGATTCTCGTGATTCTGGGGAGCTTCAGCCTGCTTTACGTCTTCATTGTCGGCGGGCAGGTATTTCCGCTGTCCATTTTTCCGGGGTACGAGGTGACAAGCAGCTTCGGGGATGGGCAGATCGGCCAGTATGCGCCCAGCCTGCCTGAAATTCTGCTGGGGTGCGGCGGACTCGGAGTGGCTTTCCTGATCACGACGATAGGGGTGAGAGCTCTCAACTTCCTGCCCAGGGATGCTTCGGACTGAAATGAAACGAATCCTGGTTTCCGCCGCCCACAAGTCTTCAGGCAAGACCACGATCAGCATCGGCCTCTGCGCAGCATTGAGACAGAAGGGGCTCGCTGTCCAGCCTTTCAAGAAGGGGCCTGATTACATCGACCCGATGTGGCTTTCGGAGGCGAGCGGGCGTGCCTGTCGCAATCTCGATCTTTACCTGATGAATCCGGACGAGGTGGTCTCGACTTTCCAGCGCCATGGCGAAGGATCGGATATCGGCATCGTCGAAGGAAACAAGGGGCTATACGACGGCCTTGCTTTGGACGGCAGCAACAGCAATGCTGCGCTTGCCAAACTTCTCGACTTGCCTGTCGTGCTGGTGATCGATGCGCGCGGCATGACGCGCGGCATCGCCCCGCTGATTCTCGGCTACCAGGCATTCGATCCGCAAATTTCGATCGCCGGGGTGATACTCAACAATCTCGGCGGGGCGCGCCATGAATCCAAGCTTCGCGCCGTGATCGAGCACTATACCGATGTGCCGGTGATCGGGGCGGTGCATCACGACGAACGGCTCGAAATCGTCGAACGTCATCTCGGGCTGATGCCGAGCAACGAATCCGGGGAGTCCGGAGAGCGCATCCGGAAAATCGGCGATTCGATCGCGCAGCAGGTCGATCTCGATCGCCTGCTGCGTCTTGCCGACAGGCCCGCACTGGTAGGCGCGTATTCCCGCGATGTTTCTCCGCTTCCTGTCAGGGAAAAGGTCAGGATCGGCATCGCGAGGGACAAGGCTTTCGGCTTTTATTATGTCGACGACATCGAGGCCCTGGAGGCTGCGGGTGCCGAGCTTGCCGTGTTCGATACGCTGAAGGATGTGCGGCTCCCCGAAGTCGATGCGCTTTTCATAGGTGGCGGTTTCCCGGAAATGTTCGCAAAAGAGCTCGAGGCCAATCTGTTGCTGCGCCAGGAGATCAGGAGCAGAATCGAATCCGGCATGCCTGTCTATGCCGAGTGCGGCGGCCTCATGTACCTTGCCAGGACGATCACCCACAATGGGGAAACCTTCGAAATGGTCGGGGCCATTCCGGGAGATGTCGTGATGCACGAAAAGCCTGTCGGACGGGGATTTGTTCATCTTGTGGAAAATGAAAGCCACCCCTGGCCATGCCCGGTTGCGCGATCCTGCGGCCAGAAGGCGCACGAATTCCATTATTCCAGCCTCGAGAACCTGCCGGAAGATGCAAGGTATGCGTATCGCGTGGCGAGAGGGCATGGCATCAACGGATCCTGCGACGGTATCGTGGTGAACAATCTGCTCGCCCAATTCACCCATCAGCGCAGCATAGGCGGGTGCTACTGGGCTGCGCGATTCGTTTCCTTCATAGAGCGGACCAGGCGCAATGCCGAGGCGGTTGCCGATGTCCGGTTTCAGGCATGAAGCTCATTTTTGACGCGATGCTTCACGATTTCGAACGGGAGGTTCTGGAGGCGTCCCGTGCCTGCCCGGTGATGGTCGATTTCTGGGCGGACTGGTGCCCGCCCTGCAAGGCGCTGACTCCCATCCTGGAGCGCGTGGTAGCGGACTTCTCGGGGGCGGTTCGCCTTGCCAAGATCGAGGTGGATGAAGGGGACAACATGAAGCTTGCGGGGCGCTACCGGTTGCGCGGCTTCCCTACCGTGATCCTCTTCAGAGACGGTGAGGAGCTGGGGCGTTTCTCGAGCGCCAGGACGGAACACTGGGTGAAAGAATTTCTGAAGGAAAAGCTGCAGGATTCCCTGGCAGCCTCTTGATTTAAATTTCCTCCTGGAGCATACTCGGCTTAACCATATTTAAAGTATGGCCTTTGTGCAAGGCACGGCTCGGATTCGGGCTAATTCTGCCTAAATGGGCTTACTTATGAAATGGTTATTGGCATCGACCTGGATCGCGCCTCGAGCGTCGTTCCGGCTTATGAAAGCAAACCTGATACAAGGGAGGATTGAAATGGAAGCTCAATACTGGTACATCATTTTCTTTTGCACGACTTTCGTCATTCCCGGGATCATTCTCCTGGGCGACGACGGCAATTTCAAGAGAAAAGGCAAATAAAAAAAGCGGGCGCACCAGGCGCCCGTAAATTGGAGGAGGGGTGAGAGCAGAAACTGCCCTCGCTTCTTCTCTAGCAATTTCAATGCCAGTTGTTTATTCTGTGCAATATCAATTGGTTGAAATATTCATTCCGAGGCGTTATTTGCGTCATGCGCCTGCATGATGCAGCGGCTCTACTTTTTGCACCAAGCCGATGCGAGCTTTGGCTTTGGCAGCTCCACTTGTATGGTTCTCCCAAAAAAGGTTAAATATGGCTTGTCTGCCTTTTTTCGGAAACCATGGATCCTAAAGATTTTGTAGAGTTGTCCTGCGGGAATTGCATCGAGGGTGCCGGGCTGGACATCGATTTCTCGTTTGCCTTTCAGCCCATCGTCGATGTTGCGGCGAGAGCCGTTTTTTCGCATGAAGCCCTGGTGAGGGGGCCGCAGAACCAGCCTGCCCATACCGTACTGGATCGCTTGACGGACAGGACCCGTTACCGCTTTGATCAGGCCTGCCGCGTCAAGATCGTCAAGATGGCGGCTGAACTCGACCTGCCGGTCAACGTGAATATCAACTTCTATCCCAACGCGGTTTACAAGCCCGAGCTTTGCATCCGCACCACTCTGGCTGCGGCGGCCAAGTATGGATTTCCCACGGAGCGCATCATCTTCGAGGTGACGGAAGGGGAGGAAATCACCGATCACGCCCATCTTCTCGGCATCATTCATGAATACCGCAGGCTGGGTTTCCGCACGGCAATAGACGATTTCGGAGCAGGCTATGCCGGGCTCAATTTGCTGAGCGAATTCCAGCCCGACTACATCAAGCTGGACATGAAGCTGGTGAGGGGGATTGACGTCAATCGTCCGCGTCAGGCCATCGTCAGAGGAATCGTTCAGGTTTGCGAAGAGCTTTCGATCAAGATCATCGCGGAGGGGGTGGAAACCGCCGAAGAATACGGCTGGCTCAGGGATTCCGGCATCGGCCTGTTCCAGGGCTATCATTTCGCAAAGCCTGGATTCGAGTGCCTTCCCGATGTTCCGCAGCACGCCTATCTTTAAGATCGGGCTTGATTCTTCGGCATCCCGGTTGTAGAATTGCGTTATCTCATAGCATTGGAGGCGTTCGCCTTGGACAGTTGCAGTAATCTGAACGCCTAGGACGCCCCTCACTCACGCTTCGAGGCGCTTCCCCTAGGCAAAACACTAGAGGGAAGGCCGGAGCGAAAACCCATCCGGATTTCATCCAGTCTTCCATGTATCGACGATGCCGCGCGGCCTGTCCTGTCCGCGTGCCTGCATCGAAGGAGACCGAGATGACCTTGAAACTGAAACTGCATGTACTTGCAAAATCCGTCAGGCGCCTTCTGGACGGGCATTCCTCGAACGAAGCGCTGATCACCGCCGCTCGTCTGGAGCGCGAAGCCCTTTTGAGATGGCTGGAGACCACCGAAGAGGGGCTGCTGGACAGGGAGGCCGAGGATCGCCTTGCCTTGCTCTCCCCCATCAAGACCGATGACATGAAGGCAAAGGTGCTGCGTCGCGACAGGCGTTCGGCCGTGCCGCGGGAGATCGCGGCAGTCTTCAGCGTGCGATTTTCCGTGCAGAAGCCCAAAGGAAGGGAAATCCCGGCAAGCGAGCTCGTTCCGGGAGACCTGGTCGAACTCGGAGAGGGAGACATGGTGCCGGTTGATGCCAGGCTGCTTTCCTGCGACGATTTTCACGTGGATCAGTCCGCGTATACCGGCATTCCCCTCCCGGTCAGGAAATATGCCGGAATCGGGGAAGGGGAAAATGCCCATGATTACCCGAATCTCGCGTTGCGCGGCATGAGGGTGACCAGGGGCACAGCCCTTGCCGTGGTCGTCTCGAACGGTCCGGTTCGCGCGAAGCATGCTGCAGAGTACTGGGAATCGGTCAACTTTTCCGCATACGGCTTCCTGGTTCCGCAGCGCTGAATGAAAAACCCGCCGCCTTTTGCAAGGTGGCGGGTTTTGAGTACGACTTGCCTGTTTCCGAAGGATCAGAACGGGTAGTAGCGCAAGCTGGTGAAGAACATGTTGTCGCTGGTACTCAAGGAACCGCCGCCAGCGGCTGCGAAGGTGTTGAGTGTGGTATGCGAATATTGCAGACCAAGCTTGGCTGCGCCGTAACCACCCTTGTAGAAGCTCCACCATACACCTGCAGTGGATTGCGCTACATTTCTCAGGTAAGGGGACATGCCGGTAGTAGCAACCAAGTTTGCAGACGTAACGACTCCATCGCCAAATCCACAGGTGCCGGTTGTGCCGTTGGCACAAGCATAGGTACTGGAGTTGACTCTTTCCTCGCCGTAGTTGGCATAGACATCCCATTTCGGATCGGCTTTCCAGGTCAGGCCAGCCAGGAAAGAACTGCCATTGAGCGGGGTGAGTTCGCCGAGCGCATTGTAGGTTGCATCGTTCAGCTGGCTGGTGCCGTACCGTCCGACGCCCTTGCCGACCAGTCCGCTGATCGAGAAATCGAGAACCTTGGGTACGATCGGAATGATCGCGCCGGCGCCGACTGCATTGGTCCAGGTGTTCGCGGTTGCAGGGGTCGTGGTCGAAGAACTCTGGAAATTGCGCATCAGATCGTAGATTTCATAATGGCCATAGTCGGTTTCAGCAGCAAACTTGGTGACGATGTCAGGATATTTGTTATAGGACATTGTGTTTGCGCTATTAAACAGCGATCCACCTACATTGGGCAGGGTGTATCCGTAGCCTGTTACGCCAGTCGGCAACACGCCACCCACGCCGTGAGTCTGCGAATTTTCGAAGGAAAGCGCTGCCCAGTATTTCTTGTCCCAGTCCTTGACCATGCGGAACTGCCATTGGCGGGCCCAGTTGAAGCCCACCACGTACTGTGCGTCGATGGTCAGAGGAATGTATTCGTTTCTCGGGGTAATGCCCTGGGTGTTCAGGGTCACGAGAGACCAGTTCTGTCCTGCCAGGATATGGAATCCAGAATCCAGCCAGTCGATATTGGCATAAACATGGCGGGTTCTTGGGCTGAACGAATTGCTCTGGTTCGGATTGGCGGTACCCGGTGCAGCCAAAAAGTCCAGCTCGTAATAGCCCGACACCACTGTTTCGGGATCGACATTCGCGGTGGCCAGCATGGATACCCTCGACTGCCTTTCAGTTCCGCGGAACTCGGACTGGTTGTATCGATTGTCGCCTACCGAAGAAGCAAAAGGAATGGCGGTGTAGGGCGAGCCGATGTCAGACTGCAGGCTCCTGGAACGATAGGCCGTTTCTGAAGCGAGGAAGCCGCCAAACTGCAGGTTGACCTTTCCGACCTGGATGCCTTTTCCTGTCGGGATGCCCCTGATCGATTCGGACATGTTCGTTACGGTGGATGCCACCTTCTCCACCTTGACCTGGGTTTCTTCCTGGGCCTTCTTGGTTTCATCTACCTTGGCTGCGGTTTGCTGCTGAACCTGCTTGGTCTTCTGAACGTCAGCCTGCATGGATTCGAGCTTCTGTTCGAGCGCCTTGATTTCCTGCTTCATTTCGTCGATCTGCGACGAGTCGGCAGCGAACGCCGGCATGCTGGAAGCAGCCAGGCAGGACGCGACGACCAGACTGATCTTTGTCCGCGTGAAAATGTTTTGCTTTCGCATGAAATTACCCCTATTTTGAAGATGATGTAAAAGAAGAAGCCGCTCTTCTTTTGCGTTTGCACTGATCGCGCAAGTCCGTATTTAATACAAGCAATATTGCAGTTTTATTAAATAAAGTTAATTTTCCGGAGGGCTGTTGCGTTCGTGCAACAATCGCTATCGGAGCGATTGAGAAATACATTTTGATAAAATCAGGCATCTTGGCTATAGTTTCTCAACGCAAACAAAAAGGAGATGAGCATGAAGAAAACAGGTATGTTTCTTGTCCTGATGGGGCTTTTTTCCGCAGCCCGGGCGGACGATCTTTCAGCCTGGAAGCTTCCCGCCGTTCCCGTTCCCAAGGACAACCCCCAGAACGCAGCCAAGGTCGAACTGGGGCATCAGCTTCTTTTCGACAACCGCCTTTCCAAGAACGATTCCATGAACTGTGCGAGCTGTCATCTTCCCGCAACGGGAGGGGCGGGTCCCACGCCCAGGGCTTTCGGCCACGGCGGGGAACTTGGCAGGTGGGCGCCCTCCTGGGTGAATTCGGCCTATTACACTTCCCTGTTCTGGGACGGCAGGGCCGCTTCTCTCGAAGAGCAAACCGGCGCGCTCCCCGGCCACATGGGGCCGATCAGCGCGCCGGGCGAGATGGGCGGGGATGTCGATGCGATCGTGGTCAGGCTCAACGCGATCCCGGGATACAAGGCGGAATTCAAGAAGGCCTTCGGAGAAGAAGTGACGCCGCAGAATATCGCCAAGGCCATCGCTTCCTACGAAAGAACCCTGGATGCGACGGCTTCACCATTTCAGCGCTACGTCAACGGGGATGCCAAGGCGATCTCGCCGGCTGCGAAACGCGGCTTCAAGATCTTTCAGGGCAAGGGCAAATGCAACTTTTGCCATACGCCGCCTCTCATGACGGACAACGGCTTCCACAATATCGGCGTGCCGCAGGTGGGGCCTCTCAAGGAAGATCTGGGGCGGTACGAGGTCACCAAGGATCCTGCGGACAAGGGGAAATTCAAGACCCCTTCGCTGTACAATTCGTCATCCTTCGCCTTTTTCATGCACGACGGCGCTTTTTCGTCGCTCAGGGAAGTGGTCGACCATTATAACCAGGGGGGCAATCCCAAGGATGCGAACCAGGATGTCTTGATATCCAAGCTTGATCTGAGCGAGAAGGAAAAATCGGATCTGATCGCATTTCTCAATACCCTCACGGACGAGCGAATCAACAGGATCGCGCCACCCAAGCTTCCCTGACAAACGGGTGTTTGCACGGCGGGCGTCAGGCATGCCCGCCGCTGCCTTTGATTTGTCTTGCCTATTCCAGAATTTCGCACTATGCTTGGATCTGAAAATGACTGGAATCAGGGGCAATTCATGTCAATGTCAACCGGTTTGATGAGCTCGCTCAACAGCATCAACCTCAATCAGTATCTGTCGATGCAGTCGATGAGTTCAGGCAAGCAGCTCAATACTGCCGCCGACAATCCTGCAGGAATGGCGCAGTCCGTTTCGTATACCGTCCAGTTGTCCGGCACGGCGCAGGCCATGAGCAATGCGCAGGATGCCTCCTCCATGCTGAATGTCGCCCAGGGCGGCGTTGCCCAGGTTGGCAGCGACCTGCAGAATATCAGCACGCTGTCGGTTCAGGCGGGCGATGGCGCGCTGAATGCGTCCGACAAGCGGGCAATCCAGGCCCAGATCAACCAGTCCGTGCAGGACATCAACCAGACCGCCAACAATACGCAATTCAACGGGAAGACGCTGCTCAACGGCACGCAGAACCTGTCTGCTCAGAATGGTCCGAACGTCGGCAATACGCAAAGCGTGCCGTCGACCAATCTGACTGCTTCGTCGCTTGGCGTGTCCGGAGTCAATGTCACTACCTCCGCGGGTCAGGTTTCGGCCCTGTCTTCCGTGAGCAGCGCCATCGACCAGGTCAGCGCCTCGGGCGCGAGCCTGGGTGCCGCGCAAACCGGACTGAATGTTTCGCAGTCCACGCAGGGCGCAGCCTACAACAACCTGTCTGCCGCGAATGGCACACTGGGCGACACCAACTACGCATCTTCGGCATCCTCCCTCGCGCGAAGCAATATCCGGCAACAGGCGACGATGTATGCGCTCAACATGTACAATGACACGCAGAAGAGCGTACTGACGCTTTTCCCTTGAAGTATTGCAGCTAGCCGCGTCCGAATGTCGGACGGTTTCAGGCGTGGACGTCAATGACGGTTCCCACTGTCTGACCGCTGGTGCCGGCCGTGGGTTGCGGAGAAGGTTGCGACGGTGCCGGTTGCGCAGCCTGAGTCAGATTTCCCTGCCCCAGCTGCAGCGCAAGGCTCGCCAAGGTTTTCTGCAGCCCGCCTGACTGCTGCTGGGCGGCATTCAGGCGGCTTGCGTCCCTGTTCAACTGCGCCTGATCCTGCCTCAGCTGCGCCTGATCATGCTGCACTTGCGAACGGTCCCCCTGCACCCGCTGTTGAGCAACCAGCACGGGTATGGTCGAGTTGTTCGAGCTGGTGGACAAAATGCTCATCGATCGGGCCGCATCAGGAAATCCTCCTTCCCCAATTCTAATTTGAAGCCGGCCAAAGTCAACGTGAATTTGCCGGCCTGAAAGCCGAGGCAGCCCCGGAGTGGCGTGCTTCTACAGGACTGAGCAGGGAGACTCGTAAGGCGCAGCTTGCATCAGGTCTATGAGGGCAATCATCGAGGCGCAAAAATGTCGGACATGACCTGTATTTGCGGGTCGCCAGCGTGATTGAGGTACTTGAGTCCGAATCCTTGTTCCAGCGTCTTGAGCAGGGAAAAGTGATTGTAGGCTTTCAGGGAGCGTATGTTCCTGGTTTGATAGTTTGTCGCAACGATCACCGGAACCTGATTGTTGCCGGTTACGCTGTAATCGTTTTCATCCCACATCACGATAATCGCGTTCCTGCCCTTTTTCCAAACGGCAGAATGGGTGATTGCGGCGACCAGGGTTTCGACTTCCCTGTCGCCGTCACGGATCAATGCATGCGCATCGGAACAGGGGGACGTGCCATGCATGTCGTGGCACTGGTTCGGGACGATGAAATTGAAATTTGCCACGGCTCCAGTCGCAAGATCCTTCGCCAGATCGCCATCTATCGATTTGTTGCGCAGATCCGATGCATAGCCCAGGATGTATCTCGAACCTTGAGTGGATTTGAAATATTCGAAGGGGTCGTGTTTGGCCACATAAAGCAGGGCGCCGATATTCGTTTTCCGGCCATCGGCGTTATCTATCCCGTATCCGCCCCGAACCGGCAACGATTCCTGGTATGACCGCCATGTCTTCCCGGACTGCTCCAGCTGGTCGGCTATCGTTTTCCCGACATAGGATGCGCCGCCGGCTATCGCATAACCCAGGTTGTCATTGGCGCAGTATCCCGAATCGAGGCAGGAACGGCTTGCCACTTCGGTGCCGCGCGCAGGAATGATGCCATATCGGTTGTTCACGTTCTTCTCCGATCCCCAGTTGGGAGACAGATCCCTGTTGGTGCCGAAATTCGATCCGCCCACTATTTCCAGATAATTCGTGAGGCTGGGGTGCCCGACCGCAAGATAATTGGCTGCCAGGTTATACTCGCCTGCGATCTTGTTGATATAAGGGGCATCGGCTTCGTTCCTGAGTATCGATGGCTTGTTGCCCGGCTCATCGTAATCATGATTTTCCAGCATGATCAGGAATACATGGTCCAACATCGGCATGTCGGGTTGATCCGCGGCATGCAATTGAATGGATGAACACAAGGCAGAGAAAAGAAGCAGCGCGGAAATTGA
This sequence comes from Pseudomonadota bacterium, assembly GCA_021835845.1. GTDB lineage: Bacteria > Pseudomonadota > Gammaproteobacteria > Burkholderiales > JABEVD01 > JABEVD01. The sequence goes on along the minus strand of JAKBJU010000011.1, from coordinate 19,629 downwards.
ATTTTTCACGGTGATGGCCTGTCGATGCTTTCGCAGAATCAAATGGAGAATGAATTCCATTCTTAGGGGGTGTTCACAGTAATGGCATTGCTGTAACCCATGGATTTGGAGAAAACCATGGATCGACGCATGCTAAACCACCCGGTCCTGAACGTAGTCGTCCGCGGGGCTGGGGAAACCCGCCGGCACCCTGTGGGACATGACAGGTATCGTTCGCCTGGGCGCGTCGGTTAATATGGGAATGGCGGAGGAGGGCGCTTCGCGCTTCTGTCGGTAAGCTGAAAGGTAATCGAGCACAGTGGCGACCTGGCTCTCCGGCACCCTGATCGGCTTGGTCGGCTCCTTGAATGCCCCGGTTCCGGGCTTCCTTCCTGCCCCCGGCCTGTGTCCCCCGTGCTTGGATTTCGTATTCTCTGACATGATATGTTGATTATTGCACAACAATCATCAAGGCGGAAGCAAGGTCTTTTCCGTGCCCTATGCAGCCGATCGATCCATCGAATGCACGGTGTCAGCAATTTTGATTAATCCAGACACTTCGAACAAATATTCGCGGACGATATTCCGCTCAACCTGACCAACGCATCACGATGTGGAAATGAGAGCAATGTCGGCATCACTGCTTGATCAAGATTTTCTCGAACTCTTCTCCCGGCATGGGTCTGGCAAAATAAAATCCTTGCCCGTAATCGCATCCGATTGATGCCAGCAGGTCCCGCTGTTCAACGGTTTCTATCCCTTCTGCGATAACCTTTAGGCCCAGCTTGTGTGCCATGACGATAATAGCTTCGCACAAGGCCAGATCGGAAGAGTCGACTGCCATGTTGCGCACGAAGGACTGATCGATCTTGAGATAATCGATATCGAATCGCTGAAGATAGGAGAGCGCCGAGTAACCTGTGCCGAAATCGTCGATCGACACCTGGATTCCAGCGTCGCGATACTGTATGAGTTTGTTCAAGGTCTGGTCGTCTTGATTGAGCAGCATGCCTTCGGTAATTTCAATCACCAGGTTGTGTCCTGACAGTCCCAGTTCTTCGAGATACGCAAGCCAGGATGTACCAGCATGATGGCTTGCCCGAAACTGTACAGGGGACTTGTTGATGCTGATCTGGAAGCCTTGATTCGATAAATCATTCCATCGCTTCACCCAGTCCATCGATTCGCGGAACACCCAGTCGCCGATCTCGATGATCTGCCCCGTCTCTTCCGTCAGCGGAATGAAGGTTGATGGGCTCACCAGTCCGCGGTTCGGATGCAGCCAGCGCAACAAGGCTTCCGCCTTGTGAACTTGTCCTGTATCGAGTTCCACGATAGGCTGGAAATACACCCTGAACTGATTCGAAGCAAGCGCACCCTGCAATTCCGACAGCATGTGGATTCGCTCCCGAGCGGCTTCCTGCAATTCAGGGGTATAGAAACTGTAGCGATTCCTACCCTCCTGTTTGGCCACATACATGGCCTGATCGGAAAATTTGAGCAGTTCTTCAGGCTGGATCGAGTCGTCCGGGTAAACAGCTATGCCGATGCTTGCCGAAGAAAAGATGCGCTCGCTGCCGATCATGTAGGGCCTGGAAAGCCTGGACAAGATGGATTGCAGAACATGGTCAACATCCCCTACCGACTGAAGGTGATTGAGGATGACCGTGAATTCGTCTCCTCCAAGGCGAGAGACCATGTCCGTTTCCCTGATGCATTCCTTGAGGCGGCTGGCTGCCTCCATGAGCATCTCGTCTCCGACCAGATGACCGAGGGTGTCGTTGATATCCTTGAATCGGTCGAGATCAACGAACAGCAATGCAAGTTTATCTCCGGACCGATTCGCCTGTTTCAACTGGTGGGCGAATCTATCCAGAAACATCCTGCGGTTGGGCAAGCTGGTCAGGGCATCGTAATTGGCCTGGCGCCAGATGATTTCCTCGGTACGCTTTTTCTCGGTGACGTCCGAAAACAGGGCAACATGACGATAGACTTTTCCGCCACCGTTCCTGATGATGTTGATCGACAGCTGTTCGGCGTAAACTTCGCCTGTCTTGCGACGATTCAGAATTTCACCCTGCCATTTGTCCTGTTCATGCAATTGGCGCCACATCGCCTGATAGAAAGCAGCATCCTGAAGCCCGGAGCTGAGAATCTTGGGGTTCTTTCCGATGACTTCGGATTCGCTGTAACCCGTAATTTCTGTAAAGGCGGGATTGACTGCAATGATGTTGTTATCCGCGTCGGTCAGTACAATGGCCTCTCCGGTGCTTCTGAAGACCATGTCAGCCTGTTGAAGCGACTCCTCGTCATGCTTTCTTTCAGTGATGTCCTCACTGATGAGTACGAATTCACCCGCTGCAGGGCGGTAAATCATGAACGAGTACCATCTGTCGAGCAGGCTCAAGTAATGTTCCCATCTCGCCGGGATGCCCGACTTGACCACCTGATCGAATTTCTCGAGCGATTCCGAGCTTTGCTCGCAATATCCCGGAATGACTTCGCTGATCCTTTTGCCCTCGACGTCCTTGAGTCCCGTAACTCTTTCGTAAGCTGGATTGACCCTGAGGATTTCATAATCAACAGGGGTGTCGTTTTCGTAAATCATTCGGCAATGGGCGAAGCTGTTGAGCATGTTGGTAAACAGCGACTCGTAGGTCTTGCCGGATTCCTGAAGCGCGAGTTCCGCCGTCTTCATGTCAGTGACATCGCTGATGGCGCCGATCCACAAGCTGCCGCCATCTGCTTCAGGCGTTGGATCAGCCTTGATGTGCATCCAGCGCACCTTGCCTTGAACCAGGAATCGGCCTGTCCAATTGAATACCGTCAGGGACTCGCGTGCTTTCTGGTTGTACTGATTCAAGGAGTCGATATCGTCTGGGTGAACGATGTCGAAGGTACACCGGTAATCTTCAAGGATAGCTTTGGCTTCGAGTCCGAGCAATTCGCAAAAACGCGGGCTGACATATTCAAAACCCATCGAACCGTCGGCATTGTGACGCCAGATGTACACGCCAACCGGTACAAAATTCAGGATGCTTTCATAGAGGGAACCAACGATATCCATTTTATTGGGCGACTCGATCAGGATGCGACGGACGAATTTGAAAAATTCTACTCTTATCAGGATCGCCTGAACATTCAACCAGCGTGCAATTTAATAGCTAAAGAATCCGGGTGTGAAGAAAGTATCTAAATATGCTGGTTTGATTAGCAAAGCAGCCAATCGGTTGATTGCACCTAAACATGTAACGACTGGCTGCAATTGGCACGATCCCGCCAGATGAGGCTCAGTGAATTGTCGGCGCCATGCCGCAGCATTTCTTGAATTTCTTGCCGCTGCCGCACGGGCAGGGGTCGTTCCGTCCGACCTTTGGGGATTCCCTCTGGTAGGTGCTGGCCAGCATCAGTTCGTGAACTTCCTTGCGATGGGGGAGCCAGAAGCGGTAGATGTTGGCGAGAGAATCCGGGATCTGCAGCGCCAGGGCCTCGCGTTGCTCTGCCGATTCGAGCAATGACAGCTCCTCGTCCGACAAGTCGTCGTCGCCGAGCAGGCGGATCGGATTCATCCATTCCTGTCCTTCAGGGTCCTCGAACAGGGCTTGCCAGTCCCTGCTGCAGAGGGCGATACCTTCCATGAATCCGTAGGCCCACATTTCTCCGTCGACGTATTCCCGGTCGTCCCCCTCGATCTGGAGATAATCGAACAGGGGTTCGTGTGCGTCCGGGTCGTATTGAAAGCTCCCGACGATGCTGTTGTAGAGACGCATGATCAGATTCATGATCCTGATCGCCTCGTCAGGCGAGTCGAAAACCGGGCTGGCGTCCTTCCCGCTTCCCCAGATCCCCGCATACCAGCGGCTGGTCGGCACGGTGACGGGGGCGATGACGATGGCGGTCAGGTAACCGTCCAGTGCATCCAGCAGCATGGTCTCATCCGACGTTGCATCCGACATCAGGAACTGGTCGAGCTCCAGCAGCTCTTCTCCGGTGAGTTCGTCGTTGAGCGGCATAGGCTCTTGTGCCAGTGCTTCCTCAAGATGCCTCTTCGAAGGCTCGCCGATCAGGGATGCTATCCCTTCTTCCTGTATCGTCCTGAAGAATTCGTCGAGGGCCGCCTGGTCCGTCTCGAACAGATCGTCCCAGACGGTGGAATTGCCGAAAACGTCCTGCACTTCGAGCGACCATTGGGTGTCGGGCATCCTGTAGATGAAGACTTCGACCGTATCGTCGCCTTCCGTGTAGGTCTGCTCCAGTGGGGAATTGATGAGATCGTATTCTTCGGTCATGGCAAATGTGGCTGGATATTGCGGAAATTTCTCTATGATAGCGCATCGGCTGCCACAATTCGCGCCGAGGGGGATTTCGTGAAAGCGCATCGCATCTGCCATGGGGATTACCGGAGGGGAAACGTGCCTGGTCTTGGAATATAAGTTTTTCCATGCCTGTTTTTTGCCCATCCCCGAAAGCATCTTGATCTCTTCGGGGTTTTTCCAGGTATTGGCGGAATTACCGACAGAAACTGTGCATAACCTTTCCGAAATCAGGTTGGGTTGAGCAGTCCGGCCTGTGTTCCTTGCGCCTGATTGTGCTATCATGCACTTGTCATGTAACACATCTGGGATGGCCATGAGTGAAGCGACTTTCACCTTCCGCGTCGACGTTGATCTGAAAAAGCAGTTTTCGCGTGCCGCGAAGGGGCGTGATCGCACCGGTGCCCAGCTGCTGCGGGATTTCATGCGCGATTTCGTGAGGCAGCAGCAGGAAATCGAGGTGCATGACCAGTGGTTCAGGCGGGAGGTGCAGCTCGGCATCGATTCCGCCAACGCGGGCGACCTGATTCCGGCGGAGGAAGTCGAGGCCGAGGCTGCTGCCTGGCGCGAAGAGATTCGGCGCAAGATGACCAATCCGTGAGGCTGGTCTGGACAGGGCTGGCGGCAAGGGACCGCAAGGCGATCCGTGAATATGTCGCACGGGACAACCCGGCTGCCGCCCTTGCCCTCGACGAACTGTTTTCTGAGAAGGCAGCCCATCTGATCGATTATCCAGCCCTTGGACGCCCGGGTCGGGTCGAAGGCACCCGCGAGCTGGTGGTGCACCTGAACTACATCCTGATCTACGACACCACAATCGAAATGGTGCGCATCTTGCGCCTGCTTCATGCCGCGAGACAGTGGCCGCCGAGGGAATCCTAGCGGGCGCGTGCGATCGGCAGATCGTTCCGGTACTACTTCGGAGATATTTTGAGGAACAAATCTACCGGAGTACTATTTTTCAATGCCTGGATGAATGCGGTTCCCGTCCATTGCGACTTTGGCATGACTGACGGAAGCGGCATAAATAATGAGGAGCAGCATTCCGACCAGGAACACCGCGCAGCCCATGACGAAGGGATGGGTGCGCTTCCGGCCGCAATAGGGGCACACCCTCGCATTCGAGGCGATCTGCCTTCCGCATTCTTCGCAATCGACGAGCCCCATTTGCCCTCCCTGAATTTCTTTCTATACGGAATTCGGGGCATTGCAAGGATTGGAGCGGTGAACAGTTTTCGCATCGTTCAATCCAGGCGTCTGGCGAGCTCTTCTGCGGTCTCGTTGTAGTAGAGCCTGAGGTCCTGATGGCCGACCATCCTGGCAAGCTCCAGCACGTTGCGCCACTGGGAGACGTCCGTGCTGCCGAACGATTCCAGCGGAATGGAGGCGATCTTGTGGCGCTTGACGAGTTCGATTCTGATTTCCTCCCAGCGCTTTCCGCGTTTGGTCGAGGATACCTCTTCGGCGTACTTGTCGAGCAGATCGCCGAAGGTCTTTCCCGCAATGATCGATTTACCTGATACAATTCGTTTTTCCTCATTCTCGATCCACGTTAGAGCCTCCAGCTTTGAGTCGAACGTTGCAGTTTTCCGGATTCCCTTTTTGGCGGCATCGGCCCACCAGGCGAGGCTTCGTTTCTCCAATGATCCCATGGTGTAAATCCTGGTGTAAATATGGTGTAAACATAGCACAAAATGGGGGAATTACAGGGTATATCAAGGAAGAATGCGGAAATAAAAAAGCCAACAAATCAGTAATTTGTCGGCTATTTATGGGGTTGCTTCGGTATTCGTGGTGCCCAGAAGAGGACTCGAACCTCCACACCTTGCGGCACACGGACCTGAACCGTGCGCGTCTACCAATTCCGCCATCTGGGCATTTCCGTTCGCAACGGAAGTTCCGAATTTTATAGGATTTTAATTTTTTGTCAATGAATAAGAAAACCACAGTCAGACTGAACGACCCTTTCCTCGAGCGGGAAAGGGAGAAATATCCCCATCCCCTTCCCAGCAGGGAATTCATACTCGATACGCTTGCCGGGTTCGGCGTTCCCGTTTCGATAGACAAGCTTTCCGAGGCGCTGGACATCGAGGAGCACGAGGCCGATTCTTTCAGCCACAGGCTGCGTGCGATGGAGCGCGACGGGCAGATCATGAGGAACAGGAAGGGGGCGATCTGCGTCGTCGAAAAGCTCGACCTCGTCAAGGGCGTGGTTCAGGGGCATCCGGACGGATTCGGCTTCCTGGTGCCGGACGATGGCAGCAGCGATCTTTTTCTCGGCCCCAAGGAAATGCACAAGGTTTTTCACGGCGACCGCGTCATGGCGCGCGAGATCGGCATGGACAGGCGAGGGCGCCGCGAGGCGAGCATCGTGGAAGTGCTGGAACGCGCCAATACCTGCCTCGTCGGGCGCCTCTACGTCGAGCATTCCGTGCTTTTCGTGGTGGCGGAGAATCGCCGCATCAACCAGGACATCCTCGTCCCTCCCGGGGAGCACATGGGAGCGCAGCCCGGGCAGGTGGTGATGATCGAGATCATCGAACAGCCTTCCAAGCGCATGCAGCCGATAGGGCGTGTCGTCGAGATACTGGGCAATTATGCCGATCCAGGCATGGAAATCGAGATCGCGTTGAGAAAGCACGATCTGCCCCATGTCTTTCCTGTGGAGGTCGAGAAGGCTGCCAACAAGTTTCCCAAGAAAGTCGGAAAGGGCGAGCTGGAGGGCCGGGTGGACATCCGCCATCTGCCGCTCGTGACGATAGACGGAGAAACGGCAAGGGATTTCGACGATGCGGTTTATTGCGAGAAGAACGACAAGGGGTTCAGGCTGTATGTCGCCATTGCCGACGTCAGCCATTACGTGAAGGCCAAGGGGGCGCTCGATGTCGAGGCATTGAAGCGCGGCAATTCGGTCTATTTCCCGAGACGGGTCATCCCGATGCTGCCGGAGGCGCTTTCCAACGAGCTTTGCTCGATCAATCCGGGGGTCGACAGGCTCTGCATGGTGTGCGAAATGGAGCTCGATGCCCACGGGGAATTCCAGTCCTACCGTTTCTATCAGGCGGTCATGCATTCCCATGCGCGGCTCACCTACACCAAGGTGGCGGCCATGCTGGAAGATCCCGAAGCCGCGGGAGAGCACGCCGGGCTGCTTCCGAACATCCAGCTGCTTTATACCCTATACGGTGTGCTGGCGAAAGCGAGACAGAAGCGCGGGGCGATCGATTTCGAGACCATTGAAACCCAGATGGTTTTCAACGATCAGGGGAAAATCGACAAGATCGTTCCCGTGGTGAGAAACGATGCGCATCGCCTCATCGAGGAATGCATGCTCGCAGCGAACGTTTGTGCTTCGGAATTCCTGAAGAAGCACCAGCAGGCTGCGCTTTACCGCATCCACGAGGGGCCGACCCCGGAGAAGCTGATCAATCTGCGCAATTTCCTGAAGGAGTTCGGGCTCGATCTCAAGGGGGGAGACGAGCCTCATGCCAAGGATTATGCCGCGCTCCTCGCCAAAATCAAGGACAGGCCGGATGCGCAGCTGCTGCAGACAGTGATGCTGCGTTCCCTGCAGCAGGCCGTCTACAGCCCGGAGAATGCCGGTCATTTCGGTCTCGCATACGAATCCTATACGCATTTCACTTCCCCCATCAGGCGTTATCCCGACCTTCTGATCCATCGGGCGATCAAGGCGGTTCTGGAGGGCAAGAATTACAATCCGGGCAACTGGCAGGAACTCGGCGCGCATTGTTCGGCAACCGAGCGCCGCGCCGACGAAGCGACTCGGGACGTGGAGTCCTGGCTGAAATGCTACTGGATGGTGGACAAGGTCGGCGAGAGCTTCGAGGGGACGATCAGCGGGGTCACCGGATTCGGCCTGTTCGTCGCCCTGGACGACGTTTATGTCGAAGGGCTGGTGCACATTTCGGAACTCGGCAGCGACTATTTCCACTTCGATCAGGCGCTGCACCAGATCGTGGGCGAGCGCACCGCGAAGCGCTTCAGGCTCGGCGACAGGATAGGGATCAGGGTGGCCAGAGTGGATCTTGAAACCAGCAAGATCGATTTCGTCATCGACGGCGAGCCTGCCCAGATCAAGAAGGCCGGCAAGAAGAAATAATGTTTTTGTTCGGTTTTCATGCGGTGTCCTCCAGGATCAGGCAGAATCCGCAAAGCGTGCTCGAAGTCTATCTCGATTCCACCCGGCGGGACCCCCGCGCCAGGCAGCTTGCATCGCTTCTGGAACAGCATAAAATCAAAGTGAACTACCTTGATTCCGCAAGGCTGGACGGCATGATCGGCAGCGGCAGGCATCAGGGGGTGGTTGCTAAGGTCGATGCCTCGAGAAAATATCTTGCGCTCGACGACCTGCTCGACACCCTGGAAAATGACGCCTTGCTGCTCGTCCTCGACGGGATACAGGATCCGCACAATCTCGGCGCATGTCTGAGGGTTGCCGATGCTTTCGGCGTGGATGCCATCATAGCGCCCAAGGATCGCGCAGTCGGACTCAACGCAACCGCGGCCAAGGTGGCGAGCGGGGCAGCGGAAACGGTGCCTTTCGTCACCGTGACCAATCTGGCCAGGGCCTTGCGCCAGATGAAGGAAGCCGGGGTGGAAATCATCGGAACGGCCGAAGACGGGGAAACGGACATTTTCGAGACGCATCTCGATGGCCCGATTGCCTGGGTGCTCGGCGCGGAAGGGACCGGGATGAGGCGGCTTACCCGGGAAAATTGCGACAGGCTGGTCAGGATACCCATGGAAGGGATGGTGGAGAGCCTCAACCTTTCCGTGACGAGCGGCATACTGATGTTCGAAACCTGCCGTCAGCGGCGTTTAGCGAAGGAAAAGAAATGATCACGACGGAACACAACGAGAAGCGCCTTTGCGCGACCATATTCGGCGAATTCACGCTTGCCGACTTCAGGGAATTCGAGGATGCGGTCAATTATCGGCTCGAATTCAAGGGGCAGGTCAATCTGCTCCTCGATCTCACCGAAATGATCCAATACACCATCGACATGGTCTGGGAAGAAATCAAGTTCGGCAGAGCGCATCCCTATGCCTTCAAAAAGATCGCGGTCCTGACCGGAAGCGGTTGGATAGGCTCCCTGGCCTGGCTTTCCAACATGTTCGCGGACGCCGAAATCAAGGTCTTCCACGATCTGCATCAGGCGGAGGAATGGCTGGCAGCTTGATGCCCGATTTCGGGAAAATCAGGGGCGAATGCGAATCCGAAGGCGTCGCCTTTCCCGGCAACATGTTTTCCCCCTTCAGGGTTGCGGTGTCGCAAGCGCATGCCGTGCGCATGGCCGAAATTATCAGGGGCATCGAGCGCGCTGTCATGCTCGATGCCTATCGGGAGAAAGTCCTGGGATGGGCGCCCTCCATCGCCCGGTTCGACCCGGGCACCCCGGGAGTTTTCTTCGGCTACGATTTCCATATCGGAGATGACGGCCCCAGGCTGATAGAGATCAACACCAATGCGGGCGGGGCCTATCTCAATGTCCTGCTCGCGAAGGCATGGGGCGAATCCACGGATGCCGAAAAGACCTTCCATGACATGTTCATGGCGGAGTGGCGGCTCAGGCGGGGAGGGAGCGAACTGCGATATATCGCGATCGTCGACGACGATTGCGCATCCCAGTTCCTTTATCCGGAATTCTGCCTGTTCAAGAAACTGTTCCGGAACCATGGAATATCCGCGTCCATTGTCGATGCCAGAGATCTGGAATTCAGGGGAGGCCGTCTTTTCCATGGGGACAGGCAGGTCGATCTCGTCTACAACAGGCTGACCGACTTTTCCCTTGAAGCGGATTCTCATTTGGCGCTGAGGCAGGCTTATCTTGCGGATGCCGTTGTTCTCACGCCCCACCCGAGAGCCCATGCGCTTTTCGCCGACAAGCGCAATCTTTCCGTTCTGACCGATCGGAGCGCTCTGGAGTCGATCGGCGTCGACGAAGAAACCGCGGCATTGCTGCTGGGCGGCATCGCGAAAACGAGGATCGTGAAGGAATCCGATCCGGAAGCACTCTGGGCCAAAAGGCGCAGTCTCTTTTTCAAGCCAGGTGCGGGATACGGGGCGAGGGCTGTCTACAGGGGGGACAAGCTGACCAGGAGGGTATGGGGCGAGATCCTGGCAGGCGATTACGTCTGCCAGGAATACGTTCCGGCCATGGAACTCGATACCGAAGGGCGCGTCCTGAAGTACGATTACCGCAATTTCGCCTACGAGGGCCGGGTCCAGCTCCTGGCGGCAAGGCTCTACCAGGGGCAGACGACCAATTTCAGGACGGAAGGCGGCGGGTTCGCGCGGGTGGTCATCCAGCCCTGACGAGATGGTCGATGTAGCGCGAGACGCCCTGCTCGACCGTCAGAAAGGGTTGGTCATAGCCCGTCCCGCGCAATGCATCGATATTCGCCTCGGTATAGCTCTGGTACTGGCCCTTCAGCCCTTCGGGAAAGGGAATGTACTGGATCATGCCCCTTGCCTTCATCTCGTTGAGGCTCAGCGCGCTTTTTCCTTCGTGCGCGAGGCAGGCATTGACCGTCGCCACGGCAACGGCGTTGAAAGGTTCGGAAGCCCCGGTTCCCACATTGTAGATGCCTGAAGTTTCGGGATGGCCGAGAAAATGCAGATTGACCTTGACCACGTCCTCGACCGAAACGAAATCGCGGCGCTGTTCGCCGTTGCCATATCCTGCCGAGCCTTCGAAAAGCTTGACGCATCCGCTGGCCCGGAACTGGTTGTAGAAATGGAATGCGACAGAAGCCATCCTGCCCTTGTGCGTTTCCCGCTGTCCGTACACGTTGAAATAGCGGAAGCCGGCGATCTGGGCGGTTTTCTTGGGCAGCCTTCTGCGCACCACCTGATCGAAAAGAAATTTCGAGTAGCCGTAGACGTTGAGCGGCGCTTCATGTTCCCTCGATTCCCTGAATACGCTGCCGGCGCCGTAGACTGATGCGGAGGAGGCGTAAATGAAGGGAGTGGCCCGGCTCTGGCAATATTCGAGCAGGGCGAGCGAATAGCGGTAATTGTTCTCCATCATGTAGCGCCCGTCGGATTCCATCGTGTCCGAGCAGGCGCCCTGATGCAGGACGGCGGCTATTTTTCCCAGACTCGGGAGCCTTTCGAGGAATTCCGACTTGTCGAAATAGTCCGAGATTTCGCAGTCGGTCAGATTCTTGAATTTCGCGGCACTCTTCAGGTTGTCCACGGCGATGATGTCGCTGATGCCGCGCTCGTTGAGCCCTTTCACGATATTCGATCCGATAAAGCCTGCTGCGCCTGTCACGATATAGACCATTATTTCTCCTGAATTTCCAGTTCCTGCGGTGTCGCAACCGCCGTGCCGAGCTTGCCCACCACGATGCCTGCCGCCCTGTTCGCCATCCTCATCGAATCCTCGAAAGGGCTGCCTGTCGCGAGCATGGCGCCGAATGTCGCGATCACGGTATCTCCCGCGCCGCTGACGTCATAGACTTCCCGTGCCTTCACGCCTTCGTGCAGCACCCCTTCCTCCCGGTAAAGGCTCATTCCATCCTCGCTTCTTGTCACGAGCAGGGCATCCAGTTCCAGTTCCTTCCTGAGATTCTGGGCCTTTTTCTCGAGTTCTTCCTCGCTTTTCCAGCTTCCTGCGACCTGCCTGAATTCGCTGCGATTTGGCGTGATCAGGGTGGCCCCGCGGTACCTGGAATAATCCTCTCCCTTGGGGTCGACCAGGATGGGTTTCTTCGCTTCCCTTGCGATTTTGATCATTTTTTCGATATGCCCGAGTCCGCCCTTTCCGTAATCGGAGAGGATGACGACATCCGTCCGGTGGATTTCGGAAATGAAGTCGGCGAGAACTGACTCCAGGATTTCGAAGCTCGGCTGGGTTTCGAAATCGATTCTCAGGAGCTGCTGATGCCTTGCAATCGCGCGCAGCTTGACCGTGGTCGAAATGCTCTTGTCCCGGTGCAGGAGGGCATTCACGCCTTCATTTCTGAGCAGGGCTTCCAGGCTGCTTCCCGCTTCGTCATCGCCGACTACGGAAAGCAGCGTGGCCTTTGCGCCGAGAGAGGCGACGTTGCGTGCAACGTTCGCCGCGCCTCCCGTGCGGTCTTCGATGCGCCCCACCTTGATGACGGGAACGGGCGCTTCTGGGGAAATGCGTTCGACATCTCCGAACCAGTAACGGTCCAGCATGACGTCTCCGACGATGAGCACCCTGGCCGAAGAAAAGGAAGGGACCTTCATGCGATTTCCTCCAGTATCGCCTGCAGCGCTCGGGAAGGATCTGGCGCTTCCCTGATCGGTCTGCCTATGACGAGATAATCCGATCCGCTGGCGATGGCCTGCTTCGGCGTCATGATCCGCTTCTGGTCCCCCTGAGAGGCCCCGGCTGGCCTGATTCCGGGCGTGACGAGGCAGAAATCCTTGCCGAATTTTGTTCTGAGCATCGCAGCTTCCATCGCGGAGCATACCACGCCGTCCAGATGGCAGGATCTGGCGAGCGCTGCGAGCCGGTCGACGACGTCGAGCGGTTCGCCCATGAGGCCGATTTCCCTGAGATCTTCCGGCCCCATGCTGGTGAGCAGGGTGACTGCGATCAGCTTGCACGATGAGCCATCCATGGCTTCCCGTGCCGCCTTCATCATTGCGGATCCCCCCATGGCGTGGACATTGACCATCCATACGCCGAGGCTCGCCGCGGCCCTGCAGGCGGCTGCCACGGTGTTCGGGATGTCGTGGAATTTCAGGTCGAGGAATATCTCGAAACCCTTGATCATCAACGTTTCGACAAGCCCCGGGCCCGCCTGGGTGAAAAGCTCCTTGCCGACTTTCACCCTGCAAAGGGCAGGGTCGAGCTTGTTGGAGAAGCGGATCGCCTGATCCGCTTCGGGGAAATCCAGGGCTATGATGAGGGGTGAATTCATTTTTCGCGTTCTTCAGATTGCTTGGGCGGGAAGGTTTCCCATCCGCCGCAGGCGGGGCAATGCCAGTAGAATTGCCTGGCATTGAACCCGCATGAGTCGCAGCGGTACTGGGCGAGATTCTGTGCATGCTGGTGCACCAGATTCTTGACGAGTTCGAGATCCTTCCTGCGCTCCATCGGTGCTTCCATGAGCTGGGCTTCCAGCAGCCTGTCCAGCCCGATCAGTGTCGGGTGCTTCCTCAGTTCGTCCCGCACCAGATGATAGGCAGACTCCACCCCGTTCGACTTCAGTTCGGCATCGAAAACGACATTCAGCAATTCCACCGAAGGATAGCTGGAAAGATAGCCTTTCAGGAGATGCAATCCCTCATCGAATCTGTCGAGCCTGGCAAAGGCATCCAGCATTTTTCCGGAAACCAGGGAGAGGTGGTCGGGGCTTTGCGATTCGATGCGCTGCCACGCATTGATCGCATCCATGAAGCGGCCCTGATTGGCTTCCAGTTCGCCGAGCAGCACATTCGATCTGACGCAGCGCCTGTGGACGCTCAATGCATCTTCAAGATGGATTCTCGCTTCCTCGATATTCGAATTCATCATTTCGTGGGAGGCGAGTTCGCAATAAAAGTTGGCGATTTCCTTCTGGTAGGATTGTCCGGAAAGCCTGGCGAGCTGCTTTGCCGTGTCGACTGCCTTCAGCCAGTCCTTTTCCTGCTCGTAGATTTCGAGCAGGAACTTGAGGGCGGATTCCGCATAGGCGGTTCCCTCCAGCTTGACGAAGGATTCTTCTGCGCGGTCGAGCAGCCCCGCCTTGAGGTAGTCCTGGGCGATCTCGTGGAGCGTGTACAGCTTCCTTTCCTGATCGAGATCTTCGCGCTCCAGGAGCGACTGGTGCATCCTGATCGCCCGGGTGACTTCGCCGCGCCTGCGGAAGAGACTGCCCAGGGCGAAATGCAGTTCTATCGTCTGGGGCTCGACCTTGATCACATCGACGAAAGCCTCGATCGCCTTGTCGGGCTGCTCGTTCATGAGAAAATTCAGTCCCCTGAAATAGGACTGGGGGAGTGCGCGCGATTCCGAGAGGAGATGCTTGAGATCTATCCTGGCCGCCATCCATCCCAGACTGAAAAAGAGGGGGAGGGCGAGAAGCCACCATAACTGGATTTCCATGCTAACCCTTGATTTCGCCCTGCTGCTTGAGCCGTGCGATTTCCCGCCTCTGCCTGAATATCGTGGCGAGCCCGGCCACCAGGCCGATTCCGGTGCCCAGGGCGAAGAAAGCGAGCAGGATCAGCGAGAGCGGGGCATGCCATGCATATCCCAGGTAATAGTGCAGCATGACCGGCTCGTCATTTTTCAGCGCGAAGCCGAAGAGAAGCAGGAACAGCGACAGTCTAGCAATCCAGAGAAGGTAACGCATGGGTAGCCCAAAATTAAAAAAGGCGGCACCATCTTTCGACATGCCGCCATCATTTTAACCGATACAGGGGATTGTCTGGCTATTTCTTGCCGTCCACCCGCTCCCTCAGCTCTTTTCCTGCCTTGAAATGAGGGACGTATTTTTCGGGAACCATGACTTTTTCCCCGGACTTCGGGTTCCTTCCCATCCTGGCGGGACGGTGGTTCAGGCTGAAGCTGCCGAAGCCTCTGATCTCTATCCTTTGCCCTTGTGCGAGGCTGGAAGCCATCTCGTCCAGCACCATCTTGACAGCCATTTCCGCATCCTTGACCGGGAGCTGGTTGTGTTTTTCGGCAAGTCTGTTGATCAGATCGGACTTCGTCATGGCAAATCCTTATTGTTCGTTTTTCTTGACATCGAGCTTGGCCTTGAGCAGCGCACCGAGGCTGGTCGTGCCCGCATTCCCGGTGTTTTCGGTCGAGATCTTCTGCATTGCGGCAGATTCCTCGATCTGGTCCTTGGCCTTGATCGAAAGGTTGATGGTGCGGTTCTTGCGGTCGACATTGAGAATCACCGCTTCGACGCTGTCCCCTTCCTTGAGGTGGTTGCGGATGTCGTCGACCTTGTCGCGCGCGACTTCGGAGGCGCGCAGGTAACCCGTGATGTCGTCACCGAGATCGATGACCGCTCCCTTGGGGTCGATGGACTTGACCGTGCCGGTCACGATGCTGTTCTTGTCGTTGGTTGCAACGAAGGCATTGAAGGGGTCGCCTTCGGCCTGCTTGACGCCCAGAGAAATGCGCTCCCTTTCGGTGTCGATGGAGAGCACGATGGCTTCGAGTTCGTCGCCCTTCTTGTAGTTGCGCACGGCTTCCTCTCCGGGCAACGTCCAGGAAAGGTCGGAGAGGTGGACGAGGCCGTCTATCCCGCCGGGAAGGCCGATGAACACGCCGAAATCCGTGATCGACTTGATCTGGCCGCGCACGCGGTCGCCCTTCTGGTGGGAAGATTCGAATTCATCCCAGGGATTGGGCATGCACTGCTTCATGCCGAGCGAAATCCTGCGGCGCTCTTCGTCGATTTCGAGGATCATCACCTCGACTTCGTCGCCCAGCTGGACGACCTTGGAAGGATGAACGTTCTTGTTGGTCCAGTCCATTTCGGAAACATGCACCAGGCCCTCGATGCCGGGCTCGATCTCCACGAACGCGCCGTAGTCGGTGAGGTTGCTGACCTTGCCGAAAAGACGGGTTCCCGTCGGGTAGCGGCGGGAAAGGCCGACCCAGGGATCGTCGCCCAGCTGCTTGAGGCCGAGGGAGACGCGGTTCTTTTCCTTGTCGAACTTGAGGATCTTGGCTTCGACTTCGTCGCCGACGGCCAGCACTTCGGAGGGGTGCTTGACCCTGCGCCATGCCAGGTCGGTGATGTGCAGCAGGCCGTCGATCCCGCCCAGGTCGACGAATGCGCCGTAGTCGGTGATGTTCTTGACGATGCCCTTGACCATGGAGCCTTCCTGGAGGGTCTCGAGAAGCGCCTGGCGGTCTGCGCCGAGGGAAGCTTCCATGACTGCGCGACGGGAGACGACGATGTTATTGCGCTTGCGGTCGAGCTTGATGACCTTGAATTCGAGTTCCTTGTTTTCGTAGGGCGTGGTGTCCTTGATCGGACGGGTGTCGACCAGCGAGCCGGGCAGGAAGGCGCGGATGCCGTTGATCATGACGGTGAGGCCGCCCTTGACCTTGCCTGTGACGAGGCCGTTCACGATGGTGCCTTTCTCCAGCGCATCTTCCAGTTCGTGCCATGCCGCGAGGCGCTTCGCCTTGTCGCGGGAAAGGCGGGTTTCGCCGTAGCCGTCTTCGAGGGATTCGATCGCGACGGTGACGAAGTCGCCTGCCTTGACTTCGATTTCGCCTTTTTCGTTGCGGAATTCCTCGACAGGGATGAAGCTCTCGGACTTCAGTCCGGCATTGACCACGACGACGTTGTAGTCGACGCGCACTACTTCTGCGGTGATCACTTCGCCGGCGCGCATTTCCATGCGGCCGAGGCTTTCTTCGAACAGGGAGGCAAAACTTTCTGGGGTTTCGGAAACGGAGGAGACTGAGGCCATCTTAAAAATACCTAAAAAATATCCCGCTGGACGGGGGTTGGTTAATCAATTCGGGAAATTTACCCGGCTTTTGCCCGATACCAATCGAGCACCCTGGACACGGCATCATTGATGCCGATTGCCGTCGTGTCCAGGAGGACCGCATCGGCATTTTTCTGCAGGGGGGCAACGCTGCGTTTGCTGTCGCGCTCGTCGCGCTCCCTGATATCCTGCAAAAGGGTATCAATGTTAACATCTGTCCCTTTTTCGATCAACTGTTTATGCCTTCTTTTTGCGCGTTCTTCGGCGCTTGCGGTGAGGAAGACTTTGAGGGTGGCATCGGGAAAGACGGTCGAACCCATGTCTCGCCCGTCTGCAACCAGTCCCGGCGCCTGCCTGAAGCGCTTCTGGCGTTCGAGCAGGGCTTCCCTGACGGCCGGGTGCGCCGCCACTCTGGAGGCGCCGCTCGAGCAGGCTTCGCTCCTGATTTCCTGCGTGACGGCTTGTCCGTCGAGCAGGATTTCCCCGTCTTCGAAGGCGATGGCGACTGTTTCGACGAGACCCGCGACCCGCTTCTCGTCTTCCAGGGAAATTCCCGCATTCAGGGCGGCAAGCGCTGTCATGCGGTAGAGCGAGCCGCTGTCCAGATAATGGAACCCCAGGCTTTTCGCAACCAGGCTCGCCACCGTGCCCTTTCCGGAAGCGGAAGGGCCGTCGATCGCGATCACGGGAACCGGGCGGGCTATTTTCCTGAATGCTTCGAAATAGTCGGGGAAGGTCTTGGCGACGCATTCCGGGTCGAGGATGCGCACCGGAGTCCCGAAAGCGGCGAGGGAGAAGCACATCGCCATCCTGTGGTCGTCGTAGGTGCCGATCGAAGCATACTGGATTTTTTCGGAAGGCTCGACCGAGATATAGTCTTCTCCCTTCCCGATTTTCGCGCCGAGCTTTGTGAGTTCGGTTGCCATCGCCTCTATCCGGTCCGTTTCCTTGACTTTCCAGCTCGCGATGTTCCTGAGGGTGGTCTTGCCGGTCGCGAAGAGGGCGCAGACTGCCAATGTCATCGCGGCATCCGGAATTTGATTGCAGTCGATGTCTATCCCCCTGAGCTTCCCGGAAGGAGCGCTCGCCTCGATCCAGTTGTCGCCCATCGCGATGCGCGCGCCCATTCTTTCAAGCGCTTCGGCGAATTTCACATCCCCCTGGATGCTGTTGCTGCCGACCCCTTTTACCCTGACGGGGCCGCCGCCGATCGCGCCTGCCGCGAGGAAGTAGGAAGCGGAGGAAGCATCGCCCTCGACATGAATGGTCCCGGGGCTGCGGTAATGCCGCCCGCCGAATACGACGAAGCGCCGCCAGCCGTTGCGTTCGACCACAACGCCGAAGCGCGCCATCATCGCCAGCGTGATCTCGATGTAAGGCTTGGAGATCAACTCCCCTGCGACTTCAACGCTTACCGTATGCCCCAGCAGGGGGAGGGCCATCAATAGCCCGGTCAGGAACTGGCTGGAAACATCGCCGCGCACCTGCACCATGTCGCCTGCCAGCATGGCCGGCCTGATCGACAGCGGGGGATACCCTTCATTGCCGGTATAGGCGATATCGGCGCCCAGCTGGCGCAGCGCATCCACCAGATCCCCGATCGGGCGCTCGTGCATTCGCTGCACGCCGGACAATTCGTAATAGCCGCCAGAGAGGGCGAGCGCCGCGGTCAAGGGCCTGAAGGCGGTTCCCGCGTTGCCCAGGAAAAGCTCGGCTTCCTTGACCGGAAAATTCACGCCGCATCCTTCCACGCGCCAGGCATTGTTCCCCAGGGACTCGATTTTCACGCCGAGGGTTTTCAATGCTTCCAGCATCCTTTGGGTGTCGTCGGATTCGAGCAGGTCCCGAATTTCGGTGGTGCCTTGGGACAACGCCGCGAGAAGCAGTACCCGGTTCGAAATGCTCTTCGATCCAGGAAGGGTGATTTCCCCGCGCGCAGCCAGCATGGGGGGGAGGTCTAGGTATTCTTTTTTCATTTTAAAATTATTCGAAAATTACGTTTCGCTAATCAAACAGGTTGACCCTATTATCCACGTGCATTGAGTTGCCATGTTAGGCGGGAAATCTCCCAGATACCATGATGTCTTTGCCAAGACTTGCTGCTAATCTCGCCAATCTGCGTAAAACCGATTTTCTTGAAGAGAGATTGGCTTTTGTTGTTATCTGGGTGAATTACGGCGATCACTCTCTCAGCACAGAGTTCATCAAAGGAAGCATCAATAAGCATACGAGCGATCTCCTTGCCGAACCCTTGTCCCCAATAATGTTTCGCGATGATGATCTGAATATCCTTGTTTGCCGTGTCAGCGTATTGTGGTGGGTATATAAAATCGCCAATCGATGCACAACCAGCAAAACTATTGTCAGATTGCGTTTCAATCGCTAGGGCCAAGGTTGAATTGAGACGGTCTCTCATGCCTGTAATCCATTCTTGACGTGACTTGCTTACTGGACCGCCTATGAATTGTTTAACATCGCAATCTGACTCTAAAGAATAGAAATCATTGAGATCGTGTTCCTCAATACGCCGAATAATGACCTGTTCCCCTATAATCGGCAGTGTCAATCCGTAATTTGCACCGCGGATTCAATTTTGAAGTGCAACGCCTGATTGGTTGAAGAATACCTGACTTGGGGTCAGGAATCCAAGTCGTTTTCTGGGGCGGTTGTTCAATTTGCCCATGGCCGCTTCAATCTCCTGGTGGGTGATGGTGGTAAAGTCTCTGTTCTTGGGGAAATACTGCCTGATAAGCCCGTTGGTATTTTCGTTGGTGCCGCGCTCCCAGGAGGCATAGGGATGCGCGAAATAGAATTCAGCATCCAGCTGCTTGCTGATGGCTTCGTGTCCGGCGAATTCTTTACCATTGTCCGAAGTGATGGTGAGCACTT
>JAKBJU010000026.1 GCA_021835845.1 Pseudomonadota bacterium | reverse complement strand
GGCGCCATTATGCCGAAAATTCACTGGCGCCATTATGCCGAAAATTCACTGGCGCCATTACGCCGAAAATTCGGTGGCTCCTTTATGCCGAAAACGAATTGGATCCATTGAGGTGAAAAATGACACCGTCCGACCTCACTTAACTCTGACGCACGGGCAATCTGTTTGGAAGATGGAAGATGCTACTGACCATCCAGGCTGGTATAATGACGCTTCCGGCGCCATGCCGGGATTAAACCTATTCAGAGGGATTCGATGTTTCCAATCACAATAGACGGAGTAGAATACGATACGGGCGAATTCTCCGAAGAAGCCCGCAAGCAGCTTGCCAGCATCCAGTTCGTGGATGCCGAGATCCAGAGGATGAATGCCCAACTCGCGGTCTGGAATACGGCGCGCGCTGCCTACAGCGCTGCCCTGAAGGCGGCACTGCCAGCGCCGACCGGAAAACCTGCCAAAGGCAAGAAGTAAGATTCGGGCCGCTACGCGGCCCGAATTTCAGACGAAGGCGACGTTCGCTGCAGACAGGTGGGCGATGTCCACCCCAACCAGTGTTACCGTGCTGCCAGCCCCGAGATCGAGGGTGACGTTGCTGCCGGAAATGGCGATATGGCTTGCCAGGCTGGCCAGATCGTGGATGCCGCTGCCGTTGATGCCGGACTGGATCTGCACCACATCGGTCGAATCGTGGAAATTGAAGATCTGGTCGTGGAAACTCCCGGACTGGACCTGGAAGGTGTTGCTAGCTGCCTGATTGCTGCCCGTTCCGCCGCTGACCAGCGGCGCAAGAACCGGGTTCGAGGCGATTGCTTGGGTGAGGCCGGCGTGGGCATTCAGGTAATCGTCGGTCTGCTGCGTGGTGGGCCCCGCTGCGATCAGGATGTTGCTGCCCGCCCCGCCGTTGATCACGTTGCCGCTACCCGCCACTCCAACCAGGAGATCGTCTCCGGAACCGCCGTCCAGCACATGATCCCCATTCGTTGCGGGAACGATGCCCGGCTGGTATTGGGCCTGGGCGCCTGCCGAGCCATCTTCCGAATGGTCATGATGGTCGTGGATGTCCGGGCTGTTGTCGGTGGTTCCAGTAGTTCCGGTGGTTCCAGTGGTTCCAGTGGTTCCAGTGGTTCCAGTGGTTCCAGTGGTTCCATTGGTTCCAGTGGTTCCGGTGGTTCCGGTGGTTCCAGTGGTTCCAGTGGTTCCAGTAGTTCCGGTGGTTCCGGTGGTTCCGGTGGTTCCATTGGTTCCGGTGGTTCCAGTAGTTCCGGTGGTTCCGGTGGTTCCAGTGGTTCCAGTGGTTCCAGTGGTTCCAGTGGTTCCGGTGGTTCCGGTCAGGTAAAAGTAGTCGGGATGATCCTGGTTGTCATCGTGTTCCATCGTGGACTCCTTGAGTGGCGTTGTGTAAAATCCGCATTTCTGTTGCGTGAAAGCCATGCTAAGCGGTTTCGTTCTGCAGGGACAAGAGGGAATCCGACGAATGGCGGATTTCTTCCGACGAACGGAAGCTTGGGTAACGGGGAGAAGCAGTGCAGATCACATTGAACTGGGACTCGAGCGTTTCAGGCGCGCCTTCTGGTTTCAAGGCCGCGGTGCAGGCTGCGGCGAATGTTTTCGATGCCCAGATCCAGAACAACATTGCAGTGACGCTCAGCGTCGGCTGGGGGGAAGACGGAGGCAGCCCCATCGGCAGCAGCGCACTGGCGACAGGCGGCCCCAATAATCTCTTCAGCTGTTCCTATTCTCAACTGACCGCGGCCCTTGTCCAGCAGGCCAACGCCGACGGCTGCCCGAATATGGTGGCGAATCTGCCGGCTGCGGATCCCACCCAGGGATTGGGAACCTGGACGGTCAGCCAGGCCCAGGCGAAGGTTCTCGGCCTGGAGAATTCCGCCCCCACTGCGACCGACGGAAGCATTGGCTTCTCCAATGCCTCCACCGTTTCCTGGAGCTTCAATCCGCAATCCCTGGGGGCGAACCAGTACGATTTCGTCAGCGCCGCCCTGCACGAGATCAGCCATGCCCTCGGCCGCGTCAATCTGGCGGGCTACGGCCAGTATTCGCCCATCAACCTATACACCTATGCCTCGGCGGGAAACCTGCAACTTGGGGCCAGCGCCCCCGCCTATTTTTCGGTCGACGGTGGCAACACCAATCTGAACAATTTTGACATGAGCGCAGGCGGCGATCCTGCAGACTGGTCGACTACGCTGACCGACAGTTTCGGAGGGGGGATGGCCGGAGTGGGTTCGCCCATGTCGGCTACCGACTGGCTGGTCATGGAGAGCCTGGGATACAAGATTGCCCCGACCTATATCCTGGCAGGTCCGAATCTCGTCGAGCAAGGGGCGCATGATTACGTCGAACTCTCCACGGTCAACGTGGCAGCCAATACTGTCCTTGCCTATACAATCAGCGGGCTTTCCGCATCCCAGCTCGACTCGGGCAGCCTGAGCGGGACTGTGACTGTGGGCCAGGACGGAACAGCCTTGATCGACCTGGGCGTCTCAAGCAATGCCCATCTCTCGGCGCCCGTCCAGGCGACCGTGGCGCTCGCCAACGGCCAGGCGAGCTATACCGTGACCGTGGGCAATGCCGGAAACACTGTGTTCCAGTTTCCATGGTCCGGCATGACGTTCGCGACCACGACGGCGAACGACACGTTTTACGGCACGGCGAGCGATGCGGTGAGCTACGACGGGAACTTTTCCGACTATCTCGTCACGGTGGTCTCGCCCGGAACGATACAGGTGCAGGATCCAGTTCCGGGGCGGGATGGCACGGACACTCTGATCGGGCCGGAGCGCCTGCAGTTCCAGGATGTCAACATGGCCTTCGATCTTGCGCCTACCCAGTCGGGGGGCGAGACGGCCGAAATGCTTGGCGCGGCTTTCGGCACGGCATCCCTTGCCAATGCCAGCTATGTGGGCGCAGGGTTGAGCCTTTTCGATTCCGGTTATTCCATGACCCAGGTCGCCCAGCTCGTCATCAATACCGGGCTGGTGAGCGCTCCGGATGACACTTCCTTCGTGAAAGCCGTCTGGTTCAACCTGTTTGGAACCGCGATCGATTCGGCCGATCTTGCCACCTACACGCAGCTCCTTTTGTCCCATGCGATGTCCCAGGCCGGTCTGCTCGCCCTTGCCGCAGAGACTACCCTCAACCAGAGCCATATCGGCCTGGCGAGCCTCGCATCCCACGGGCTGCCCTATATCTAGGGAGCTGCGCCTGTGGTATTCTAGGGACGCTCAAGTACCGACTTAATATCATGGCGAATCTGATCGCAATCGACACTAAGATCCATTCCGTTTTGCGCTGGAAGCGCCCCTCCGGCTTCGCCTTTGCGGCGAAAAACATGACCCTTCCCCTGCTCCTCGGCGAAATGTCCCGTGCGGTGACTGCTTTCCCCATCGGATTCCTGGATACGGGCAACGGTTTTTTGCCGGCTGCCCTGCTCGGCCTGGATGAGGGCTGCAACTTCTTCGTTTCGCCGGATGGCAGTTGGCGAGGCAGTCATACTCCCGCAGTGCTAGGGACTTATCCCTTCTCGCTCGGCCAGTCTGAACAGAACGTCAAGGTGCTCTGTTTTGACGCGGACAGCGGGCTGGTCGGAGAAGAGGGAGGGCCCCTCTTCGGCGAAGACGGCAGCCTGGCCCCGGAAATTTCGGCCATCCTGGAAGTCCTTACCCGGATGGAAGGCGAGCGACAGGCCACGTTGCAGGCCAGCGAAATCCTGGCGAAGACGGGGCTGATCGTGCCCTGGGAGATCACTATCCAGGATGGCGATGAGAGCCGCAAGGTGGCTGGTCTCTTCAAGGTGGACGAGGCGGCCATGAATGCGCTGGCGGACGACGACTTTCTCGAACTGCGCAAACGGGGCGCGCTTCCCCTCGCCTACTGCCAGCTGCTTTCCATGCAGCATCTGCAGAGCCTCGGCAGGCTACGCCCTGTTCCTGTCAGCACGCGAGAAGATGCAATAGCCTTCCTGCTCGCCCAGGGAGAGACCATCCGGTTTTCCGGCCTGATTTAAATGAGCAACATCAGCAGAGTCACCGTCACCTATAGCGAGGCCGAAGACAGGATCGAGCTCGCCTGTGAAATCGATAGTGGGGAGACTCGGGTTCTTATGCTCACCCGCAGGCTTTGTGACCGCCTGGTTGAAGCCATCCTCACCCGCCTCGATCGTCCGGGCTCGCGCGATCCCCTGGCTGGCAGGGCGATCGAGGCCTGGGCGCTTTCGGCCGCGAGGGCGGAACTCGTTCCGGAAAATCCGGTCAGGGCGGACGGGGCATTTCGGAGTCTGGTGAGTTCCGTCGATATTCGTCAGGATGGCGAATATTTCCAGTTGTTGTTCCGGTGGCACGAAAATGGCGAGGCTGCGCTGAACCTGGACGCTGTTTTCGTCAGGCAGTGGCTTTCCATCGTGCACGATGCCTATCTCAGGGCGGCATGGCATTCCGGCATCTGGCCAGAATGGTTCGATCCTGCGCTTGCCGGGCAGGCACTTCGATCCGGACGCGCGCTGCACTGAAATCATGCTTCTCCTGCTGATTCTGGTCTGCATTGCCGCGCTGCTTGCGGTGGCCGAGTGGCCGCGCATCTTCGTCTATCATATTCTGCTCGGCGTTTCGGGTTTTCGGAACCGGCAGATCCCGGAGGAACCGGCCCCGCCTCCCGATGGCGGATGGCGCGATGTGCTCGGATTGCCTCGGGACGAACATCGCATGGCGCTTGTCAAGAAGGCGTACCGGAGACAGGCGAGAATGCTCCATCCGGACAGGGGAGGCAGCACCGCGGCGATGGCGAGGCTGAATGAAGCGTACCGGATGGCCAAGGTGGAACTCGGGCAGGAATAAGCGGAAATGGTGACTTCGAGTTCAGGGCTGCCTTTATGCCTGCAGAGAAAAAACGGAGTCTGCAATTGTCGATTCGATTTCATTCTTCTACAATGATGGCCTCAGGTCAGGAACGCGAATACCCATGAATCTTGCGAAAACCGGGAGAGGTGACGGGCAGGCGCAGGACCCTAGCGAAATCAGGCACACGGTTCCGGCGCAGGGCCGGAACCGTGTGGATATCACCGTCAATCTGCGCAACATTCCCCTGCTTTCCCAGCTTGGCGACGAAGAAATGAAGCTGGTGAAGGATGGGCTCCGTTTCAGACTCTATGACAAGCGCGTCACTGTGCTGCAGAAGGGCGCATCGGGGGGGGGGCTGTTTTTCCTGCTCACTGGACAGATCCATCTGGTTGACATCACCGAAGATGGTCGTGCGATCAGCCTGCGTATGCTTTCCCAGGGTGACTTTTTCGGCGAAATCAGCTTGATCAATGGCGCGCCCTATTCAGCCTCGGCAGTGACGCTGAGCCAAGTGCTGGTGGGGATCTTGCCTGCCCAGACTGCGCTGCATCTCTTCTCGCACTGCCCGGCAGTTGCCCACTTCCTGCTGCGCCACCTTGCCCAGCAGGTGCAGCGGGACGCCGAATTCAGGGCCCTGCTCAGCATCAACAATACTTTCAGGCGCATACTCAACTTTCTCCTTCTGATCAAGCGCGAGCAGCCGGGAAATCTACATGTGGTCGAAAATCTGCCGACCCACCAGGACATCGCCAACATGATCAATACCAGCCGTGAGACCGTGACTCGTGTGCTTCTGACGTTGGCTCAGCAGGGCCTTATCCAGAAGGATGCACACCGGCTGATCATTGTCGATCCGGCAGCCATGCAGAAACTGGCCCAGAACGCTTGAACCTGAAATCGCCTGCGGCCAGAAATTCCGGATTGTGCAGGTCGGGCTTGTTGTATCTCAGGCGATTTCCTGCAAGATCGGTGACCGACCCTCCGGCCTCCTCGACGATGCACTGGGCTGCCGCAGTGTCCCATTCCATGGTGGGGCCGAGCCTCGGATAGAGGTCCGCTGCGCCTTCGGCAACCAGGCAGAATTTCAGCGAGCTGCCCATGCCGACCGATTCGAAATCGCCGATTCTTTCGAGGAAGGCATCCAGCTTCTCGCCGCGGTGCGAGCGGCTTGCCACCACCCGGACTTTCCCTTCTGCATATCGGGAAGCGGTTATTGCGGAAGATTTTCCGGCCGATTCCAGCATTGCGCCGCGACCACGCGCAGCATGGTAAAGCCTGCCGATGGCGGGCGCATACACCACGCCAAGCACCGGGAAGCCGTCTTCGATCAGGGCGATGTTGACCGTGAATTCCCCGTTCCGGCTGACGAATTCCCTGGTGCCGTCGAGCGGATCGATGAGCCAGTAATGCCGCCAGCTCCGTCTTTTGTCATAGGGTATTTCGGGAGACTCCTCGGACAATACCGGCCAATCCGGCGCAATTCCGGCGAGGCCTTCCGAGAGGATGCGGTGCGAGGCAAGATCCGCTTCGGTGAGGGGGGGGGCATCCGGCTTGCTGCGCACTTCGATGGGATTCGCGTAGATCGCCATGATCGCTTCTCCCGCCTCCCTGGCGAGCGAAACCGCTCGCGGCAACAGCTCCGCCAGATTTTTCTTCGAAACGGGAGGGTCGGTCAGGGTCATTGCGGCGAACGCTCAACTTTCCAGGAAGCGGGGGGCGAGATGGCGCAGGATTTCGTCGAGAGTTTCGGCCACGGTCAGCGTTCCGGTATTCAGCGTGAGCGCCGGATTGGCGGGCGCCTCATAAGGAGCGGATATGCCGGTAAAATCATTCATCTGGCCAGCTCTTGCCTTCTTGTATAGCCCCTTTGGGTCGCGCTTCTCGCAGATTTCCAGTTCGGCTGCGACATGCGCTTCGATGAAACGCCCCTCGCCGATGATGGCTCTGGCCATTTCCCTGTCCGCGCGATAGGGCGAAATGAATGCGGTGACGACGAAGACCCCTGCTTCGTTGAAAAGCCTGGCCACTTCGGCGATGCGCCGGATGTTCTCGGTTCTGTCTTTCGGGGTGAAGCCGAGGTCGCGGTTGAGACCGTGGCGAACGTTGTCCCCGTCCAGCGCATAGGCGGCATGTCCCAGGCATATCAGGCGCTTCTCCAGTTCGAATGCGATGGTGGATTTCCCCGAGCCGCTCAAGCCGGTCAGCCAAAGGGTGGCCGCTTCCTGGCGCAGCAGGCTTTTTCTGTCGGCCGCGGATACCTTGCCCTCGTACCAAGTGATGTTGGTGCTGACTGGTTGGGTTTTTTCGCTTTTTTCTTCCATGATGCGGTCCTGTCGATCAGCTGCGGCTGCTCAAGTTCTTTCCATGCACAATGCCAGGCAGGTTTTCCAGTCCGGCAACGAGATTCCGAATGCCGAATGCAGCTTCTCGTTCGAAAGGAGCGAGTTCCTGGGTCTTGCTGCCGGAAGGGGGTAGCCTTCGGTCGGGATCGGCACGAGCTTCGGCCTTTTTTCGAGATTCGAGCTCTCCAGGATGGCCTGGGTAAAGCCGTGCCAGGAAGTGGCGCCCTTCGACGTGAGGTGGTAGGTGCCTGCCAGACCCTCCCGAAATCCGGCCAGTGCGATGGAGGTGGCCTCGGCAATCATCCTGCTCCAGGTGGGGGCGCCGGTCTGGTCGTCGATTATTCTGAGCTCTTCGCGCTCCCCGGCGAGCCTCAGTATGGTCAGCAGGAAATTGTGACCCCGCATCCCGTAAACCCAGCTTGTCCTGAAAATGAGGTGCTTCGCTCCGGAATTGCGGATAGCCTCTTCGCCCGCGAGTTTCGTTTTTCCATAGACGCTTAGGGGTTTTGGGCTGTCGCCTTCCAGGTAAGGGCCGTTCTTCTTCCCGTCGAAGACGTAGTCGGTTGAATAGTGCACCAGAAGCGCGCCGAGCCTTGCCGCTTCCTCCGCGAGGGTTCCGGGGGCGATGCCGTTGATCTTCATTGCGATCTCGGGCTCCGATTCGGCTCTGTCCACGGCGGTGTAGGCGCCTGCATTGACGATGATTTCGGGACGGATTTCCCTGGTATTCCTTCTGATTGAATCAGGATCAGCAAGGTTCAGTTCATTGCTGCCGGTGGCGATCACTTTTCCCAGGGGGGCGAGCGTGCGCTGCAATTCCCACCCCACCTGCCCGTTCTTTCCGATCAGGAGAATGTTTTTCAAGGTGCCGCCAATCTTATGATCTGGTTCAGGCGCTCGCACACTTGAACAAACAGAGCATCTGGCAATGTCCCAAGCGGATGAGCCTTTGCGCTTCGCAAACGCCAGTCGAAGGATTTGGGTTGGTGGCATAGCACGTAACTGATTTGTCCGGCCTTGCGTCCGGATGCTTTTCCGACGGCCACGGCGAACGGGTTGTCAGCATTGTATTCGGCTGTGGTCATGGGTAGGCCGATGACCAGCGAAGTTTTTTCGTTGAAAATGTTTGGAGACAGCACCAGAAAGGGGTGTATGTTCCGAATCTCATGACCAACTTGGGGGTTACAGTCAATCCAGATGATCTCTTGACGGTTCGGGATCCAGGGGGCTCGTTTTTGTGATTGGCTCTTCTTCGAGACTACCATTTCTCGGATCCAACGAGGTCGTTGACGGCCATAACTTCCCCGCCGTGCCGCGCCGGATCAAATTGGGCCAGTCTCTGTTCCAGAGTGAGGGGCATGTCAGGGATCGGCGTGATGACCACCTTCCCGTCTTCGACAGAAATCCGAATCCGTTGATCGGCATGCAGATGTGCTTCGCGAGCAACTGTTGCGGGCAATCGGACGCCCAGACTGTTGCCCCATTTTTTAATATCCAGGATGGCAATGCTCAAGATATTTCCCTAATCGGCCGAATGTTTAAACGAAAGTATAAACATCGTGGCCGGCACCGTCAAATTCGATGATGACAGGGTCTAATCGAAAAGCTCCGCATCCAGGAAGCGCTTCGCCTCACTGTCCTTGCTCGAAAGGAGCGGCGAATGCCCGGCAAGGGGCCAGTCTATGGCAAGATCCGGGTCGTTCCACAGTATCGAGCGTTCGTGTTCCGGCGCCCAGTAGTCGGTGGTCTTGTAGAGGAATTCCGCTGTTTCGGAGAGCACCAGAAAGCCGTGGGCGAACCCTTCCGGAACCCAGAGCATGCGCTTGTTTTCCGCGGAAAGAATCTCTCCTACCCATTTCCCGAAAGTGGGCGAGCTTTTCCGTATGTCCACTGCGACATCGAAAACCTCTCCCGCAATCACCCTCACCAGCTTGCCCTGGGGCTGTTTGATCTGGTAGTGAAGACCCCTGAGGACATTTTTTGCCGACTTCGAGTGGTTGTCCTGCACGAAATGCGGGATGCTTCCCGCGATTTTCCCGAATTCTCTTTCGTTGTAGCTCTCATAGAAGAATCCCCGCTCGTCTCCGAATACCCTGGGCTCGATGATCAGCACTTCGGGAAGCTTGCTCGGTGGGATTTTCATTTTACGTCTTCCCTCAGTAGACTGAAAAGATATTGGCCGTAGCCGTTCTTCGCAAGCGGCGCCGCGAGCGCATCGAGTTGATCTGCCGTGATGTATCCCTGCCTGTAGGCGATTTCCTCGGGGCAGCATATCTTGAGGCCCTGCCTTTTTTCCAGGGTCTGGATGAACATCGAGGCTTCCAGAAGCGATTCGTGGGTTCCCGTGTCGAGCCATGCCATGCCGCGCCCCATCTGCTGCACGTCCAGCAGCCCTTCTTCCAGGTAATGCAGATTGACGTCGGTGATCTCGAGCTCGCCCCTTTTCGACGGCCTGATCGACTTGGCTATTTCGACCACGGTGTTGTCGTAGAAATAGAGCCCCGTCACCGCATAGCGCGATTTGGGTTTTGCCGGTTTTTCCTCCAGGCTGATGGCTCTCCCGTTGGCGTCGAATTCCACCACCCCGTAGCGCTCCGGGTCGTTGACCGGGTAGGCGAATACGGTCGCGCCCTTTTCCTTCCTGGAGGCTGCAAGAAGATCGCTTGCGAATTCGTGGCCGTGGAAGATGTTGTCCCCGAGTACCAGTGCGCAGGATTCCCCGGCGATGAATTGCTCGCCGATCAGAAACGCCTGGGCGAGCCCTTCGGGAGCGGGCTGGATCGCATAGGAGAGGTGGATGCCCCAGGCGCTGCCGTTCCCCAGCAGCTGTTCGAAGCGCTGCGTGTCCTGCGGGGTGGAAATGATCAGAATGTCCCTTATCCCGGCCAGCATCAGGGTGGAAAGCGGATAGTAGATCATCGGCTTGTCGTAGACGGGGAGCAGCTGCTTGGAAATCGCCTGGGTGACGGGGTAGAGCCGGGTTCCGGATCCGCCCGCGAGGATGATGCCCTTCATGGATGCGTCCTCTCGTAATGTTCGGCTATCCATATCCGGTATGCGCCGCTGGTGACGTGGCTGACCCATTCCGGGTTGTTGAGATACCATCGGACCGTCTTCCTGATTCCGGAGTCGAAGGATTCGCGCGGCATCCAGCCCAGTTCGCGCTCGATTTTCGATGCGTCTATGGCATAGCGGTAGTCGTGCCCCGGCCTGTCGGCAACAAAGGAAATCAGGGAAGCATGGGGCGCTTTGGAGGGGAATATCTCGTCGAGAATGGCGCAGATCGTCTCCACCACTTCGAGGTTGGTCTTTTCGCACCTGCCTCCGATGTTGTAGGTCTCCCCGGCTTTCCCCTTTTCCAGAACCAGCCGCAGGGCGCGCGCATGGTCTTCCACATAGAGCCAGTCGCGCACGTTCTCCCCCTTGCCGTAGACGGGCAGCGGCTTGCCGTTCAAGGCATTCAGGATTATCAGCGGGATCAGCTTTTCGGGGAAGTGATAGGGGCCGTAATTGTTCGAGCAGTTCGTGGTCACCACCGGCAGGCCGTAGGTATGGTGCCAGGCCCTGACCAGATGGTCGGAGGATGCCTTGCTCGCGGAATAGGGCGAATTGGGCTGGTAGGGGGTCTCTTCGGTGAAGAAGCCATCCTCTCCCAGGCTGCCGTAAACCTCGTCCGTGGAAATATGGTGGAAGCGGAACTGCGCCTGTCTTTCTTCCGGAAGGCTTTGCCAATAGCCCCTGGCTGCTTCCAGAAGGGTATAGGTTCCGAGCACGTTGGTCTGGATGAATTCCGAGGGGCCGCTGATGGATCGGTCGACATGGGATTCTGCTGCAAGATGCATGATGCCGTCCGGCTGATGTCGCTCGAATATCGAGGCCATGGCCTTGCCGTCGCAAATGTCGGCATGTTCGAAGCTGTATCTGGGGTCTCCCGACACTTCTTTCAGGGATTCGAGATTACCCGAATAGGTCAGCTTGTCGACATTGACCACCGAATGCGGCGTTTCCCTGACGAATTGCCGGACGACCTCCGAGCCGATGAAGCCCGCCCCGCCCGTCACCAGAATTTTTTTCATATTCGAACGATCCATGGAAAACTCATTTGGCGCAAGTCTTCGCCATTATACAGCTTGGGAATGGCAGCGGGGAGAAACCGGTTTTACATGCCGGGCCCCCCTCTTTCCGGCCGAGAATCCTAACAAATTACATTAGGTTCTGTTTGTAGCTCGTTATTTAAAATCACCTATGCCTCGGAATTCGTGATTGCCGGCTAAGTCTTTGTGCGAAATAAGGAAAGTCTTCGTTTTGAAGCTTGACCGGGCTTGTTTTTTTCTCTATAGTGGGGATGTGTGGTGAAAAGTGGGGGATTGTGGGGATTTTTTCCCGAACGAAACTGGGGAATCTGGATGTTTCACGGCTCGACTCAACTCAATCTGGACAGCAAAGGGCGCCTTGCCATTCCTGCGAAATACAGGGATGCGCTGATGGCTTCCTGCGCTGGCCGGCTGGTGGTCACGGCCGATCCGGATCGCTGCCTGCTGGTCTATCCGCAGCAGGAATGGGAGCCCATCCAGAAAAAGCTGATGGGATTGTCCAGCTTCAATCCGAAAACAAGGGCCTTGCAGAGACTTCTTGTGGGCTACGCGGAAGGCGTCGAGATGGATGGGGCGGGGCGGATATTGCTTCCCTCCACGCTGCGCGAGTACGCCGGGCTGGAGAAGCGCGTGGTTCTGGCGGGGCAAGGAAACAGGCTGGAGCTTTGGGAAGAGTCTGCGTGGTTCGGGCAGGCTGTCGGTTCGCTGGAGGAGGGCATTCCCGCCGAACTGGAAGGCTTCTCCTTGTGAGTCGGCATGCAACCGTCCTGCTGGAAGAGGCGACGGATGCGCTGAATGTCAGGGAGGGGGGCACTTATGTGGATTGCACTTTCGGCAGGGGCGGGCATGCCAGGCGGATTCTGTCGAAGTTGGGAAAGTCTGGCAGGCTGATTGCGCTGGATCGCGATCCGGATGCGGTGTTCGTCGGGAAATCGATGGAAGATGCCAATCTCGTCATGGTGCACAGCGCATTCGGGCGAATCGGAGAGGTTCTCGGGGAGATGGGGGTTTCGGGAGTGGATGGCATATTGCTCGACCTGGGCGTGTCCTCCCCCCAGCTTGACGAAGCGGGCAGGGGTTTCAGTTTCAGGTTCGACGGGCCTCTGGACATGAGGATGGATACCAGCAGCGGGCAGACTGCGGAAGAATGGGTAAACGCGGCATCGGAAAAAGAACTGACGGAGGTGATAAAAAGCTATGGCGAAGAACGGTTTGCTAAACAGATTGCAAGAGCGGTTGTTGCGGCTCGATCGGGGCGGCGCATCGCTACAACGGGGCAGCTTGCCGAGATCGTGGCAAAAGCCGTGCGCACGCGTGAGCCCGACCAGAATCCGGCGACACGCACTTTCCAGGCTATACGGATTTTCATCAACCGGGAGCTTGAGGAGCTGTCGCTCGTATTGCCGCAGTGCCTGAGGCTGCTGAACCCGGGGGGGAGGCTGGTGGTGATCAGTTTCCATTCCCTGGAGGATCGCATCGTCAAGCAGTTCATGAGGCAGGAATCGAGCGCGGATGACTTGCCGAAAAAGCTGCCCGTGAGGGAGCGCGAATTGAAATCGCCGAAGCTGCGCATCGCGGGAAAAATCGTGCGGCCGCAGGCTATGGAGGTGGAAGCGAATCCGCGCGCGCGCAGTGCGGTGATGAGGGTGGCGGAAAAATCCTGCGCGCATTAGCGGGGAATGGGGTGACCGAATGCGGCTCAATCTGGTGCTTTTTGCGATTCTGGTTTTCTGTGCGCTGGGTGTGGTCACGTCCCAGCACAGGGCGCGGAAGCTCTTCGTCGAGCTGCAGAAGGACAAGGAGGAGGCGAGGCGCCTGGATGTGGAGTGGGGGCAGCTGCAGCTTGAACAGAGCACCTGGGCGACCCCGGCGAGAGTGGAAAAAATTGCGGGTGGCGACCTGCACATGAAAGTGCCCGCGCCGAACCGGATTCAGATCGTTTTCACCGGGGGCGGCGGAAAATGAGCTACAGGCCCAAGGCGCTGATATTGCAGCTGCCGGCATGGCGATCCCATTTGCTTTTGGCTTTAATTATGTTGAGTTTTGCGGGAATGCTGACAAGGGCAATTTATCTCCAGGGAATACGCAACGACTTTCTGAGACAGAAAGGCGAATCCCGCTACAGCAGGGTGATCGAGCTTTCCGCCCATCGCGGAATGATCGCCGACCGGAATGGCCAGCCGCTTGCGATCAGCACCCCGGTCGAATCCGTATGGGCAAGCCCCGATGACGTGGAGATAGGGTCGGGCCAGCTCAGGGAATTGTCTGAAATGCTGGGCATCCCGCCCAAGGAAATCAGGAAAAGGCTGGGGGAGGAAGGTCGCGACTTCGTTTACCTGCAGCGCCAGCTCCCCCCCGATGTGGCTGCGAAGGTGGTCGAGCTCAAGATCCCGGGCATTTTCCTGCAGCGCGAATACCGTCGCTATTACCCGTCCGGGGAGGTGCTCGCGCATGTGCTCGGCTTCACCAATGCCGACGACAACGGGCAGGAAGGGCTTGAGCTCGCCTACCAGAGCCAGCTTGCAGGCAAGCCGGGAAGCCGGCGCGTGATCAAGGATCGCCTCGGCAGGATAGTCGAGGACGTGGAAAGCATCAAAACGCCCAAGCCCGGGCAGGAAATCGTGCTCAGCATCGACAGCCAGATCCAGTATCTCGCCTATCGCGAAATCAAGCATGCGGTCGAAGTGAACAAGGCGAAAGCGGGTGCGGTGGTGGTGCTCGATGCGAGAACCGGAGAAGTGCTCGCCATGGCGAGCGTTCCGAGCTTCAATCCCAACAACAGGGAAGATCTGCAAGCCGGCCTGATCCGCAATCGCGCAGTGACCGACAATTACGAGCCGGGGTCGACCCTCAAGCCATTCACCATAGCAGCAGCCCTGGAAACGGGTAAATATGCGCCGGACACGATCATTCAGACCGCACCCGGCACGCTCACCATAGGCACTGCAACGATCCATGATGCCGAAAAATCCGGAGCGCTCACCGTCTCCCAGGTCATCCAGAAATCGAGCAATGTCGGCGCTTCCAAGATCGCGCTCTCCATGGAGCCCAGAGTCATGTGGGACATGCTGCATGACTGCGGATTCGGGATGGCGCCGGATTCGGGCTTTCCCGGGGAAGCTTCCGGGCGGCTGAGGCCCTACGAGAGTTGGCGCCCGATAGAGCAGGCGACCATGTCTTTCGGGAACGGTATATCGGTAAGTCTCCTGCAGCTGGCGAGGGCCTATACCATTTTCACCAACGGCGGCATGCTGATGCCGGTCACCTTCCTGAAAAGGGATGCGCTGCCTCAGGGGCAGCGGGTGATTTCCGGCAAGACCGCGCAGGAGATGAGCCGGATACTGGAGACAGTGGTGCAGCCCGACGGGACCGGGCCGCTCGCGCAGGTGGCGGGATACCGGGTCGCAGGCAAGACCGGCACCGCCCACAAGGTAGAGGGCAACGGCTATTCGGCCCATCGCTACATCGCCTCTTTCGTCGGTTTCGCGCCGGCATCCAATCCGCGCCTCATCGTCGCCGTGATGGTCGACGAGCCTTCGGGCGGCAAGTATTACGGCGGTGAAGTCTCCGCTCCCGTATTTTCCAGGGTGATGGGCGGGGCGCTGCAAGCCCTGGGCGTTCCTTCGGATGCGCCGCAGAACAATGTCGCGATGTCCCCCGCGGGGCGCTTCCTGAAGGGGGCGATGTGAGGGAGAGCCTCGACGCCCTGAACATCCGGCATCTAGTGACCGACAGCCGAAAGGTCGGGCATGGCGACACTTTCGTCGCCTATGTCGGCGAGAACATGGACGGCAGAAATTTCATAAGCGATGCTGTCGGGCGCGGTGCGGCCTCCGTGATCTGGGAGAAGGAGGGGTTTTCATGGGATGCTTCGCTTGCGGTGCCGAATCTGGGGATCCGCAACCTGCGCGAAAAATCCGGCGAAATCGCAAGCCATGTCTATGGCGAGCCTTCGAAGAAGCTCTGGATCGTCGGCGTGACGGGAACCAATGGCAAGACTTCCAGCGCCCACTGGATCGCCCGGGCACTGGGCGCGCTCGGCAAGAAGACCGCGGTCATCGGCACGCTCGGCAACGGCTTCCCGGGAAAGCTCGAGCCCACGATCAACACCACGCCCGATGCGGTAGCGCTGCATGAACTGCTTGCGGAATATCTGGAGGCGGGCGCGCAGTGCGTGGCCATGGAAGTGTCGTCCCATGCGCTTTCCCAGGGGCGGGTCAACGGCATCCGTTTCGATGTCGCGCTTTTCACCAATCTGACTCGCGATCATCTCGACTACCACGGCGACATGGCTTCCTACGGAGAAGCCAAGGCCGCTCTTTTCGATTTTCCAGAACTCGGCTATGCGGTCCTGAATCTGGACGATGCTTTCGGTGCCGATCTGATGAAAAGGCCCTCCGGCGCGAAAAAAATCGCCTACGGTTTTTCGGAAATGAGCGAAGTGCCTCAGGTCAGGGGAAAGAACCTGAAAATGGAGGGCGGAATGCTTTCCATGGATATCGAGTCTTCCTGGGGCAGCGGCACGCTCAGCACCTGTGCGATCGGAAGATTCAATGCCTCCAATCTCCTGGGGGTCCTTGCGGTTCTGCTGGCGGGCGGCTTCGAACTGCAAGCCTCGATTCGTGCGCTTTCTGCGATGGAAGCGGTTCCGGGAAGGTTGCAGCAAATCGGAGGGGGCGGGATTCCCCTGGTGGTGGTGGATTATGCCCATACTCCCGATGCCCTGGAGAATGTCCTCGATGCGCTGCGCGAAATATGCGCGGGGAAGCTGGTCTGCGTCTTCGGATGCGGAGGAAACCGCGATTCCGGGAAGCGGTCGATGATGGGCGAGATCGCATCCCGCCTGTCGGACCGGGTCTATGTCACTGCCGACAATCCCAGGGACGAGGATGTCGATGCAATCATCAGCCAGATCGTCAGGGGAATCGAGGGGGATTACTGCGTGATCCGGGACAGGGCGGATGCAATCAGGCAGGCGATACACGGCGCGCATAGGGAGGATCTGGTGCTGCTCGCAGGAAAGGGGCACGAAAACTACCAGGAAATCAGGGGTGAAAGACTGCCTTTCAGCGACATCGAAGTGGCCAGAAGCGCCCTGCAATCATGGGGTGCGACATGCTGACTCTGGACGAAATAGCCGCAGAGCTGGGAGCCCGCCGCGTCGGTGCGAATGTCGAATTTTCCGGCGTCGCGACAGACAGCAGGAAAATTGCGCGGGGCGATCTATTCGTTGCGCTGAAAGGCGCAAATTTCGACGGGGCCGAATTCGTGTCCATTGCCGGGCAGGCCGGAGCGGCGGCGGCGATCGTGGAAAAGGAGGTCGAATCGGCCATCCCGCTCCTGGTGGTGAAAGATGCGCGGATCGCCCTCGGCAAGCTCGCCGGATTCTGGCGCGGCCGCTTCGGCATTCCGGTGATCGCGGTCACGGGAAGCAACGGGAAAACCACCGTGAAGGAAATGCTGGCTGCCATCCTGCGCGAAAAGGGGGAGGTCCTGGCGACAAGGGGCAATCTCAACAACGACATCGGCCTGCCGCTCACGCTGCTGGGGCTGCGCCGGGAGCATCGCTTTGCGGTGATCGAAATGGGCATGAATCACCTCGGC
Source organism: Pseudomonadota bacterium (assembly GCA_021835845.1). Classification (GTDB taxonomy): domain Bacteria; phylum Pseudomonadota; class Gammaproteobacteria; order Burkholderiales; family JABEVD01; genus JABEVD01. The sequence goes on along the minus strand of JAKBJU010000026.1, from coordinate 7,588 downwards.
GAGATCGGCTATCTCTGCGGCATCACGAAACCCGATTTCGCGCTCGTCACCAATGCGGCCAGCGCCCATCTGGAGGGACTCGGCAGCGTTGCTGCCGTGGCGAGGGCGAAGGGCGAGATTTTCGAGGGACTGAAGCAGGACGGGACCGCGATCATCAATGCGGACGATGCCTACGCTCCCCTCTGGCGCAATCTTGCGGGGGCGCGCGGCATCGTCTGCTTCGGGCTGAGCGGCGAAGCAGACGTGACTGCCCGGTATGTCCTCGACGAATACGGCAGCGATGTCGTCCTGCATGTCCCCGAAGGGGAGGTCCGCACAAGGCTGCAGGTTCCCGGTTTGCACAACGTGAGAAACGCTCTGGCTGCCGCTGCCGCTGCGAGCGCCGCAGGCATCGACGCGAATGCGATCGGGCAGGGCCTCGCGAAATTCGCGGGTGTCGCCGGAAGGATGCAGCGCAAGGCCGGGAGGAAGGGGGCAATCCTCGTCGACGACACCTACAATGCCAACCCGGATTCGGTGCGCGCCGCGATAGCCTGGCTCTCCAATGCAAAGGGAAAGACCATGCTGATTCTGGGCGACATGGGAGAGCTTGGCCCGGATTCGTCCAGGCTGCACGGGGAAATCGGCGTCGCCGCCAGGGATGCGGGAATCGGCGCGCTGCTGACCCTGGGAAAAGCCAGCGAAGCTGCGGCGGCGAGCTTCGGCAAGGGGGCGAATCATTTCCAAGATGTCGATGCGCTGGCCGTCAGGGCGAAAAGCCTGCTGGAGCCTGGCATGACCGTGCTCGTCAAGGGCTCGCGTTTCATGAAGATGGAGCGCGTCGTCGAACAACTCGAGGAAAAGGAAAAGGCATGCTGCTGATACTGGCGCAATACCTGTCGCGCGACATTCATGCCTTCAATGCGTTCAGCTACATCACGCTGCGAACCGTGCTCGCCTCGATGACTTCCCTGGTGATTTCCTTCATGGTCGGCCCAGCCATGATCCGCAAGCTCACCGCCTACAAGATCGGGCAGTCGGTGCGGAGCGACGGACCCCAGACCCATCTCGTCAAGGCGGGGACGCCGACCATGGGCGGGGCGCTGATCCTGATTTCGATTGCGATTTCCACCCTGCTCTGGGGCGATCTTTCCAACCGCTACATCTGGCTGATGCTGATCACGACCCTGGGCTACGGCGTCATCGGCTGGATCGACGATTACAGGAAAGTCGTCGAGCGCAATCCGAAAGGACTCTCGGCCAAAGCCAAGATGTTCTGGCAATCCGCGATCGCCATCGGGGTCGGGGTCTATCTCGCCCAAACCGCGACCCAGCCTGCAGAAACCGATCTCATCGTGCCGTTCTTCAAGCATCTGGTCTTTCCCCTGGGGAGCGTGGGATTCGTCCTGCTCGCCTACTTCGTGATCGTGGGCACCAGCAATGCGGTCAATTTGACCGACGGGCTGGACGGGCTTGCGATCATGCCCACCGTGCTGGTCGCGGGGGCATTCTCGATTTTCTCCTATGTGGCGGGCCATGCGGTGTTCTCGAAATACCTGGGCGTTCCGCACATTCCGGGGGCGGGAGAGCTTTCCGTATTCTGCGGGGCGCTGACCGGGGCGGGGCTCGCCTTCCTCTGGTTCAATGCCTATCCTGCCGAAGTTTTCATGGGAGACGTCGGGGCGCTTGCCCTGGGCGGCGCGCTGGGGCTGATTGCCGTCATCGTCAGGCAGGAAATCGTGCTGTTCATGATGGGCGGCGTATTCGTCGTCGAAACCCTTTCAGTGATGCTGCAGGTCGCCTCCTTCAAGCTCACCGGGAAAAGGGTTTTCAGGATGGCGCCCCTGCACCATCACTTCGAGCTGAAGGGATGGAAGGAAACCCAGGTGGTGGTGCGTTTCTGGATCATCACCATGATGCTGGTCCTGCTGGGCCTCTCTACCCTGAAGCTGAGGTGACGGTGGAACTGAACCGGAAAAAAGCGCTTGTTCTGGGTGTCGGGGACACCGGAATTTCGGCCATTCGCCATCTGCAATCGAAAGGCGCCGAAGTCGTCGCGGCGGATACACGGGAAAGCCCGCCCCGCGCGGCCGAGCTTTCGATCCCCGTGGTCACCGGACCTTTCGCGGCATCGCTGCTCGAAGGCGTCGATCTCGTCGTGGTGAGCCCGGGGCTTTCCCTTGACGAGCCTGTCGTGCGCGAGGCATCGAGGCGGAACATTCCCGTCATGGGGGACGTCGAGCTCTTCGCAACCGAAATTTCGAAGAGAAATCCGGTGCCCCGCGTGATTGCGATCACCGGGTCGAACGGAAAGAGCACCGTCACTTCCATGGTAGGGGAAATGTGCGAAAAGGCCGGCCTTAGGACAGTGGTTGCCGGCAACATAGGGCTGCCGGTTCTGGATACGCTGGAGGGGAATCCGGCCGTCTATGTGCTGGAGCTGTCCAGCTTCCAGCTCGAAACGGTCAGGAGCCTCGAACCGGGTTCGGCGACGGTGCTCAATCTGAGCGAGGATCATCTCGACCGCTATGCCTCGATGAGGGAGTATGCCCAGGCAAAATCGGCGATCTTCGCAGGCGGCGGCATCCAGGTGCTCAACCGCGAAGATCCGCAAGTCATGGCGATGCGTCTCCCCGGCAGGAAAGTGCTCACTTTCGGGCTTTCCGCTCCGAAAGACGAAAGCGAATACGGACTGATTCGGGAGGGGCAGAATGCCTGGCTGGCAAGAGGGGAGAAGCGGCTGCTGAAGACTTCCGACCTCAAGGTGGCAGGGCTGCACAATGCGGAGAATGCGCTTGCCGCGCTCGCCCTCTGCTCCGATCTTCCGGAAGAGAAGCTCGTCCAGGCGCTCGTCGAATTCAGGGGGCTGCCGCACCGGGTCGAGAAAATCGGGGAGATCGAGGGCGTCTCCTTCTACGACGACTCCAAGGGGACGAATGTGGGCGCGACCGTCGCAGCCCTTACCGGCATGGGCGGGAAATCGGTATTGATACTGGGCGGGGAAGGAAAGGGGCAGGATTTCTCGCCGCTCAGGGAACCAATCGAAAACCATGCCAGGGCAGTCGTGCTGATCGGGCGCGATGCGCCGCTCATCGAGCGCGCCATAAAAGGCGCATCCGTTCCCGTGCTGCATGCGCCCGGCATGAATGAGGCGGTCGATGCGGCGCTCAAGGCAGCGAAAGAGGGGGATGCGGTGCTGCTTTCCCCCGCCTGCGCAAGCTTCGACATGTTCAGGAATTACGTCCACAGGGCAGAATCCTTCGTCGCCGCATTCAGGAAACTGGAAGGAGGGGCATGTACGCGCCCGTGAACATGGAGGCCGATTTCGACAGGACCCTGTTCTGGATCGTGCTGTTCCTTTTCGGCATCGGACTCGTCATGGTCTATTCCGCGTCGATCGCGATTGCAGATGCGGGGCGCCATGCATCAGGCGGACATCCCGCCTACTTCCTCGTCAGGCAGGCGGTATTCCTGGTGCTGGGCTTTGTCATGGGCTCGATCGCATTCCAGGTGCCGATGAGGACATGGCAGAAGATGGCGCTCTATCTTTTCGCGGCGGCAGCGGTCCTGCTCGTCCTCGTGCTGATTCCCGGAATCGGGCGCGAAGTGAACGGCAGCCGCCGCTGGCTTTCCCTGTTCGTGATCAACCTGCAGCCTTCCGAATTCATGAAGCTTTGCGTGGTGATTTACGCAGCCGATTACACGGTGCGCAAGGCCGCCTACATGCAGGATCTGAAAAAGGGGTTCCTGCCCATGTTCCTCGTCATGTTCGTTTCCGGCTTCCTGCTGCTGCAGGAGCCGGATTTCGGGGCATTCGCGGTCATCACCGCGATCGCGATGTCGGCGCTTTTCCTGGGCGGGATGAACTGGAAGCTGTTCGTCGGATTGATCGGGATGCTGCTGATCGGATTCGTCCTTCTGATCTGGACCTCCCCTTACAGGATGAAGCGCGTGGTCGGATTCATGGATCCCTGGTCGGATCCCTTCGGCAAGGGCTACCAGTTGAGCCATGCATTGATCGCGATAGGGCGGGGGGAGTGGTTCGGCGTGGGTCTCGGCGGCAGCGTCGAGAAGCTGTTTTATCTTCCCGAGGCGCATACCGACTTTTTGCTCGCGGTGATCGGAGAAGAACTTGGATTTGCCGGAATTGCCGCAGTGATCGGCCTGTTCGCCTGGCTCGTGATCCGCGCATTCTCGATAGGGCGGACTGCCGCATCCCTGGAACGCTACTTTCCCGCCCTCGTCGCACAGGGCATCGGCATCTGGCTGGGCGTCCAGACCATCATCAATCTCGGGGTGAACATGGGGGTGCTGCCGACCAAGGGGCTGACCCTTCCGCTCCTGAGCTTCGGCGGAAGCGGCATCGTTTCGAACTGCATCGCGCTCGCCATGCTCTTCAGGGTCGATTTCGAAAACAGGCTGCTGATGAAGGGGAAAGTGTTTTGAAGCGCACCGTTCTGATCATGGCAGGCGGCACGGGCGGGCACATTTTTGGCTCCGACATAACGCGCGCATTAGTCTGCACCAAAAATGCGCCCGGTTCGGAGATGAATCATGCCTAGGACGATTTTAATTATGGCCGGTGGCACGGGCGGGCACATTTTTCCGGCGCTTGCGGTGGCCGACGCATTGAAGCGTGCCGGATGCGAAATCGTCTGGCTAGGCACGAGAAGCGGCATGGAGGCGAAACTCGTTCCGGAAAGGGGCTATGAAATCGAATATATCGCCATTTCTGGGGTGAGGAAAACCGGCATTCTGCGCTGGCTGGCGCTGCCCGTCACTCTCCTCGTCGCCTGCCTGCAAAGCGTATCCGTGCTCCTCAGGCGCAGGCCCGACGTCGTTCTCGGAATGGGCGGATTCGCTTCATTTCCCGGGGGCTTGACTGCTGCAGGCCTCGGGAAGCCGCTCGTCATCCACGAGCAGAATGCGGTGGCCGGACTTTCCAACAGGATGCTCTCGAGAATCGCAGCGAGAACTCTGGTCGCCTTTCCCGGGGTTCTGGGCAGGAAAGCGATCCATGTCGGCAATCCGGTCAGGGAAGACATATCGGGTCTTCCTGCGCCCGAAGTCCGCTTCGCCTCGAGAACCGGGCCGATCAGGCTGTTCGTCGTGGGCGGAAGCCGCGGGGCGAGGGCGCTCAACGAGGCGATACCGAAAGCGCTGGGCATGCTGGAAGAAATGCCGCTCGTGCTGCACCAGACCGGGCGGGGCGACGTGGAAAGCGTGAAGGCTGCGTACTCGGCATCGAAAATGGAAGCGGAAGTCGTGCCCTTCCTGGACGACATGGCAAAAGCCTACGCCGAATGCGATCTGGTGGTGTCGAGATCCGGGGCGCTCACGGTCGCCGAAATCGCGGCGGCAGGAGTGGCCAGCATACTGGTTCCCTACCCGCATGCCGTCGACGACCACCAGAGCGTCAATGCGCGCTATTTGAGCGATGCAGGCGCTGCGATCCTGATTCGGCAGCAGGATCTCGATCCCGGAAAGCTTGCCGAATTCCTGAAGAGCATGGACAGGGCAACGCTGCTGGAAATGGCGAAAAAGGCGAGACAGCTCGCAATTGCCGATGCGACGGAAAAAGTGGCCGGAATCTGCATGGAGCTTGCAGCATGAAAGGGGGATATCGTGCGGCATAAGATCAATCACATCCATTTCGTGGGCATAGGCGGCTCCGGCATGAGCGGAATAGCCGAGGTGCTGCTCAATCTGGGCTTTGCGGTGAGCGGCTCCGACATCCAGGAAAATTCCGCAACGGCAAGGCTCAAGGCGCTCGGCGCTGCAATCAGCATCGGGCACGCAGGCGCCCATGTTTCCGGCGCAGATGCGGTGGTGGTTTCGACCGCGGTGAAACAGGACAATCCCGAGGTCGCAGCGGCAAGGGAAAACAGGATTCCGGTGGTGCCGCGCGCGATGATGCTCGCCGAACTGATGCGCCTCAAGAAGGGCATCGCTGTCGCCGGGACGCACGGCAAAACCACCACGACCAGCCTGGTTTCCAGCGTCCTGGCGGAAGGCGGGATGGACCCGACCTTCGTCATCGGCGGCAAGCTCAACAGCGCAGGATCGAACGCCAAGCTAGGCAGCGGCGAATTCATCGTCGTGGAGGCCGACGAATCCGATGCATCCTTCCTCTACCTGCAGCCGGTGATCGCGGTCGTCACCAATATCGATGCGGACCACATGGAAACCTACGGCCACGACTTTTCGCGGCTGAAGCAGGCCTTCGTCGATTTTCTCGAACACCTTCCCTTCTATGGCGTCGCGGTGCTTTGCGCGGACGATTCCAACGTGATGGAAGTCAGCCGCAGCATCACCAAGACGGTCACGACCTACGGCATCTCCCCGGATGCGCAAATCCGCGCCTTCGACATCGAGCATTGCTCCGGACAAATGAAATTCAGGGTGAAAAGGAACGGGCATTCCTTCCCGGTCACCCTCAATCTTCCGGGACTGCACAATGTCAGGAACGCCCTTGCCGCGGTCGCGGTCGGGGTGGAACTCGGCATTGCCGACGAAGCGATAGCGCACGCCCTTTCGGAATTCAGGGGGGTGGGACGGCGCTTCCAGAACTACGGCGAAATCCCGATAGCGGCGGGCGGAAGCTATACCCTGATCGACGACTATGGACACCATCCCGCCGAGATGGCCGCGACCATCGCGGCCGCGCGCGGCGCATTTCCCGGGCGGCGCCTGGTGCTGGCCTTCCAGCCGCACCGCTACACCAGAACGCGCGACCTGTTCGAGGATTTCGTCAAAGTGCTGGCTCAAGTCGACGTGCTTTTTCTCACCGAAGTCTATCCGGCAGGGGAAGCCCCGATCGTTGCAGCCGACGGAAGATCGCTCGCGAGGAGCGTGAGGCTGCTCGGGCGAGCCGAGCCGATATTCCTGGAGTCGCCAGACGAAATCGTCAAGGCAATGGGGGCCGTGGTCCGGGACGGGGATGTCGTTCTCGTCATGGGGGCGGGCTCGATCGGCGGCATTCCCAGGCAGCTCGCCGGAGAGGAGTCGTGATGGGAGAGATGATGCATGCCGAGCCGATGAGCCGCCACACCAGCTGGCGGGTGGGGGGGAATGCGGACAGGTGCTACAGGCCTTCCGGTCTCGAAGATCTTTCCGAGTTTCTGAGGTCCCTGCCGAAGGAAGAGCCGGTGGAAGTGGTCGGGCTGGGCAGCAATCTCCTGGTGAGGGACGGCGGAATCAGGGGCACGGTGATCCTGATGCACAAGGTGCTGGACGGGCTTCGTGAAGAGGACGGGCTGATCCATGCGCAGGCAGGGGTCGCCTGCGCCAAGGTGGCGCGCTTTTCGGCGCAGAGGGCGTGGCGCGGTGCGGAATTTCTGGCCGGGATTCCCGGAACGGTGGGCGGAGCGCTTGCCATGAATGCGGGCTGCTACGGCGGGGAGACCTGGAATATCGTGGAAAAGGTCGAAGCCATGGGACGCGACGGAGTGGTGAAGGTGCGCTACCCGGAAGAATACCGGATCGGCTACCGGTCGGTCGTCAAGCCCGCCCAGGAATGGTTCGTGTCGGCCTGGTTCAGGCTGGTGCCGGGCAAGGGCGGGATGGATGAAATCAAGTCGATGCTGAAGAAGAGGATCGCTTCCCAGCC
>JAKBJU010000025.1 GCA_021835845.1 Pseudomonadota bacterium | reverse complement strand
CGGGTGAGGTGTGTGTAGTTCATCTTTTGCAATTTCGACTGGCCGGTCAAAAAAGCATCGATGCTACCGCATCCCACCCTCCTGACCTGCAATTACTCAAAATTGCACTTCATCCTTGAATCCGCCCACCAATGCATATCAGTTCCGCGCTGAAGCTACCAAGCATCAAGGACATCTGCTTGTTCATCGAGAGGACGTTTAAAACGCGCATCGCAACGAAAACCTGGCGCGATCCTTCGAAGCGGCCAGACTGAACGGCAGCGTGGCGACCACGATGGCGCTCGGCCAGTACGACATGACCCTCGCCCATCTGCGCGGACTTTCGCTGCATGTGATCTTCATGCTGATCCCGCTGCTCTACAACCGGAACCGTTCGCATCACGGGCAGGTGCTCGGGGAGGCCGCGAGGCTGGTCGACGCAGGAAAGCTGCGCCCGCTTCTCGACCCCCGCCGCTTCGGATTCGGAGAAGATGCAAAAGCGCACCGGCTGATGGAATCGGGGGAGCATGTCGGCAAGATCGTGCTGGAGAAATGAGGATGCGCCGGGGCTTGTCGCAGGCGGGATAGCTACATTTCAAGACTTGACCCCGGCTCCAGAAAACCGACAATTCAAGACTAGGACCAAACACTCAGGGGCGCACCATCCGGGAAACTCTCGAGATCCGCGAAGAAACTCCTGCAAGCGCAGGAGGGCGGTCATGTACCACAACCGCCTGACCCCACGAAATTGGGCACCATAATGATTTCCTGGCCATTTCCTGCCAGGCCGGACAGTTGGATTTGAACGGCAAGGGGAGTAGGATTGCCGGAATTGCAGCAGGCGGGAAATGCGATACTTCAAGAACATCCCCGCAGGAAGTCGACTCCTCATGCCCATGCAGCGCACCTACTCGCAATACCTCAAGTGCGGAAAGCGCCTGCCGCTAGAGGCGACCCTGGGCTGATCGGCGAGGTACTACAGACCCAGGGCCGCCGAAAATCGGTCCAGAACCTGAGAAAACAGGGGAAATGCCTCGAAAACAGCTTGTCAAGGCCGTAAGAACAGTGATTCAGGCCGAAAAATTGATCAGGCGACTGGGGGGCGGGGAAATAATCATGACATTTTCAGCAGCCTGCTAATGTTGGAAGCAAAGGCACCTAATCATCCTGCGAAACTGCAAAAAAAGGGCTGCGATATCGCAGCCCCTCTTTCCGATCTTCCCGATCAGCCCGCCTTCTTGGCGGGAAGCTTTTCCTTGATCCTGGCGGATTTTCCGGAGCGATCGCGCAGGTAGTAAAGCTTGGCGCGACGCACATCGCCCCTCCGCTTCACCTCGATGCTCGCGATCAGCGGGGAATAGGTCTGGAAGGTACGCTCCACCCCTTCTCCGGAAGAAATCTTGCGCACGGTGAAGGCGGAATTGAGGCCGCGGTTGCGCTTGGCGACTACGACTCCCTCGTAGGCCTGGACGCGCTTCCTTTCGCCTTCGACCACATTCACGTTGACGATCACGGTGTCCCCGGGTGCGAATTCCGGGATAACCTTGCCCAGACGGGCGATTTCTTCCTGTTCCAGCTGTGCGATCAGATTCATTTCCTGCTCCTTAAACATCTTTCCGTTTCGACTCCTGCCTGAATTCCTCAAGCAGCTTCAATTCCTCGGCGCTCATTTCCCGGCCTGCCAGAAGATCCGGGCGCCTCGTCCAGGTCCTTCCCAGCGACTCCTTGAGCCGCCAGCGCCTGATCTTCGCATGGTCCCCCGAAAGGAGAATTTCAGGCACCCTCTCCCCCCTGTACACTTCCGGGCGGGTATAGTGCGGACAGTCCAGCAATCCTTCCACGAAGGAATCCTCGGCTGCGGAGTCGGCGTCCCCAAGCACTCCCGGCAACTGCCTCACCACCGCATCGATCAGCACCAGGGCGGCCAGCTCCCCGCCTGAAAGCACGTAATCCCCTATCGAGATTTCCTCGTCGACCCTGCGGCGAATCAGCCGCTCGTCCACGCCCTCATAGCGCCCCGCCAGCAACACCAGCTTCTGTTCGCCCGCAAGGCCCATCACCTTCCCGTGATCGAGCCTTCCGCCCTGCGGGGAAAGGTAAATCACCCTGCCCGGACAATCCCCCTGGGCCGCGTCCAGCGCGTCTTCCAGCGGGCCTGCCATCATCACCATCCCGGGACCGCCGCCGTAAGGCCTGTCGTCCACGGTGCGATGGCTGTTCCCGGAAAAATCCCTGGGATTCCAGAGCCCCAGCCGGTAGATCCCGTTTTCCCTCGCCCTGCCGGTCACGCCGAAGCGGGAAAAGGCATCGACCATTTCCGGGAAGAGCGTGACGACTTCTATCCGCACTTCAGTAATCCGCGCCCCAGTCGGCGCGAATCAATCCGTTTTCCCTGTCCACCTCAAGAACGAACTTCGCAACGAAGGGAATCAGATGCACCTTCTCTCCCTTCACCTGCAGCACGTCGTTCGCGCCCGTCTCGATGATGTCGTCGACCACGCCCAGCTCGACTCCTTCGAGGTTGAACACCCTGAGCCCGATCAGATCGAGCCAGTAATATTCGCCTTCTTCCGCATCCGGCAGGCTGCTCCTCGGCACTGCGATCTGCAGCCCCTTCAAACTCTCGGCGGCATTGCGATCCGGGCTGGCTTCGATGCTCGCCACGATCGTCTTGCCATGCACGGCAGCCTCGATCACGCGGCTCTCGCGCCAGTGGCCCCCGGCTCCCAGCCACCAGACCGGGAAATCGAGCAGGCTGTCCAGCGCTTCCGTAAATGAGCGGACCTTGATCCACCCCTTGATGCCATAAGGGGCAACCACCTGCCCCATCACGACCATTTCTTCAGGCTGCGGCACCGAAACGCTTGACCAGCTTGGAAACCGCGTCGCTCAGCTGGGCGCCGTGATCCTGCCAATACTTGATTCTGTCCATCTGGATGCGCAGGCCTTCCTGCCCTTCGGCTGCGACCGGATTGTAGAACCCGACGCGTTCGATGAAGCGGCCGTCACGCGTGCTGCGCGAATCGGCAACCACCAGATTGAAAAAGGGACGCTTCCTGGCGCCGCCCCGAGCGAGTCTTACGATAACCATCGCTAACCTATCCGGAAAAACTAAAAGAGCGAAATTCTACGACAGAAAAGGCCTGCTCCGCAAGCGATTCCTGAAAAATCAGCGCAGGCCAGGCAGCATGCCTTTCATTCCCCGCAGCATTTTCGCCATACCGCCCTTGGAAACCATCTTCATCATCTTCTGGGTCTGTTCGAACTGGGAGAGCAGCCGGTTGACTTCCTGCACGGAAACGCCCGCGCCCGCCGCGATCCTGCGCTTCCTGGATGCCTTGATGATCTCGGGCTTCGCACGCTCCCCCCGGGTCATGGAATTGATGATGCCCTCTATCCTGGAGATCACCTTGTCGTCCATTTGAACGCCCTGCGCGGCCTGGGTGAACTGGGCCGGCAGCTTGTCCATGAGCGCATTCATGCCGCCCATCTTTTTCATCTGCTGCATCTGCGCCTTGAAATCCTCGAGATCGAACCCCTTTCCGGATTTCACCTTCTGCGCAAGCTTCCGCGCCTCTTCCTGGTCGACCCCACGGCTCGCTTCCTCGATCAGGGAAAGCACGTCCCCCATGCCGAGTATCCGGGAGGCCATGCGCTCCGGGTGAAAAACCTCGATCCCGGCAAGCTTCTCCCCGACGCCGACGAACTTGATCGGCTTGCCGGTGACATGCCGCACCGAAAGCGCGGCGCCGCCCCGCGCATCGCCGTCGAGCTTGGTGAGAATCACCCCGGTGAGCGGGAGCGTTTCGGAAAAAGCGCGCGCCGTGTTCACCGCATCCTGACCCTGCATCGCATCCACCACGAAGAGCGTCTCGACCGGCTTGAGTCCGGCATGAAGTTCCGCGATCTCCTTCATCATGGCATCGTCCACGGCAAGCCTTCCCGCGGTATCGACGATCAGGACGTCGAAATAATGCCGGCGCCCGTAATCGAGGGCGCCCATGGCGATGTCGAACGGCTGTTGCGAACCCGACTCGAAGAAATCCGTGCCCAGCTGATTCGCGATGGTCTTCAGCTGCTCGATCGCTGCGGGGCGATAGACGTCGCAGCTTGCCAGGAGCACCTTCTTCTTCAGGTTTTCCCGTATCCATTTCGCCAGCTTGCCTGTGGTCGTGGTCTTGCCCGCGCCCTGAAGCCCCGCCATCAGGATCACGGCCGGGGGAACTGCGGCAAGATCGAGAGCCGCATTGCGCTCGCCCATCAGGCGCGTCAATTCCTGATGCACCACGCCGATGAAAGCCTGCCCGGGCGTCAGGCTTCCCAGCACTTCCTGCCCAACTGCCTTCTTCCTGATTTCATCGATCAGCTCCCTGACCACCGGCAGGGCCACGTCGGCTTCCAGAAGCGCCATCCTGACTTCGCGCAGCGCATCCTGGATATTGGCTTCCGAAAGCCTCGCCTGCCCCCGCAGCGTCTTGATCACGCCGGAGAGCCGCGCTGTCAGATTGTCTAGCATGTCATTGATTCCCGAGTAATGCCATACGGCATGAGATGGTGTACACTTTAAAGCTGTTTCGCTAGTCTACAATAAAATGCCAAGCTTTTTAATTTACCTGCTCCCCGCACTGCTTTACGCTCTCATCGCGGTGCTGCAGTTTTGCGTGCGCGAATACGAGAAGAACTGGACCCGTTATGCGATAGTGCCGGCCTTCCTGCTCCACGGCTATGCCCTCTACAGCAATCTTTTCATCGAAACCAGCGAAGGACTCAATTTCGGCCTCGGAAATTCGATTTCCGCCATCGTCTGGCTCATCGTCGGCATCCACTGGATCGGCAGCTTTTTCCACAACCTGAGAGCCCTTCAGACCCCCATTGCCGCCATGGCGGCGATCTGCGTGCTGCTTCCCGGCATTTTCCCTTCGCCGCATTTCCTGGCGAATGCCAACATGTTCGCCTTCAAGATCCATCTCATGATCGGGCTGCTCGCCTACAGCCTGTTCTCGATCGCAGCGCTGCAGGCGCTGCTGATGGACTTCATCGAAAAGAGGCTGCATAGCGGAATGCCGACCCTGCTCAAAAACATGCCGCCTTTGCTCACCATGGAGACCCTGCTTTTCCGTGTCATAGGCGCGGGATTCGTCCTGCTCACGCTGACGCTCTTTTCGGGGGTCTTCTATTCCGAAGAGCTGTTCGGCAAGCCGCTGGAGCTCAACCACAAGACGGTATTCGCCTTCGTTTCCTGGGCGATTTTCGCAGTGCTCCTGGGGGGGCGCCACTTCTACGGCTGGCGCGGCAGGATCGCAGTGCGATCGACGATGACCGGATTCATCCTGCTGCTGCTCGCCTACATCGGCAGCAAATTCGTTCTGGAAGTGATTCTCAAGCGGTAATGGAAGACATCTCCCTGACGACGCTTTTCCTCTGCCTGGCCGTTTTCATCGTTCTTTCCGCATTCTTCTCGATTTCCGAAACCAGCATGATGGCCGTCAACCGTTACCGGTTGAAGCACCTTGCGCAAACCGGCCATCGCGGCGCAAAGCTGACCAGCCAGCTCCTGCAGCGGGTGGACAGGCTGCTGAGCGTGGTGCTTCTGGGCAGCAGCCTGGTCAATGCAGCAGCAGCATCGCTTGTCACCATCATCACCATCAAGCTGCTCGGCAGCAGCGAGTGGGCGATCACGCTGGGCGCACTGGTGCTGACTTTCCTGCTGCTCGTATTCAGCGAAATCACGCCGAAAATCATCGGGGCATCCTACCCGGACAAGATCGCCCTTCCTGCGAGCTTCGCGCTTTCCCCGCTCCTGGCGCTCGCAAAGCCCGTCATCTGGTTCGTCAATCTGTTCGTCCGATCCCTGCTCTGGATATTGAGGATCAAGACATTGCCACCCGGCGCGACGCACCAGCTCAGCGTGGAAGAATTGAGGGTGCTCGTCCTGGAAGAGAGTCATTTCATTCCCAAGGGGCACCAGAGCATCCTGCTCAACCTGTTCGATCTCGAAGCGATCACCGTCGACGACGTCATGATCCCCAGGAACCAGATCGAAGCGATCGACATCGCCTCCCCTCCCGAGACGATACGCGAGCAACTCTCCACTGCCTACCATGCAAGGCTTCTCATCTTCAGGGAAAGCCTCGACAATGTCGTCGGCATACTCGATGTGCGCAAGGCCCTCGCCAACCTCGAGGAAATCAATGCAGAGGGTCTGTCCCGAATTTTGCGGGAGCCCTATTTCGTTCCGGAAGGCACCCCGCTGTTCTCGCAGCTTCAGCATTTCAAGGAAAACAGACGCAGGATAGGGATCGTCGTGGACGAATACGGCGAACTCAAGGGACTCGTTGCGCTCGAAGACATCATCGAGGAAATCCTGGGCGAGTTCAATGCCCATTCTCCGATGCAAACCGGGATGTATCAGAAATTCGACGATGGCAGTTTTCTCGTCGAGGGAAGCAGCCTGCTGCGCGAGCTCAACCGCAAGCTCGGACTGTCGCTCCCGCTGGACGGCCCGAAGACCCTTAACGGCCTGATTCTGGAATATTTCGAGGACATTCCCGAATCGGGAACGAGTCTGAAAATTGCCGACTACCCCATGGAAATCGTGCAAACCCAGGGCCGATTTGTCAAAATGGCGCGTATCTTCCCCAAACTGGGAAAATGACCGAACCTTACATGAAGGGATCGAGAACAAGTGGCAACCCCGTTGAATAGCAGTCTTGCCAGAGCGCTGGTGCAGCAGAACAAGCTTTCCGAAAGCGATGCCAGGGCCTTCGAACTCGCCGCATCCGCAGGGAGCAGCTTCGTTGCCGAACTGCTCAAGAGCAAACGGATCGACGCCAGGGAAGTCGCGATGTTCTCTTCCCAGACCTTCGGCTTCCCGCTGCTCGACCTCGACAGCCTTTCCCGCGAAACCCTCCCCGCCTCGCTCATCGATGCAAAATTGATGCAAAAGCACCGGGTGGCCGGGCTATACAAGAGGGGCAACAGGCTTTTCGTTGCGACATCCAACCCGGAGAATCTCCAGGGGCTGGACGAAATCAAGTTCAAGACAGGGTTGGCGATAGAACCCGTGATCGTCGAAGACGACAAGCTCGGGGCCTTCATCAAGAAGGCATCCGAAGCCTCCCCGGAAACCTTCAACAAGCTTGCCGAAGAGGAAATCGACCTCAACCTGGAATTCATCGACGAAATCGCAAAATCGCTGCAGCCCGACACTTCGAGCGCCGAGATCGAGGATGCGCCGATCGTCAAGTTCATCCAGAAAACCCTGCTCGATGCCATCAACGCCGGCGCCTCAGACATCCACTTCGAACCTTACGAGAAATTCTACAGAATCCGCTACCGCATCGACGGCATGCTCTACGAGATGGCCCAGCCCCCGCTCTTCGTCAAGGAGAAGCTGGCGAGCCGGCTGAAAGTGATCTCCAGGCTCGACATTTCGGAAAGAAGGGTTCCCCAGGATGGCAGGCTGAAGCTTGCGCTCTCCGAATCTCACGCCATCGATTTCCGGATCAGCACGCTGCCGACCTTGTTCGGCGAAAAGATCGTCATGCGCATACTCGATCCATCGAGCGCCAAGCTCGGCATCGACGCGCTGGGCTACGAGCCGGAACAAAAGGCGCTATTGCTGGACGCCATCAGGCGGCCTTACGGCATGATTCTCGTCACGGGCCCCACGGGAAGCGGAAAAACCGTTTCCCTGTATACCTGCCTCAACATATTGAACGAACCCGGCATCAATATCTCGACTGCGGAAGATCCTGCGGAAATCAACCTGCCCGGAGTGAACCAGGTCAACATCAACGAAAAGGCGGGGCTGAATTTTGCCGTTGCCCTGAAGGCCTTTCTGCGCCAGGATCCCGACGTGCTGATGGTCGGCGAAATCAGGGATATCGAAACCGCGGATATCGCAGTCAAGGCTGCCCAGACCGGCCATCTGGTTCTATCCACCCTGCATACCAACGATGCCCCGTCGACATTGATCCGCCTGCAGAACATGGGCATGGCGCCCTTCAACATAGCGAGCTCGGTGATACTGATCACCGCGCAAAGGCTGGCCAGGCGCCTTTGCAGCTGCAAGCAGAAAAAGGACATCCCCAGGGAAGCCCTGCTCGATGCCGGCTTTGCTCCGGAAGCGCTGGACGGCTCGTGGCAGCCCTACGGCCCGGTCGGCTGCGATCTTTGCCAGGGGCGCGGCTACAAGGGCAGGGTCGGCATTTACCAGGTCATGCCCATTTCCGAGGAAATGTCGAGTATCATCCTGAATCAGGGCTCATCGAGCGAAATTGCGGACCAGGCGAAGCGCGAGGGCATACCCGATCTGCGCCAGTCCGGACTGCTGAAAGTCAGGCAGGGGCTGACTTCGCTCGAAGAAATCGAGGCCATCACAAACAGGTAAGCCGCAAGAGGGGACCATGGCGACAGTCGGAAAAGAAGACAAGGAATTTTCCTTTCTCTGGGAAGGACGGGACAAGGCCGGCAAGCAGATGAAGGGGGAGATTCGCGCAAAGGGCGAAGCCATGGTTCATGCCACGTTGCGCCGCCAGGGCATTATCGCCTCTAAGATCAAGAAGCAGCGCTCGGCAAGGCAAAGGAGAATCACGGAAAAGGATATCGCGCTTTTTACCCGGCAGCTCGCCACCATGATGAAAGCCGGCGTCCCTTTGCTTCAATCCTTCGACATCGTCGGCAAGGGACACAGCAATCCTGCGGTGACCAGGCTCCTAATGAGCATCAAGGCGGATGTCGAAACCGGAAGCAGTCTGAGTCAGGCTTTCCGCAAGTATCCTCTTTATTTCGACGGCCTCTTCTGCAATCTGGTCGGTGCAGGCGAGCAGGCCGGCATACTGGAAAGTCTGCTGGACCGGCTTGCCACCTACAAGGAAAAAATCCTCGCTATCAAGAGCAAGATCAAGTCGGCACTGTTCTACCCGACTGCCATTATCGTAGTCGCCTTCGTCATCACGGCGATCATCATGATCTTCGTGATTCCCGCCTTCAAGAAACTGTTTTCCAGTTTCGGAGCGGATCTTCCCGCCCCTACGCTCATCGTCATGAAAATATCCGACTTCTTCGTCGCCTACTGGTGGGCGATATTCGGCGGCTTGGGCGCAGGGATCTATTCCTTTTTCTATGCCTGGAAGCGCTCCATCAAGATGCAGCAAACCATGGACAGGATGCTGCTGAAGGTTCCGGTCTTCGGCGAGCTCATCCGGAAATCCTCGATAGCACGCTGGACCCGTACCCTGTCGACGATGTTCGCAGCGGGCGTGCCGCTGGTCGAATCGCTCGATTCCGTGGCAGGTGCCGCAGGGAATCATGTCTACGCCGAAGCCACCAAGAGAATCCAGATCGAGGTCAGCAGCGGCACGAGCCTCACCAACGCGATGCAAAACAGCGACGTCTTCCCGAACATGGTGCTGCAAATGGTCGCCATCGGCGAAGAATCCGGCGCGCTGGACAGCATGCTCTCGAAAGTCGCCGATTTCTATGAGGCCGAGGTCGACGATGCCGTCGACGCCCTCTCCAGCCTGATGGAGCCCATCATCATGGTGGTTCTCGGCACCCTGATCGGGGGCCTCGTGATCGCCATGTACCTGCCCATATTCAAGATGGGGCAGGTAGTATAGATGGATTCGCTGGCCCGGGCCCTGGAATCCTCCCTCCCGCTTTTCTCCGCGGTCGGCACCCTCGTCGGATTGATGGTGGGAAGCTTCCTCAATGTCGTCATCTGCCGCCTGCCGAAAATGATGGAAAACGACTGGAAGGATCAGTGCGCCGAACTGGAAGGAAAGACGCCCGAGAAGAGACCGGCATTCAACCTTATCTTCCCGCGGTCGAGATGCGATTCCTGCGGTTACGCTATCGGCACGGTGGAAAACATTCCGGTATTGAGCTACCTCTTCCTGAGAGGCAAGTGCAGGCGTTGCGGGAGCAGGATTGCCCCCCGCACCGTCCTCGTCGAAGCCGCAACAGGAATAATGAGCGGCTTTGCCGCCTGGCATTTCGGCTTCGGCATGGCAGCCTTGGGCGCGCTCCTCGTCATCTGGTCGATGGTGGTGCTCGCCTTCATCGACATCGACACGCAGCTTCTCCCCGATTCGATCACGCTCCCCCTGCTCTGGACGGGACTCCTCTTCAATCTGGAGGGGACGTTCACGCCCCTCGCATCCGCCGTGCTGGGTGCGGTTTTCGGTTATCTTTCCTTGTGGAGCATCTACTGGCTTTTCAAGATCGCCACCAAGAAGGAAGGCATGGGCTATGGCGACTTCAAGCTGCTTGCCGCAATCGGGGCATGGCTCGGAGCGGCGCAGCTTCCGCTCGTCATCCTCCTGTCCTCGGTGGTCGGGGCGATATCCGGAATCGCCATGATCGTTCTCGCAAAGCTGGGGCGCAGCACGCCGATTCCTTTCGGCCCCTATCTCGCCGGAGGAGGATTGATCGCCCTGTTCTGGGGACGCGAAATCGCAAGGCTTTACCTTGGCTAGACCATTCGGCATTGCCCTGACCGGCGGCATCGGCTCAGGGAAAAGCACCGTCTCCTCGATTTTCGGTAAATTCGGCATCGACATCATCGACACCGACGAAATTTCCCGCGAACTCACCGCAAGAAACGGCCCCGCCATCGGCAGGATTCTCGAAGCCTTCGGCAAGGACTACATCGAGGCGGGCAGCCTGAATCGGGAAAAAATGCGCAAGCTCGTGTTTTCCGACGAATCCTCGAAGCAGAAGCTCGAAGCCATACTCCACCCCCTGATCCGCGAGGCGGCGGAAAAGAGGATAGCTTCGGTCAGGTCCCCCTATTACGTGATCGTCGTCCCGCTCCTTTTCGAAACGGGACATTACCGCGATCTGGCCGACAGAATTCTCGTCGTCGACTGCAGCGAATCGCTGCAAATTGCCCGGACCATGGCCAGGAGCAGGCTGACTCGCGACGAGGTGCTGTCCATCATGAAGAACCAAGCGACAAGACCGGCGCGACTGGCGGGGGCGGACGACATCGTGGCCAACGAAGGCGGCCCCGAGGCGCTCGAAATGGCTGTCGCCGCGCTGCACAGCAAATATCTGACGGAATATTTGAAAAATCCATCCTAATCATTCAGAATTGTCGAATATTTCCATGTCGCCGGCTCGCCTCCTGTGATCAGTTATGAATATCCCATCAACGAGCGGACCCGCACTCTCCTGCGGCTAGAGGATCTGTGCGACCGGGTGAATTTCTTCCTGGCCCAGGACGACGCCATGGCCCACCATGCCGCGCTGTCCACCCTGTTCGAGATCATCGATGTATCCAGCCGGGCCGACCTCAAGACCGACCTGATGCAGGAGCTGGAAAGACAGAAACAGGCGCTCTCGACGCTCAAGAGCAATCCCGCGGTATCCGAGGATGCCCTGGAGGAAGTGCTTGAAGAAATCGAAAAGGCGAGCTCCGGACTGTTCGCCATGCCGGGAAAAATCGGCCAGCACCTCAAGGACAACGAATGGCTGATGAACATCAAGCAGCGAACCGGAATTCCGGGAGGGGCCTGCGAATTCGACCTGCCTTCCTACCATTACTGGCTCAATCAGGACCCCGACAAGAGAAAGCGCGACATGAAATCCTGGCTCGACCCCCTGTCCCCGATAGAAGCCAGCATCGGCATCGTGCTCAAGATCCTGCGGCAGAGCGGCAGGACATTGCGTTATGTCGCGCAGAACGGCTGCTTCCAGCAGATCCTGGCGGGAAGGACGGCGCAGATGCTCTCCGTGAGCCTCGACACGGGCCTGCCCTATGTTCCTGAAATCAGCGCGAACAAGTATGCGCTCAATATCCGCTTCGTCACTGCGGAAATCCAGCAAAGGCCTAAAGTCTGCGAAAACGACATCGAGTTCAAGCTGAGCTTCTACAGCCTGTAATCATGATCGTCGCCTGTCCACAATGCGGGAATGAGTCGGAGTGGAACCCGAACAACCCCTACCGCCCCTTCTGTTCCGAGCGCTGCAAGCTGATCGACCTGGGGCAATGGGCCACGGAACAATACCGCATCCCCGAGCAGCAGAAGGAAGAAAACCATGGTTGAAGTCGCCGCCGGCGTCATCTTTTCCGAAAAAGGCGATATCCTGCTAGGCAAAAGGCCCGAGGGGAAGCCCTATCCCGGGTACTGGGAATTCCCCGGAGGAAAGATCGAGGCGGGGGAGTCGGCCATGGATGCATTGAAGCGCGAGCTGAAGGAGGAGATCGGCATAACCCCCCGCAATATCCATCCCTGGATTTCACGCGTCTTCCATTATTCCCATGCGACGGTGAAGCTCAATTTCTTCAAGGTGACGGGCTGGGACGGAGAGCCGAAAGGACTGGAGAACCAGGAGCTTTCCTGGCAGAACCCGAACGAAGTCAAGGTTTCCCCGCTGCTCCCGGCAAACGAGCCGATCCTGCGGTCTTTGAGGCTCCCGCCGGTTTACGCGGTCACGAATGCCGCCAGGCTCGGGATCGCGCTGCAGCTCGAAAAGATGAGGGCTGCGCTGGAAAACGGGGTGGAATTCATCCAGATCAGGGAAAAGGAAATGGATCGGGATGCCTTGAAGCGCTTCGCGCTGGAAGTCATGGCACTGGGAAAGAATGCAAAAGTGGCCATCAATTCGGACGTCGAACTCGCCCACCAGATCAAGGCGCACGGGATCCACCTTTCCTCGAACCAGCTCATGCATCTTTCCGTGAAGCCCGACTTCGACTGGTGCGGCGCTTCCGTTCACGACGCAAGGGAACTGGACAAGGCGGTATCCCTGGGCCTCGATTTCGCAGTCATGGGGCATGTGCTCGCCACCCCGAGCCACCCGGGGATGGATGGCATGGGTTGGGAGAAATTCTCGGCGACGGTCAAGGGCTGCCCCATTCCCGTCTATGCCCTGGGGGGGCTCCAGAAGGAAGACCTGCGCATCGCGCAGCAGCACGGCGCACACGGCGTCGCCCTCCTGAGCGCCGCCTGGAAATAATCAGCCTTTCGCAGCTTCCCTTCCCGCCCAGTCACGTGCGAACTGCCAGGCGACCCTTCCGCTTCTCGATCCGCGGTTGAGCGCCCATTGCAGGGCCGCTTCTCTCGCCCCGCGCCGCGCCTTGACCTGAAAGTGGTCGAGCCAGTGCCCGACGATTTTCAGGTATTCCTCCTGATCGAAGGGATGGAAGGAAACCCACAAGCCGAAACGCTCCGAGAGCGAAATCTTTTCTTCCACCGTCTCCCCGGGATGGATTTCATCGCCCAGATATTTCGTTTCGAGATTCTCGCTCATGAATTCCGGCATCAGATGGCGCCGGTTGGAAGTCGCATAAACGAGAACATTGTCGGGCGCGGTCGAAACCGATCCGTCCAGCACCACCTTCAATTCCTTGTAGCCGCCCTCCTCCTGGTCGAAGGAAAGATCGTCGCAAAAGAGAATGAATTTCTCCGGCCTATCCCCTATCTTTTCGACGATATCGGCAAGGTCGACAAGATCCTTCTTTTCGACCTCGATGAGGCGCAGCCCCTGGCTCGCATACCGGTTGAGCAAGGCCTTCACCAGGGAAGATTTTCCGGTTCCCCTCGCGCCCGTGAGGAGCACGTTGTTCGCAGGATGGCCTTTCACGAACTGCAGGGTATTGTCCTCGACAAGGCGTTTCTGCATCTCTATGCCCTTGAGGTTTTCCAGCCGGATAGCATGGGGGTGATTCACCCTGATGAGCCCCTTTTTCGCGACCCATCGGTAGGCGATCCCTTCCCAGTCGGTTTCGATCTCTGCCGGGAGAAGCCGCTCGAACCGCTCGAGCAGCTTCTCGGCCCTTGTGAAAACGGCATCGACATTCTTCACGAACGGTAGTCCGCGTTGATTTTCACGTAATCGTAGGAGAAGTCGCAGGTCCACACCGTGGTCGCCGCCATCCCCCGGTTCAGCACCACCCTGACCGTGATTTCCTCCTGCTTCATGACCCTCGCCCCATCCTCCTCCCGATAGGAAACGGCGCGCCCGCCCTTCTCGGCGACCAGCACGTCGTCGAGATAGACTTCGATGCAGTTCACGTCGAGATCGACGCCGGCATAGCCGATTGCGGCGAGTATCCTCCCCAGATTGGGGTCGGAAGCGAAAAATGCGGTTTTCACGAGCGGCGAATGGGCGATCGAATAGGCGATTTTCGCGCATTCGGATTCATCCCCTCCCTTCTCCACCGTGATGGACATGAATTTGGTCGCCCCTTCCCCGTCCCGCACGATCGCCTGGGCGAGAAAAACCGACACCTCGATCACTGCAGCCTTCAATTTTCCGAAAGCCTCTCCAGAAATTTCAGGCGAATCTCCGGACGAGATCAGCATGAAGGAATCATTGGTGGAGGTGTCCCCGTCCACCGTGATCCTGTTGAAGGAGGCATTCGCCGCATCCAGTACGAGTTCGTCGAGCTGCTTTTGGGAAACCCTTGCGTCGAAGGCAACGAAGCCCAGCATGGTCGCCATGTTGGGATGGATCATCCCCGAGCCCTTCGCGATTCCCGTGACGGTGACCTTCCTGCCGTCGATCGCGATTTGCCTCGAAAGCGCTTTCGGCTGGATGTCGGTAGTCATGATCGCTTCAGCCGCATCGAACCAGTTGGTCTCGCTCAGATTCGAGATGCAGGATGGCAGGCCTGCGACGATCTTGTCCACGGGCAATGGCTCCAGTATCACGCCTGTGGAAAACGGCAATATCTGACTCTCTTCGCAGCCCAGCAGGCTCGCGAGTTCCCTGCAGGTTTGCCTCGCCCGCCTCAGCCCTTCTTCGCCAGTCCCTGCATTGGCGTTGCCCGTATTGACCACAAGAGCGCGAATTCCCTTTCCAGCTTCGAGATGCTCCCTGCACAGCAGAACCGGCGCCGCACAAAAGCGGTTTTTCGTGAACACCCCTGAAACCCTCGATCCTTTCGCCAGCTCGACGACGAGCAGGTCGCGCCTGCCCGGTTTCTTGATGCTGGCGCAAGCAGTGCCGAGCTTCACGCCCGCCACGGGTAAGAGTTCTTCTGGTTCGGGGATACTGAGCTTGACCGGCATATTTACTCTCAAAAACTCAGAGTTTAATTTCAAAAGAGGGATGGGGCAATCCTGCCCATGATTGAGCGCCCCCTTGCGCACCGAAATGCGCCGCAGATGCGCCCGATTCGTGCATGGCGCAGCCATGCATTCAAGCCATTTTCAGCAACGCGTTGACTTTGCTGGGCTGGGATTTTGGCTCGGAATTTGCTTAATATGCGGGAGTAACAGCACTTGAGCGAGGCAAGCATGGACATCCGTTATCACGTCATACCCGACAGGGAAGGCACGGGGGTGACGATCTTCGACTCGGAAACGGGAGCCGTTCAATATCCGGCCTGCTGGCAGGACATTTCCGCCTACTACAATTACCTCGTGGATCGCGGCAGGATAAACGAGGCTCAGGAATTGCTGGCCGAGAGTATGGCAGGCCACAAGCCGATCACGAGCATGGTCAGGCGCCTTTCCAGCAACAGCGGCATGCGTTGACTCATCAGTTCCGCTGAATGCAAACCTGCCCGGGCCGGGCTGTTGCCCCGCTTTGTCCCCAAACCTGTTCCGATTGGATTATCATAGCTGCGTCCTTGATCTTGAATGACCAAAAATGCCGATAATCACAATAATGAATGGGGAGTCGAATCATGTCGTCTCAGAACAGCCTTGCGCATACGCTGACCGTTGAAGATTTTGCCAAAATCAGGCAGCTTGGCAATTCTCGAAACTATTCGAAAGGAGCCGTGATTTTTTCGGAAGGCGACGACGCCGACCATATCTATTTCATCGAATCCGGCCATGTTTCCATTTTCATAGAAAAATTCACCTCCCAGGAGGAAATCAATTCGCTCGGGCCGGGAGACTATTTCGGGGAAATGGCTTTCTTCAGCGGAGACAAACGATCTGCTTCAGCTGCTGCGCTGCTGGACACGACGCTCATCGGCGTGGGCAAAGCTGCGTTCCTGAACCTCTATGATTCGGACCGGGATATCGCCGGCAAGATCGATCAGGCCTTCTCAAAACGCAACAGGGAACTGTCGTTCAGAGAACACCTGATCGGCGGCAATCCTTCGCTCGGCGAGGAATCGTTCATGCTCGGCATCAAGGGCGACCCTTCCCTGCGGTTTTCGGCCTTGTCCAGAGAGCGCTACGACAGCGTCGTCGACAGGATCATCTCCGACCTGCTGCCGAGACTGTATGATTTGCTGGTCAACCGTTCTGCCTACGAAATCCTGATTCATTGCAACAGCGGCGAGGTGCTCATACGGAGCGTTTTCGATCCCCTCAATGGCGAAATCCACCCCGCTTCCAAGCTCCTGAACGTCGGTTATATCGATCGGCATTTTCCTGCCATGGCCTATGACAAAAAATCCCGGCTGATCCAGAGCCTGTACCGATCCGTCTGCGAAAGCGCCGAGTTCTCGGAATTGCCGGCACAACCCAGGGAGCGCATGCAGCCCCCCGTTGCGAGCGGGGAGTTGATGAGCCAGCGCGAAATCGCCGAAATCCTGTCAAGGCTCCCCCTGCTCAGGAAAATCCCCGATTTCTACCTGCGCAATTTCACGATCAGCATCATCAGCAACACCCTCCGCCTGCAGTTCAACTGCGACGGCACGCAAATCGTCAACGCGCGCGGGCTTCAGGAGTTCATCGAGCAGAATCTGGACGAAGAGGAAGCGCAAACCCTTCCCGACACCGAGCGAAGAAAAGGGCAAAGAAGGCTTTCATCCGAGCGCTCCGGCCGACACGGCGAACGCAGAAGCCCGCTGGGGCGACGCCGCGAGGACTGGAAAATGTTCGCCCCCGATTGAACGTCATGGAACTCGGCAATCTGATCGGCTATCCCGCAGCGACCCTCACCACCCTGGCCTTCATTCCCCAGGCATGGCAGTCCTGGAAAACGCGCGACCTTTCCGGGATTTCGCTGCCGATGTATGCGCTGTTCACTCTGGGGGTCGCGCTGTGGCTGGGCTACGGCATAATCATAGGAAGCCTGCCCGTCATCGCGGCCAATGCAGTCACCCTGCTGCTCGCTTCCATCGTGCTCTGGCTCAAGATTTCGGCCAGGTGATTTCCACCTTCTGGCAATTGGCTATCGCCCCCAGTGCGGCTTCCCCCGGATCCATGCCGCAAAGGGCAAGCGCGGCGAGTATCGGGTTCTCGTGGCTCACGGCAAGGATTTTTTTGCCCGGATGACGGCTCGCCATGTCATCGAGGAAGCTTTTCAGCCTTTCCATTTCTTCCAGAAAAGACTCCCCTCCCTCGGGCCTGAAGCCGACCGGGTCAATCCTCATCTTTTCGTTGAATTCGCGCACCGGCCTGTTGTCCATGCCGGATTTCCGCTCGTTGATGCGCGCATCGACATGGAGGGGGAGTGTGCTTTCCGAGAGGATGATTTTCGCGGTCTGCTGCGCCCTTGGAAATTCGGAAGCGTAGGCATGGTCGTATGAATCCTTCGCAACCATTGCAGCCTGACGCCTGCCCAGTTCCGTGAGATCGACGGTCCGCTTCGGATCGTCGTTGATGCGCTTCTCGACGTTCGCTTCGCTCTCGCCGTGCCGGAAGAAAACGACGCTTACGCCAGCTTGCCGTGACACTGCTTGTATTTCTTGCCGGAACCGCACGGGCAGGGGTCGTTGCGCCCGACTTTCTCGCCCAGCCTGACGAAAGGCTGATGCTCTCCGGAATCTTCGCCAGGAGCCAAGGCCTCGTCATAATCCGCATGCTGGTAGCGCACGTTCTCGAGCGCGGCAGGCGCCTCCACCGCCTCGATATCCGCTTCGCTCCTGATCTGCACGGTCAGCAGATTCTGCGTCACGTCCATCTTGATGGATTCGAGCATTTCGGAAAAAAGCTCGAAAGCCTCGCGCTTGTATTCCTGCTTGGGATTTTTCTGGGCATAGCCGCGCAAATGAATGCCCTGGCGCAGGTGGTCGAGCGCGGCAAGGTGCTCGCGCCAGTGATTGTCGAGGCTCTGCAGCATCATGGCACGCTCGTAATGACGCATCAACTCTTCCCCGGCAAGCTTGACCTTGTCCTGATAGACTTCCCCGGCTCGGGATGCGATTCTTTCCCTCAGGGCATCCTCGTGCAGTTCCGGCTCGTCCTTGAGCCATTTCGACAAGGGCAGCTGCATCTGGTATTCGGCCGAAAGCGCCTTCTCGAGTCCGGGCACGTCCCACTCCTCTTCCATGCTTTGCGGCACGATGTACTGGCTCACCAGCGAATCCAGCACGTCGTTTCTCATCGCCCTGATCGTCTCGGAAATGTCGGTGGCTTCCAGCAATTCGTTCCGCTGCTGGTAAATCACCTTGCGCTGGTCGTTTGAAACGTCGTCGTATTCGAGAAGCTGCTTTCTCATGTCGAAGTTTCTCGCCTCGACCTTCCTTTGCGCATTCTCTATCGCCCGCGTCACCCAGGGATGCTCGATCGCCTCCCCTTCCGGCATGTTGAGCTTCTGCATGATGGCCGAGACCCTGTCGGACGCGAATATCCTCAGGAGAGGATCTTCCAGAGACAGGTAGAAGCGCGAGGAGCCCGGATCGCCCTGGCGTCCTGCGCGGCCGCGCAACTGGTTGTCGACGCGTCTCGACTCGTGGCGTTCGGTTCCGATGATGTGGAGCCCACCCTTCGCCAGCACGTCCTGATGCCGCTTGAGCCACTCCTCCCTGATTTCGGCTATTCTTTTCTCCTTGGCGGCATCGTCGAGCTTTTCGTCATCCCTGACCGCATCGATGTCGGCTTCTATGCTTCCGCCCAGAACGATATCGGTGCCGCGGCCTGCCATGTTGGTGGCAATCGTCACCATCTTCGCTCTTCCCGCCTGGGCCACGATTTCCGCCTCGCGTTCGTGGTGCTTCGCGTTCAGAACCTGATGGGGAAGCTTCTCCTTCTTGAGCAGGTCGGAAAGCAGCTCCGAATTTTCGATCGAAGTCGTGCCGACGAGAACGGGCTGACCGCGTTCGTAGCAGCTCCTGATATCGTTGATGACGGCCTGATATCTTTCCTTTGCAGTCCTGTAGACCTGGTCGAGCATGTCTTTCCGCTGCATCGGCCTGTGCGTGGGAATGATCACGGTCTCAAGCCCGTAGATCTGCTGGAATTCGAAGGCTTCGGTGTCGGCGGTTCCGGTCATGCCGGCGAGCTTCCCGTACATCCTGAAATAATTCTGGAAGGTGATCGAGGCGAGAGTCTGGTTCTCCTTCTGGATGGCGACCCCTTCCTTGGCCTCCACCGCCTGGTGCAGGCCATCGGACCAGCGCCGTCCAGACATCAGGCGCCCGGTGAATTCGTCGACGATCACGACTTCGCCTTCCTGAACCACGTAATGCTGGTCCTTGAAGTAGAGCGAATGGGCGCGCAATGCCGCATAAAGGTGATGGATCAGGGTGATGTTCGCCGAATCGTAAAGGCTGGTGCCGGGAGGGAGCAATCCCGCCTGGGCAAGCAGCTTCTCCGCATGCTCGTGTCCTTCTTCAGAGAGCAGCACCTGGTGCGCCTTCTCGTCGACCGAATAATCCCCGGGACCTTCCTCGGTCTCCTGGCGCCTAAGCTTCGGCGCGAGATCGTTGATCCTGTAATAGAGGTCGATGTTGTCCTCGGCCTGACCGGAAATGATCAAAGGCGTTCTCGCCTCGTCGATCAGGATCGAATCCACTTCGTCGACGATGGCATAATTGAGGGGACGCTGCACCTTCTCGGCAGGGCTCGACACCATGTTGTCGCGCAGGTAATCGAAGCCGAATTCGTTGTTCGTGCCGTAAGTGATGTCGGCGGCATAGGCCGCCTGCTTGTCGTCATGATCCATCTGGGAAAGGATCACGCCCACGGAAAGCCCGAGGAATTCATGTATCCTGCCCATCCAGCCGGCATCGCGCTCGGCGAGGTAGTCGTTGACCGTCACCACATGCACGCCGCGACCCGAGAGCGCATTGAGATAAGACGGCAATGTCGCGACCAGGGTCTTGCCCTCCCCCGTCCTCATTTCCGCGATCTTGCCCTGATGCAGCACCATGCCGCCGATCAGCTGGACGTCGAAATGGCGCATGCCGAGCACCCTTTTGCCCGCTTCCCTCACCACGGCGAAAGCCTCCGGAAGCAGCGCATCGAGCGCTTCGCCCTTGTCGAAGCGTTCCCTGAAGATGCCGGTTTTTCCTTGCAGCTCGGCATCCGAAAGCGCAGCAATCTGCGGTTCCAGCGCGTTGATTTCCCGAACCTTCTGCATGTATTGCTTGATCAGCCTGTCGTTGCGGCTTCCGAAGATGTTTTTAAGCAGGCTGGAAATCATGGATGAGTTGCTAGGGTAGGTTTACAATAGGGTTTCCGATTCTACCACAACAGCGGCATGATATTCGCAAACAAACTCGATTTCTATCTGGGCCGTTCCGAACACGAGGCATTGATGGTCGAGGCCGAGAAGTCCATGGCCATCGAGAAGATCCTCCGCGCATCGCTCCCGGAAAACCTCGGCAAATACTGCAGCATCGGCAGGCTGAGCGAGGGCAGGCTCAACCTCTACGCCGACAACGGCAGCATCGCCCTGAAGCTCAGGCAGCTTTCCCAGAGCCTCCTTGCGAAGCTCCGCTCCCGCGGACTGGAAATAGATTCGATCAGGATCCTGACAAGGGTAAAGCCTGCTGCCAGGCCATTGCAGCGGCCCAAGCCGGTCATGGGGGAGAAGGGCAGGGCGAGTTTCCGGGAATTGGCGGACTCGCTGGAAGACTCCCCCCTGAAATCCGCGGTCGAATCGCTGCTTGAAAAGCTGGAGAGTCCTTAAAGAACCATTGGTTTCTAAGCCACGAGCAGCACCCGCTCGACGACATAGAACAATCCGGAAATCGCCAGCAGGAGCAGCGCGTATTTGAACAGCCTGAAGGCGAAATCGAGGTATTTCCTGTCCCTCTTCACGGCATAAGCGAAAAGGGATGTGCCGATCGCCACCAGAACTGCAAAAGCGATCAGCCTCAGCACAAACATCTAGGCGGGCCTGGGCTGATACTTGAGATAGGAGGGAATCTCCTCGGGATTGTCGAATGAAACATATTCCCACGCCTCGGCATCGGCGAGCAGGGCGCGCAGGAGCTGGTTGTTGAGCGCATGCCCGGAGCGGAATCCGGTGAAGGCCCCGAGAAGGGGATGGCCGAGAAGATAGAGGTCCCCGATCGCATCCAGCACCTTGTGCCTGACGAATTCGTTGTCGTAGCGCAGGCCGTCGCTGTTGAGGATGCGGAATTCGTCCATGACGATGGCGTTCTCCAGCCCCCCTCCCAGCGCCAGCCCCTGGGATCGCAGATTCTCGACATCCTGGACGAAACCGAAGGTCCTGGCGCGACTCAGCTCCTTCAGGTAGGAAGTCGATCCGAAGTCGATGCTGACGCTCTGGTCCGTTCCTTCCACCACGGGATGGGCGAAGGCAATGGTGAAATTGAGCCTGAACCCGTTGTAGGGATCGAAGCGCACCCAGCTTTTCTCGCTTCCCACCTGGACGGTTTTCCTGACCCTGATGAACTTCTTGGGCGCGGCCTGCTCTTCTATCCCCGCAGACTGGATCAAGAAAACGAAGGGGCCGGCGCTGCCGTCCATGATCGGCACTTCGGATGCGGTGAGGTCGACATGGGCGTTGTCTATCCCCATCCCGGCGAAAGCCGACATCAGGTGCTCTATCGTCGCCACTCTCGCCCCGTCTTTCTCGAGGCAGGTGGAGAGCCGGGTGTCGTGCACCATGAAGGGATCGGCCTTGATCTGCACCGGATCGTCGAGATCCACGCGCCTGAATACGATCCCCGTATCGACCGCAGCCGGACGCAAGGTCATGTAGACCTTCTCGCCGGTATGCAGCCCGATGCCCGTGGCACGGACGATGTTGCGCAAGGTGCGCTGTCTCAGCATGGCAATAAAAAGGTAATTTTCTCTTATATTACCATAGGTTCAGCGATGGCGCACGCTCAGTCGGCCTGCTTCCTCAGGAATGCGGGGATATCCAGCATTTCCATCCCGGACTCTCTCATCGCTTCAACTTCGGTTTCGCGCTTTCTTCCGGTGCGCATCACGGTGGGCAAATCGAGCGAGCCGAAATCCGAGTCAAAGGGCATGTTGTCGGTTCCCGTCTTGACGATGGTGATCGGCCTGGACTGGGGCCTTGCCGCCGGCATTCCGAGGCCGGTCGCCACCATGGTGACCCTCAGGCTGTCGCCCATGGCCTCGTCTATCACCGTCCCGACGATCACTGTCGCATCTTCCGCGACGAATTTCTTGATGGTGTTCATCACGTCGTGTACTTCCTTCATCTTGAGTTCCAGGCTTGCAGTGATGTTGACGAGCACTCCTCGCGCGCCGGAAAGATTGACGTCTTCCAGGAGCGGGCTCGCCACCGCCTGTTCAGCCGCGATCCTGGCTCTTTCAGCGCCGGACGCGATGGCGGAACCCATCATCGCCATGCCCATTTCGGACATCACCGTCCTCACGTCGGCAAAATCGACGTTGACGAGACCAGGACAGTTGATGACTTCGGCGATTCCCGCGACGGCGCCATAGAGCACGTTGTTGGCCGCCTTGAAGGCGTCGAGCATGCTGACGTCCTCGCCCAGGACAGCCATCAGCTTGTCGTTCGGGATCACGATCAGGGAATCGACATGCTGGGTCAGCTCGTCTATCCCGGCCTGCGCGACCTTGAGCCTTTTCCCTTCGAATCCGAAAGGCTTGGTGACCACTGCGACCGTCAGTATCCCCATCTCCTTGGCGACTTGCGCGACGACCGGGGCCGCGCCCGTTCCGGTTCCCCCGCCCATTCCGGCGGTGACGAAAAGCATGTCGGCGCCTTCTATCGCCTCGGCAATCCTGTCCCTGTTCTCGATCGCGGAATCGCGCCCGATTTCCGGATTCGCTCCCGCACCGAGGCCCTTGGTGATTTCCTCGCCCAGCTGCATCACCGTGCCGGCGCGGTTTCTCTGCAGCGCCTGGGCATCGGTATTGGCGCTGATGAATTCCACCCCCTGCACCCCGTTTTCGATCATGTGGTCGACTGCGTTGCCGCCGCATCCGCCCACACCGATCACCTTGATTACAGCCAGCTGATCCTGCGCATCCATCACTTGAAACATATGACCTCCCTTGTCAATTAAATACTGCCCCGAATATCAGAAACTTCTTTGGAACCAACTCTTCATTCTTTCGAAAACCTGCCCCAGAGAACCCGAATGCATCGAAATCAGGCTCTGGCGTTTGTGCTGCTCCAGCCCCATCAACAACAACCCCACCCCCGTGGAAAAGCGGGGGGTTCTCACCACTTCGGCAAGCCCCCCCACGTACTGCGGAATGCCGAGGCGTACCGGCATGTGAAACACTTCTTCCCCCAGCTCGACCATCCCCGCCATGGCGCTGCTGCCCCCCGTGATCACGATCCCGGAAGAAAGGAGTTCCTCGAAACGGCTTCTTCTGAGCTCGGCCTGGATGAGCGAATAGAGCTCTTCCACCCTGGGCTCGATGACTTCCGCGAGCGTCTGGCGCGAAAGCTGGCGCGCCCCCCGCTCCCCCACCCCCGGCACCTCGATCATCTCGGCGGGGTCGGCAAGCTGGCGCAGGGCGCAGCCGTAGCGCACCTTGATGTCCTCGGCTTCCTTGGTGGGGGTGCGCAGCGCCATCGCGATGTCGTTGGTGATCTGGTCGCCTGCGATCGGAATCACCGCGGTATGCCGGATCGCCCCTTGCGAAAACACCGCGATGTCGGCAGTGCCGCCGCCGATGTCGACCAGGCATACGCCGAGATCCTTTTCGTCCTCGGACAGGACGGCCATGGCGGAGGCGAGCGGCTGCAGGATCAGGTCGCGTTCGACGAGTCCGCATCTTCTCACGCATTTCACGATGTTCTGGGCCGCCGAGATCGCGCCTGTCACGATATGGACCTTGACTTCGAGCCGCATCCCGCTCATGCCGAGCGGTTCCCTGACATCCTCCTGTCCGTCGATGATGAATTCCTGGTTCAGGATGTGCAGGATCTGCTGGTCGGTCGGAATGTTCACCGCTTTCGCCGTTTCCACCACGCGCTCGACGTCCATCTGGCTGACTTCCTTCTCCTTGATCGCCACCATGCCGTGGGAGTTGAAGCTCTTGATATGGCTGCCCGCGATCCCCGTGTAGACCTCCCGGATCTTGC
This sequence comes from Pseudomonadota bacterium, assembly GCA_021835845.1. Lineage (GTDB taxonomy): Bacteria > Pseudomonadota > Gammaproteobacteria > Burkholderiales > JABEVD01 > JABEVD01. Next base: position 2,554 of record JAKBJU010000025.1, on the reverse strand, counting down.
AGTCCGCCATCAGCTCGGCTTCTTCGAGCGCGCGCTGGATCGCGTTCACGGTAGACTCGATGTTGACTACCACGCCCTTCTTGAGCCCACGGGAAGGGTGGCTACCCATGCCGATGATCTCGAGCTTGCCCTCGGACGATATCTCCGAGACGATCGCGACGATTTTCGACGTACCGATGTCGAGACCGACGATCAAGTTTTTCGATTCCCTAGCCATGCCCTGTTCCTTTTCCGAGAATTTCCGCTACGCGCCCGCCCGGGCTGCAAGGCCCGGAATCCGCACTGCAAATCCGTTGTCATAGCGCAGATCGACGTAATCGATGCGCTTCGCAAACTGCCCCACGGTTCTGCCGTAGAGCGATGCAAAATCCGCAAGGCGCTCTTCGACATGCTCCCTGCCCAGCTTGATCACCATGCCGTCGTCCAGCCTGATCTCCCAGGCGCGCCTCGCCGAAAGGCTGATCTGGTCGACATGCTTCCCGAGCGGCGCAAGGCTCCTGCTGAATGCCGAATATTCCGTCGCCACCTCTTGCGAAGAACCGAATGGGCCCGAAAACTGCGGCAGCTTCGCATCGGTCGAGGCATCGAAAACGTCCCCGTAGGTATCGACGAACTGATCCACGCCCCAGTGCGCGAGCGGGACGTGCTCCTCGATCTTCACGTCGATCTCGAGCGGCCATCTGCGCCTCACGCTCACATTCCTGACCCACGGCAGCTTCCCGAAGTCGTCCTTCAGTCCGTCCAGATTCACGGTGAAGAAATTGCCCTTCAGCCTCCTGCCCGCGATGAACGCCACCTGGTCCCTGGAAACATGCGCCGTCATGCCGTCGACCCTTACCGCCTTCAGATCGAAATAGGGCAAATGGATGATCCGGTACGTCGCGGCATAAAGGGCGCATGCGATCACCAGCGCAAACAGCAGGTTCGAAATCGCATTCAAGTCCTGCGGCCTATCCCACATGGCTGCCCTCCAGGATGCGCATCACCAGATCGTCGAAGCCGATTCCGGCCTTTCCCGCCGCCATGGGAACCAGGCTGTGGTCGGTCATGCCGGGAACGGTGTTCATTTCCAGGAAACAGGGGCCGTTCTTGCCGACGATGAGATCCACTCTCGCCCATCCGCTGCAGCCCAGCACCCTGAAGGATTTCAGCACCAGCTCGTGCAGGCGCTCTTCCTCATCCAGCGGCAGCCCAGGACAAATGTAGCGGGTGTCGTCGGCAAAATATTTCGCATCAAAATCGTAGAATTCGTGCGGCGTCTCTATCCTGATGGAAGGCAGCACTTCGCCTTCCAGGATCGGGAACTGCACTTCCATCCCTTCGACGAAGGATTCCGCCAGAACCAGGCTGTCGTATTGCGCGGCAAGCTCGTAAGCCGCCTTCAACTCCTCCGCCTTCGCAACCTTGCTGATGCCTATGCTCGACCCTTCGCATGCGGGCTTGACGAAAATCGGCAGACCGAGCCTCCTCGCCACCGCATCGAAATCCGAGTCCGCATTCAGCAGCTCGTATCTCGCTATCGGAATGCCGGCGGCCTGCCAGATCAGCTTGGTGCGCCATTTGTCCATGGAAATGCTGGAAGCCATCACGCCGCTCCCGGTATAGGGAATGTCCATCAGCTCCAGCGCGCCCTGGATCGTACCGTCTTCCCCATGGCGTCCGTGCAGCACGATGAAGGCCCGGTCGAATCCCTCGAGTTCCGCAATTTTGCGCATTGCAGGATCGAAGGCATGCGCATCCACGCCCCGCCTCAACAGGGCAGAAAGCACCGCATTGCCGCTTTTCAGCGAAATTTCCCGCTCGGCGGATCTGCCCCCCATCAGGACCGCAACCTTTCCGAAATTCATGCGGCCTCCCCGATGATGCGCACTTCCCGCTCCAGATGGATTCCCGTTTCCTTCAATACCTTCTCCTGCACCAATTCGATCAGACTTTCGATGTCGGAAGCCCGCGCAGTTCCGGTATTCACGATGAAGTTGGCGTGCTTTTCGGAAACCATCGCCCCGCCCATCTTTTTCCCCTTGAGTCCGCAGGACTCGATCAGCCTTGCCGCATAATTCCCTTGCGGGTTCCTGAACACGGATCCCGCGTTGGGAAAGGAAAGCGGCTGGGAAGCGATCCTCTTCTTCAGCATCGATTTGATTTCATCCATCCCGCCCTTGCCCGGCACCAGCCTGAACCAGGCCGAAACGAACCACTCCTGGGCGGGTTTGACGACCGACCGGTAGCCTATCCGGTATTCTTCCGGATAGCGCACCTTCACCAACCCGTCGCGCCCCATGGCTTCGACCTTTTCCACGACATTCCAGGTCTCCCCGCCGTAGCAGCCCGCATTCATGGCCAGCGCCCCGCCCACCGTTCCGGGAATCCCGGCCAGAAATTCCGCGCCGCGCCATTCCCTCTGCGCCGAAAAGCGCGCCACCTTGGCGCAGGCGACCCCTGCCTGCGCATAGATCAGCCCGTCCTCTTCACGAAGCCCGTCCAGCACCTTGTGCATCAGGATCACCGTGCCCCTGATTCCGCCGTCCCTCACCAGGAGATTGCTGCCCAGCCC
>JAKBJU010000024.1 GCA_021835845.1 Pseudomonadota bacterium | reverse complement strand
CCAGATCAACGGCAACAGTAGTAGTATTCATTCTGGACTCCTTTCGTTGAAGACCGATCCCCATCCCCATGAGCACCGGTTACGCCAGTTTGGCGCAAGAAAGACGGGGGAGTCCATCCCATCATTCCACCGGACCTGCGCGAAAAGCCGCGCAGCGCCGGTGACTTCTACGTTCGGCACCAGATTGTACTTTCCATGGACAGTGGAGTAACATTTCCGCATGCAAATCGCTTCTGGAACCATAATCGACGGCAAGGTCGTCGTTGAAGGGCTTTCCTTGCCAGAGGGTACCGTTGTCACTGTTCTCGCGCGTGGGGATGAGGTCGCTGTGCGGCTCTTGCCTCAGCAGGAAGCCGAGCTTCTCGATGCCCTGGATGAGGCTGACCGCGAGGAAGGCATTTCCGCCGAAGAACTCTTCGCCCGGCTCCGCCGTTTCGGCTGATCTTGACGCTCACCGTCCGGATCAAGCCACGCGCACAACGAGAGATCGAGCGCGCTGCGGAATGGTGGGCTGAGAATTGCCCTGCCGCCATTGGCGCAATCCGCAAGGATGTAGAGGCAGCACTTGCTTTGCTCGTTGAAGAACCCGGCATCGGCGCCAAGGTGGAAACGGCCCGCTCCGATATGGTTCGCAGATTGTACCTCGCGCGCGTCCGGTACTTCATTTACTACCGCGCCCGCGGAAACTTTCTCGAAATCGTTGCTTTCTGGCATTCAAGTCGCGAAAAGGGTCCGTCGTTATGATGCCGAACCTTCGCTTGGAGGGGTCGTCCGGGTCACTATGTTCCCCGGTTCCCCTGCGGCTTCGGGTCGCTCCTCAAGCTATTCGTTGGAAGCCATCAATTTCGCTAAACTGAAAAATGGGCTCAGACTCGATTTTTGCATTTCTTGCTTCTTGATTTCTTCAATCCCGATCATCGTATGATTTTCGGAAACACTGCCCCGGAAGCCGCGCAGGACCGTCGACCGGGAATCGTATGGATTTCGGCAACAGGCGCTATGCGGTGGTGTCTATGTGCCCGGGAGGGGTGAGATGCTCGGCTTCCGGCTTCTCCTCTTCCTGGTGCTCGCGAGGTTTCCTGCGGAGCGGGGGGCGGTCTTCCTTGCGCCGTCCGAAGCCGTTGTCCAGATGAGGAATCACATTGATCGAATCCATGACGACTCTCCTTGCGTTTGCCGGTAATTTCGGCAACCATTTGGATTTCTTGAATTCACGCTGCACAATGCCCATTGTAGACGTTGTCGGAAAATTGCCAGGAGAATGACATTGGAAAAAGAACCGAAGAAATGGATGCTGCCGGCTGTGGGCGCGGCAGTCTTTCTCGCCATATTGGCCGCTGGATATGTGATGGATCATCTGCCCAAGGTCGGCGAATCCAGGCTCAGGGGCATGCTGGAGGAGGCGGACGACGAGCAGGGGAGGGATGCGCTCAAGGTGAAACTCCCCCGCATCGGCAATTCCGAACCGAGCGCTGCGGCAAAATGAATTCGGCAGGGCTTTTCATTTTGCATTCCCGAGTATAATATTAAGCCTTGATACATCACTTCATGATGCAATTGCGGGGAATTTCATGCTCGAAACCATCACAACCCTTGTTTTTCTGAGCGCGGTTCTTTTTGTCGCTTTTTCCGGAAAGAAATCCGGCAAGGAAAAAAGCGAAATCGAACTTGCCAAGGAGAGGCGGGAAAACAATTCCTGAAGCGCTCATTTGCTGGGAAGCAGAACCCACAGCCTGCCGCGCTGACGGGTTTTGCCCGCAAGCACTCCCGCATCCTGCCCGGAACCCCAGTAGATGTCGGCCCTGACCGCACCCTTGATCGCCCCTCCCGTGTCCTGCGCCAGCATGAGGCGGTCGAGGGGCTTTTCGCCTCCCGGCCAGGTGCTGGAGAGATAGACCGGAGCGCCCAGGGGAATCGCCCGCCTGTCTACAGCGATGCTGATTCCTGGACTCAATGGCACGCCGAGCGATCCGGGGGGATCCGATAGGGTGCTCGGCAGGAATTTGAAGAACACGTAGCTCGGGTTGCCGTCCAGGAGTTCTTCCACCTTCTCCGGGTGGCTCCTCGCCCAGGCCTTGATGCCCTCCATCGAGGCGTCTTCGAGCGACAATTCCCCGCGCTCGACGAGAATCCTGCCGATCGACTGATAGGGATAACCGTTCTGGTCCGCGTAGCCTATCCTGATCGTACCGCCGTCATTCAGCACGACTTTTCCCGAGCCCTGTATCTGCAGGAAGAACAGGTCCATGGCATCGTCCGTCCAGAGGATTTCGCTCCCCTTCAGGGGAGCGGATTTGCCGTCGATCTGGGCGCGGCTGTAATAAGGAACGAGTTTCCTGCCCTCGATCCTTCCCCTCGGATGGATGTGTCTGAGTTCGGGATAGAGTTCACCCAGATCGACCGTAATCAGGTCCTTTGGCACGCCGTAGACGGGGTAACGGTAGCGGGAGGAAGGTTCGAGGCTTCCCCTGATGATCGGTTCGAAGTAGCCCGTGATGAGTCCCTCGCCCGATCCGTCCGGGTTGAACAGCCGGTAAGGCGTGAAATGCTTCTCGAAAAAGGCGCGCGCGGCAGATTCGTCCGGATTCTTCATGGCCAGGGCATCCATGCAGGCCGGGGTCCAGGAAGGCCGCATTTTCAGGACGGCGCAGCTTGCCGAGAAGGATCGCCATGCTGGAAGGAGATCCTCATGCCCCCAGCCCGGCAGATCGCTCCACGCCACCGCTTTCGGCGCGGGGGGCGCTTTCGGCGAGGTGGCGCAGCCGCCGAAAAACAGCAGCAGCAGAAGCAGCAGGTAAGGCATGCCTCCATTTTACACGAGCCGCATGCGCGATTAAAACCGGCCGGGTTTGACTCGCTCGCTTGGCTTACTCTATAGTCTCGAAATGGATGCCGAAATCAAAGGGCTCGAAGAAAAAGTCGCCCAATTCATCGAACTGAACCACAGGCTGCGCGCGGACAATCTTGCGTTGCGGCAGGAGCTCGCCCAGGCCCGGGAAGAGAACAGGCGGCTCTCCGAAAAGATCGATCTTGCGAAAGACAGACTCGAATCCCTCCTGTCGAAAATCCCGGGAGAAGACGCATGAGCAAGAGCCTCGACGTCATCATCAACGGCCGCTCGTTCAGGGTCGCCTGCGAAGAGGGGGAGGAGAGCGCCCTTCTGGATGCAGTGGCCTACCTGGATCGGAAAATGAACGAGATCAGCGAGTCCGGAAAGCTGGTCGGCACCGACCGGATTGCCGTGATGGCCGCGCTCAACATCGCGCACGAATTGCTCACGGTGCGGGCCGGCGGACTTGAAATCGGCGAATTCAAGCGTAGAATAAATACCATGAAGTCTTCGCTTGAAAAGGCGATGATCGAGCAGGACGAACTCTTTTAGTTTATCCCCTGCTGTGTTCGACGGGGCCATTCATTCCTTGAACCAATGTCTTGGCATTAAGGCTGCCGACCAAACAGCCGCTGTTGAGCCTGTTCCGGACGCGAATGGGCCTGATGCGACAGGAAGGCGGCCGACTTGAACCCAGGGTTCAGGATGCCGGGCCCTGACGGCATTTGCGGGGGACCCTTCAGACTGCTTTCTTGGCCGAAAGCAGTTCGGCTTGCGCGGAGCAGATTTTGCTGCGCCCGCGCTTCCTGTGGTAATGCCCTTCCATGTCCATTTCCCAAGCCTGGCAGTTGTCCCTGAGATAGGGCTTGAGCCCTTCCTGGATCACCCTTCTCTTGAGCTTCGAATCGAGCACCGGAAAACAGATCTCGATGCGCCTGAAGAAGTTCCGGTCCATCCAGTCCGCGCTGGAAAGATAGACGTTCTGGGCACCGCCCCCCCTGAAATAGAATATCCTGCTGTGTTCGAGGAAGCGCCCTATGATGGAGCGGACCCGGATGTTCTCCGAAAGCCCGGCAATCCCGGGTCTCAGGGCGCAAACGCCCCTGACGATGAGGTCGATCTTCACCCCCGCCCTGGAAGCATCGTAGAGCGCCTCGATAATTTCCGGCTCCAGCAGCGAATTCATCTTGGCGATGATGCCGGAAGGAAGTCCATCTGCGGCATGCTTCGCCTCCTGCCGGATCGCTTGCAGGATCTGGGCGTGCAAAGTAAACGGAGATTGCCAGAGGTGCCTCAGCTTGCCCACTCGACCGAGCCCGGTGAGCTGCATGAAGACGTCGTTGACGTCGGAACAGATTTCCTCCTTGCAAGTGAAGAGTCCGAAATCGGTATAGAGCCTTGCCGTCCTGGGATGATAGTTCCCGGTGCCAAGGTGCACGTAGCGCCGCAGCCCGTCTCCCTCCCGCCTCACCACCATCGCCATCTTGGCGTGGGTCTTGTGTCCCACGACTCCGTAAACCACGTGCGCGCCAGCCTCTTCGAGGCGGCCCGCCCAGTTGATGTTGGCCTCCTCGTCGAAGCGCGCCAGAAGTTCCACCACCACGGTGACTTCCTTTCCCTGCTGGGCGGCACCGATCAGCGCTTCCATGATGATGGAATCGGTTCCCGTCCTGTAGACGGTCTGCTTGATGGCGATGACCTTGGGATCGCTCGCGGCCTCCTGAATGAATCTGATCACGGGCTGGAAGGACTCGAAGGGATGGTGCAGCAAGACATCCCCCTTCCTGATCACCTGGAAAATGCTGGCGGCCTTTTTCTGGAGGATGGCGGGCACGCCCGGAATGAACTGGGGAAACTTGAGGTCCGGCCTGTCCACTCTGTCCGGGATCTGCATCAGGCGCGCCAGATTGACCGGGCCATTGACCCGGTAAAGATCGTCCGAGGTCAGGCCGAACTGCTGCAGCAGAAATTCGGCCATGGTTTCCGAGCAGTTCTCGGCTACCTCAAGCCTCACGGCATTGCCGAAATGCCTTTGCGGCAGTTCCCCCTGAAGCGCTATCCTGAGATTCTTGACCTCCTCCTCGTCCACGAAAAGGTCGGAGTTGCGCGTCACCCTGAACTGGGAGCATTGCAGTACGGTCATTCCGACGAAAAGCTCGTCCACGTGCGCATGCAGTATGGACGAAAGAAAGACGAAATCGTATTCGCTCCCGCAGATCTCCGGCGGGATCTGGATCACCCTGGGCAGTATCCTCGGCGCCTGGACGATCGCCGTTCCGGAATTTCGCCCGAAAGCATCCCGCCCTTCGAGCTCGATCGCGAAATTGAGGCTCTTGTTCAGGACGCGCGGGAAAGGGTGGGAGGGGTCGAGCCCGATCGGCGTCAGGACCGGCATCAATTCCTTGAAGAAGAAGGACTTGATCCATTCGCGCTGAACCTCCGTCCAGTCGCTGCGACGCAGGAAACGGATGCCCTGTTCGGCGAGCGCGGGCAGGATGCCGTCGTTCAGCATCTGGTACTGCCGGTCGACGAAACCGTGGGATATTTCCGAGACGAGCCTGAAGACATGCCTCGGATTCATCCCGTCCGGCCCGCTCGAAGGAGAGCCGAGATTGATCTGCTCCTTGAGTCCTGCGACGCGGATTTCGAAAAATTCGTCCAGATTGCTGCTGACGATGCAGAGATATCTGAGACGCTCGAGAAGCGGGTTGGAAGGATCTTCCGCCTGGGCAAGAACCCGCCTGTTGAATTCAAGCAGGCCGAGTTCCCGGTTCAGGTAGTGCTGGGGCGAAGTCGACTTGTTCGCCATGCTCAAACGCTACTTCGGGGCGACATAGCCAGACGCGACGTCCGCACCCTCGCCGAAGAAGTGCTTCTCCATCTGTTCGGCAAGGTATTGTCTCGCCTTGGGATCGGCCAGGTTGAGCCGGTTTTCGTTGATCAGCATGGTCTGGTGCCTGAGCCACTGGCTCCAGGCTTCCTTCGAGACATGCTCGAAGATGCGCTTTCCGAGTTCCCCCGGATAAGGGGGAAAATCGAGCCCTTCGGCTGATTTCCCCAATTTGATGCAGTTCACTATTCTCGACATGATTTCAAGTCTACCCCAAACCCGTTAAACATATTGTGACAATCCGAGACGGTGCCATATGGTCTGCACCGCCTGCGCCTGGTTGAGCGTGTAGAAGTGCAGCCCGGGCGCGCCGTTCTTCAGGAGATTCTCGCAGAGTTTCGAGACGACATCCAGTCCGAATGCCCGGATGGAAGCGGCATCGTCGTGGTAGCCTTCCAGCCTTTTTCTGATCCAGCGCGGGATTTCCGCGCCGCATGCGTCCGAAAAACGCGCAAGCTGCGAATAATTGTAAATCGGCATGATGCCGGGCACGATGGGCACGGAAACGCCGAGTTTTGCGCACTCCTCCAAGAAACCGAGATAGGCGTCCGGGTTGTAGAAGTACTGCGTGATCGCCGAATCCGCCCCCGCATCGATCTTCCGCCTGAAATTCGCCATGTCCTCCAGAGGGGAAGGCGCCTGCGGGTGAAATTCGGGATAGGCCGCGACCTCGATGTGGAAATGACTTCCCGTTTCCTCGCGGATGAAGGCCACGAGCTCGTTGGCATACCTGAACTCCCCGGCCGAGGCCGTCCCCGAAGGCAGATCCCCCCGCAGCGCCACGATATGCCTCACGCCGCTCGCGATATACCGGTCGAGTATGGCCCGGACATTCTCCCGCGTCGAGCCGATGCAGGAAAGATGGGGAGCCGCGCTATGCCCTTCCGCCTGGATTTCCAGAACCGCCTCCAGCGTCCGGTCGCGAGTGGAGCCCCCTGCCCCGAAAGTCACCGAGAAGAACCGCGGATTAAGCTTCGCGAGCTCCCTGCGGGCGGCCCTCAGCTTCTCCATCCCCTCGGGAGTCTGGGGAGGGAAGAATTCGAAGCTGAAGATGCGTTCGCTGTGGCGCGGCATCAGTAGCGGTAGTGCGCAGGCTTGTAGGGTCCGTTCCTGTCTATCCCCAGGTATCCGGCCTGCTTCTCGGTGAGCTCGGTGAGCTGCGCGCCGATCTTGCCGAGATGCAGCCTCGCGACCTTCTCGTCGAGGTGCTTGGGCAGCACATAGACGTCGACTGGATACTTTCCGGGGTTGTTCCAGAGTTCGATCTGCGCCATCACCTGGTTGGTGAAGGAGGCCGACATCACGAAGCTGGGGTGGCCCGTCGCGCAGCCGAGATTGACCAGCCTGCCTTCTGCCAGGACCGTGATTTTCCTGCCATTCGGGAATATCACATGATCGACCTGGGGCTTGATGTTTTCCCACTGGTACTGGCGCAGGGAAGCGATATCGATTTCGGAATCGAAATGGCCGATGTTGCAGACGATGGCTTCGTCCTGCATTTTCAGCATGTGCTCGTGGGTGATGACGTTGATGTTGCCTGTCGCCGTGACGAAGATGTTGCCCTTGTCGGCAGCATGGTCCATGGTGACGACGCGGTAGCCTTCCATGGCGGCCTGGAGCGCGCAGATCGGGTCGATCTCGGTGACCCATACGGTGGCGCCCAGCCCCCGGAATGCCTGGGCGCAGCCCTTGCCCACGTCGCCGTAGCCCAGCACCACGCAGATCTTGCCGGCGATCATCACGTCGGTGGCGCGCTTGATGCCGTCGACCAGGGACTCCCTGCAGCCGTAAAGATTGTCGAACTTGGACTTCGTGACGGAATCGTTGACGTTGAAGGCGGGGCATTTGAGCTCGCCCTTTTCCATCATTTCGTAAAGGCGATGCACGCCCGTCGTGGTTTCCTCGGAAATGCCGCGCACATGCTCGAGAAGATGCGGGTACTTGTCGTGCATGACCTGGGTGACGTCGCCGCCGTCGTCGAGAATCATGTTCGGCAGCCAGTTGTTGGGGCCGAAAATGGTCTGCTCGATGCACCACCAGAATTCCTCCTCGGTCTCGCCCTTCCAGGCGAACACCGGGATTCCGGCCGCAGCGATCGCGGCTGCAGCCTGATCCTGGGTGGAGAAGATGTTGCAGGAGCTCCAGCGCACTTCGGCGCCGAGATCGACCAGGGTCTCGATCAGGACGGCGGTCTGGATGGTCATGTGCAGGCAGCCGACGATGCGCGCGCCAGCGAGCGGCTTCTTGCCGGCATATTCCTCGCGCAAGGCCATGAGGCCCGGCATTTCGGTTTCCGCGATGCGGATTTCCTTGCGGCCCCAGGCTGCGAGGGAAAGGTCTGCGACCTTGTAATCGGTGAAGGTTGAATCCTGGACTACGGCGTTCATGTGCTCTCCATTCAAGTCAATGAATGGGCGCCGTTCTTGCATTGAAACGCCCCCTCCCAAGCCTGGCCAGAGCACTCGCGAGAGGTCTGGTCGCAGCGCCCCTCGGGAGGGGGGTTGAATCAGACTCCCGCGTCGGCTTTCAGCGCCTCCGCCTTGTCGGTGGCTTCCCAGGTGAATTCCGGCTCTTCCCTGCCGAAATGGCCGTAGGCTGCCGTCTTGGCATAGATGGGGCGCATCAGGTCGAGCGCCTGGATGATGCCCTTGGGGCGAAGGTCGAAATGCTTCTCGACCAGCTTCGCGATTTTCGCGTCCGGCAGCTTCCCGGTTCCGAAAGTGTTCACCATCAGGCTGACCGGCCTTGCGATGCCGATCGCATAGGCGACCTGGACTTCGCAGCGCGAAGCGAGCCCGGCAGCCACGATGTTCTTGGCGACATGGCGCCCGGCATAGGCGGCCGAGCGGTCGACCTTGGATGGATCCTTCCCGGAAAATGCGCCGCCGCCGTGGCGGGCTGCGCCGCCGTAAGTGTCGACGATGATCTTGCGCCCGGTTAGGCCGCAGTCGCCCATCGGCCCGCCGATGACGAAGCGCCCGGTGGGATTGATCAGAAAGCGGGTATCGGCATTCAGCATATGCTTGGGAATGACGGGCTTGACGATTTCCTCGATCACCGCCTCTTCCAGGGCAGCCTGCGAAATGTCGGGATGATGCTGGGTCGAGAGCACCACGGTCTCGACATGCTGCGGCTTGCCTTCCACATAGCGGATGCTGACCTGGGACTTGGCATCGGGGCGCAGCCACGGCAGCCTGCCGTCCTTGCGCAGCTCGGCCTGTCGCTCCACCAGGCGGTGGGCATAATAGATCGGCATCGGCATGAGGCCCGGCGTTTCGTCGCAGGCATAGCCGAACATGAGCCCCTGGTCTCCTGCGCCCATTTCGAGATCGAGCCCCTGTCCTTCGTTGACGCCCTGGGCGATGTCCGGGGACTGCTTGTCATAGGCGGTGAGGACGGCGCAGGTCTTGTAGTCGAAACCGATCTCGGAACTGTCGTAGCCTATTCTCTGGATGGTGTCGCGCGCGATCTGGATGTAATCGACCACGGCGTTCGTGGTGATTTCTCCGGCAAGCACGACGAGGCCGGTATTGACCAGCGTTTCCGCGGCTACCCGCGAATGCCTGTCTTGGGTTAAGATAGCGTCAAGAATCGCGTCGGAGATCTGGTCGGCTACCTTGTCGGGATGCCCTTCCGAAACGGATTCGGAAGTAAACAGGAATTCATTCATGCTTGCCCTTGTCTGGTTATCCGGAAAATCTTAGCAAAGATCGGGCTTCTTTCAAAGAAATTTATGCTACAAGGCGTACTGCGCTCATTCTCCCGTCTGCCGCTTCCCCTGATCCACGCGCTGGGCAGCTTCCTCGGCAGGTCGGTTTACGTCCTCTCCCCCTCCTATGCTTCGAGGCTCAGGGAGAACCTGAAGCAGAGCGGATGTTATGCAAACGCGGAAGACTACGAAAAACTGCTGAAGGGATCGGTCGCCGAGGCAGGAAAGGCCTTTCTCGAACTGTTCCCGGTCTGGTTCGGGAACAACCCGGAAAAACTCGTGAAATGCGATGACTGGGACGTGGTCGAGAAGGCAAAGGCGGCGGGAAAAGGCATCATTTTTCTCACCCCCCATCTCGGCTGCTTCGAAATATCCGCCCTCTACTGCGCCCGGATCATGCCGATCACCGTGCTCTACAGGAGACCCAAGCTGAGCTGGATAGAACCCGTGATGAACGCCGGAAGAAGCCGCCTCCAGCTGGCTCCGGCCGACCTTTCCGGCGTCCGGAAGCTGATGAAGGCGCTCAAGAAGGGCGAAGCGATCGGCCTTCTCCCGGACCAGGCTCCCGGCGCAGGGGAAGGCGAATGGGCGGATTTCTTCGGCCGTCCGGCCTACACCATGACCCTCGCCGGCAGGCTGCAGGCATCCAGCGACGCTGCCGTCATCATGGCTTTCGCAGAGCGCCTGCCGAGGGGACAGGGCTACCATCTCCATCTCGAAGCCCTGGACGGGAAAGTCACCCCGGACGGCCTCAACCGGGCGATAGAGCGTCTGGTGAGAACCTGCCCCACCCAGTACCTGTGGAGCTACAATCGCTACAAGGTCCCGTCTGGGGCCAAACCCAGGATTCCCCATGCTGACTAGAATCGGGCTCGCCCTGATGTGGCTGCTGCATTTTCTCCCCTTGCCGCTTCTCGCGCTCCTCGGGCAAATGCTGGGCATGCTGCTGTATTTCTTCGGACGCGAAAGAAGGCGGGTCGCCAGGATCAATCTCGGCCTCTGCTTCCCCGCAATGAACGCAAGGGAAAAGGAGTCTCTGGTGAAAGCCCATTTCCGCTCCCTGGGAAGGAGCTTCCTCGAGCATTGCCTGCTCTGGTGGTCTTCGAAAAACAGGATCAGGCGGCTCGTCAGGATAGAAGGGATCGAGAACTGGGAAGCGGTTTCCGACAGGCCCGTGATCTGGCTCGCCCCGCATTTCGTAGGACTCGACATGGGCGGCGTGAGACTGAGCTGCGACTATCCTGCAGTTTCCGTCTACAGCCACCAGAAGAACGCGAAATTCGACGCAATGCTGCTGCACGGCAGGCGACGCTTCGGCACTTCCACCCTCCTGTCGAGGCAGGAAGGACTGCGTCCGGTGATAAGGGCGATGAAAAAAAGGCTGCCCTTCTATTACCTCCCGGACATGGATTTCGGCATCAGAGACAGCAGCTTCGTGCCCTTCTTCGGCGTGCAGACCGCCACCGTCACCGGCCTCGCGAGGCTCGCCGCGATGACCGGGGCCGCAGTCGTTCCCTGCGTAACGAAGCAGCTCCCTCGCGGGCAAGGCTACGTGCTCAAGTTCCATCCCGCATGGCAGGGCTACCCCACCGAAGACGTGGAAGCGGACACGAGAAGAATGAACGCATTCATCGAAGAGCGCATACTGGAAATGCCCGAGCAATACTACTGGCTGCACAAGCGCTTCAAGACCCGCCCCGAAGGGGAAGAAAGCTTTTACGCCTGATTCGTGGTAGAATCCTCCCCCTCGGGCGATTAACTCAGCGGTAGAGTGCCACCTTCACACGGTGGAAGCCACTGGTTCGATCCCAGTATCGCCCACCACCCCCTCATGCCGTAAAGATTCGTTAAGGATGGAATGTCAGAATCCGGGCATGGCGCGCACATTTTTCCAGACCGCTTCGACTTTCGCAGGCATGCTGCTGGTTGCGAGCGCCCACGCTTCGGATGACGGCAGCGGGTATGATCTTTCGGCAAGGACGCAGGAGCAGCAACCGCACTGGGCATCCATGCTCGGCGTGCCGTCCACGGGACTGACCCAGGGCTTCCGCTACCACTACACCACGCAATATCTCGACAACGGGACAGTCGTCAGAAATTACGGCAGCAACAAGGGACTCGAACTCATCCTGGGAGAGAATTTTCAGGTGCAGATCGGCGCTCCCGCCTATATCGACAGAGAGACGCCGCAATCCACGACAGGCGGGTGGGGAGACGAGGCGCTTTTGGGCAAATACCGGTTTCTCTCCGCAAACGAGGAAAACGGCAATTACGTTCTGAGCGGTTCGCTGGGCCTGAGCCTGCCGACCGGAAGCCCCGGGTTCACGACCCACAGCACGATATTCACCCCGATCCTGGCTGCGGGAAAGGGATGGGGAACAAGACAATCCGGGCTGGACATCCAGAGTCTGGTTTCATTCAGCGTACCCAGCCACGACCTTTCGACCCTGGGACTGCCGGTTTCCTGGAACACGGGGTTGCAGGCCCATGTCTTGCGGCATGTCTGGCCAGAAATCGAAGCGAATTACACCCACTGGAACAACGGACCCTACGGCGGCAAAAGCCAGCTCATGATGACCTACGGGGTCACTTTCGCGTACCGGGTCATGGACAGGGAGAGGCTCACCTTCGGGGTCGGTTACCAGGAACCGAAAGGAACGAGCTTCAGCACTTTCGGCAGGGAATGGATCACCATGGCGAAACTTTCCTTCTAGGGAACCGCTGATGAACTTTTCCCCAGCCTGTAGGCTTCCAGCAGCGCGCGCGCCAATGCGGCATTCGAGTCGAGATCGACTCCGAGCTCCCGCTGCGCAATCGGCTTCAACAGATCCAGTATCCTGTCCTCGCGCCATCTGGCAGCAAAGCCCCCGGAATCGAAGCGTCCTTCCTTCATGAACTGCGCCGCAAGCCCCGTTGCCTTTTCAAAAACGATCTCTGCCTGCTCCATCACCTCATACAGGTAGGAATAGGTATCGATTTTGTTATGTTGAGCGATGATCTCGTGAAACGAAGGCTGAATGTCGTATTTTGATAGCAGATCATCGAGATCGACGGTTGCCCGGAGGCAATGGGTTTCTCCCCTGAAAGAAAATTCGACATGGATTTGGAGCGTGCTTGTCATCTTTCGAAAAGAGTCACGGTTGCTTCCCCGGTATGCCTGTCGATATCGAACCGCATTTCGCAATATTCGCCCTGCCCTTTCACCGGAGTGGGATCGTCCGCGCAATTGCAGCCAGCGATGATCCCTTCGAAGAAGATCCCCGCTTTCACCCTCAGGAAATTGCCCTCTTCGGCGGCGCTGATGAGCATCGCCTCGACCTTTTCGCCCAGGGCATAGCTCGTGGCCGCGAGCCCCTGCTGCAAAGGAAGCGAGCCCGCATGGCTTTTGATCTCGCTCCTGAAAGTCCGGGCGAAATCCGGGCTTCCCCATGCCGCAAGAGAGGCCTCCAGCTTCATCAATGGGCCTCGTCCCAGTTCGGGCCAGAGCCGCAGTCGACAGAAAGCGGGACGGAAAGGGAAGCGGCGCCCGCCATCAGCTTCGGAAGATGCTCCATCACCCTTTCGAGCTCGTTCTCGGGCACTTCGAGCACCAGCTCGTCGTGAACCTGCATGATCAGCCTCGAAGCGAACTTCCCCGAATCGATCCAGCCCTGCACCGCGATCATTGCAAGCTTGATGAGATCCGCCGCAGTGCCCTGCATGGGGGCGTTGATCGCCGCCCGCTCTGCCGCCGCGCGCCGCATCCCGTTGGAAGAATTGATCTCGGGAAGCCAAAGCCTTCTGCCGAAAACCGTCTCGACATAGCCTCTCGCTCTCGCCTCTTCCCGGGTTTTCTTCATGTAGTCCGCCACGCCCGGGTACCTCGAAAAATACCGGTCGATATAGACCTGGGCGGAAGCCCTGTCCACGCCGAGTTGGGAAGCGAGGCCGAAAACGGACATGCCGTAGATCAGACCGAAATTGATGACCTTGGCGTAGCGGCGCTGCTCTGGGGAAACTTCGGACGGGGGAACGCCGAAAATCTCGGATGCAGTCGTTCTGTGGATATCCTCCCCCCTCGAGAAGGCACCGAGCAATCCCTCGTCCTTCGAGATATGCGCCATGATTCTGAGCTCGATCTGGGAATAGTCGGACGAGACGAGGCGGCAGCCTTTCGGCGCAATGATGGCCTCCCTGATCCTTCTCCCCTCTTCCGTTCTGACGGGAATGTTCTGCAGATTCGGGGAAAGGCTGGAAAGCCTGCCCGTCACCGCCACCGTCTGAGCGTAGGTGGTATGCACCCTTCCCGTCTTCAAATTGACCATCTTCGGCAGCTTGTCGGCATAGGTGGACTTGAGCTTGGCGAGCCCCCGGTATTCGAGCAGTATCTTGGGCAAAGGGTAGTCGAGGGCGAGCTCTTCGAGCACTTCCTCGTCCGTGGAGGGAGCTCCGGCCTGGGTCTTCTTGAGAACCGGAAGCTTCAGGATATCGAAAAGAATTTCCTGGATCTGCTTCGGGGAATTGAGGTTGAAAGGCTGGCCCGCGATCCCGTAGGCTCGCCTCTCCAGATCCAGCAGCTTTTCCCCGAGCTCCCTGCTCTGCCAGGAGAGCATGCCGGAATCGAGCAGGATGCCGCGCCGCTCCATCCCGAAGAGAATTTCGAGGACGGGCATCTCGATTTCAGAATAGACCTGCAGGAGCTTCGGATTCTCTTCGATCTGCGGAAAAAGGATCTGATGCAGGCGCAGCATCAGCTCAGCCGCCTCTGCGGCATGTGCCGCGGCAAGATCGAGATCGACCTGGTCGAATCCGATTTTTCCCGCGCCCTTGCCGACGATTTCCTCTCTCGGCTTTCTCTTCACTTCCAGATGCCGCTGCGCCATGCCGTCCAGATCGTGCGTTTTGTGGCTCTCAAGGATGTAGGATTCGAGCTCGATGTCGTGCAGCATGCCGGAGAGGGCAATGCCGTGATTGGCGAACACATGCTTCATGTACTTGACATCATGCCCGCCCTTCCTAGTGTCCTTCGACTCCAGCCAGCCTCTCAGCTTTTCCAGCGCAAGCTGCAAGTCGACCTGGTCCGGCGCGCCCGGGTAGGTATGCCTCAAGGGAAGATAGGCCGCATCCCCTTCCCTGACGCAAAAGGAAATTCCCACGAGCCCGGCCTCCATCGGCTCGGGGCCTGTCGTCTCGATATGAAGAAAACCGAGCGGCGCATTATCGAGCTTCTCGATCCAGAGATCCAGGCTCGATGCCTCCAGTATCGTCTCGTGCCTGACCTGATTCAAAGAGGGAGGTTCGGATTTCGAGCCTTCAGGCTCGGCGGATTCCATCTCCTTCAGCCATGCCTTGAATTCGTAGCGGGCATAGAGTTCGGCCAGCCTTTCCCGGTCGGCGCGCTTGTGCAGCAGGTCTTCCCAGGAAAGCGCGAGATCGAGATCGCACTTGATGGTGAGCAGCTTCTTCGCCATCGGCAGCCAGGCGAGCGCCTTTCTGAGGTTCTCTCCCACGACCCCGGATACCTCTGCCGCATGCATCACGAGCCTGTCCAGGTTGCCGTATTGGGATAGCCATTTCACCGCAGTCTTGGGCCCAACCTTCTCCACGCCCGGAACGTTGTCCACGGCGTCCCCGACCAGCGTGAGGTAATCGAGGATGCCCGCGGGCGGCACGCCGAACTTGTTCAACACCCCCGCCTCGTCCAGCCATTCGTTGCTCATCGTGTTGACGAGCGTCACATCCGGATTCACGAGCTGGGCCATGTCCTTGTCGCCGGTCGAAATGACCGTCTTGATCCCGCTTTTCGAGGCTTCCGAGGCGAGCGTTCCGATCACGTCGTCCGCTTCCACTCCTGCCACGGAAATCAGCGGCCACCCCATCGCGCGGATCGCCTCGAACAGCGGCTCGATCTGGGAGGCGAGATCCTCCGGCATGGGCGGGCGATGCGCCTTGTATTCGGGGTACCATTCATCCCTGAACGTTTTGCCTTTGGCGTCGAAGACGCAGGCGCTATAATCCGCCTTGACGTCCTTGTGCAGGCGGCGCAGCATGTTGAGGACGCCGTAAAGCGCGCCGGTCGGCTCATTATCGCGGTTGCGCAAATCGGGAAGCGCGTGGAATGCCCGGTAAAGGTAGGAAGATCCGTCGACGAGCAACAGCGTTTTCCCGGATTTCGATTTGTCTGTATTGATTACCATCGCGAAGGGTTAACCATCCATGAACAATAAAATTCTCCGCCCCGCGGAAAAGTCTGAAAAACCCTGGTCGGCGCGCGAATCCTGGCGCATCTTCGGCATTATGTCAGAATTTTTCGAGGCAACCGAGCGCCTCAACGCCATCCATCCCGCGGTCAGCATATTCGGCAGCGCAAGAACCGACCCCGAGCACGAGCATTACAAGCTTACAGAAAAAATCGCGAGACTGCTTTCCGACGCCGGTTTCGCGGTCATTTCGGGCGGGGGGCCCGGAATCATGGAAGCGGCCAACAAGGGCGCCTATTTCGGACCTTCCGCCAGCATCGGGCTCAACATCCAGCTGATCCACGAGCAGCACAGCAACAAGTACCAGGACATCAGCCAGACCTTCAGGCATTTTTTCGCGCGCAAGGTCATGTTCGTCAAGTTCGCATCCGCCTATGTCGTCATGCCCGGCGGCTTCGGAACGCTCGACGAACTCATGGAAGCGCTCACTCTGGTGCAAACCGGGAAAACCCGCAAGATTCCGATCATTCTGGTTCACTCCCCATTCTGGAAAGGGCTGCTCGACTGGATCAGGGAAGTGTTGGTGAAGGAGAAAATGATCAGTCCGGAAGACCTCGACCTGATCCAGGTGATCGACGAACCCGAGGCGGTCGTGGATGCGATCTTCAGGCATTACGAGACGCGCGGATTCGCCCCTTCGGAAGCCGAACACGAAATCCAGCTCAACCTTTGAACTTTTCGGATAAAATACCGGCTTGTCGGCCATGAACCTGGAAAATATCATGCGTTATGCAATCCTTGCACTGTTCTGCCTGCTCTCCTCACAGGCTTTCGCCGATCCCAAGGGACTCGAACCTCTGCCCGATGTTCCGCCGCCTCCGGTAGTCAAAGGAGAAGACCAGCCCGAAGTGACGATCAAGCAGAAGGGCGAGGAAAAGATCGAGGAATACCGGGTCCATGGACAGCTTTACATGATCAAGGTTACGCCGAAACATGGCGTGCCCTATTATCTCGTCGACCCCAAGGGGGATGGCAAGTTCGTCCGCCGCGGCCAGATTGATCCGGGTGTCCAGCCTCCGATGTGGGTCATCCACCGCTTCTGACATGTCTGTTTTCACGACTGTCACGCCCGGTCAGCTCTCGATCTGGCTGGAAAATTACGATCTGGGGAATCTCGTCGATCTGCAGGGCATTGCCTCTGGCATCGAGAACACCAACTATTTCGTCACCACGGAAAGGGGGAAGTTCGTCCTCACCCTCTTCGAGAAGCTGACCCTGAACGAGCTGCCCTTCTACCTGGACTTGATGGCGCATCTCGCCAGTCACGGCATCCCCTGCCCTAACCCGATACCCGATCACCGACGCCGGCTGATAGGGTCATTGAATGGAAAACCTGCGAGCATCGTCACCCGCCTGAGGGGGCATTCCGTGGAGCATCCGGATGTCAGCCATTGCCGGGACATCGGGGCGATGCTCGCGAAAATGCATCTCGAAGGAAAAAGCTATCCGGCAAGTATGGAGAATCCCAGGGGCGCGAAATGGTGGGAAGCGGCCTTGCCCGAGATCCTGCCGCACACCAGCCCGGATGAAGGGCATCTGCTCGAAGAAGAAGTCAGGTTCCAGTCGAAGTGCGATTTCGGCAACCTTCCGCGAGGCGTGATCCATGCCGATCTTTTCAGGGACAATGTGCTGTTCGAAGGGGGCGAAATCGGCGGACTCATCGATTTCTATTTCGCCTGCAACGACAGGCTGCTTCTCGACATCGCCATCACGGTGAATGACTGGTGCATCGCCCCGTCCCGCAACCTCGATGAGGCCAGAACGCTCGCGCTGCTTTCAGCCTACCATGAAATACGCCCGCTCACGCAAGGCGAGCGACTCGCATGGCCGACCATGCTGCGCACCGCATCCCTGCGCTTCTGGGTCTCCAGACTCTACGACTATTACCTGCCGAGGGCCGGGGAGCTCACCCATGCCAAGGACCCTGACCATTTCAGGTTCATCCTGGAAGGGCATATCGCCAACCCGGACCCCGTCTGGATCTAGAGCCTGTAACAGGCCCTAAAAGGTTACCGTCTCCCCGACTTTCATGACCTTGAGCTGCGCGCCAGCATGGCTTTTCTTCAGCGCATCGGCAAAGGCTTCCGGCGTCCCGGTGAGGACAGGGAAGGTGCCATAATGCATGGGCACGACCCATTTCGGCTTCACCAGCTTCACGGCCATCGCGGCCCGGTCGGGCCCCATGGTGAAATGGTCCCCGATGCAGGTCAGCATCACGTCGACCTTGTGGAACTGCGGAATCAGGGACATGCCCGGGAATACGTCCGTGTCGCCGGTATGATAGATCGCCGGGCCATTCTTCACCATGATCAGGAATCCGCCCGGATTGCCGCCCATGTGGATGTCCTTGCCGTCAGGTGACATCACCGAGGAACTGTGCACCGCAGGAATGAATGCGATCTTCACTTCGCCGTTCAGCACCGTGATTTCGCCCCCGGAATTGCCCAGCGTGTCGAATCCCGCCTGATCCTTGGGAAAGCCTGCGTATCTGACGAGAGCCGTCCCCAGATCGAAGCTCGATACCAGCTTGGCCCCGGTCTTCTTGGCGATCTCCACCGCATCCCCGACATGATCGAAATGCCCGTGGGTGATCAGGATCAGATCGACCTTGCCGATCTTCTCCAGATCTTCCTTGCCCGACTTGTTGGCAGGATTGGTGATCCAGGGATCGATGAGCAGAACCTTTCCTTCCGGGGTTTTCAGCTTGAATGCGGCATGGCCGTACCAGGTCAGTTCGGTGCCGGCGAATCCGGTTGCGGGAAGCAGCAGGGCGAACAGTATCGCGAACAGTCTGATCAGGGGCATGTCATCTCCTCGGGGTTGTTTTTTCGGAAGTATAGCTCAAATCACTGCGCCTCGACCTTTCTTCTCGATGCCTTGATCCCGCTGCGCCGCTCCTTGCTCTCGAGGCGTCTCTTCCGGGAAGCCTTGGTGGGACGAGTGGGCTTTCTGACCTTGCGCGGCGCAGCCGCGCGAAGGATCAATTCGCGGAGCCGTCCGAGCGCATCCTCGCGGTTCTTGTCCTGGCTGCGATAGCGCTGGGCCTTGATGACGATCACGCCATCGAGCGTGATGCGCCGGTCCTTCAGTTCAAGCAGCCTCGCCTTCAATTCATCGGGCAGGGAGGAAGAAGCCGCAGGAAAACGCAGATGCACTGCGGAGGAGACCTTGTTGACGTTCTGCCCGCCAGCGCCCTGAGCGCGCACGGCGCTGATTTCGATCTCCTCGATCGGGATGGACAGGGTCTTGGAAATCCTCACCTCTGGCATTTCGGGCAATAGAAGCTCGAACGCTGCCCCTGCCTCGCCTGCCTGATCGGGCTGGAACATTTGAGGCAGGGTTCCCCTTCTCTGCCGTACACGAAATAGTTCTGCTGGAAATAGCCCGGATTTCCCGAAGCATCGACGAAGTCCCGCAGGCTGCTTCCTCCTGCGATTATGGCCTCCTGCAGGGTCGTCCCGATTTCTTCGGCAAGCTTCATGTAGCCGGGCACCCCTATCCTTCCCGCGGGCTTGAGCGGACTGATCCCGCTCCTGAAGAGCGATTCGTTCGCATAAATGTTTCCCACCCCGACGACGACATGATTGTCCATCAGAAACTGCTTCACGCTGGCGCGTCTCCCCCTGGAAAGCTCGTAAAGCGCTTTCCCGGAAAAAGCAGGATCGAAAGGTTCCATGCCGAGATTCCGGAGAAGGGGATGGCTCAGGATATCGCCCGTTTCCCAGAGCACTGCGCCGAAGCGCCTCGGATCGTGCAGGCGAATCCGGCTTCCGTCGGAAAAAACCAGGTCGAAATGGTCGTGCTTGCGTGGGCCGATATCTGCATCGAGGTAGCGCAGGCTGCCGGACATGCCCAAATGCAGGATCAGCGTGCCCCTGCCGCAGTCGAGAAGCAGGTACTTGGCACGCCGCGCAATGCCCTTCAGGGTGGCCCCGGCAATCTCTCCCGCCAGGTTTTCCGGGATGGGCCAGCGCAGGCGAGAATTCCTGATCACGACCCCCGCTATCTTCTTTCCGCTCACATGGGGTTCCAGCCCCCTTCTCGTCGTTTCGACCTCAGGGAGTTCCGGCATGATTCGCCTCCATTTCGGCCAGGGAAGGAATCAGGGAATATCTTGCCGGAACCAGATAAATGTCTTTTCCCTTCTTCACATACTGCTGCCCGGTAACGGGGTTCAGCATGCCGAAGTCGAATTCCTCGGAATCGATAACGAGCTTCAGCTCGGGCCTGTCGAGACCGAAGCGGGAAATGTCCGCGGCACCCAGCTTCTGGCCGGATTTTGCATCGAGAATGGAGAGGATGCTTGCTACGGATTCCTGCCTTGCCGATGCCATGACCGGGGCAACTATCTTCCAGACGCCATCCCTCTTCTGGAGCAGGATCGCGGGCGTCCCGGCTCGCTCTATCCTGATGCTGCTCGCCTTGCCGGGAGGAGTCTCCGAAAGCCTGATTCGGGAAAAGTCCGGCTTGAACAGGATGAAGGCGGCGAGCAAGGCGACCGCCGCCAGAAGCAGCCCTGTTCTCATAGCCTGCGGCGCTTCCAGGCTATGATGGCGGCAACTGCGACGAAGAGCAGCGGCAGGCCGAAAAGCAGGCCTATCGCCATCGCCCCCCCCTCGACTTTGGAAAGCAGCATGCTGTTGTCGAGCGTGGGCCTGGGCTGCAGGGAAATCAGCTTTTCGTCACCTGCGAGCCAGTTGGCGAGGTTGACCCCGAAATCCATGTTGCCGCCGTTGCCCACGAAAGCATTGGCGAGGAACTCCCCCGTTCCGACTATGGCGATCCGCTGATCCCTGTCCCGAACCGTGCGCTCCATCGCGAGCGCAACGGTGATCGGCCCCCTGACATCGCGACTCTTGTCGAATTTCTGGCTGCCACTCGTCGCAAGCCAGCCCGTGGGGGCCACCTCGACGAGCGGAGTGACATGCCAGTCATTGCCCGAGACCCCGACCTGGCGAGCGAAGGGAAATACCGTGATCAGGCTGAAATTGCGCGTGACGGGATGCTGCCCGTAGCGGGTACCAAGCGCCCAGTTCGCAGGCGCATTGAGCTTCAATGCAGCCGGATCGACCACGGTTCCCGGCGTCAGCAAAAGGCCCAGCTTGTCGGCAAGCGGCTGGAGCCCGTGAAGCGGCTCGCCGGAATCGGCTTGCGGATCGATCAGCCAGAGGAGATTCCCTCCGCGATCGAGATAGGATTTGAGCTTCTCGACTTCGCCGGGGAGCAGATCGACCTGCGGGGAAGTGATCACGAGCAGATTCATGTTCTGCGGCAGGTCCTGAGCGAGCGCGAGGTTCACGCTGCCGGTCCTGAAGCCGTTTTTCTGAAGACGGCTGCCGAACTCGCCCAAATCGAAATTGGCGATGCCGTCGAGCTTTCTTTCCCCATGACCGGAAAGCGCCATGACGAGCCTTTCCTCCTTCCTCGAAAGCCTGATCATGAGGTTGGCGACGGCCTGCTCGTTCAGGGTGGTCAGGTGCTCATGCCTGTTTCCGTACTCGACCACCATCTCACCGTCGACCTGGACCCCCGCCCGCTCGGCGAGCTTGGGTTCCTCAATGGGATCGATAAAGCTGAGCGAAATGTCGGGCTTGATGCGCCGGTAAGGCTCGAGAAAATCCTTCACCACCTGCTGCACGTTCCCGAACTTGGGATCATGGGTCGAGGCATAGGAAGTGATTTTGATCGGCCCCTTCATTCTCTGGAGAATCTGACGCGTGGGCTCGCTCAGGCTGTGCCTGCCGTTTTGCGTCATGTCCCACTGATAGCTGTACCGGTTCGAAAGAAAACCCAGCATGAAGACGAGCGCGAGAAGCAGGACGATCTGCAAAAGCTTTTTCATGTCAGCGCTTCTCCAGTTGCCATATCGAGAGCGTGAGGAAAAGGATCATGAACAGGGAAAAATAGGCGATGTCCCCGGTGTCCACCAACCCCTGGTTGAACCTTTCGAAATGGGCAGCGGGCGACACGGCCTGAAAGAAGCTGCCCGAACCGAAGCTGACGGCCCACAATCCGAGAAGCGCTCCGATTCCGCCTATCCCTGCCAGAAAGGGATGGGGGCTCAGGCACGAAAGGTAGAGCCCGAGGGCGGAAAAGCTCGCGGCGAGCAGAACGAGTCCCAGTGTATTGGCAAGGAGCAGCCCGAAATCGAGCTTCCCGCCGAGAAGCAGGGAAAGCGCCATCAAAAGCACAAGCATGATCGCGGCGCCGAGGAAAGCCATCAGGCCGAGAAATTTTCCGAGTATGATCTGAGCCGGAGAAATCGGCGCAGAAAGCAGCAAGGTAAGCGTCTGGTTGCGGGCTTCGTCGGCAATGAGGCGCATCGTGAGAAGCGGGATGATCATCAGGAAAATCATCGAGGCGGCAGAAAAAAGCGGGGCAGCTATCCATTCCGTGACGCCGGGCGGATTCAAAATGTTCTGCAATTTCGCCTGGATCCCGAGAAAAGCATCCAGCCTTGCCAGGAATATCCAGGCGAGGATGGCCTGAAAGATCGCCAGGACGATCCAGGCCAGGGAGGAGGCGAAAAGCGCCCTGATTTCCCTGATGGCGACCAGGCGAATCAAGATGCCTCCCTGGTCAGTTCCGCGAATATCGTCTCCAGGCTGTTTCTCGCCGGACTGATCCGCTGCAGCTTCCAGTTTCTTTCCGATGCGAGCCTGACCACGGATTCCGTCGGATCCAGCCCCTTCACCGGATGGAGGCGGAAAAGATTCGGGGAGAGCGCCTCCACGCTCGCCATGCCTTCGATTCCCGCCAGCTCATCGACCGAAGGCGGATTGTTGAATCCAGCCTCGATCGACTGCTGCCCCCCCCCGACTTCGCCGCAATAGACCTGCCGGCCGCGATGCAGGATCTGCACCCTGTCGCATACGCCCTCGACCTCGGAAAGGATGTGGGTGGAAAGAATCACGCCGTGCCTGTCGCCAAGTTCGCGTATCAATGTTCTGACCTCCCGTATCTGGTTGGGGTCGAGTCCCGCCGTAGGCTCGTCGAGTATGATGACATCGGGATCGTGAATGATCGCCTGGGCGATTCCCACGCGCTGCTGGTAGCCTTTCGAGAGCGAGCCGATCAGGCGCTTTCCGACATCGGCCAGCCCGCAGCGCGCCTTGGTTTCGGCAAGCGCGTCGGTTTTCGCCCGGTGCAGCCTCATTGCGAACTTCAGATAATCGTCGACGCTCATGTCGCGGTAAAGGGGCGGGATTTCGGGAAGATAGCCGAGCCCCTCCTTCGCCTTCAAAGGCTGCTCGAAAAGGTCCACGCCGCAAAGGCTCACCTTGCCCGAATCGGGCAGCAGATTCCCGGTGAGCATGCGCATCGTCGTGCTTTTTCCCGCCCCGTTGGGTCCCAGGAAACCGAGCACTTCGCCCTTCCTCAGTTCGATGGAAACGCCGTCGACGGCAACGCGCCCGCCATAGGATCGGCGCAGGTCGCGGGCGTGGAGAACAAGGGAGGGGTCTGGCGTGTCCATAAATTACGATTCTCTTGTAGTACAGGTCAAATATACCTAATATGCGGGTATTGTTGAACGAATTTATGATCCCATTACTCTAACCCAGCTTTGACTGCCATTCCCGCATGAATTCCAAACTCATCGCCATCGCGGTACTGCCTCTCCTGTTCGCCGCGTGCGCAGGGCAGCCCGCCAAACCCCTGCCCACGACGAAACCTGCAGCCGTTCCCGCTCCGCCAAAATTGCCCGACGTGACTTTGAGCGACGAGTTGCTCTTCGAGTTCCTGTTCGGTGAAATCGCCGGGCAGCGCGGCAATCTCGGCATCGCAACCGAGGCTTACGTGGACATGGCGAAGCGAACGCGCGATCCGAGAATCGTGCAGCGCGCGCTCGACATTGCGCTCTTTTCGGGCAACGTGACGGCTTCGCTCGAAATGGCGAAGCTCCTGACTGAAGTCGACCCGAATTCGATCAAGGCCAAGCAGACCCTCTCCGCGCTGCTCGCCCATAGCGGCAGCATCGACGAAGCTCGCCCCAACATCGAAAAGCTGCTTGCCCAGCAAACCGGAGAAAACCTGGACAAGGGATTGCTGCAGCTCAACAACCTTTTCGCGCGACAATCCGACAGGCAGGCAGTGCTTTCGGCCATCCAGTCGGTGACGAAACCTTATCTGGATCATCCCGAAGCGCATTATGCCATCTCCATTGCGGCATGGCGCGCAGGACAAATGGAGCTCGCCCAGGAAGAAGCCGACAAGGCCGCCTCGATGCGTCCGGGGTGGGAAATGGCAGCCCTGCTGAAAATGCAGATTCTGGAGCAGGCAGACAAGAACCGAGTTCAGCCCTTTCTCAAGGATTTCCTCGCTCAATACCCGAAATCCCAGGAGGTGCGCCTCAACTATGCCAAATTCCTGGTCTCCGAAAAGAAATACGCAGAAGCCCGCGAGGAATTCGACGAGCTGAAGAAAACGTTCCCGGAAAATCGCGAGGTTGCCTTCGCGGTGGGCCTGCTGTCGCTGCAGCTTGGCGACGTCGACTCGGCCATTTCCGACTTCAAGAAGCTGCTCGATCAGGGTTACCAGAATACCGACCTCGTCCGCTATTACCTCGGGCAAAGTTACGAACTGAAGAAGAATCCCGTCGAGGCCGAGAAGTGGTACAACGCGGTAGAAAAAGGCAACCAGTATCTTGCGGCGAAGGTCAGGGTGGCCGTTCTCATGAAGGAGCAGGGAAATCTTGCCGGGGCGAGAAGCTATCTGCACAACATCCCGACTTCGAACGAAGCGGAGAAGGTATTCATCATCCAGGCCGAAGCACAGATGCTGCACGATTCCGGAAATTACCGGGAGGCCTATGCCGTGCTCGACAGGGGGCTCGCGAAATTTCCAGACTCCCCCAATTTGCTTTACGACCAGGCCATGGCCGCGGAAAAACTAGGCAAGATCCGGGAAACCGAGAAGAGCCTGAACAAGCTGATCAGGATCCAGCCCGACTTTGCCCAGGCCTACAATGCGCTCGGCTATACGCTGGTCGAGCACACCACCCGCTACAAGGAGGCACTGCCCCTGCTCGAGAAGGCGCTGAACCTCTCTCCGCAGGATCCCTACACCCTCGACAGCATGGGCTGGCTGCAATTCAAGATGGGCAACGTGCCCTCCAGCATCGACTATCTGAAGCGCGCCTATGCCGGGCGCCGCGACCCGGAAATCGCGGCCCATCTGGCAGAAGTGCTCTGGGTGCAGGGAAAGCATGAGGACGCCAAAAAGCTGCTGCAATCTTCCCTGAAGGAAAATCCGGGCAACGAAGTGCTGATCAAGAGTCTCAAGAAATTCGGGCACTGATGCGCATCCTGCTTCTCCTGCTTCTCCTGGCCGGATGCAGCACCACGCCGCCGAAATCGGTCTCCCCCGATACGCTCTTCGACCTCTCCGGCAGGATAGCCGTGAAATACGACGACAAGGGATTCAACGGCAGTCTGCGCTGGATACACCGCAAAAACTCGGACGAGGTATGGCTCCTCTCTCCCCTGGGGCAGACGGTGGCGCATATCCTGAAAAATCCTGAAGGCGCCTTGATGACTGCCCAGAACCGGCAGGAATACCGCGCTGAAGACGTCGAAAGCCTGACCGAAAAGATACTGGGATGGCGCCTCCCCCTGCAGGGGCTGGACAGCTGGATCAGGGGACGAGCCGCGGCCGACTCGACCTCGAACGCCTCTTTCGACCAGGAAAACAGGCTTGCCGAACTCACCCAGGACGGATGGGACATTCGTTACCCGCGCCGCTTCGAGAATGGTTTGCCGAAAGAAATCGTGTTGCGGCGCGAAGGGATCAGGATCAAATTCATCATCGACGCCGACTCGTGACAAGCTACCCTGCCCCAGCCAAGCTCAACCTTTTCCTGCATGTGGTGGGCAGACGCCCCGACGGCTACCATCTGCTGCAAAGCGTGTTCAGATTCATCGATTATTGCGACCGCCTGAGCTTCGAGATTTCAGATTCGCCTGAAATCGTCCTGCTAAATCCGCTGCCCGGAGTTCCCGTCGAATCCGATCTTTGCCTGCGCGCAGCCCGCCTCCTCCAACAGGAGAGCGGCTGCCGTCTGGGGGCGAAAATCGGAATCGAAAAGCGCCTGCCCATGGGCGGTGGACTGGGGGGGGGCAGTTCCGATGCAGCGACCACCCTGATCGTGCTGAACAGGCTGTGGAAGCTGGATCTCGGGCGGGAAAAGCTGCAGCAAATCGGCCTGAAGCTCGGGGCGGACGTGCCCGTCTTCATTTTCGGAGAAAACGCCTTCGCCGAGGGAATAGGCGAAAAACTCGCCCCCGTCTGTCTCGATCCTGCCTGGTACCTGGTCCTCGTGCCGCAGGTTCAAATTTCCACAGCCGAAATTTTCGCAAGCCCGGAATTGACAAGGAACACGAATCCAATCAAAATATCGGACTTTTCGATCAGGGCCGGTCATAATGACCTTGAGCCCGTGGCCTGCAACCGGTATCCGGTCGTCGCCGAGCATCTGGCCTGGCTGCGGCGATACGGACAGGCAGCCATGACGGGATCGGGATCGTGCGTATTCGCGGAGTTTTCGAGCGAGTTCGATGCCAGGCGTGCATTGGACGAGCTTCCGCAAGGAATGCGCGGTTTCCTGGCCAGAGGACTTGATCGCCACCCGCTGAGGGATTTCTGAGCGGGGAACCAGTTTTGGGGAGTCGCCAAGCGGTAAGGCACCGGGTTTTGATCCCGGCATTCGTAGGTTCGATCCCTACCTCCCCAGCCAGTTGAATTTGAAGCATAGAAGGATGGTGGCATGGCCTACGACAGTCTGATGGTGTTTACCGGCAATGCCAATCCCGTTCTCGCGGAGGAGGTGGTTCGGCACCTCAGCATCCACCTCGGCCGCGCGAATGTCACCCGCTTCAGCGACGGCGAAGTGATGGTGGAGATTCTCGAAAACGTGCGCGGCAAGGATGTCTTCGTGCTGCAATCGACCTGCCGCCCGACCAACGATCACCTGATGGAAGTGCTGGTGATGGTCGACGCACTGAAGCGGGCTTCCGCAGGACGGGTCACCGCAGCGATTCCCTACTTCGGCTATGCCCGGCAGGACAGGCGCCCCCGTTCGGCGCGCGTCGCGATCACGGCCAAGGTCGTGGCCAACATGCTTGCCAGCGTCGGAATCGACAGGCTGCTGACGATGGATCTTCACTCCGACCAGATCCAGGGCTTTTTCGACATTCCGGTGGATAACATCTATGCGATGCCGATCCTGCTCGGGGACATCTGGAAGCACGACTACAAGGATCTCGTCGTCGTTTCTCCTGACATAGGCGGCGTGGTGCGCGCAAGGGCGCTCGCGAAAAGGCTGGAAACCGATCTCGCCATCATCGACAAGAGGCGGCCGAAACCCAATGTCGCCAAGGTCATGAACCTGATCGGCGACGTGTCCGGCAGGACCTGCGTCATCATGGACGACATGGTGGACACCGCCAACACGCTCTGCGAAGCGGCCGCAGCCCTGAAGGAGCACGGCGCAAAAAGGGTGATCGCCTACTGCACCCATCCGGTGCTTTCCGGTCCCGCGGTCGAAAGAATCAGGAACTCCGCGCTCGACGAACTGGTCGTCACCGACACCATCCCGCTGAAGGAAGATGCGAAGGAATGCGAAAAGATCAGGGCCATCACGATTTCCGGGCTGCTTGCAGAGACGATGCTGCGCATCAGCAACGAGGAATCCGTGAGCTCCCTTTTCATGGAATAGTTTTTTAACCTGCGGGCTGGTCGCGGCCCGCAATTTTTTGGAGTAGTCAAATGCAAATCGAAGTCAGCGCAACAGCGCGCACATTGCAGGGAACGGGTGCGAGCCGCCGCCTGCGCATAGCCGGTCGCGTGCCAGGAATCGTATATGGCGGCGGCAAAGCAGCGCAAGCGATCGAACTTGATCACAATACCATTTTCCATCAGCTCAAGCGGGAAGTGTTCCATTCCTCGATCCTGAACCTGATGCTCGACGGCGCCAAGGAAGCAGTGCTGCTTCGGGACGTGCAGATGCACCCCTTCAAGCCGATCGTGCTCCATGTCGATTTCCAGCGCGTGGCGAAAGACCAGAAGGTGCACATGAAGGTGCCACTGCACTTCGTCAACGCGGATATCGCCCCCGGCGTGAAGCTTTCCTCCGGCATCGTCAGCCATGTCATGAACGAGATCGAGGTATCCTGCCTGCCGGGCAACCTGCCGGAATTCATCGAAGTCGATCTCGCTTCGCTCGCGCTCGGCCACTCGATCCACATCTCCGATCTCAAGCTGCCGAAGGGCGTCGAGGCGATCACGCATGGCAACGATGCCGTCGTCGCAACCATCACTCTGCCCAGAGGCGCCGTCTCCGAAGAAGCTGCTGCCCCCCCCGAAGAAGCCTGATTTGGCTCATGATCAGGCTGGTCGCAGGTCTGGGCAACCCGGGAAAGGAATATGCGGAAACACGGCACAATGCCGGTTTCTGGTGGGTTGACAGGCTTGCGTCAGGGGAAAACGCAACTCTCAAGCTGGATCCCAGGATGCACGGCTTCATTGCCCGCATCCCGGGAGATGTCTGGCTCATCGAGCCGCAAACATTCATGAATGCAAGCGGCAGGGCGGTTTCCGCCCTTTCGCGCTTTTACAAGATCGCCCCGGAGCACATTCTGGTGGTGCATGACGAGCTTGACCTCGAGCCTGGCACGGTTCGCCTGAAACTCGGCGGAGGACTCGGCGGGCACAACGGACTCAAGGACATCGCATCCCATCTCGGCACCCAGGATTTCTGGCGCCTTCGCCTCGGCATAGGGCACCCGGGGGAGAAGAAGAACGTCTCGGACTACGTGCTCAAAGCCCCACGCAAGGAAGAAGAAGAGCTGATCCAGGATGCAATCTCGAAGAGCCTGGCGGCCTGGCCGCTGATCGCAAAGGGGCAGCAGCAGGCAGCCATGCTGAAGCTGCATACCAAGGCCTAAACGATTTCGATATCGTCGTCCCTCGGCAAAGTGGTCAGCGCAAGCTCAAGATTGTCCGCAAGCCTTTCGGCATAAACGGCAGCCTCGTGCAAATGATTTTCCCTGTAGAACCCGGCTTTCTTGCGAAAAAATTTGATGTCGCCCTCCAGCATCTTTCTGACTTCGCTTTCCATGTTCTCTCCTGTTTATGCCTACACCCAAGTATAGCTAGGTTCGATACACAGCGTTACGCCGGCCTCATAAAGCCGATACAGAAGCCGGCCATAATTTAGCCGTAACCCCCCTGCTGGCCCGCCATCCCCGGCGGGCATTTTTTCCGGGCGTGCGACATCGCCGGGAATGCTATAATGCCTGCTTTCGAGATAAACCCAGGAAATTCATGAGCCTGAAATGCGGAATCGTGGGACTGCCGAATGTCGGCAAGTCCACCCTGTTCAATGCCCTGACAGAATCGGGAATCGCGGCGGAGAACTATCCCTTCTGCAATATCGTATCATCCGCTATTTATAAGCAAATAGTTAGGCAGGATCATTAGATTTCACGAACAAAACAAGAACAATATTTGAGGTTTCCCTGCGCTGCATCATAGCAAATGGCCTCAACTATGTCGGGGCAATCCAATATAATTTTACGGACGACTATGATATGACGACGGTGCCCCGCTCTTCATGATCTTAAATTCCTTGTAATTTCTATTGATTTATAGTTTATTTCGTGGAAATATGCGCCGCGGATTCAATTTTGAAGTGCAACGCCTGATTGGTTGAAGAATACCTGACTTGGGGTCAGGAATCCAAGTCGTTTTCTGGGGCGATTGTTCAATTTGACCATGGCCGCTTCAATCTCCTGGTGAG
>JAKBJU010000010.1 GCA_021835845.1 Pseudomonadota bacterium | reverse complement strand
AATCGGACAGCAGGCTGTCGATCAGGTCTGCAGGCAGTGCTTTTGATACGGTCATTTCCTCTCCTTGCTAAAGTACGGCAGTTTCCCGCCAAATGACCGTTTACACAAAAATTCTTACACCCTCCGAATTGGCGCTGGATAGAATCAGAGAAACGCACTGTAAGTTAAGGACAGTATTTTCACAGGAACAGGCACCCGGCGACAAAGTTCCCACTATACGCAATTGGCACAAAGAAATCTTTCCAAGGAGAGTATACAACCCACCCCAGTTACGTATTTATTAAAACGCTAAGGCTTAGAGTTACGTTTTTATTCTGCAAGTTACGTTTTTATTTGATCAGAATAAACATTCGAATCACCAGCCAGCTTCCTTCTCCGGGGTGGCGCTGATGTTGTGGATGGAAAGGTCGGCGCCGTCGTATTCTTCCTCCTGATCCAGCCTGATGCCGACCAGTTTCTTGAGCGTGCCGTAAACGACAAAGCCGCCCGTCAGGGCTATCCCGACACCGAGAACGGTTCCGATCAATTGGGATAAAAAGCTCACCCCGCCCACGCCGCCCAGGGCCTTCGCGCCGAAAATCCCCGCAGCGATTCCCCCCCATGCCCCGCATACGCCATGCAGCGGCCAGACGCCAAGGACGTCATCGATCTTCCATTTGTTCTGCGTTAAGGTGAAAAGATAAACGAACAGTCCGCCCGCAATCGCGCCGGTGAAAAGAGCGCCCACGGGATGCATGAGGTCGGAGCCTGCGCAGACTGCGACGAGTCCAGCAAGCGGCCCGTTGTGCAAAAACCCGGGGTCGTTCTTCCCCGCGACGAGCGCTGCAAGTATCCCGCCCACCATCGCCATCAGCGAATTGACCGCGACCAGCCCGCTGATCGCTGAAAGCGTCTGGGCCGACATCACGTTGAAGCCGAACCAGCCCACCGACAGTATCCAGGAACCCAGCGCCAGGAAGGGAATGGAAGAAGGCGGATGAGCGGAGATCCTGCCGTCCCTGGCATAGCGTCCGTGCCGGGCTCCCAGCAGCAGCACGGCTGCAAGCCCGATCCACCCCCCTACCGCATGCACCACCACCGAGCCTGCGAAATCGTGGAATTTCGCGCCGAAAGCACCCTGCATCCAGGCCTGGATGCCGTAATGGTCGTTCCAGGCGATGCCCTCGAAGAATGGATACACGAATCCGACCAGAACGAAGGTCGCCGCGAGCTGGGGATGGAATCTGGCACGCTCGGCGATCCCGCCGGAAATGATCGCCGGAATCGCCGCAGCGAAAGTCAGCAGGAAGAAGAATTTGACGAGTTCGTAGCCGCTCTTTTGCACCAGCTGATCCGCCCCGGCAAGGAAATGGATGCCGTAGGCCACGCCGTAGCCGATGAAGAAATAGGCGATCGTCGATACGGCGAAATCCGCCATGATCTTGACGAGCGCATTGACTTGGTTCTTTTTCCTGACCGTGCCGAGCTCCAGAAAGGCAAATCCGGCATGCATCGCAAGCACCATGATCGCACCCAGCAAAATGAACAACACGTCGCCGCTGTTTTTCAAAGCATCCATCCCGGTTTCCGATTCAGTGAAGGCTAAAAATGCACAATTATGGTGCAAAATGGACCGGTTTGCCAGCATGATCTGTCATGTTTCTGCCAACTCGGCCCTGTTCAAGACAAGCTATAATGTTTGCGTGGGCGAGGGAAAGCCCCATGAACAAAATCAATGATCGCGATGTGCAAATTCAATGGCCATTATTGATGAAGATTTTCCAACTTCGCGTCATAATGGCAGCATTCCAACAACGAAAAAGAGGCATTCAATGACCAAGGGAAACGGCAATTCAGAAACGGATCAGATCAAGCTGTCCCAGCTGCTCAGCCATCAGTACCTGTGCGAATCCCTGACCGTCAGCGAAGTGCAGACCCTGCTCGATTACCTGACGCTCCTGAATGTCGACAAGGGACACATTCTTTCCGACATCGGAGACATCGGAGACGCCCTCTATTTCGTGGTTCAGGGTGAAATCGCGCTGACCTTCGACGACCATGGCCATGAGAACGAGATCGTGCGCGCAGGTCCCGGCGAAATGCTCGGCGAAATGTCCTTCTTCGACAAGCAGCCGCGCTCCGTGAGGCTGGTTGCCAAAGCCCCGGGAACCGAGGTGCTCAAGCTTTCCAGGGTCAAATA
Source organism: Pseudomonadota bacterium (assembly GCA_021835845.1). Classification (GTDB taxonomy): domain Bacteria; phylum Pseudomonadota; class Gammaproteobacteria; order Burkholderiales; family JABEVD01; genus JABEVD01. The sequence goes on along the minus strand of JAKBJU010000010.1, from coordinate 83,037 downwards.
CAAGCGCCTCAAGGTCGAGCATCCCTATATCGCGCTCAATATCGTGGAACATGCCATCATCAGCCTGGACAGGCTTTTCCGCAGAGTGAGCACAAGCTATGCGCAGTTCTCGCATTATCTTTACGGCACAGGAAAATAAACTCAAACCCACTTTTGAAAGGAGCAAGAAATGTCAGTATTGGTAGGTAAATGCGCCCCCGACTTCACCGCAGCCGCAGTCATGGGCAACAACCAGATCGAGGAAAACTTCAACCTGCATGCCTTCATCAAGGACAAGTATGCGGTGATCTTCTTCTACCCCCTCGACTTCACCTTCGTCTGCCCTTCGGAGCTGATCGCCTTCGATCACCGCCTCAAGGAATTCAAGGATCGCAACGTGGAAGTCATTGGCGTGTCGATCGATTCCCAGTTCACCCATCTGGCATGGAAGAACACCCCGGTCAACAATGGCGGCATCGGCAAGGTGGGCTATCCTCTGGTAGCGGACATCAAGCACGAGATCTGCCAGGCCTACGATGTCGAGGCAGGCGCAGGCGTGGCTTTCCGCGGCTCTTTCCTGATCGACAAGTCCCGCACCGTGCGCCACCAGGTGGTGAACGATCTGCCGCTGGGACGCAACATCGACGAAATGCTGCGCATGGTCGATGCGCTGCAGTTCTTCGAGCAGCACGGCGAAGTCTGCCCGGCGGGATGGAAGAAGGGCGAAGCCGGAATGAAGCCCACGGGAGAAGGCGTGGCAAGCTATCTTGCGAAGCATAGCGAATCGCTTTGATCGAAATACGGGGCCGCGAAAGCGGCCCTTTTGTTTCAAGGAGCACTCATGTACGGATTTTCGACAGCACTGCATATTTCCTTCATTGATGCCATCACGAAAGTGACCGAGGCGCTCAAAAAGGAAGGATTCGGGGTACTCACCGACATCGACGTCCAGGCCACCATCAAGTCGAAGCTGAATCTCGACATGCGCCCCTACCGCATCCTCGGCGCATGCAATCCTCCCTTCGCGCACCGCGCCATCCTCGCCGAACCCGACATCGGCCTGCTGCTTCCCTGCAATGTGCTGGTGAGAGAAGAAGAAAATGGAACCATCACGGTCGCCTTCATGGACCCGGAAGCCGTTCTCGATCTCGTCGGCAAGCCCGGAATGAAGGAAATCGCCCAGGAAGTCAAGGCAAGACTCGTGCGTGTCAGGGACAGCCTGTCCGCCTGAATGGCCTGAAATGCACTACGAATTCACCCACCAGCAGCGCATTGCCTATTTCACGATGGAAATCGCGTTGAAGAGCGACATCCCGACCTACAGCGGAGGCCTCGGCATCCTGGCCGGAGATGTGATGCGGGCGAGCGCAGACATCCAGCTCCCCCTCGTTGCAGTCAGCCTGGTGAGCCGCGCCGGCTACTTCAGGCAGGAAATCAGGGAAGGGCGCCAGATCGAGCATCCCGACCTGTGGGATCCGGCGAAATGGGCGTTTCCGCTGGACGCAAAAATCGCCGTCAACATCGAGGGCCGCGAAGTCTGGGTGCGCGGCTGGCTTTACGTGCTCACAGGCCATCTGGGGGGCAAGGAGCCCGTCATCCTGCTCGACACCGATCTCGACGAAAACAGGCCGGAAGACCGGGAAATCACCCACTACCTCTACGGCGGCGACCAGGTCTACCGCCTCAAGCAGGAAATCGTGCTCGGCATCGGCGGATTGCGCATGCTGCATGCGCTCGGCTTCCAGATTCGCCAGTACCACATGAACGAAGGCCATTCCGCGCTGCTCGCGCTCGAACTCCTGCGGCGTTTCGCAAGGCAGGAAAACGAAGACGAAAACCTGCTTTCCTACGACATTCCCATGGTGAGATCAGTCTGCAATTTCACGACCCACACCCCGATCGAGGCGGGCCACGACCAGTTCCCCTACGAACTCGTGCAGAACATCCTGAGGGACTTCATCGATTTCAGCGAGCTCAAGGCAGTTGCAGGGGAAGAGCGGCTCAACATGACGAAGCTCGCGCTGAATCTGAGCGACTATGTCAACGGCGTCGCCATGAAGCATGCCGAAATTTCGAGGCAGATGTATCCCGGCTATCACGTCCATGCCGTCACCAACGGCGTCCATCCCTATACCTGGACTTCCGACCACTTCGCCAGTCTTTACGATCACCACCTGCCCGGCTGGTGCTACGAGCCCCAGCTCCTGGTCCGAGTCGACCAGATCCCGGATGAAGCGGTATGGAAAGCCCACAGAGCTTCCAAACTTGCCCTGATCGAGCGCATCAAGGCCCTTAGCGGCAAGGACTTCAGCGTCGAAATCCCGCTAATCGGCTTCGCCAGGAGAATGACCGCCTACAAGCGTCCGGATCTCATTTTCTCCGACCTCGAAAGGATCAGGGCGATAGCAAGAAACCGCCCCTTCCAGATCGTGATGGCCGGAAAAGCGCACCCCAACGACGAAGGCGGCAAGCAGCTGATCGCAATGCTCAACGCCCACCTCGAAAGCCTCTCGGACACCCTCAATACCGCATTCTTGCCCAATTACGACATGGACCTGGCACTCTCCCTGGTTTCCGGCGTCGATATCTGGCTCAATACGCCACTCAGGCCGATGGAAGCCTCCGGCACCAGCGGAATGAAGGCGGCATTCAACGGCGTTCCCAGCCTGAGCGTGCTGGACGGATGGTGGATCGAAGGCTGCATCGAGGGCGTGACCGGCTGGGCGGTCGGCAATTCCTCGGACCAGGCCAACGGCGACGACGCAGGACAGCTTTACGAAAAACTCGAAAAAACCGTCCTTCCGCTTTATCATGACAACAGAAGCGGCTGGATCGCGGTCATGAAGAATGCCATAGGCAAGAATGCCTCCTATTTCAACAGCCATCGCATGATGGGCCGTTATGCAACGGAAGCTTATGTACGCTAGAAAATGAATTCATCGCCACACATTACCGATCTTGCCCACCTCGGCTTTCTCCGCGTCGCCGGAGAGGATGCCGGGGATTTCCTGCAAAACCTCACCAGCAACGACGTCAGGCGCCTGGACGAAAACTCCGCCCAATACAACAGCCTGTGCTCGCCGAAGGGGAGAATGCTGGCAAGCTTCCTCGTGTTCAGGATGAACGGAGGCTACATTCTCCAGATGCCGAAGGAAATGGTCGACCGCGTCAAACAGCGCCTTTCCATGTACATCTTCCGTTCCAAAGTCTCCATTTCGAAGGCGGAGCTTGCAGCCATCGGCCTTTCCGGAAAGAACGCACAGACGCTCCTGGAGCTCCCCGAATCCGTGATGGAAACCGGCAAGGTTGATTCCGGCATCGCGATCAAGCTGTCTGATTCGCGCTTCGAAATCGTGGCCGATCCAGAAAATGCAGCGAAAATCGCCGAAAAACTCGAAACGCGATGCGAAAAATCCGGAAAATCCTACTGGGACAGGCTAGAAATTCTGGATGCCGTCGCGGTTGTGCTGCCTGAAACGGAAGGGCTGTTCGTGCCGCAGATGGCAAATTTCGAGCTGATCGGCGGGGTGAGCTTCCAGAAAGGCTGCTATCCCGGCCAGGAGATCGTGACGCGGACGCATTTCCTCGGGAAAATCAAGCGGCGGATGGTGCTCGCCCATGTCGACGCAGCAATCGAACCCTCGCCCGGAGAGGAAGTCTACTGCAGGGAAGAAGCAACAGGCACTGTCGCGAGGAGCGCGCCTTCCCCCGAAGGCGGGTTCGACATCCTCGCGGTCATCCACCTCGAGAACCTGGAAAGCGAGATCCGCCTCAAATCGGGGGCGCTGCTGCAGATGATGCCGATGCCCTATTCTCTGCCATGAAATTCGAAACGCTGCGCTGGAATCACGGAAGCCTGGAACTCCTGGACCAGAGACTCCTCCCGAAAAGAGTCGAATACCTGAACCTCGAAAGCGCTTCCGGGGCCGCAGCGGCCATACGGGAAATGGCCGTCAGGGGGGCGCCCGCGATCGGCTGCGCAGCCGCATTCGGCATTGCGGCAGAAGCTTGCAGGCTGAGGCATCTCGGAAAACCGGCATTCCATGCCGCCCTGCTGGAAGCCTTCAAGATGCTCGCCGAAAGTCGTCCGACAGCGGTCAACCTGTTCTGGGCGCTGGAGAGGATGAAGTCGGCCATCGACTTCGAAAAGGATCCGGAAAACATTGCACTCGACTTGACGCAAGCGGCCGAGACCATTTTCAAGGAAGACATCGAAGCCAATCTGGAAATGGGCAGGCACGGCGCCAGCCTCGTTCCGGAAAAATGTAGCATCCTCACCTACTGCAATGCGGGAGCGCTCGCTACCGCCGGGCATGGCACCGCGCTCGGCATCATCCGCTCGGCACATCGGCAGGGCAAGGCGATTTCGGTTCATGCCTGCGAAACGCGCCCGCTGCTGCAAGGAGCCAGGCTCACTGCATGGGAACTTGCCATGGAGAATATCCCGGTCACCCTGATCTGCGACAACATGGCCGGATATCTGATGAATCAGGGGGAAATCGACATGGTCATCGTCGGTGCGGACAGGGTCGCAGCCAACGGCGATACGGCGAACAAGATCGGAACCTACACCATGGCCGTGCTCGCGAAGCGGCATGGCATACCCTTCGTCGTCGCATGCCCGGTTTCGACGATAGATCCTGCAACGCCGACGGGAAGCGAAATACCGATAGAGGAAAGATCGGGCGGCGAAGTCAGGGGATACGGCGAAGCCGACTGGGCGGCGGAAGGCATCCGGATCAGAAATCCCGCATTCGACGTCACCCCCGCCGAACTCGTTGCTGCGCTCGTCACCGAAAAGGGGGTGATCGAAGCACCGGATGGGGCAAAAATCAGCGCCTTGCTGGCTTCCTGACGGAAGGCCTTTTCCCGATCTCGGGCTCACTCGCTTCGAGTCCGGCCCATTTCATGAGGCCTGCCACTTCTTCTTCCGGCAGTTCGAGCAGCATGCCGCGCTTGACCCTGGAGGGCAGCACGATGGGGCCGAACCGCGTCCTGATCAGGCGGCTGACGGTGAGACCCATGGACTCGAATAGACGGCGCACCACCCTGTTCCTGCCTTCCTTGAGAATTACCCTGTACCAGTGGTTCGCGCCCTCCCCGCCTTCGTCGGAAAATGCTTCGAGCTTCGCCTTGCCGTCTTCGAGCTCGATGCCGGAAAGCAGCTGCTTTCCCTGCTCCGGGGTCACCCGCCCGAGTATCCTCACCGAATATTCCCGCTCGACCTCGAAGGCTGGGTGGGTGAGCCTGTTCGCCAGTTCGCCGGATGTCGTGAAAATCAGCAGTCCGCTGGTATTGAAGTCCAGCCGGCCTATCGATATCCATTTCGACGAGCGCATCCTGGGCAGCTTGTCGAACACCGTGGCGCGCTTTTCCGGGTCATCGTGGCTCACGATCTCCCCCTCCGGCTTGTGGTAGAGCATCACTCTGGGAAGGCGGCCGGTGAATTTCAGCTTGACGATGCGCCCTTCGAACCGGACCATGTCTTCGGGACCGACCCGCGTGCCGATTTCGGCGCGGCTGCCGTTCACCATGACGCGCCCCGAAGCAATCGCTTCCTCCATGGCGCGGCGTGAGCCCAGCCCGGAATGCGCCAGCATCTTGTGCAGCTTCTGCTTTTCCATCACACCTCCCTGCGCTCGAACAGGGCCTGCGCGAGCGTCCCGCTGTCGACATGCTCGAGTTCCCCGCCGACCGGAACGCCCCTGGCGATTCTCGAAACCTTGAGGCCGCTGTCTCTCAGGAGCTCGCCGATGTAGTGCGCGGTCGCCTCCCCTTCCACGGTGAAATTCGTCGCCAGAATCACCTCCCCGACTTTGCCGTCCTTCACGCGCCGCAACAGCCTGTCCAGCCTGATTTCACGCGGCCCTATTCCGTCCAGGGGCGAGAGCCTTCCCATCAGCACGAAGTAAAGCCCCTGATAGCATTGCGCCTGCTCCATCATCAACAGATCCTGGGGCATTTCGACGATGCAAAGCTGTGCGGCATCGCGCCGCTCGGAGCGGCACAGCCTGCAGGTTTCCTCTTCGGTGAAGCTGTTGCATTTTTCGCAATGACGCAGGCTCTCGACCGAGCGGCTGAGCGCATTGGCAAGGCGAGAGGCCCCGGCATGGTCGTGCTGCAGAAGGTGGTAGGCCATGCGCTGGGCGGATTTCGGCCCGACTCCCGGCAGGCAGCGCAGGGACTCGATCAGTTCTTCGAGACTGGAAGGCGGACTCATCTATCAGAATGGCAGCTTGAATCCCGCGGGAAGCCCCAGCCCCCCCATCTTTTCCTGGACTGTCGAATCGACCCGCCGATTTGCGTCATTCATTGCAGCCGCAATCAGGTCTTCCAGCATTTCCCGGTCGTCTCCCATCAGGGATGGATCGATCGCCACCCTTTTGACCGCATGATGGCAAGTCATGCTCACCTTGACGAGACCTGCACCCGCCTGCCCTTCCACTTCGACATTTCCCAGCTCTTCCTGCATCCGCTTCATGTTTTCCTGCATCTGCTGGGCCTGCTTCATCATGTTGGCCAAACCGCCTTTCATCATGGCTTCTCTCCCTGAATTGGTTTTATCGAAGATTCAATCAGTTTCGCATCGAAATTGTCGACGAGGCTGCGCACCACCGGATCCTGCTCGATGGAAGCCACGGCTTCCATCTGGCGCTCATGCTTCTGGTCGACCTCGACCTTTGCCGGCGTCACCCCTTCGCCTACCGAAAAGGAAAGCTCGACCGGTTTCCCCAGATAATCGCACAGCGCCGCCTTCACCCTGTCCTGGTAGAGCTTGTCCATCAAGTGCTTGTGCTCGAAAGGCACGACGAATTCGATTCTGTTCCCGTCGAAATGCTGCAACGCGCTGTGCTGGGCGAGCATTTTCGCCATGCCGGACAGGTTCAGCTTCCCGGAAACCGACACCCAGTCGAGTGCGCCGGCAGGCGCAGGCTCCGGCGCCTTTTCAGGTTTCGCAGCAAGCGGTTTCGCGACATCGGCCTCCACGGGCTTTCCTTCGCCGCCAGGCATGAACGCGAGCATCCTGATCAGCGTCATGGAAAAACCCGAATATTCGTCCGGGGCAAAACCGATCTCGTTCCTGCCGTGCGTGGCGATCTGGTAGAGCAACTGGATTTCCTCCGGATCGAATTTCGCAGCAAGATCCGCAATGCGGTCGCGCTCGAGCAAGTCTTCCGCCATCGCTTCTGGCACGATCTGAAACAGGGCAATCCTGTGAAGCAGCACGCCCAGATCCTGGAGCGCCGCCTCGAATTCGAGGCTCCTCTCCTCCATGCCTTCCGCGACCGAAATGAGCTTCGTGCCGCTCCTTTCGGCCAGCGCATCGAGTATCGCATAGAGGTAATCCTGGTCGATCGCCCCGAGCATGTTCCTGACCATTTCGTCCTCGACCCGCCCTCCGGAATAAGCTATCGCCTGGTCCATGAGGCTCAGGGCATCCCTCATGCTCCCCCTGGCAGCCTTGGCAATTCTGGAAAGGGCACGGGGTTCTCCGATGATGCCTTCCTCGCCGAGCACTTTCGAGAGATGAGCCTGGATCATGGGCTCCGGAATCTGCTTGAGATTGAACTGCAGGCAGCGCGAAAGCACCGTGACGGGAATCTTCTGCGGATCGGTCGTCGCCAGGATGAATTTCACATGCTCCGGCGGCTCCTCCAGGGTTTTCAGCATCGAATTGAAAGCCTTGGTGGAGAGCATGTGCACTTCGTCGATGATGTACACCTTGAAGCGGCCCGAGGTGGGAAGATATTGCGCGTTGTCCAGCACTTCGCGCATGTTGTCTATCCCGGTGTTCGAAGCGGCATCCAGTTCGAGCAGATCGACGAACCGTCCGCTGTCTATTTCAAGACAGGCGGAGCATTTCCCGCAAGGATCCGGGGTGATCCCCGTTTCGCAGTTGAGCGCCTTGGCGAGTATGCGTGCGACAGTGGTCTTCCCCACTCCCCGCGTTCCGGTGAACAGGTAGGCATGATGCAGGCGCTGCTGCTCCAGGGCATTGCTGAGCGCCTTGACCACATGCTCCTGCCCGGTCAATTCGGAAAAGCGCTTGGGCCGCCACTTTCGGGCCAGAACCTGGGTCGTCGACACTTAAAAGTGGTAGGCGAAGCGGATCTGGTTGAAATTGATGCCCTGGTTCGGTTCCTTGATTCCGCCGTTGGAAAGATGCTGGAAGCGGTAGGTGAGATCGTACTGTTCCCTGCTCCCGAAGCGGAACCCCGCGCCGACATGGTCACCGAATTCGAATGCCGAGCCGAACTTCCTGTCTGAATTGATGAAGGTCGGCGAAATCAGATGGAATCCGATCGCACCCTCGACATAAGGCAGTATCCCGAAAACGCTGCTGTTCCTCTGGTAGCGGAACACCGGGGTGAGCCCGAAATCGGTAACCTTCTGGTTCCCTCCTATTGCGGCATGCCCCCGCCATTCGCCTACGGACGCATCCCAGAAGCCGCCGAGATGCCAGCCGCCGTTGTCGAACCATCTTTTCTGCCAGTCCCACTGTACGCCAGCGCGCATCATGTCGGTGGCATTGCCGTTTCCATCCTCGACGGAAACGCTGTCCACTGCAAACGCCGCGCCGGGCACGGCCATCAATAACAGAAGCAATATTCTTTTCATAAGATCAATGACTCAAAGTAATGGAATCACATTTCAGGAATCGGGTGGCGAGCCCGACCCCCGGCACTTGCATAGAATAGCTGTGGCTGCTTCCTTCCGGACCTGACCAGGTTCGCTACCGTACAATGCGGGGAGACCCGCCATAAGGGTCAGATTATACCAAATTTTCGCCACTTGGCCGGGCCTTCTCGATGAATCGAATTGCCCAGCGGGTCGACCGCAACCGTGACCGGCATATCCTCGACCTCGAATTCGTATATGGCTTCCATGCCGAGGTCCTCGAACGCCACGACCCTGGCCTGCCTGATCGCGCGCGAGACCAGATAGGCGGCGCCTCCCACCGCGACGAGATAGGCCGCGCCATGCTTCTTGATCGATGCTATCGCATCGGCTCCCCGCTCGGCCTTGCCGATCATTCCCATCAGCCCCAATTCCAGCATCATCTCGGTATAGGCATCCATCCGGGTCGCCGTGGTGGGGCCTGCAGGGCCGACGACTTCCCCTGCGACGGGATCGACAGGTCCCACGTAGTAGATGAATCTTCCCGAAAAATCCACGGGCAGCTTCTCCCCCTGCGCAATCATCTTGCTGATTCGCCTGTGGGCGGCATCGCGCCCGGTCAGCATCTTCCCGGAAAGAAGCAGCTTTTCGCCGGGTTTCCAGGATCCCATTTCCTCCTTCGTGACCGCATCCAGATTTACCCGCTTCGAAGAAAAATCGGCGCGCCATTCGATATCCGGCCAGTCGGATGCTTTCGGAACAGGAAGATAGGCAGGGCCATTCCCGTCCAGGAAGAAATGGGCATGGCGGGTCGCCGCGCAATTCGGAATCACCGCAACGGGAAGGGATGCGGCATGGGTCGGGTAATCCAGGATCTTGACGTCCAGCACGGTGGCAAGCCCTCCGAGACCCTGGGCGCCTATCCCGAGCGCGTTGATTCCGTCATGGATCTCGATGCGCATTGCTTCCAGTCCGTTTTTCGCCCCGCGCGCTTTCAGCTCTGCCATGTCGACGGGCTCGAAAAGCGCCTCCTTGGCGAGCAATACGGCCTTCTCCGCAGTTCCCCCTATTCCTATCCCGAGCATGCCAGGCGGGCACCAGCCGGCCCCCATGCCGTCGACCGCATCGAGGACCCACTGCACGATGTTCTCCCCGGGATTGAGCATGGCAAGTTTCGCCTTGTTCTCCGATCCGCCTCCCTTGGCAGCAATCTTCACCTCTACGCCATCTCCTGGCACGATTTCCATGTGGACCACGGCAGGGGTATTGTCCCGGGTGTTCTTTCTGGAGCCTGCGGGGTCCGTGACGATGGAAGCCCTGAGGATGTTTTGCGGATCCAGGTAGGCGCGCCTCACGCCCTCGCTCACCATGTCGAGCACGCTGCTTCTGGCATCCCACCTGACATCCATGCCTATTTTCAGGAAGACCACGACGATGCCGGTGTCCTGGCAGATGGGGCGGTGATGCTCGGCGCACAGCCTGGAATTGGTAATGATCTGGGCAATGGCGTCCCTGGCCGCGGGAGACTGCTCCATTGCATAGGCATCCCCCATTGCCCGGATGAAGTCCGGCGAATGGTAGCAGGACATGTGCTGCAATGCAGCGGCAATGCTTTCGATGAAATCTTCTTCCCTGATCATGTGTCCGACCTGAAATGAGCCATGGCTTTGCATTATAATCCCCTTGTCCACCCCATGGAGAAGCATATGGCCACGATCGAATCCGTCATGCACGAAACCCGCGTTTTCCCGCCGAGCGAATCATTCACGAAAAATGCCAACGTGCCCGGAATGGAAGCCTACAGGGCGCTCTGCCGCGAGGCAGAAGCTGACTATGCCGGATTCTGGGGAAGGCTCGCCCGCGAACATATCCTGTGGGAAAAACCCTTCACCCGGGTTCTGGACGAATCCAGGGCCCCTTTCTATACCTGGTTCGACGACGGGGAGCTCAACGTTTCCTACAATTGCCTCGACCGCCATCTCGAAAGCAGGGGAGACAAGACCGCCATCGTCTTCGAGTCCGACGACGGCAATGTCGCCAGAATCACCTATCGGGAACTGCATGCAGCAGTGTGCAAAATGGCCAACGGCCTCAAAATGATCGGGGTCGGAAAAGGCGACAGGGTCATCGTCTATATGCCCATGAGCATCGAAGCGGTGGTTGCGATGCAGGCCTGCGCCAGGATAGGCGCAATCCATTCCGTGGTATTCGGCGGATTTTCCGCAAAAAGCCTGCACGAGCGCATCACCGACGCCGGAGCGAAAGTCGTGATCACGGCAGATGCGGGAATGCGTGGCGGAAAGGCGGTGCATCTCAAGGATGCCGTGGACGAAGCGCTTGCCATGGGCGCACCGAGCGTCGAGAAAGTCATCGTCTACGAAAGAGCCGGCGCACAGGTTTCCTGGGTCGAGGGACGGGACATCCGCTGGACGGACCTGGTCTCGAAGCAGGACCCGCACTGCGAACCGGAATGGGTGAATGCGGAGCATCCCCTCTTCATCCTCTACACTTCCGGCTCCACGGGAAAACCGAAAGGGGTGCAGCATGCCGCCGGAGGGTATCTCCTGGGAGCGATGCTCACCATGAAATGGGTGTTCGATCACAAGGATTCCGACGTGTTCTGGTGCACGGCGGATGTAGGCTGGATCACCGGGCATTCCTATGTCGCCTACGGACCGCTCGCTGTCGGCTCGACCCAGGTCATTTTCGAAGGGGTGCCCACCTACCCCGATGCGGGGCGCTTCTGGAAGATCATTCAGGACCACCGGGTCACGACTTTCTATACCGCCCCCACCGCGATCCGCTCGCTCATCAAGCTGGGCGGAGATTTGCCGAAAAATTACGACCTTTCTTCCCTGAGGTTGCTGGGCTCGGTCGGAGAACCCATCAATCCCGAAGCCTGGATGTGGTTTTTCGAGACCGTCGGGCAGAAGCGCTGCCCGCTCGTCGACACCTGGTGGCAGACGGAAACGGGAAGCCACCTGCTCGCGCCTCTTCCCGGCGCAGTGGTTCTCAAGCCCGGTTCCTGCACCTTCCCTCTGCCCGGAATCCAGGCCGCCATAGTGGACGAAGCGGGACACGAAGTGGAAGCGGGCAAGGGAGGGTTTCTCGTCATCAAGCGCCCCTTCCCCTCGCTGCTGAGGACAATCTGGAACGATCCGGAAAGATACAGGCGCACCTATTTCCCCGCGGAAATGGGCGGAAGATTGTATCTTTCCGGGGATTCCGCGAATCGCGACGGGGAAGGCTATTTCTGGATCATGGGCCGAATAGACGACGTGCTGAACGTCTCCGGTCATCGCCTGGGCACCATGGAAATCGAGTCGGCACTGGTCGCCCATCCGCTCGTCGCTGAAGCCGCCGTGGTGGGAAAGCCGCACGAAATCAAGGGGGAGGCTATCGTCGCCTTCGTCGTGCTCAAAAGCGAGCGGCCGGACAGCCAGAAAGCAAAGGAAATCGCTGCAAAACTCAGGGAATGGGTGGGAAGCGAAATCGGGCCGATCGCAAAGCCGGACGACATCCGCTTCGGAGAGAACCTGCCCAAGACGCGTTCCGGAAAGATCATGCGGCGCCTCTTGAGGACGCTGGCAAAGGGGGAGGAAATCACCCAGGACGTTTCCACCCTGGAGAACCCCGCGATTCTCGACCAGCTGAAACAAGCCATCTAGGAAGCATCTTCCACGAACCAGCGGATGACTGAATCATGCAGGCGACAGTCGAGATTCTCGGGAAAAGCGTCTTGGTGGAGTGGAGCTCATCCGCCGACAGGAAATTGCACAGCCTTGCGGAACCCCTGCTGGTCGAAATGGAGTTGTATTTCAGCTGTCTGATCAGAAAGTCGGTCCGCTTCGGGAGCGATGCGAAGGCAAGAAACTTTGCCACCGCCGCCCCGCAGCTGAAAATCGGCTTTCGTCCGGTGATGACCAGGGCTTGCCGCGTCAGCGAAGTGGAGGGTGATCCGCCCCTGGAAGATTTTGCCATCGTCAGGCCGGAAGCCTTTGTTCCGAAGCGGCTCATCATCGATTACCGAAACAGCCGCTGGGTGGGCGAATTCTTCATGCAAGAGAATCAACCCGCGTAAGATGCGCCACTTCGGACACTGGAGAATCGCATGACCTACAAAATGGCCCATCAATGCCTGGTGTGCGGGACTGCGCTCGATGGACCGCTGGGCGGACTCTTCCACCTGTTCGGGATCACGCGCAGTACGCGCAATCCCAATATCTGCAACCGCTGCGATGTTCACATGCAGGAAGGGCGCGTCATCGAACTGTCCGTGATATTTGCCGACCTGACCGGTTTTACCGAGATGACCAGCCGCCTAGGTCCTGAACGCAGCTACGAGGTGGTGGAGGCATTCTTCAAAATGGCCAACGAGGTGCTGATCAGGAACGACGCATTCATCGACAAATATATCGGGGACGCCGTCATGGCAATCTTCAATGCGCCGATCCCAAACGCAAAACACGCCCGCGGAGCAACAGCCGCTGCGCTCGGCATTCAGGAAGGACTGAAATCCGTCTCCCAAGCCCTGGGATTCGATTTGCAGGCACGCGTCGGGGTTGCAACCGGTTATGCGCGCGTCGGGCGATTGGGTTCGATGGATCGAAAGGACTATACCGCCATAGGGGATGTGGTCAACCTCGCATCAAGACTTGAAGCCTTTGCGAGGCCCGGGGAAGTGATTGTGGAAGAAAGGGCCTTCAGCCAGGTGGCCGAGGATTACCCCGATCCCATCCCGGAAACATTGGCGGTGCGCGGATTTGCCCAACCCGTAACGGCTTACCGCATCGGAAAACCGGATCGCGAACCTGCTGCAATCCCGGTCCGGCAAGCCGATCCGATCGTCACCCGGCAGAGGGTCGGTTTGGGAACGGTGCTGTTCACCATTTTCGGTGTGCCTTGCGCCGTGGTGACAACGCTGAGTCCGCTAGCGGTCATCCTCGGCCTGGGTGCGCTGATGAGTTCGCTCGGCCCGACATTGCACACGCTGGACGCGGCGCAAATCAGAATCCCCCTGCATCTCTTTGCCGTAACGGGTGCGATCATCAACCTGTATGTCGTCAAGCTGGGAAATTCCCAGCGGCGTCAGTTCGACAGCAGCGAATTGACCGCTCTCGAAAAGCGCAAGGTGAGTTTTGTGATAGGGCTTTCCATTCTTTCGCTGTCGGCCGTGCTGTACGAAACCTACGTCCATGTTTTCGTTCTGGGCATGTCCTACTTCAGCCCGAGTTTGTGATGCCGCAGTAATCCACGCAGCTGATTCAGGATTTGAGCCGAGTAACCCCAAAGTGCACCCCCATTGCATTGAATTGCCGAAGGAATTATATTAACCCTATATATAGAATCGGCAGACCATGGAGGGAATCATGCGCGACAGGGCTTTTCTCGTTTCGGAACTGATCTGCAATCCGCTTCCCGACCCCCAGCTTATCGAGGAACTCGGAAACTACGGGCATGCCTGCGACAGGGCGCTCGTCCATGTCACCAAATCCCATATCTTTTCCGTCCTCAGGCTGATGAACGAAGGTACACTGAATGCGGCCCAGGTGGCCGCATGGGCGAGCCGACTGGAGGGCCGCGAAGATCTCGCATTCGAATTCGGGGAAGAAGGCGTGGTGCGGGAAGTGATCTTCTGGCTCGCCAATCCGGAAATCAGCGGGCCGATCGATTCCGGCCTCTGCCGCAAGATAGAAACGATATTCGAGCGGCGCGCCAGCCATCGGGAGTAATCACATCTTCCAGAAATGAAGGGTTCTGCCGCCGACGACCACAGTCTCATCGGCCTTCTCCCCGGGAACGCCGAAGCTGTTGCTGACGAAGACCGAACCCGGCTTCATCTCCCGCCTCGCCTTCTCGAAAAGCCCTGACATGGGAACCGGGGAAAGAAAGGCGTAGACAAAATCGAATCCCGAAAGGTCGATCCTCTCGTAGCTTCCCCACACCATCCTGCAGTTGGGAAAATTCATGCATCTCGCCTTTCCGATCAGGAAAGGAAGCGGAGCGACTTCCACGCCGAAGAACCTTCCGCGCGGCTTATTCTTCGCGAGCATGGCGGCGAGTCCGCCCAACCCGAACCCCAGGTCCGCAAATTCGAAATCGCCCTCCGGAAGCCGCGCCAATATTTCCATTGCGACCTCCCTGCCGGTGAGATAGAGGGGAACACGGGTCCTGAACGTATTCCAGTAAATGATGCCCAAAAGGAGAAAGCCGATCAGGAACCACCGGGAGGAAATCCGCAGCGACAAGGCGACCAGGACCATGACCGGGAAAAATATCTGGATCGGAATCCACCATCTCTCCCGACGCAAGAACGGGATCGAGGCCAGAAGACCCTGGAGCAATGCCAGAAGCAGCGGCGGCGGACTCCAGCCCATGCTGTCGATGGCAGGCGAAAGAACGGCAGCCACAAGCAGGAAAGCAGCAGCCTGGCTGAGGAGCGCACGAAGGGCAGGGTTTTTCAATCTGTTTCGCCTGATGGTCTTGCAAGCAGTATAATGGCATTTTCGAAGCGAATCTTCCATGCAAAGAAGAAAAACGGCCACGCTGCTCATCACCTGCCCGGACAGGAAAGGGCTCGTCGCAGGCATCTCGGAATTTCTTTACGGGCACGGCGCCAACATCTTGCATGCCGACCAGCACCAGGAAGGCGCCCTGTTCCTGATGCGCATCGAATGGGATCTCGACGGATTCGCCATCCCCATGAGCGAATTCAGGCATCGTTTCGAACCGCTCGCCCACAAATTCGGCATGCAATGGCGGATCGCCGATTCTGATTCGAGAAGGAATATGGCAATTTTCGTGTCGCGCTACGACCATTGCCTCGCCGATCTGCTTTACCGCCACAGAAGCGGGGAGCTCGATTGCGATATTCCGCTGATCATAAGCAATCATCCCGAAACCGAATCCATCGCAGGCTTCTACGGGATCCCCTTCCATCTTGTCGCCGTGAACCCCGAAAGCAAGCTGGATACGGAAGCGAAGCAGATCGAATTGCTGCAAAAACACGGCGTGGATTTCATCGTGCTGGCGAGGTACATGCAGGTGCTCTCGAGCGGTTTCGTGTCCCGATATTCGGACAGGATCATCAACATCCACCACTCCTTCCTGCCCGCCTTTCACGGGGCGAAACCCTATCACAGGGCGTTCGACCGGGGGGTGAAGCTGATCGGGGCGACAGCCCATTACGTCACCGACATCCTCGACGAGGGTCCCATCATCGAACAGGACGTGATCAGGGTATCGCACAGGGATGCCCTGGAAGATCTGATCCAGAAGGGAAGGGATCTGGAGAAAATCGTGCTGTCTCGTGCGGTGCGATGGCACCTGGAAAACAGGGTGCTCGTCCATGGCAACAAGACCGTGGTTTTCGACTAGGGTCAGCCCTAGTCCAGCCTCTTCCAGATCTTCTTCTTGAGGAAATAGAGCAGCACGGTAAGCAGTACGAAATACCCGATCACGTAGCGTCCAAGCGCCCTCCTCTCGTCGGCCTGGGGGTCCGACGCCCATTCCAGGAATGCCGAGACGTCCCTCGCCTTCTGTTCGATGCTCTGGCGCCCTGCGG
The DNA here is from genome assembly GCA_021835845.1 of Pseudomonadota bacterium. Taxonomy (GTDB): domain Bacteria; phylum Pseudomonadota; class Gammaproteobacteria; order Burkholderiales; family JABEVD01; genus JABEVD01. Next base: position 66,875 of record JAKBJU010000010.1, on the reverse strand, counting down.
CATCCGCCTGGGCAATCATGAACACGTCCGGCATCTTGATCCCGGGAAAGACATGGTTTGCCGTCTGCCCCTTGGCATCCGTGTAGAACCCGGTAATCATGGCATAAATGTAATTCGCCCCGCCATCTCTGGCCTTGGCCATCAGGGAAAGATCGGGGGGAACAGTGCTGAACATGGCAAGCTCGTCAGCCGGCGCCATCTGGGAAATCAATGGATCCGCCATTCCCTTGGTTCCGCGCATCGCATCGACTTCGGCCTTGCTGAAGCCCAGCTTCAAGAAATCGCTGTACTTGACGTATTTCAGGCTGTGGCAGGTATTGCAAACTTCGACAGCGACATGCGCCCCGCGCCTGAGTTGAGCCTCGTCAGCATGAGCAACTCCCGCAGAAAACATCAGGCAGAAAATGAGCCCGAACAGTTTGTTGTTAGACATTGCCTTCAGCCTCCGCTATTTCTTTCCTTGCCATCGCTTCCACTGCCGGAGGCAGTCCTCTCGCCAGCACGAATCTTTCCTCCCATCTCGATACGAAAGGCAGGAGCAGGAAGGTCAGGAAGTAGATCGCCGTGCAAACTTCCCCGACCATTTTCAGCGTCCCGGCGGGAGGATGCGCCCCGACGTAGCCCAGCACGAAGATATCGATCACGAAAATGTAGAACATCGCGCGATAGATCGGCCTGTATCTCGCCCCCCCTGTCACCCTGGATCTGTCCAGATAGGGCATGGCTGCGAAAATCAGAACGGATATCGCCATCGCAACCACCCCGCCGGCAAGATCGGGAACGGAGCGCAAAATCGCGTAGAAGGGCAGGAAATACCACTCCGGAACGATGTCCGCTGGCGTCTGCATGGGATTGGCCGGAATGTTGTTCGCCGCATCGATGAAAAGATCCGGCTTGAAGAACACGATGAGCAGATAGACGATCATGAAAATGCCCAGCCCGAACAGGTCCTTGATCGTAAAGTAGGGGTGGAACGGGATGTTGTCCTTGTCGGCCAGATTGATCCCGGAAGGATTGCTGCTCCTCACCGTATGCAGCGCGACCAGATGAATAACAACCGCAGCGAAAATGAGGAAAGGGAACAGGTAGTGCAAGGAAAAGAAGCGCGTCAATGTCGGATCATCGACTGCAAATCCGCCCCTGAGCCAGGTCACGATCTGTTCGCCATAGACGGGAGTGGCCTTGAACAGGTTGGTGATGACCGTCGCTCCCCAGTAGGACATCTGTCCCCACGGCAGCAGATAGCCCATGAATGCCGTGGCCATCATGAGGAGCAGCAGGCCCTGCCCCGTCCACCAAAGCAGCTCGCGAGGGCGCCTGTAGGAGCCGTAATAGAGGGTTCTCGCCATATGGGTGTAAATCACGGCAAAAAAGGCCGATGCCCCGGTCGAATGCAGATAGCGGATCAGCCAGCCGTAATTGACTTCGCGCATGATGTGCTGGACCGAGTCGAAGGCGAGATTCGAATCCGGCTTGTAATGCATGGCCAGGAAGATCCCCGTCACGATCTGGATCACGAGCACGAATCCCGCCAGAAAACCGAATCCCCACCAATAGCTCAGATTCCTCGGGGTCGGATAATCCGTCAGTTCGTGCTTGATGAAAGGAGTCAGGGGGAAACGCCGGTCGACCCATGCAATGAGCTTGTTCATCACGCTTTTCCGATCAATATCTTGTTTTCGGCTACGAAATGGTAGGGGGGCAAGTCCAGATTCCTGGGCGCAGGCCCGGAAATGATCCTGCCGCTGTTGTCATAGACACTGCCGTGGCAGGGACAAAGCCAGCCGCTCTCGGTCTTGTTGGGCACGCAGCCCAGATGGGTGCAAATGCCTATCACCACCAGCCATTCCGGCTTCTGTACGCGCTTGGCATCGGGTTCCGGATCCTTGCCGCCTTTCGAAGCCGCCATGGCGGCAATCTCCTCCGGCGTCCTGTGCACCACGAAAACCGGCTTACCCTGCCACGGAAAAGTCTTTTCCTCTCCCGGAGCGATGCCTGAAAGGTCGATTTCGGTGGTCGCCTTGGCAAGCACGTCCGACGAGGGATTCATGCTGCTGACGAAAGGCACGCACGCCGCAGCGACTCCAGCCGCCGCAACCCCCGCGGTTACCGTCCCGAGGAATTCGCGTCTCGAAAGATCCGCGCCGTCTTTGATAGTATTTTCTTCGGACATGGTCAATATATTAAGAAAGTCTTATGAACATCCTAGCACAATTTCCAGCGCGAGGAATAACCCTATTAGCGTAATCCTTTTTTATTACCTGTTCGTGAATCTCACAGAAACTTCGCAACCAGCGCATTCTCCAGCCCCTGTTCGAGCGGGATCTTGACCCGATGCCCGTTGCCCGGGGCCACCTCGATCGCCTTCCCTTGGACATCCTGCATGCATTCCAGTTCCAGCACACTGTTACCGGAGGGATGAATGATTTCGAGCCTGTCGCCAACCCGGAACTGGTTCTTGACCGATATTTCCGCCATCCCGGAATCGATGCAGCAAACGTCCCCCACATAGAGGCTGCGAGAAGATTCAGAATGCCCGCGCATGTAATTCTGGTATTCCTGCGTATGGTGGCGCTCGTAGAATCCGTCCGTATAGCCGCGATTCGCCAGCCCTTCCAACTCGGCGAGCAGGGATGGATCGAACGGTCTGCCTGCCATTGCATCGTCTATGGCCCGCCTGTAAATTTGAGCGGTTCTCGCTACATAATAGAGCGACTTGGTGCGCCCTTCCACTTTTAGCGAATCGATGCCGATTTCGGCCAGCCTGCCCACATGCTCGACCGCCCGGAGGTCCTTAGAATTCATGATATAGGTGCCGTGCTCGTCTTCGAAGATCGGCATCAGTTCTCCCGGGCGTTTCGATTCCTCGATCAGATAGACTTGATCTGCCAGGGGATGGCGCACCTGTTGCCCGCAATCGGCCTGCATCGCCTTCCCGAAATCGAAATCGATTTTCCTTATCCCGCTGCCCTCGTCATCGAGGGCGGGCTCGACCCGATAGTCCCATCTGCAGGAATTGGTGCAGGTTCCCTGGTTGGGGTCGCGATGGTTGAAATAGCCGGACAGCAGGCATCTCCCGGAATAGGCGATGCAAAGCGCGCCGTGCACGAACACTTCGAGCTGCATATCCGGGCAGAGCTGCCTGATTTCCGCGATCTCCTCCAGAGACAATTCGCGCGAAAGAATGACCCGGGAGAGCCCCATTTTCTCCCAGAACCTGACCGAAGCATAATTCACCGTATTGGCCTGAACGGAAAGATGGACCGGCATTTCCGGCCATTTCTCCCTCACCATCATGATGAGTCCCGGATCAGCCATGATGAGCGCATCGGGTTTCATTTCGACCACATCCGCCATGTCGGCCAGGTAGGTCTTGACCTTGGCATTGTGCGGCATCAGATTGCTCGCGACATAGAATTTCCTGCCCGAACCCCGGGCTTCCAGGATGCCTCTCCGAAGTTCGTCGATTCCGAATTCGTTGTTTCTCGCTCTCAGGGAATATCTCGGCTGTCCGGCATAGACCGCATCCGCCCCGAAAGAAAATGCCGCGCGCATTTTCGCGAGACTGCCGGCAGGAAGCAGAAGTTCAGGTTTCATACGCATACTTTCTTTATTAGGAATCATTCTTGACAAATTCCAGATTTTATCCCAGGATCATCGCTAAAAATATATTTCAAGGATAATTTCCCCTAAAGAACCGGGGATTTTTTCCGATAAAAAATTATTACAGCAACGGCATGGCCCAGGAGGTCGACCCATGAAAAAGAATTTCCCCGTCACCCAGATTGAACGGCCGTTCCCTGAAAAATCCCGCATTGTCTCCAAAACGGATCTGAAGGGCATCACCACCTACGCCAACGACGCATTCGTGGAGATAAGCGGATTCACCCGTGAAGAACTCATCGGGAAGAATCACAATGTCGTGCGCCACCCGGACATGCCGCCCCAGGCCTTCAAATGGCTTTGGGACACGCTGAAGGATGGCAAGCCCTGGCGCGGCATCGTCAAGAACCGCTGCAAGAACGGGGATCATTACTGGGTCAAGGCTCTGGTGGTTCCAATCAAGGAAAACAACCAGATAGTCGGCTACATGTCGGTGAGGAATGCCCCCACCCGAGCGGAAATCGAGGGGGCCGATGCGCTCTACAAGCAGCTCAACGAAACGGGCGCTGCGATCGGGTCAAGATTCGACAGATACAAATTCAGGAACCTGAAGCTCAAGACCAAGCTCCAGATTGTCATCCAGGGCCTGCTGCTTGCCGTTCTGCTCTCCTCCCAGCTCTGGATTTCCCACAATTTCAAGGAAAAGACCCTGTCTGCGGCCAAAGAAAAGGCGGAACAGGTCGCCAATGAAACCATAGACAGCTTCAACATGCTGATGGAAACCGGCACGATCAGCGACCCGGACAACCGGAAGCTCCTGATCGAGAAGCTCGAATCGAGCGGCGGCATCAAGTCGGCCCGGATCGTGCGCGCCAAGCAGGTGGTCGACCAGTTCGGCCCGGGACTGCCCGAGGAGCATGTCAAGGACGACGTCGAGAAGCAGGCCATCGATTCCAAGAAGCCCATTTATTCGTTGACGATGGATCCTTCAGGCGCTCCCATTTTCAGGGCGGTCACCCCCTACATCGTCAGCCACAACTTTCACCATACCGACTGCCTCAAATGCCACATGGTCCAGGTGGGAAGCGTCAACGGTGCCTCCGACATCCTGATCGATCTGAGTTCAGACTTCGCCCAGCTGCGCGACATCCAGATCAAGCTGACCGTCGGCCAGATCATCCTCCAGATCTTCCTTTTCTTCTTCATCGGGCGCTGTGTGGATATTTTCGTTAAGCGTCCGATAAACCAGGCGATGGGGCAGTTCGAGAAAATCATTCAGGGCGATCTTGGCGCAGACATCGACATTTCTGGCCGCGACGAAATGGGCGACCTGCTTTGCGCGATTCAGACCATGCAGGCGCATATTCAGGTGATGCTAGATGAAATGGGGCTAGCAGCTTCCCTGATCGAGGACCGCTGCAGCAGCCTCAATTCCCAAGTGGTCCAGGTCGCCGAGCATTCCAAGGCCCAGCAGGATCATGTGCAGAAAATTGCCAGCACGATGGAAGAGCTCAGCCAGTCCGTTTCCGAAGTCGCCAATGCAGCAAACGATTCGGCTTCCGCAGCAGTCGATTCGCAAAGGATCATCGAGGACAACAACAGGAGGATGGAAGAGAGCCTTGCAGCCACCACCCGCGTCGTCGAAGCCGTGCAGTCTTCGAGCAAGACCATTGTCGACCTCAAGGATGCGATACAGAAGATCGGAGACATCACCAAGGTCATCAAGGAAATCGCCGATCAGACCAACCTGCTCGCGCTGAATGCGGCCATCGAAGCTGCCAGGGCTGGAGAGCAGGGCAGGGGCTTTGCGGTCGTCGCCGACGAAGTCAGGAAACTTGCCGAAAGGACGACATCGAGCACGGTAGATATAAGCGAAATGGTCCAGAACATCTACCAGGTCACCCAGACCGTGGTGTCTTCAATGGATGAGGCGGTTACCGAAGTCGGCAAGAACATCGAACTCAGTCATGCCAACACCGAAGGGCTGAAGCAAATCCTGGAGGTGAGCAATCAGGTGACGGAAGGCGCGCAGCACATTGCCACCGCCTCGAAGGAACAGTCCCTGGCAAGCGAGGAAGTCGCCAGAAGCCTGGAGCACATCACCAGCCTCGTCGAGGACAATACCAAGCTCAGCGAAGAGGCGATGCAGGCGTCCATCCTGCTCACCAAAACGGCTGCGGAACTGCAGGCCATGGTGCAGCACTTCGAAGTGAAGCAGGGTTAGGGAACCACTGATTTATTCCCACGCGGTCGCGACGCGACTTTGCGAGATGAGATTCGAGGCGCGCGGCGAAGTCGAATGGTTATTCCATTCGAGAGCCGCGCAACAAAAAAGATCACCCGCAAAGCCTCGTCCCAATCGGGTTGCGTAAAAATCGAGCGCTCGCCTTGTCGCGCTCCGCGCGATCATATCGATTTTCTCAGCAACGCGATCTGCGCGGAAATAAATCAGTGGTTCCCTAGGGCAGCAGCGCCAGAATGACGCCTGCCAGAGAAAGCAGGACGAGGGAGGCTGTTGCGGCGAGACTCTCGCGAAATCCGAGGAATATCGCGGCATAAACCGCCTTCAGGATATTGTTTGAGGAAGCCGCGATCAGGATTGCGGCTTCCATGGTCGGCAATCCCAGCCCGCCAGCTCCCCCCTGCGCAAGGCTCAGCACGAAAGGATCGATGTCGGTGATCCCGACAACGCTTGCCAGCCAATAGATTCCGGTTTTTCCGAACTCCGTGCTGACCCAGGTGGAAGCCAGTGCAATCGCCACAAACAGGAAGGCAAAGAGCAGCGCTGCGCTCAATTCCAGGGGATTTGCCTGCATGGCAAGCGCGCTTCCCTGCCCCCCCATCTCTTTTCTGCGGTTGCAGCCCCAGGCGAGGAGCAGTCCCAGCATGAAGAGCCCCAGAAGATAGGGCAGCAGGGCCATCGCAAGGGGGAAATTGAACACCGCCACCACGACACCCAGCCTCAGATACATCAGGGCAGTGGCAAGCACGATCCCCGAGAGAATTCCCGGCTTCGCAAAAGCGCCTTCCTTTCCCTGCTTCGCCAGGACGACCGTGGTTGCAGTGGATGAATACAACCCTCCCAGCACCGAGGCCGCAAGCAGTCCCTTTTCCGGGGAAATATAACGCCGGATCATGTAGCTGGCATAGGACAGGGTGGAGACCACCACCACGGCAAGCCACACCTGATGGGGGGTGATCGAGCTCAGATTCGTGACGGGATGATTCGGCAGCAGGGGAAGAATGATGCCCGTCAGGACGAGAAATTTCCCGCCGGTCATGATTTCCTCTGCCGGCAGCTTCTGGGCGAGGCGATGCAGGCTTTCCCGCGCCCCCAGCAGCAGCACCGCGCTGACTGCAAAGGAAACTGCGACCCAGTGCGGCTGGGTCAGCGAAATCGGGCCCAGCAGGTAGGCGATCAGATTGCTGACCGGAATGATCAGCCCGCCTCCAGACTCTACGGCTGACGCTCCTTCGTTCCATCTCGCATGGTAATAGGCATACAGCCACGCGCCCAGCACCAGGAGCCCCATGCAAAATGCTGCGACATGCACCGGCTCCAGCAGATAAAGGCCTGCTCCGGACAGTGCGAGCAGGGGGAACGTTCTGACTCCGCCCGGACGTTTTTTCGGGCTCCTGACATAGAACTCCTCGAAGGCAAGTCCGAAGAAGAAGGACAGACCCAGCACGAGGGCCAGATTTTCCGGCAAAAGCGTCAAACCTTCTCCTTTCCGATCAGCGTTTGGGGAATCTTACCCTGACCCAGAGTCCCCTGCCATTTTCACCCGAATCGAGTTCCACCCGCGCATGATGCAAATCGGCAATGCGCTTCACGATGGATAAGCCCAGACCGCTTCCGCTCACCCTGTTGCCGAGCGTCCGGTAAAAGCGTTCGAAAACGCGGGACCTCTCTTCGGGATCGATGCCCGGCCCGTCGTCGATGACATGCAGCCAGACCGCATCATCATCCTCCCCGATGCGAACTTCGACGCCTCCATGCTCGGGAGTATACCGGATCGCATTTCTCACCAGATTGCTCGTCAGGATGCCGACCATTTCGGCATCGCCCTTCACCAGCGCGCCGCAATCCTCTTCGAATGTGAGCTCGATTTTCTTCGCCAGCGCCTCGGGGGCAAGATCGGTCAGTACCCGTACAATCACCTTGTGAAGAGCGAACTTCGAATCCTCGACCCTGGCAAACTGGGGATCGAGCCGCGCCATTGTCAGCAATTGTTGCACAAGATGAGTTGCCCGGTCGACACCCGATATCACCTGTTCGAGCGCCTTCTTCCTCTGTCCTGTTTCGCTCGCCCGCAAGGCCACCTGCGCCTGAGTCTTGAGTGCGGCGAGCGGAGTGCGCAGCTCATGCGCAGCATCTGCCGTGAAGCGTCGCTCGTTCTCGAATGAATACTCCAGCCTGGAAAGCAAGGTATTGATCGAATCGATGAGGGGGCGCACCTCCTCGGGAACATCGGTAATGACGATGGGTTTGAGGTTTTCCACGGCGCGCTGCTTCACTTCGTCGGACACCCAGTTGACCGGCTTCAGTGCGCGCTCGATGCTGAACCAGATCAACGGGGCAACCAGAGGAATCGCCAGCAGAAAAGGGACGAGCAGGCTGAGCGCAATCTTGCCGGCCAATTCGTTGCGAATCTCGTGCAGTTGTCCTACCTGTATCTGCAGGGTATGGTCTCTATTCCAGTGGGAAAATACCCGCCATTTTTTCCCTTCGATGAGGCTGTTGCTGAAACCTTCCGAATGCTCGGAAAGACTGCGCCTGGGCGTGGTGGCAGAACGCAGCAGAAGATTGCCTTCCCTGTCCCTGATCTGGAACGCGATCTTTCTTTCGTATTCGAGCGTGGGGTGGTCGCTGTCGGAGACGACGCTCGGGCGCTCCGAAATCCCGGTGCTCGCCTGATCCAGCAGCACCCTGGCAGATTCCGCAAGCTGGGCATCGAAAAGCTCGTCAGCCTCATGATGCGAATTGATGTAGGCGAGCAGGGAGACGATCAGCAGGAACAATCCGCTGGAAGAAAGCAGCAGCCTGAGGAGCCGCCCCCTGAGCGAATTTCCGGTGAAAGAGAGATGGAATGCATCGACCCATTTCAGCCAGGCCGAAACGGAAAAGCTTTCAGGCACCCTCAATCCCTCTGGATGACATAACCCACGCCCCTGATGGTCTTGATCAGCTTGGCGCCAAGCTTCCTTCTGAGATGGTGGATATGCACTTCGAGAGCATTGCTTTCGACTTCCTCGTTCCAGCCGTACAGGCTTTGTTCCAGACGGTCACGGGAAAGCACGATGCCTGAATTCTCCAGCAATTCCCGCAGCACCGCGAACTCCCTCGGGGAAAGAGCGACTTCCTCGCCATCGAGCGTCACTTTGTGCGCGGCGGGGTCGAGGGTGATGTTCTCATGCACCAGAAGGGGCTCGGCGCGGCCCATTTTCCGCCTCGTCAACGCCCGGATTCGCGCCGCAAGCTCGTCGAGGTCGAAAGGCTTGACGACATAATCGTCCGCACCGCAATCGAGTCCCAGTATCCTGTCGGCGACCGTGTCGCGAGCTGTCAGAATGATCACCGGAAGCGCCATTCCGCGGCTCCTGATCAGCTTCAGCAGATCTATTCCGGAAAGCCTGGGAAGGCCCAGATCCAGAATCATCAGCCCGTAATCTTCCGTTTCCAGGGCAGACAGCGCCTCCTTGCCGTCCTTGACCCAGTCCACTGTGAAGCGCTCCTGGACGAGGCCCACCCTGACGCCGTCGCCCAAAGCCTCATCGTCTTCGACCAGGAGAATTCTCATGGGATCATCTGCTTTCTTCCGCCTTCTTCAAATCGATCTGAATCTCCGCCCTGCGCCCGGCGTCCGCCACTTCGCGCCCCGGTCTGGGAGGAGCCGCCATCGCCTTCTTGAGGTAGTTGATCGCGGCGTCGTAATTGCCGTCGGTCAGCATCAGATCCCCGTAGAAATAATTGGCATCTATTCCACCCGGATTCATCTTCAAGGCCTTTTCCAGGTATTCCCTGGCCTTCTTGTGATCCCCGAAGCCGATCGGCCAGCCCGGCACCTTATAATAAAGCGAGCCGAGGGTGGTGTAAATGGAGCCATCCAACGCATTGGGATTGATTTTTTCCGCGGCAAGCAGCAGATTCCTCGCATCCTTGGCCAGCCCGAGCGCACTGAAACCGCCCTTCACCTTGGCTTCGGAGGCCAGCACGATCGCCTGCCAAACCAGCGGCTCGGCATTTTGGGGGTACCGCTGCGAAACATCCTGCGCCATTCCTGCGAGCGTTTCGAAGGCCGATTCCCGCCTGTCTTCTGGCGTCTTGTAATTGACTATGGCCCATTCGTGCTGCAACCGCACGATTGCCTCATCGAGCCCCTGGTCCGCATGGGCATTCACTGCAGCAGCCGCTGCAAACAAAAATGCAAATTTCAGATGCTTCATTTCGCTGCTTCCCCAATCCAAAGTTAACGTTTCAACAATCCCCTTGCAATGCCGTTGTTCCTTCTCAATGCGTTGTCGACAAGGTGCGGAAACAGCCCGTTGAGCCTCGCAAAAAATTTCTCCGGCCAGCCGATGTGGCATTCCCTGACATCCTTCTCGATTGCAGCGACGATCGCCGCTGCAACATCTTCCGGCTCGTCCATGGCGATTCCCGTTTCCAGGTTCAACGCCACCACGGCATCGGTATTGAGGGAAGTCTTGGTCGCTCTGGGCGCGACATAGGTCACCCCAATGCGGGTGTGATCGAGCTCCCGCCTCAGCGCTTCCGAAAACCCGCGCATCGCGAATTTGGTCGCGGAATAGACCGAAAAATGCCCGAACCCGATGGCGCCGAAAGTCGATCCCACATTGACGATCTTTCCGCTGTTGCGGCTCAGAAGACGCGGCAGCACTGCGCGAGTGAGCAGCATCGGCCCCGTGACATTGGTCTTGACGAGACGTTCCACGTCTTGCGGATTCTGGCTCGAGAACTCGCAAAAACTCATGACTCCCGCATTGTTGACCAGGATGTCTATGCCGCCGAGATTCCGGACAACCTCGTCGACGACTTCCTCCTGTCCATCCGCGCGAGAAATGTCGAAAACGACAGGATGAGACTTGCCGCCATTTGCCCGGATTTCGCCAGCAAGCGCTTGCAGCCTGGCTTCGTTTCTGCCAACCAGAGCAAGGCTCGCCCCCTTGCCGGCCAGCTTGAGCGCGAGGCTCCTGCCAATGCCGCTTCCCGCTCCGGTGAGCAGAATTCGGCTACCCTGCAATTCCATCGCCCCTCCCATCCTGCAACTTCCTGAAAATATCGGCATAAAGCCTGTAGAACATCCTGGCGCAATGCACCACGGCTTCCCTGTCGGAAGGCTCGCTCAGCCTGTTCACCAGGCTTTCGTAAAAAGCAGTGTGCCCAACGTCGAGCGCGCCGTGGGAGCTCAGGTAGCTGAGCGCGGCATCCGGCAGTTTCAGGTTTTCCCTGATCGCGCGCGCCGCCTGGGACGCGATCTGCACGCTGGTTCCTTCCAGCACCAGCACCATGCCGAGAAAGCCGACCGGGTTTCCCCGCGCTATCGTATCATAGGCATAGGCCACCATGAGTTCAGTCTCGGCGCTCGGAATCCCGCATCTGACAGCATCCGGATTCTTGCCGCATGCCGCAATGTCGTTCAAAATCCACTCGTGGTGCCCAATCTCCTCTCCGACATACTGCGCCATTCCTGTTCTCAGCCATTCGAGCCGCTCCGGGATCCTGGCGCCGCAAGCCATCAGGAGCGGCAGGGTGTGTTTGACGTGATGATAGGCCTCCGCAAGAAAAGCGACATAGGTTTCCAGCGAGATTTGTCCCGCCGCTCCCGCCTTGATGATCGGCAGGCTCAGGAGCTCATCGCGCTCTCCGGCCGTTCTGGCCAGCAGTTCTTCATGGAACTTCACAATTTCCCTCCGTAAAGCGCCTCTATCCTTTCCCGGTAAAGCGGCCAGATCGCATCGCGCCTCAGCCTCCCGTTGGATGTCATCTGGCCGTTGTCAATCAGAAACGGCGTATCGCTGACGAGCCATTTTCCTATCCTGGCATAATCGGGAAGGATTTCATTGGCCTGCCCGACCGCATCTTCCACCCGCGCAGGATCCCTGGGCACGATCACCGCCACATTCCAGGGCCTTCCCTCGCCGAAAACGGCCGCCTGCAAAATCGCGGGGTGAACCGTCAATTCCCTTTCCACCCATTCCGGAGCGACATTGCGCCCGAAGGAAGTGATGAAAATGTTTTTCTTCCTTCCCGTCAGATGCAGGAAACCTTCTCCATCCAGATAACCGGTATCTCCCGTGGGCCAATATTCGTTCCGATTGGCAGCATCCCCCCGGCAATAGCCGAGCATGAGCGCCCCCTTCACCAGTATCTCGCCATCTTCTGCGAATTTCAGGTTGACGTGGGGGAGCGGTTTGCCGACGCTGCCGATTTTGTGGCTGGCTTTCGTATTGAGGCTTACCACGGATGCACATTCCGAAAGTCCATAGCCTTCGAAAACAGGAAAGCCCAGTTCAACGGCTCTTTCGAGCAGCCGCATGGACACCGGTGCGCCTCCCACTGCCAGGAAACGCAAGTCGGGCAAGGGCTGCTCCAGTGCGACGAGCCCTCCCAGCAGCTGGGGCGTCAGGATGGCGCAGCTCGCGCGAAATCGTTCGAATGCCCTCGCCATTTTCGCCGGATCAAGCTTTGCCGCCCCGCCGAGCCCGACCTGGTCCAGAGGGGGCAGATAGCAGGCGGCGCCGGCAAGCAAGGATACGTAAAGCGCGCCGATGTTCTCCAGGAGCGTGGACAGCGGAAGCACGCTCAGGTAACGGTCGCCGCTGCTGGCGCAGGACGCGTCCAGCAATGATTTCGCAACCTGTTCCATCGAAAGGATGTCGAGGCAAACCCCCTTGGGATTGCCCGTGGTCCCGGAAGTATAGGTGATCTTGGCCGTGCCGGAAGGCGCTTTCGAGCTTGCGCCAATGCAGCGGATTTCTGCGTAATTACCGAAAAAATGCCTGCGCTCGACAAGCTGTCCCATGCCGCCCAGGAGTTCCCTGAAAAACTCGGGCCTGTCTGTCAGAACCGTGTCGATGCCTGCGTCCCGGATCACATGGGAAAGCTGGGCCGGGCTGAAAAAGCCAGGGAGGGGAACGCAAACCAGCCTTGCATTCAATATCGCCAGATCGAGCACTCCCCACAGGGGAGAATTGTCCATCGCGATTCCGATGGTCTTCGCTCCGGAAGTGCGCAACTGCACGCTGATCTCCTCAACGGCCATGATGAGTTCGCGGTATGTGAAGCTGCGTTCGCCGTCGGAGAGGGCCGTCCCTTCGTGATGGGAAATCTCGTCGAGCATCAAGGCAACGGCTCCAGCAGCCTCAGGTTTTCAAGCAGCATGGGATAATTCTCCGGCACATTCCCGACCATGACGTGGGGATTCTTGCCGTAATAGGAACCCCAGCCGGCCTGGCATTCCACGGGAAGTTTCGTTCTGTCCGCAGGACAAACCGACGTCAATTCGATGCCCAGCTTGGTAAAGGCATTGCGCAACCCCGGAATGGCCGTGAAGGCCACCCAGTGCACGCCGATTTCGTGAAGATGAGCGGTCAGCACCGCGATCAGGTGCCTTCCCATGCCGGGGCGAAAACCAGCGAGATTGCCGACTTCGACAATGTCCTCTCTCCCGATTTTCCTGCCCGTCTTCGCCGCCAGAATCTTGTCGACAGGCTCGTCCAGATAAGCTTCGAGAAAGAGCCTTTCCGCGCCTGCGCTGCGCAAGCCGCATACTGCAAGCAATTCCCCCCTGGCGTCCCTGAGGCTCATCAACTGAGGCATGAAATGATGCACATGGGCGCCGTAAGCCAGCCTGAAGGAATCGTAGACAAAATGCTCCAGTTCCCGCCTGTCTTCCGCTTCGGGGCCCGAGAAGCCGATATGAAAGCGTCTGCGATAGGCTTGCCCGGGCTCATTCACGGGACCGCCCCTTCGCAAACCCTCGAACTGCAGCAAGGCTGTAGACATCGCATTGTCTCCCTCTGGAACGCATACCGGAGAGTAGCTTATGCAACTTATCTTAAGGGTTGCTTACTCCGGAGAAAGCGTTTCGCACCGGAGGCAGGCTGGCAAAAAGGACAGTGCCGTCCTCCGAACGGAAGACGGCCACACGAAATCGGCTAGGCGGCTTTTCTCAACATCGGGTTGATGCGCATCACCGCAGCCTCGCGGAAGCTGTACCAGACTTTCTTTTCATAATCGTAAAGCTGGCAGCGCTTGAAAATGCCGACCACCGTGGAAAAGCGGAAGCGGTATTCATGGAAATACTGGCCGTATTCGCGCTTGAGATCGCGATAGGCTTTCTTCAGATGGTAGAAGGGAATCCTGTTGTCCACATGATGCGGGATATGGATCATGATGTTGTGGATCAGGATTTCGCTCAGGGCCGAGCAACGCACGATGGTGCTGCAATAGACCTGCCCGATCGTGTTGCTCCACTCCTGACGCTGATCGAAGTAGGGAATGTCGGGATGGGTATGGTGCAGGAACACGAACAGCGCGATGAAATAGTTGAACACCAGAAAAGGCAGAATCACCGCGGCAATCACGCCCAGCACCCCGCCCGCATGCTGGTAGGCCACGGTGGCATAGGCAACGAAGAAGGCCAGGGTGACCGCCTTGGAGAGCGAGAACATGTGCCTGTCGCGCAAGTTCGGATCGGGTTTGAAGCGCACCATCCCCGCCCACCAGACGCGCAGCAGATAATGCAGCGCACAGGTATAGGGGCTGCGCTCGAGGCGGTAGACGAAGCGCTGCAAAGGCGATTTCGCCGCATATTCCGCAGGCGTCAGGGGGCGCCAGATCCAGTCTATCGGCGTGAAGGAAGTGAAGCCGTGATGCACCTTGTTGTGCCCGTAGGACCACAGCCGGTACATGTTGAAAGAGGGCAGCATGAAGACCGTTCCCAGGAATTCGGCGACGCGCTTGCTCTTGAAAAGGGTGCCATGCGCTGCATCATGCGCCCAGACGAACATGAATGCGACGGTGCATCCGGCCAGAAGGCCGAAAAAAAGCTTGAATGCGGCATTCTGGCTGAGAAAAACGCCGGTTATCGCGCAAAGATAGAGCGCGAGGTCGAATGCATACCAGAACAGCGCGCGAAAGGTCGAGCGCTTGTAGCATTCCGGAGAAATCGCCTGCCGCACGGTCTGCAGCTTGACATCACGCAATTCCCTGAAGGATGAACGGTCCATGTGTTTCCTCGAAAAACTTTTAGAGTTACGGAGAGCCGAGATGATAATCGAATCTTATCACGAATTCGAGCATTTCTTTTGATCTGGATCAAATCGGAAAAAATGCCGCCCTGTAGAATTGTCTTCGCCGCAGCTACAAAAAATAGAGCGACAAAAGCTTGTTCAAACCAAATAAATCAGGAGTCGAAATTATGAAGAAACTTACAGGAGTGGGGGCAATCGCCTGCATGCTGGCCGCAACCGGCGCTCACGCAGTCACCAACATCGACGGCCAGAATGGCGGAGGCCTGGTTCCCTGGGCGCTCTTGTCCTCCGGACCGACCGTGGCAATCACGCATATCGGCACCCAGGCATTGGATATCAACAGCCTGGCCGTCAACACCAGCTTCGCCAACCGGGTCGAAGTGTCCTATGCGCACAACATGCTGAATGACAATGCTGCAGTCCTCAATACCGGCGCTCTTGCCGGCAGCAACACCGACAATGTCGACAATTTCGGCATCAAGGTGAAGCTCAACGACATGGGCGACACCATGCCTCAGTTCGCCCTCGGCGCAGTATACAAGCATGCCACCGGCAACCTGGCCGACACCCTCAATACCGCTCTGGGCGTCAACACGAGCAGCACCGATGTCTACGGCGTTGCCAGCAAGATCGTCAACATGGCCGGAACCAACGTGCTGCTGAACGGCGTACTGCGCGCAACCAAGGGCAACGCTCTGGGCCTGCTCGGATTCGGCGGCGGGAGCACCGTCGGTGCCAGCACCGGCTACAAGATCGAGCCTGAACTGTCGGCCGAAGTCTTCGCGGCATCCAATGTCGTGTTCGGTGCGGAATACCGCAGGCAGCCCAACTATGCAGTTGCAGGCACTACCCAAGCGACATACCTGAACCAGAACTCCATGTACGACTTTCATGTCGCCTACATCGCCAGCAAGAACTTCACCCTGACTGCAGCCTATGTCAATCTGGGCACGATAGCTCAGGTAGCCAATGGGCAAACCAGGCAGAACGGCATGTTCCTGCAGGGACAGGTCAGCTTCTAAGCAAGCATTTCTTGAGTTGCTCCGTTCCACGCCATCCTCCGCTTCGAGCCATAGCGGAGATGGCGTGTTTTTTTAGTGCATGTGCGGCGCGATGAAAAAATAGAAAATCACGGCCGCAACGATATTGAACACCATGATCGCGGCGAAAACCTGCAGCCCCATGACCAGATAATTCGGCCCCGCCTGCTTCTGAACTTCCTCCTTTTCAACCATTTTCCCTCCGTGGGTATCCATTCTTACGGATTATAACCCAGCAGCTTTTGTCAGCAAGCCTCCCTCACGGTAAAATGAATCCATTGCCCAAAGGAATGCATTCATGACCCACCCCGCTTTCGAATGGCTGAGATCAGAGAAGATCGACTCCCTCAACCTCGCCGTGGAAGAATACCGGCACAAGACAACCGGCGCACGGCATTTCCATCTTGCCGCGGACAATCCGGAAAACGTCTTTTTCGTCGCCCTGCGCACCGTGCCCCGCGATTCGACTGGGGTTGCACATATCCTGGAGCATACCGCGCTTTGCGGCAGCGAACGCTATCCGGTGCGAGATCCCTTCTTCATGATGATCAGGCGCTCGCTCAACACCTTCATGAACGCCTTCACTTCCAGCGACTGGACAGCCTATCCGTTCGCCAGCAAGAACAGGAAGGATTTCAGGAATCTGATGGAGGTCTATCTCGACGCGGTTTTCTTCTCCCGGCTCGACGAACTCGACTTCGCCCAGGAGGGACACAGGGTCGAATTCGAGAAGCCCGGAGATCCCGCGAGCGACCTCGTCTTCAAGGGCGTCGTCTACAACGAGATGAAAGGGGCGATGAGCTCCCCCGTCAATGCCCTGTGGCATACGCTGTGCAAATATCTTTTCCCGACCTCGACCTACCATTACAACAGCGGCGGCGATCCGGAGTCGATACCGGATCTGACTCATGATGAACTCAAGCGCTTTTACCGCACCCACTACCATCCTTCGAACTCGGTCTTCATGACCTACGGCGACATCCCGGCATTCGAGCACCACAAGGTCATCGACGAACAGGCGCTTTGCCGTTTCGAAAAACTGGATGAGAAAATCGAGGTGGAAGACGAGAAGCGCTATTTTTCACCCGTTCTTGTCGAGGAAAGCTATGCGCTGGATGAGACGACGGGGAAAACGCACGTCGTCCTGGGATGGCTTCTGGGCAGAAGCACCGACCTCAAGTCCCTGCTCAAGGCGCACCTCCTCTCCAGCGTTCTGCTGGAAAACGGCGCATCCCCGCTGCGCCATGCCCTTGAAACCACGGATTTGGGCGCCGCCCCGTCCCCCCTTTGCGGGCTCGAAGACTCCAATCGCGAAATCAGCTTCATCTGCGGCCTCGAAGGATCGGAACCCGAACATGCGGAGGCCACCGAACAGCTCGTCATCGGCGTGCTGAAAGAAGTGGCCGAAAAGGGCGTACCGTTCGAGAGCATCGAAGCCGCATTGCACCAGATCGAACTCTCCCAGCGCGAAATCAGCGGAGACGGCCACCCCTACGGGCTGCAGCTGATCCTGCACGCCCTTCCCCAGGCGATACACCACGGAGACCCGGTATCCGCCCTCGACATCGACCCCGTGCTCGAAGAACTGCGCGCGGAAATCAGGGACCCCGACTTCATCAGGCATCTCGTCAGGGAATTGCTGCTTGAGAACGAACACAGGGTTCGCCTGACCCTGAGGCCCGACGCAAAACTCGGCGAGAAGCGCGCGGCTGGCGAAAAGGCGCGCCTTGCCGCGATCAAGTCGGGCATGTCAGCGTCCGAAAAATCCGCCGTAATCGAGCGCGCGGAAAAACTCGCAGCGCGTCAGGCGCGCCAGGACGACCCTGAAATTCTGCCCAAGGTGGGATTGGAAGACATTCCTTCCCGGATCAGCATTCCCTCCGGATCGCGGGAAAAAGTCGGCGACCTTCCGGCAACCTTCTTCGACCAGGGGACGAACGGGCTCGTCTACCAGCAGATCGTGGCCGAACTCCCCGATCTCGACGAAGCCTCCCTGGATCTTCTTCCCTATTACACTTCCTGCCTGACCGAACTCGGCTGCGGCGGCAGGGACTATCTCGAAACCCAGGCATTGCAGTCCGCCGTCACAGGGGGAGTCCACGCCTATACCTCGGTCCGGGGAAAGGTCGATGACGCGCAGCATGTCAGGGGCTACTTCATTCTTTCCGGCAAGGCCCTCTCCAGGAATCTCGACAAGCTCTCGTCATTGATGCAGGAGACGCTGGATGCAGCCCGCTTCGACGAAACCGGGCGCATCCGGGAGATCATCGCCCAGGAAAGGGCGAGCCGGGAGCAAAGCGTCACGGGGCACGGGCATTCTCTCGCCATGACAGCTGCCGCGAGCAAAATGAGCCCTGCAGCCATGATCGCGCACAGGCTGGGCGGCCTCTCGGGGATCCAGTCCGTCAAGGCGCTCGACGACCAGCTGGATGAGCCGGACAGGATAGAAGAAATCGCGACCCGCTTCGGGCATATCCACGAAGCCATCCTGAAGGCGCCAAGGCAGCTTCTCGTCATCGGTGAAGCCGAAAGGAGGCAGGCCCTCACGAGGGATCTGGAGTCGCGCTGGAAAAAAAAGCCGTCTTCGGAAAGCTTTTCGCCTTTCTCTCCCCCGGCCGTAAGGGAAAAAACCCGGCAGCTCTGGATCGCCAGCACCCAGGTCAATTTCTGCGCCAAGGCTTATCCCACCGTGCCGAGCGAACACCCCCATGCACCGGCTCTCGCGGTTCTCGGCGGCTTCCTGAGAAACGGCTTCCTGCACCGCGCCATCAGGGAGCAAGGCGGCGCGTATGGCGGGGGAGCGGGACAGGATTCGGATATCGCCGCCTTCCGCTTCTATTCCTACCGGGATCCGAGGCTGGAAGAGACGCTCGCCGATTTCGACAGGTCGATAGAATGGCTGCTCTCCGAAAAGCACGAATGGCGCCAGGTCGAGGAAGCCATCCTCGGCGTCATCGGCAGCATTGACAAGCCGGGCTCCCCAGCGGGAGAAGCCAAGCAGGCTTTCCATAACGCACTTTTCGGCAGGACACCCGAGCAGCGCCAGAATTTTCGCGAGCGCGTTCTGGGAGTCACCCTGGCAGACCTCGTCGAAGCGGGCAGGACTTACCTGGTACCAGAAAAGGCCAGCGTCGCGGTCATCACCAACCAGGCGATCCTCGATGCCAGGGGGGATCTAGGGATGGAAGTATTCAGGCTGTAAGCTGCCTTCCCCAGGCTTGGAGTTCGCCCAGGATGGCTGGATTATTGGAATCCCGCATCAAGGCTTCGATTTTTCCGAAATAGGCCTCCGCAGTCTCGTTCAGGCGGCTTCTGCGATAGCCTTCCCAGCGCACTTTCTCCATGGAATCGAGGGTATCCGGGTAATTTCTCGCCCGGTAGCGGAAAAGCATCTCGGGAAGACGGGGATCTTCGAATTCCAGGTCCAGCCTTGCCAGTGTTTCGGGAGAAGCCGAGCGGATGATTTCCATTTTGGCCCGGTCGGCATTGGAAAAGAAGCTCCCGCTGTAGAGGGCGAGATCGGGGTCCCGCTGCGCTTCCCTTTCCCGGCTCCCGAAAACTTCCGCCATCTTCTCTTCCAGGACTTCAGCCTGCCTGCTGATCCTGGCGGCATGCCGATGGCTTTTTTCGATGTCGATATTCAGCCTCGCCGAGATTTCAGTGGTGAGCAGCTTTTCAGTGGCGACGATCGGGCATTTGTTGACGTGAATGGTCTTGATGGGAATCCGCCCCACATCCAGCTGGTCTTTGGGCGTGAACAGCCTTCTTCTGATCTCGTTCGCATCGAGCTCCAAAAGATCGTCCGGGTCGTGTCTCAGGTCGAAGACCACGACCTCGTTCTTGTTGACGGGATGCGATGCGATCGGCAGGACGAGGGCAGTGCAGCCGTATTCAGACGGATACATGGAAGAAACATGAACGAGCGGAGCGCGCAGCGCAAGCAGCCCTGCAACGCGCTTCTTGTCGCGATAACGGTAAACGTAATCGTAGAGCCTCGGCTGCTTCTGCTTCACCAGATGCGCGAGCGAAATCGTCGCTTTCACGTCGGACAAGGCGTCATGCGCGGCTTCATGGGCAATTCCGTTGGCGGCGGTCAATTCCTCGAGCCTGAAGCTCGGCCTGCCGTCGAAGTCCAGCGGCCACTCCAGCCCTTCCGGCCTGAAAGCCCGAACCAGGCGCATCATGTCGATGATGTCCCATCGCGAGCAGCCGTTCTGCCACTCCCGGGCATAGGGATCGAAGAAATTCCTGTAGAGCAGATGGCGCGTGAACTCGTCGTCGAAGCGGATGCTGTTGTAGCCCACCCCGCAGGTTCCGGGCTGGGCGAGTTCCTTTTCGATTCTCGCTGCGAATTCGGCTTCGATGATCCCTCGCTCGAATGCCCTTTGCGGGGTGATGCCCGTGACGAAACAGGATTCAGGCTGCGGCAGCATGTCGTCCGACGGCCTGCAGTAGATGACGAGCGGCTCGCCAATGATGTTCAGTGCTTCGTCGGTGCGGATTCCGGCGAACTGCGCAGGCCTGTCCCGCGCCGGATCGATGCCGAAAGTTTCGTAGTCGTGCCAGTAAAGCGACATCACCCGAGATTGAACATGTTCTTCACCGTATCGTGCCCCATCCTCTTGTGCACGAATGCCGCGGCGAGATGGCCCCACCAATAGGCCCATGCAAAGTTGGCAATGAAGCCGTGGACGTCATGAACGAGTTCAGCCATGTCGTTTTTCGATCCGTCCTCGGGCAGGATGAAAAACAGGATGGCTCCGGTGAGCGCCATGCCCGTCACCGCAAGGAAGCCCAGGCCATGCATGAATCCCGGCAGCCCGCCCCTGCCCCCGCCTTCCGGAAGCTTCATGCTTTTCAATTGACGCAAGTCATTCATCACGGAGGCGCGTCCCTCGGCTCCCCAGGGAAAGAGCGTCTTGATGCTGCTGTTGTCGCGCGAACTCATGCTCCATATCCAGTGCGCCAGTATGATGAGCACGGCCAGCATTCCCACCCATTCGTGGATTTCGAAAGACAGCGATTCGAGTGCGCTGCGCTTTTCTCCCGCTTCGGGAGCCTCCATTATCAGGCTGATCAGGAGCTGAAAGCTCACCGTAATCGCCATGCCGAAATGCAAAAACCGGGTCTGCCTCGCCCAAACTGTCGATTCAGTCACGCTCTTCTCCTGTCACGGTTTTGAATATCCGGGGCCATTATAGCGCCCGCGAGTTAGAGGATTCTTAAACTACCTGTCACAATTTGATTTTATCATGCTGATAAACTAGTCTTTGATGGTCCAAAGATCAACATCCGGAGAACATTATGGAAAAAGCTGGAACAACGAGCGAAAAACCGAAACGGAAGACGGCTTCGAAAAGCGCAACGGAACCGAAGAGCGCTGCCAGAACCAGGAAGCCCGCTGCAATCAGCGCCGAAATGCGCCGCAAGATGATCGCCGACGCCGCCTATTTCCGGGCGGAAAGGCACGGCTCCGCCAGCGACGATGTCGCGCACTGGCTGGCCGCCGAAGCGGAAATCGACGCCATGCTCAAGAAGGGCGGAACTTCAAGCTAATCCGCCCAGAAGACGCTTCAGGCCGTCCGTATCCTTGAGCTCGATCAGCTTTTTCTGCACCCCGATCAGCCCCTCTTCCTGGAACCTGGAGAAGATGCGGCTCACCGTTTCCAGCTTGAGTCCGAGGTAGCTGCCGAGTTCCTCCCGCGTCATCCTCAGCTGGAAACTTGCCGCAGAATAGCCTCTCGCCGAAAAGCGCTGGGAAAGATTGAGCAGAAATGCCGCAAGGCGCTCCTCGGCCCGCATTTTGCCCAGCATCAACATGATTTCGTGATCGAATGCGATTTCCCGGCTCATGATCTTGTGCAGATTCTGGTGGAGGACGGGCATGATCATGCTTAGATCGGACAGCTTGTCGAAAGGGATCTCGCAGATTTCGCTGGTTTCCAGAGCCACGGCATCGCAAACATGAGCTTCCGTGCTGATTGCATCCAGCCCCATGATGTCCCCCATCATGTGGAAGCCCGTCACATGCTCCCTGCCGTCGTCATGAAGCACCGAAGTTTTGAAGAAGCCGCCTCTTATGGCATAGATCGCGGTAAATTCCGAGCCGGTCCGGTAAAGATGCTCCCCCCGCTTCACCAGCCGCTTGCTTCCGGTCAATGCATCGAGCTGCTGCAATTCGTCCGGGCCGAAACCGATGGGCAGACAAAGCTCCCTCAGGCTGCAAAGCGAGCAGACCACCTTGAGCTGATTCAGGATATTGCGCTCTTTCAGGATCGGTTCAGTCATGTTCATGGTCAAATATGGCACGGATTATGATTTGGATCAAATCGTTTCGTTATACAATCATTCATAATGATGGGTTTCCCTTACATCACCCTTACACAGCAGGAGCAACCATGCAATTCGGCGAAGCACTCCCGCCACTCGAAGTGGATATCGACCTGATCAGAAGGCTGGACAGGAACGGCCCGCGCTACACGTCCTACCCCACGGCAGACCGGTTCGTCAAAACCTTCACGGCAGGCGACTACAGTACATGGGTGAAAAAGCGCGACAAAACCAACCCCCTCTCGATCTACGTCCACCTGCCCTTCTGCAACACGGTGTGCTATTACTGCGCCTGCAACAAGGTGATCACCAAGGACAAGACCAAGGCTGCGGAATACCTGGGCTACCTCTTCAGGGAAATCGAAATGCAGGGCGAGCTTCTCGGGAAAACCTCTCCCGTGGAACAGCTGCACTGGGGTGGCGGCACGCCAACCTTCCTGTCAGACGAGGAAATGTCCTCTCTCATGGGAAAAATCGGCGAGCACTTCAGGCTGGTTGACGACGGTGAATATTCCATCGAGATCGATCCGCGCAAGGTGAACGAGGCAACCATCGCGACCCTTGCAAGAATCGGTTTCAACAGAATCAGCCTGGGCGTCCAGGATTTCGATCCGGAAGTCCAGCTCGCGGTCAACCGGATCCAGACCGAGGAAGAAACCGTGCGCGTCATTCATGCGGCCAGAAGCGAAGGCTTCAAGTCGGTCAGCATCGACCTCATCTATGGACTTCCCATGCAGAGCGTTCAGGGATTCCTGAGAACGCTGGACAAAGTGATCGAGACTGCCCCGGACAGGATTTCGATCTACAATTATGCGCACCTTCCCCTCGTATTCAAGCCGCAACGGCGCATCGAAGAGAAGGATCTGCCCGCTCCGAAGGAGAAGCTCGAGATACTGGACCAGACGATCAGGCGGCTCACTGCCGCAGGCTTCCTTTACATCGGCATGGACCATTTCGCAAAGCCCTCGGACGAACTCGCGATCGCACAGCGCAAAGGCATGCTGCATCGCAATTTCCAGGGTTATTCGACCCACGCCGACTGCGATCTGCTTGCGCTGGGGGTGAGCGCGATAGGCAAGATCGGACCGACCTACAGCCAGAATTTCAGGTCTCTTGAAGACTATTACGAGCACATCGGCAAGGGCGAGCTGCCCATCATGCGCGGCCTCGTGCTGAATTCGGACGATCTGCTGCGCCGCGACATCATCCAGGCCCTGATGTGCCACTTCGCGCTGTCCAAGGCGGATCTCGAAGCGAAGCATGCCATCCGTTTCGACGAATACTTCAAAGAAGAGCTGTCGATCCTGAAAGATCTCGCCAGGGAAGGCCTCGTCGAGCTCGGCGATGATGCCATCCGGGTGAGCCCGAAGGGACGCCTGCTGATCCGCAACATCTGCATGGTTTTCGACCGGTATCTCGCGCTCGATGAAAATCAGGTCAAGTATTCCAAGGTCATCTGATCCGCATGGGCATCCAGTGGTATCCGGGACACATGAACAAGGCAAGGCGGGAGCTCGCAGCCGCCATGCCTTACATCGACGCCGTCATCGAAGTGCTGGATGCGAGACTCCCGCATTCGAGCGAAAACCCGCTGATTGCCTCGATCAGAAGGGACAAGCCCTGCCTGAAGATATTGAACAAAAGCGACCTTGCCGACCCGGCGGTCACGTCATTGTGGATTTCGAAGATGGCAAGCGAGGCGGGAATGGCCGCAGTGGCGCTTTCGATGAAGCAGCCCGGCGGCGCGAAAGCCATCCCGGCGCTTTGCAAGAAGCTCGCCCCGCATCGTGGCACCGTCCTGAAACCGCTGCGGATCCTGATCGCGGGTATCCCGAACGTGGGAAAATCGACCCTGATCAACGCCCTCTCCGGGAAAAAGGCGGCGAAGGTGGCGGACGAAGCGGCAGTCACGAAAATGCAGCAGCAATTCGAGATCGAAAAGGGCGTCCTGCTCATCGACACCCCGGGCATCACCTGGCCGAAATTCGAGAATGAGATCTGCGGGTACAATCTTGCCGCAACCGGCGCGATAGGAAAGAATGCAATGGACCCCGTCGAAGTGGCGAAATTCGCAGCCGGCTATGTGCTGCTGCATTACCCCGATCTCCTGCGCGAGCGCTACGGACTCGCAACCTTGCCGCAGGAAGGCATCGAGCTTGTCGAACAGATCGGCCGCCGTCGCGGCTGCCTGAAGCCGGGCGGCTCGGTCGACCTGGAAAAGGCCGCGGGCATTTTTCTGACCGAATTGCGCAGCGGGAAGATCGGCCGCATCAGCCTCGAAAAACCGGAAAACGCCTGACATGCCTAAGCCGAAAACCATCTACCTGAAGGACTATACGCCTCCGCCGTTCCTGATCGACCAGATCGATCTGCGCTTCGATATCCATGACAGCCACACCCGGGTCGATTCGCGGATGCTGGTTTCGAGAAATGGCGCGAATCCGCAAAGCGCTTTGCGGCTCTGCGGCATCGAACTCGAACTCCTCGAAATTGCGCTGAACGGCCATCCGCTTCCCCCGGAAAGCTATGCCTGCGACGAGGAAGGACTCACGATCCATGAGGTTCCCGACGAATTCACCCTCGAAATCGCCACCCTCATCCATCCCGAATCGAACACTTCGCTGATGGGTCTCTACCGTTCGAACCATAATTTCTACACCCAGTGCGAAGCCGAAGGTTTCAGAAAGATCACCTATTTTCCGGACCGCCCCGATGTCATGTCGCGTTATTCGACGACGATCATTGCAAGCCGGAGCCAATGCCCGGTTCTGCTTTCCAACGGCAATCTGGTCGGCGAAGGCATTTACGACAAGCATCGCCACTGGGCAAAATGGGTCGACCCCTACCGCAAGCCCTCCTACCTTTTCGCTCTGGTCGCCGGAAACCTGGAGAAATTCGAAGACGAATATGTCACCCTGCAAAAGCGTCGCGTCCTGCTGCAGATTTTCACCGAACCAGGCAACCTGCACAAATGCCATCACGCCATGGCTTCCCTCAAGCATGCGATGGATTGGGACGAGAAGCACTTCGGCCTTTCCTACGATCTGGACAGGTACATGATCGTCGCCGTTTCAGACTTCAACATGGGCGCCATGGAAAACAAGGGCCTCAACATATTCAATTCGAAGTATGTGCTCGCTACCGAAGAAACCGCAACCGATGCGGATTTCGAGGCAATAGAAAGCGTGATCGGACACGAATATTTCCACAACTGGACGGGAAACCGCGTCACCTGCCGCGACTGGTTCCAGCTCTCCCTGAAGGAGGGGCTGACGGTATTCCGGGACCAGGAATTCTCCGCCGACATGACTTCCAGAGCGGTCAAGCGCATCCGCGACGTGCGCAGCCTGAGAGCCCACCAGTTCACCGAAGACGCAGGCCCCATGGCGCATCCGGTGCGGCCCGAATCCTATATCGAGATCAGCAACTTCTACACCGCTACCGTCTATTCGAAAGGCGCAGAGGTGGTCAGGATGATCCGCACGATTCTCGGCAGGGCGGGCTTCAGGCACGGCATGGACGAATACTTCAGGCGTTTTGACGGCATGGCGGTCACCACCGAGGATTTCCTCAGCGCCATGGAAGGCGCGAGCGGCGCAGATCTTTCCCAATTCAGGCGCTGGTATTCCCAGGCAGGCACACCCAGGATCGAAGTCGAACCCTTTTTCGACAGCGAAAAGAAATCCTATACGCTGAAATTCATCCAGTCTTGCCCCCCCACCCCGGGTCAGCCCGAAAAGGCACCCTTCCACATCCCTGTGGAAATCGGCCTCATCGGGCCCGATGGCCGAGAAATCGAGCTGAAGCTTGCGCATGAACCGGAACCCATCGGATCGAGCCGCGTCATCGAAATCAGAAAACAGCAAGAATCCTTCACTTTCACGGAAGTGGCTCATCCGCCCGTGCCCTCCCTGCTGCGCAACTTCTCGGCTCCGGTCAGGCTCGATTTCCCCTATACGGACGAGGATCTCGCCTTCCTGATGATGCACGACACCGATGCCTTCAATCGCTGGGATGCAGGACAGCGCCTGGTGATGAAGGTCCTGGTCGGCCTCTCCAGGGGTACCCTGGCAGGCATCGATTCGCGTCTCGCGGCGGCTTTCGAAAAAATCCTCAAGGACTCAGGGGATCCTGCATTCAGGAGCCTGATGCTGACCCTGCCGTCGGAATCGGAAATCGCCGAAGAAATCGACGCCTATGATCCCGCAGCGATCCACCTTGCCCGAAAATCGGCGAGAATTGCGCTGGCAGGGCAATTGCGGCAATCCTTCCGGGAAATTCATGCATCGCCCGCGAAGGATTCCGGATCGAGATCGCTCAGGAATCTGAGCCTGGGATACCTGATGGAAATCCCGGATCAGGAAACCATAGCGGCCTGCTGCGAGCAGTTCGCCAAATCGGGCAACATGACCGAAAGCCTGGCCGCCTTGCAGGCATTGAATGGCGTCGACTGTCCGGAGCGGAATTTTTCCCTGGATGCCTTTTACGAGCGCTGGAAGAAGGATGCACTGGTTCTCGACAAGTGGCTCACGATCCAGGCGACCTCCCCGCTGCCCTCCACACTGGAAACGGTCGAAAAACTGACGGCCCACAAGGCATTCGACGCCAAGAACCCGAACAAGGTGAGGGCTCTGATCGGCGCCTTCGCCCATGCCAATCCGTTCCATTTCCATACCGAAGCAGGCTATGAATTCGTGTCCAGATGGGTGCTCGCGATCGACAAACTCAATCCTCAGGTTGCGGCAAGGCTGGTCTCGGCTTTCAGCCGCTGGAAGAAGGTCGAACCCGGGAGGGGAGAACTGATGAGAGGGCGCCTGGAGCACATCCTGAGTGCGGCAGGGCTTTCGAAAGACACTTACGAGATCGCCTCGAAAAGCCTTTCATGAAAGCATGACGAGGCGGGCCGCTTTCCCTCCTTCGCCGCAGACAATCGCATTCTGACCGAATTCGCGCCCGATGCGAATCGCTACAGGCTCGACAATGCCTGCAACCAGAACGCTCTCCTCCGGCGGCCAATCGCCCTGGTCTGGGATGCCAATTCCGGGATGCTGCTCGAGGCCGGCAAGCTTTTCGAGAAGCGCCCAGTGCCGCTCGGGATTGTCCGAAGTCCGAACCGACCCGGGATTGCATGCGGAAATGAATGCCCAGGGTTTCCCGCCAAGCAGTTCATCCAGGCGGAACTGCCTGCGCCCGATCCGGATGTCTATCGATTCGCCGCGAATAAAAACCCTGTAGGTCGTATTCTGGTAGGCGGGAATGAGGGCTTTCACGATCAAGGCTTGCTGGCGTATCCGGGCTCTCCGAAATTCATATTATGCCAGTTCCCATGTAAAATCCGCCCATGGCATCCATCAAAATCCTACCCGACCTCCTCGTGAGCCAGATCGCTGCGGGAGAAGTGGTCGAGCGTCCCGCTTCCGCCCTCAAGGAATTGCTTGAAAACAGCCTCGACTCGGGGGCAACCGAAATCTCGGTGCACCTGCTCAATGGCGGAACCAAGCTGATCCGGGTCGTCGACAACGGCTGCGGCATAGGCAGGGACGAATTGCAGCTCGCCCTCACAAGGCATGCCACGAGCAAGATCGCGACGCTGGAGGAGCTCCACAGGGTAACCAGTCTGGGCTTCAGGGGAGAAGCGCTGGCGAGCATCGCCGCCGTCTCCAGGCTGCAGCTTATCAGCCGCCGCAAGGACATGGATCACGGCTGGAAGATCGGCTGGGAAAACCGGGAACCCGTCCCCGCTTCGGGCGGATTCGGCACTTCCATCGAGGTCGCGGACATCTATTTCAACACGCCGGCAAGGCGCAAGTTCCTGAAATCCGATGCCACCGAACATGCCCATTGCGCAGAGGCCTTCAAGCGCATCGCGCTTTCCTCGCCCGGCGTCGCCTTTACGCTGCAGCACAACGGAAAAACCCAGTGGCAACTGAAAGCGTCAACGCTCGAAGAGCGCATCGCAGCCATCCTGGGAGAGTCCTTCGCCAATGCGGCCTTTCTCGTCGACGAAGGCTCTTCCGGACTTTCCATCCGGGGAATGGCAGCAAAACCCGCCCACGCCTCTTCCTCCAGGGAAGACCAGTTTTTTTTCGTCAACGGCCGCTTCGTCAGGGACAAGCTCTTGAGCCACGCGCTCAAGCAGGCTTACCAGGACGTGCTGCACCACCAGAGGCATCCCGCATTCGCCCTTTTCCTTTCGATCTCGCCGGAAGAAATCGACGTCAACGTTCACCCGGCCAAAACCGAAATCCGCTTCAGAGAGTCGCGCGCCGTCCACCAATTCGTATTCCATGCCATCGACAAGGGACTCTCGCCCCCCTCAGCCGTCCCAATCGGCGCGCCCCTCCGGGTGGAGCATCGCTCTTCCCGACCGTTTCAGCAGAACATGGAACTCGGAACGGCTCAATCTGCCGACTTTTACGGCAAGCTTTTCGAAAAACCGGCAAAGCCGGAAGCGCCTGCAGCAGAATTTCCGCTCGGCTTCGCGCTCGGCCAGCTTTCGGGCATCTACATCCTGGCGCAGAACAGTTCGGGCCTCGTCGTCGTCGACATGCACGCCGCACACGAACGCATCGTTTACGAGAAACTGAAATCCTCCGCCGCGCATTTTGCCATGCAGCCCCTTCTGATTCCCGCCACTTTCGCAGCAACCCCGCCCGAAATCGAAACGACGCAGAATCACCAGGAACTGCTCAACGAACTCGGCTTCGACATCGCCCCGTTTTCTCCGACCACACTCGTCGTCCGGGCCATACCCGCACTTCTGAAAAACGCCGATGCAGCGGAACTCTCCCACGCCGTATTGCATGAAATCGGCGAATATGGCGCGGCCCGTGTTGCAACCGAGCGACGCAACGAACTGCTCGCCACCATGGCCTGCCATGGTGCGGTAAGAGCGAAGCGAATGCTCGCTGTCCCGGAAATGAACGCGCTTCTCCGGGAAATGGAAGAGACTGAACGGTCAGGCCAATGCAACCATGGTCGCCCCACCTGGTTCCAGCTCACCCTTTCCGATCTCGACAAGCTGTTCATGCGCGGAAAATGAAAGCCATTTTCCTGATGGGTCCGACCGCGAGCGGAAAAACGGCCCTGGCCCTGGAACTTGCACGCGACTTCCCCTTCGAGATCGTCAGCGTGGACTCTGCCCAGGTATTCAGGCACATGGACATCGGCACCGCAAAACCAGACCGGGAAACCCTGGCATCCGTCCCCCATCACCTGATCGACATCATCGACCCCATGGCACATTATTCCGCAGGCGAATTTCTGACGGACACCTCGGCACTCCTGCCAAAAATCGCGGGACGCGGCAAAATCCCGCTCCTTGCCGGCGGCACGATGCTCTACTTCAAGGCCCTCTCCGATGGCTTGAACGAACTGCCCAGGGCGAACAAGGCCATCCGGGCGCAAATCGACGAAAAGGCAAACCGCCTCGGCTGGCCCGCAATGCACGGCGAATTGATGGCAATCGATCCTGCCACGGCGCGCAGGCTGGAGCCTGCCGACTCGCAAAGAATCCAGCGCGCGCTGGAAGTCTGGATGATCACGGGAAAGCCCCTCTCGGAGCTTTTGCAGCAGGAAAAGAAAGGGGCACCCTTCGACGCCGTCCGCATCGCCCTGCTCCCCTCGGACAGGGCCGCGCTGCACGAAAGAATCGCAGAACGCTTTGAATCCATGCTGGAAGCAGGACTCGTCGAGGAAACGGAATCGCTCAGAAGGAGATTCGACCTCGATCCTGCCATGCCTTCCATGCGCACCGTGGGCTACCGTCAAGCATGGCAGTACCTCGATGGCGAATTCGGGAAAAAGGAGCTCGTGGACAAGGGAATCGCCGCGACAAGACAGCTCGCGAAAAGGCAGCTGACCTGGCTGAGAAGCATGGAAAACGTGCAGCAATTCGACTGCCTCGACCCTGCGCTTCACCGCAAGGTGGGCGATTTTTTAAGAAAATCCCTCGATGAGTGATTGCATTTTCAGGAACAGCGTCTACCCTTCGATAAAGCAATTCATCAAGGGGAATACGCCATGCAGATCGCAGAAAGAAGAAGGAAGCCGCGCTCGCCGCTGCATTCGAGGGGGTCCGCCATGCTGGACGGCATCCGCATCCGGCTGAAAACCCATGATGTCTCGCTCGCGGGTTCCCTCGTCGAGTTCTCCAATCCGCCGACCCTGGAAAAGGGTTCCTGCATCGATGTCCGTCTCGACATCGGGTTTGTCGCCGAGGCCAGAATCAGCAGGATTTCGAGAAACGCGAACGGCAATCTGATGTTCGGGCTTGCTTTCGACAGGCTCTATTTTTCCAAGGACGCCGCACATCCTTTGCATTAGGGAACCACTGAAAGCACTTCGGCTGCAGCGGATCCCTTGCCGAAGGTGATCCTGATTTTCTCCCCGACGGCAATCTGCCCAGCATCGGATATGATTCCGCCCGCCTCGTTCTGCACCATGCTGTAGCCCCTCGCCAGGACGGACTGCGGATTGAGATGATCAAGATGCGCTTCCAGGTTCTGGAGCTTTTCCCGCAATTCCCGAAAACGCCCGGAAATGGCAGCTTGCAGTCCTCTTCCGGCGTCTTCCATCCTTACTCTTCTCGACGCAAGATCCGGTCTGGAAATTCTCTGGGCCAAGTGCCCAACCCGCCACAGCCTCTGCTCGAATTGCCTCGACGATGACGCATTCAGCCTCAGGGCAAGATGCCGCAAATGCAGGTGCTGGTGATTCATTTTCTCTCTGGGATGGACAACCCTGCGCGCCAAATGATCGACATGCTGCATTCTGGATTCGATGGCATGCGCAATCATCCTGTGCAGCCTCCCGTGAAGGATGCTCAATCTGCGCGCCAGATCTTCCCGGTTCGGGCTTGCAAGTTCAGCCGCCCCGGTCGGGGTAGGCGCACGCCTGTCCGCGACGAAATCGGCAATGGTGAAGTCCGTCTCATGACCCACGCCGCAAACGATCGGAATGGGACAGGCCGCAATCGCCTGCGCCACGATCTCGGAATTGAATGCGGAAATATCCTCGATGCTGCCTCCGCCCCTTGCCAGAATCAGCGTATCGCAGACCCTGTGACGAGCGGCCTCCGCCATGGCGGAAGCGATCTGTTCCGCCGCACCCTCACCCTGAACGGCGGCAGGATAGATTACCACAGGAATCGAAGGCATGCGCCGCTCCAGCGTTTTGAGGATATCATGCAGAGCGGCCGCACGGCGCGAAGTGATGATGCCTATCCTTTTCGGGAAAAGGGGAATTGCCTGCTTGCGCTCGGGGTCGAACAGCCCCGCTTCTCCCAGTCTTTCCTTGAGTCGCAGAAATGCCTCGAAAGCCGCCCCCTGTCCAGATTTTCGCAGCGCTTCGACCCCCAGCTGGAAATCCCCCCTGGCTTCATAAAGCGTCACCAAGGCTCTCGCTTCCACCTGCATGCCTTCCAGAGGCACCCAATCCAGCAGCTGGTTCTTCTGGCGGAACATGACGCACCGCACTTGAGCCGACTCGTCCTTCAGCGAAAAATACCAATGTCCGGAAGCAGCCCTGGTGAAATTCGATATTTCTCCCGCAATCCACATCAGGGGAAAATTCTGCTCCAGCAATTGGCGCGCCGAGCGGTTGAGCTCGCTGACTGTCACTGTCATGTTCATCTTCAGCATTTTATCTCAACATCATTAACAAAAATGAATTGATTCATGCAGGACCATTTGAAAATCACAGCACCATGATCAATGCATTGTTTTTTAACGATTTTTAAAACGCTCAAAATATAACCCGCACCGATAAAAACCTTACAGGAAGATTACTTAAGCGTCGAAAATGAAAGTTACGAACAAACTTATCCACAGAAAATGTGGATACTTAAAATTACCTTAAATATTCGCCAGTTATCTCGCATCTTGCCGAAATCGGCTCGGCAGGCTAAAGTAACGGCCTATTCTCGGAGGAATTCGTGCTCACCATCATTGAAGCTGCCGGCTGGCCGATCTGGCCGATTCTCATCGCATCCCTCGTATCGGTGATGATCATCGTCTATTGCCTGATCTCGTTGCGGCAAAGCATAGTCGCACCAAAAACCCTGCTCCCCAGGATCGCTCAAGAGCTCAAGAGAAACGGCATCACGCAGGAAATGATTTCCAAGCTTTCCTCGAAAGACGCCCCGCTCCTGGGACAGATCCTTGCCGCAGGGCTCAAGAACGCCAAGAACTCCAGGGAAATCATGAAAGAATCCATAGAAGAGGCCGGCAGGATCGCCGTTCACGAGATGGAGCGCTTCCTGACCACGCTGGGGACGATCGCCTCGATCAGTCCGCTTCTGGGACTCTTCGGCACGATGATCGGCATGATCGAGCTGTTCGGCTCCCAGTCGGCATCGGGGGCCAACCCAACCATGCTTGCCCATGGCATTTCGGTCGCTCTCTACAACACCGCGTTCGGCCTCGCGGTGGCCATTCCGAGCATGATTTTCTACCGGCATTTCAGGGGAAAAATCGAGACCCTGGTCGTCGAAATGGAACATGAAGCGATCAAGCTGATCGAAATCGTTCACGGCGAGCGTCAGGACTGACATGGACTTCAGACGCGGCAAGCTCAGGGAAGAGCCGGAAATCAACCTGGTGCCCCTGATCGACGTCCTGCTCGTGATCCTGATCTTCCTGATGGTCACGACCACCTATTCGAAATTCGGCGAACTCAAGATCACCCTGCCAGAAGCCTCGGCAGAGAAGCCTCCGCAGCAACCGAATCCGATCAATGTGACGGTCGACGCCCGCGGGCATTACATGGTCAACGACAGCATCGTCTCCTCCAGCACGGTCGATGCATTGAGCCTCGAATTGCGCAAGGCGGCGGGAGATCAAAAGGATCCCGTGATCGTCATCAATGCCGATGCCAAATCGACGCACCAGTCGGTCGTCAATGTCATGGAAGCCGCAAGGGTTTCTGGCTATACCCACATCACCTTCACCACGCAGTCCCAGTAATGCATCGGCTGGAAGAGGCCTGGCGCTCCCCCTTGCGCATTCTCCTTCTGCCTCTCAGCTTCCTGTTCGGGCTGCTCGTCCGCGTCAGGCGCTTCCTCTACCGGCGCGGCCTCCTCGAATCGACGAAGCTGCCTGTTCCGGTGGTGATCGTGGGCAACATCACGGCAGGGGGGAGCGGAAAAACCCCGCTGGTTATGGCGCTCGCAAAAACCCTGTCCGAGAAAGGATTGCATCCCGGCATCGTGAGCCGCGGTTATGGCGGCAAGGCCTCCAGGCCGATTCCCGTCGAAGAATCGAGCCGCCCGGAAGATGTCGGGGACGAGCCGGTACTGCTGCGAAAAACGGGATTCCCTGTGTGGGTGGGGAGAAGAAGAGGGCAAACTGCACGGCAACTTCTGGATGCCCACCCCGAGTGCGACATTCTGATCGGGGACGACGGGCTGCAGCATTACGCGCTCTGCCGCGATTTCGAAATCGCCGTGATCGATGCTTCCAGAGGACTGGGAAACGGACTGCTGCTCCCGGCAGGGCCGTTGCGGGAACCCCCTGGCCGATTGAAACAGGTGAACGCCATCGTTCTCAATGGCGACGGATTCCCGTTCGAAAGCCCGCCCCCGGCATTCGGGATGAAGCTGTCAGGCAACCGCTTCACCAGCCTGGATCATCCTGAAAATTCCGCGAACGCCGTCGATTTTTCAGGAAAAAGCATCCATGCAGTGGCAGGGATAGGCAATCCGGACCGATTCTTCGCTCATCTTGCCGCCCTGGAATTGCAATTCACGCCCCACCCCTTTCCCGATCATTATCCCTACAGGGCCGAAGACCTCGCGTTCGAAAATTGCGACATCATCCTCATGACGGAAAAAGATGCTATAAAATGTGAGGGATTCGCTCCGGGAAAATGCTGGTTTTTGCAGGTGGCGGCGGAAATCGATCCGGGCCTCGCAGAACTGATTCTGAACACTCTTGGAATGACAAATGGATCCTAAACTGCTCGACATTCTCGTCTGCCCCTTGTGCAAGGGGCCGCTCGCCTACCGGAAAGAAGCCCGGGAGCTCATCTGCAAACCCGACAGGATCGCCTTCCCGATCAGGGATGGCATCCCCGTGATGCTGGAAGACGAGGCCAGGAAGCTTCCCCCTGAAGAAGAAGTCTGAATGGACGACTTCATCGCAGTCATTCCCGCACGCTTCGCGTCCTCCAGACTCCCGGGAAAGCCGCTTGCCGAAATAGACGGCATCCCGATGGTGGTGCATGTCGCAAAAAAGGCAGCGGCCAGCGGCGCAAGGGAAGTCTGGGTCGCAACCGACAGTGAGGCGGTTGCATCCGCAGTCGAAAAACACGGCTTCAAGGCAAGGATGACTTCCCCGAATCATGCTTCCGGCACCGACAGGATAGCCGAAGTTGTCCGCGACTGGCCGCATGACACGCTCATCGTCAACGTGCAGGGAGACGAGCCCCTGATCGAGCCATCCTTGATTGCCGAGGTTGCGCAGGCGCTCGCCAAGGATTCTGAAATCCGCATGGCGACTGCCTGCTGCCCCATTTTCTCGTGGGCCGAGATGCAGAACCCGAATGTCGTCAAGGTCGTTCTGGATGCGAAGGGGCATGCGCTCTATTTCAGCCGGGCCGAAATTCCTTTCGCCAGGGATGTTTCCAGAATTGATTCGCTCCCCGAAGGGTTGCCGGCTTTTCGCCATATCGGCATCTATGCCTACCGTGCCGGCTTTCTCGAAACCTATTCCGCCCTTCCCCAAGCCGCAATCGAGAAATTCGAAGCGCTCGAGCAACTGCGACTGCTGTGGAACGGATACAAGATTGGCGTGATCGAAGCGGATGCCCCGCATGCCGGAGTGGACACCCCAGAAGATCTGGAACGGGTCAGAAATATTTTACATGAGGAAAAGAAATGAGACTGATATTGTTGGGCCCCCCGGGGGCTGGCAAGGGAACGCAAGCCAACCTGATCCGGGAAAAATTCGGCATTCCCCAGATCTCCACAGGCGACATGCTGAGGGCTGCCGTTTCAGCCGGCACCCCCCTGGGGCAGGAAGCGAAAAAAATCATCGATTCCGGCAAGCTGGTTTCGGACAACATCTGCATCGGCCTCGTGAAGGACCGAATAGCGAAACCCGACTGCAGCCGCGGATTTCTTCTGGACGGCTTTCCTCGCACCATACCCCAGGCCGAAGCGATGAAGGAGGCCGGCATAGACGTCGATTATGTGGTCGAAATCGATGTTCCGGACGAGGAAATCGTGAAGCGCATGAGCGGGCGGCGCGTCCATCTCGCCTCGGGCAGGACTTACCATATCCTGTACAACCCGCCAAAAACCCCAGGACGCGACGATGTCAGCGGGGAAGCGCTGATCCAGCGCGAAGACGACAGCGAGGAAACCGTCAAGAAGCGGCTGGAAGTCTACCATTCCCAGACAAGGCCGCTGATCGACTATTATTCGGCATGGGCGAAACAGGAAGACAGCCGCTCGCCCAGATACGTGAAGATATCAGGAATCGGCACGGTCGACGAAATCAGGAGCGCAATCTTCAGGACACTCTCCGCCTGAAAGACGCCGGCAAGCATTTTCGGCAAAATGTATCCTGGAATGTTCTAGAATTCGGAATAAGCTCAGGCAAAGGAAAGACATGGCCGCCAGAAACGCTTTTTACGCCCAATCCGGGGGAGTCACTTCGGTCATCAACGCATCCGCCTGCGGCGTGATCGAGACGGCGCGCGCCCACCCTGACAGGATAGGCCGGGTCTATGCCGGGAGAAACGGCATCATCGGCGCGCTCCAGGAAGATCTGATCGACACTTCCCTCGAATCCGCCGATGCGATCTCGGCGCTGAGACATACCCCGTCCGGCGCATTCGGCTCCTGCCGCTACAAGCTCAAGGGGCTGGATACCCACAAGGCACAGTACGAGCGACTGATCGAGGTATTCAAGGCCCACGACATCGGTTACTTCTTCTACAATGGCGGCGGGGACTCCGCCGACACCTGCCTCAAGGTTTCCCAGCTCTCGAGCGCGCTCGGCTATCCCATCACCGCAGTCCATGTCCCCAAAACGGTGGACAACGATTTGCCAGTCACCGACTGCTGCCCGGGATTCGGCTCTGTCGCCAAATACATCGCCACCTCGGTGAAGGAAGCGAGCTTCGACGTGGCTTCCATGGCAAGGACCTCGACCAAAATTTTCGTGATCGAAGTGATGGGGCGCCATGCGGGCTGGATCGCCGCGGCAGGAGGACTGGCCAGCAGCGCAGATTGCCCGTTGCCCATCGTGATCCTGTTCCCGGAAGTGCCTTTTGACGAAGCAGGCTTCCTCTCTCAAGTGGACGAGATGGTGAAGCGCCACGGCTACTGTTCCATCGTGGTATCCGAAGGCGTTCAGGACAAGGAAGGAAAATTTCTTTCCGATCAGGGCCTCACGGATGCTTTCGGCCATGCCCAACTGGGCGGGGTCGCCCCCCTCATCGCCAATCTTTGCCGCGAGAAGCTGGGCCACAAATATCATTGGGCGGTTGCCGATTACCTGCAGCGTGCGGCGCGCCATATCGCCTCCAGAACGGATGTCGAACAAGCCTATGCAGTCGGACGGGCCGCAGTGGAACTCGCGCTCTCCGGAAGAAATTCCGTCATGCCGACCATTGTCAGGAAATCCGACCAGCCCTATGCCTGGGAAATCGGCGTAGCCGAGCTCAAGGATGTTGCGAACGTGGAAAAGAAAATGCCTGGAAGCTTCATCTCCGATGACGGCTTCGGCATCACCGAAGCCTGCAGGCGGTACCTCGAGCCGCTGATATCAGGAGAAGATTATCCGCCTTATCGGAACGGGCTCCCCGACTATGTGAGGCTCAGGAACATCGCCGTCGATAAAAAACTCGCGGAGGAATTCCATATCTAGGAATTGAAAATGGAGGAGGCAATGATGTCCGCCGGTCTGATATTCGCCCTCGCATGTTCCGCAACCGCAATTCTCTACGGCATCCTGTCAGGCAAATGGGTTCTTGACCAACCTGCCGGCTCTGAAAGAATGAAGGCGATCGCTTCCGCGATCGCAGAAGGCGCCACTGCCTACCTCAAGCGTCAGTATGCCACCATCGCCCTGGTAGGCCTGGTTCTTCTCCTCCTGATCGGCTTTGCGATCGGCTGGAAGACTGCAATCGGCTTCGCCATCGGCGCGCTGCTGTCCGGGGCGGCAGGATTCATTGGCATGAACGTTTCGGTGCGCGCCAACGTCAGAACCGCCGAAGCTGCCAAGCATGGCCTCAATGCCGCGCTCAATGTCGCATTCAAGGGCGGCAGCGTCACGGGACTCCTGGTCGTGGGCATGGGGCTTCTCGGCGTGGCCGGTTACTATGCCTGGCTCTCTGCTGGCGGAACAGAAGCAGGCAGCCAGGTGCTCGATCCCCTGATCGGGCTAGGATTCGGCGGATCCCTGATTTCCATCTTCGCCAGGCTCGGGGGAGGTATCTTCACCAAGGGCGCGGACGTGGGAGCGGATCTCGTGGGCAAGGTGGAAGCCGGAATTCCCGAAGACGACCCCAGAAATCCCGCCGTGATCGCAGACAACGTCGGCGACAACGTGGGAGATTGCGCTGGCATGGCAGCCGACCTTTTCGAAACCTACGCCGTGACCCTGATCGCCACCATGCTGCTGGGCGCCATGATGACGAAGGGAGCGAGCGTGTCGGTGCAGGACAAGGCAGTGGTTTACCCGCTCGCGCTCGGCGGCTTCTCCATTATCGCATCGATCATCGGCACCTTTTTCGTCAAGGCAAGGGAAGGCGGCAAGATCATGAATGCGCTCTACCGCGGCCTCATCGTCTCGGGCGTACTCGCGCTCGCCGCCTTCTATCCCATCACCTTCTGGCTGATGGGAGACGGCATCCTGGAAGGCGAAAGACTCGTGGCCCCGCTGGACCTCTATCTGAGTTCCCTCATCGGGCTTTTCCTCACCGGGGCGATGGTATTCATCACCGAATACTACACGGCGACGGAATATTCTCCGGTTCGCCATATCGCACAGGCTTCCACCACGGGGCACGGCACCAACGTCATCGCAGGGCTCGGCGTCTCGATGAAGTCCACGGCGCTTCCCGTGCTCTCGGTCTGCGCCTCGATCGGCGCAGCCTACTGGCTGGCCGGGCTCTACGGCATTGCGGTTGCTGCGACTTCGATGCTTTCGATGACCGGCATCATCGTGGCGATCGATGCCTACGGGCCGATCACGGACAATGCGGGCGGAATAGCAGAAATGGCCGAGCTGCCCGATGAAATCAGGAGCATCACCGATCCGCTCGATGCCGTGGGCAACACCACCAAGGCTGTGACCAAGGGCTATGCCATAGGTTCTGCAGGGCTTGCCGCACTCGTGCTGTTTGCCGATTATACCCATGCGCTTTCGGCAAAGGGCGCGGCGCTTTCTTTCGACATTTCCGACCACAGGGTGATCATCGGGCTCTTTCTCGGCGGGATGGTGCCCTATCTTTTCGGCGCGATGGGCATGGAAGCGGTAGGGCGGGCAGCCGGGTCGGTCGTGGTCGAAGTCCGGCGCCAGTTCAGGGAAATCGAGGGCATCATGGAAGGGACGGCCAGGCCCGACTACTCGAAGGCGGTGGACATGCTGACCCGCGCCGCGATCCGCGAAATGATCATCCCTTCCCTGCTGCCGGTTGCCGTTCCCGTGGCAGTCGGCCTCCTGCTCGGGCCGCAGGCTCTGGGCGGGGTGCTGGTAGGGGCCATCATCACCGGCATTTTCGTCGCGATTTCGATGACAACCGGAGGCGGAGCATGGGACAATGCAAAAAAATACATCGAGCAGGGCAATTACGGCGGGAAAGGCTCGGAGGCGCACAAGGCTGCAGTCACCGGCGACACGGTAGGCGATCCCTACAAGGACACCGCCGGCCCAGCCATCAACCCCCTGATCAAGATCATCAACATCGTGGCACTGCTCATCGTGCCGCTACTTTGACAACATGAAGAAACTGACCTTATCAAAAGCCAAGAAGATAGCCGAAGCCGCAAGGGTGGAAGCGGATGCCAACGGATGGCCGGTCGTCATCGCCATCGTCGATGACGGAGGGCACCTCCTCTATCTGGAGCGGGCCGACGGCACCCAGTTCGGCAGCGTGGAGATTGCCATCGCCAAGGCGAAATCGGCCATCGCCTTCAGGCGACCTACCAAGGAATGGGAAAAGCGGATTGCTGACGGCAGGCTCGGGGTGCTCGCCCTGCCCGGCATGATCCCCGTCGAAGGGGGGCTGCCCATTGTGCTCGACGGAGAAATGGCGGGGGCGATCGGCGTGAGCGGCGTCACGTCGCTCCAGGACGGACAGATCGCCGCAGCGGGAATTCGCGAATGATCTTGGCCGTGGCGGGCAAAAAACCGCAATTGCAGGGCGAACACTTCATCGCCGAAAATGCCGTCGTGGTCGGCGATGTGGCGCTCGGCAACAACGTCAGCGTCTGGTTCGGCGCGGTAATCAGGGGCGATGTCGATTCAGTCCGCATCGGGGAAAACACCAACATTCAGGATGGCGCCGTGCTGCATGTCGATGCCGGCAGCCCGCTGGAAATTGGCAGCGGCGTGACGGTGGGACATGCAGCCGTGCTGCACGGCTGCACTGTCGGAAATGACACATTGATCGGAATCAGGAGCGTGGTCCTGAACGGCGCGAAAATAGGCAAAAACTGCCTGATTGGCGCCAATACCCTGGTCACGGAACACAAGGTTATTCCGGACGGTTCCCTGGTCGTGGGGTCCCCGGGGAAAGCGATCAGGGCATTGACGACAGAAGAAATGGAAGCGATCAGGGCGAACGCCCGCCATTATGTCGAGAGCGCAGACCTGTACAGAAACGAACTCGAATTCCATGCCTGATTTCGGCTTCGATGAAATCATCGACAGGCGCGGCACGTCCAGCGTCAAGTGGGACAAATACGCAGGAAGAGACATCCTCCCGCTGTGGGTCGCCGACATGGATTTCATGGCGCCGCCCGCCATCGTCGAAGCGCTGCAGCATCGCATCCGTCACGGTATTTTCGGCTACACCCACCCTCCCGCTGAACTCACCCGAACCGTCGTCTCCATGCTGGCAGCCGAATACGGCTGGCAGGTGGAAAGCGAGGCGATCCTCTGGCTGCCTGGACTGGTCACCGGACTCAACCTTGCCTGCAGGGCAGTATGCGACAAGGGGGAGAACGTCGTCACGGCAGTTCCGATCTATCCCCCTTTCCTTTCCGCACCGCTCCATTCCGGGCTTTCGGTTTCGAAAGCCGCCCTGGTTCGGAAAAACGGGCGCTGGCAATACGACTTCGCAGTTCTGGAGCACGCAATCCTTCCGCAAAGCAGGCTTTTCCTCCTGTGCAATCCGCACAATCCCACCGGAAGAGTATTGGATCGGGCCGAACTCGATACGATCGCGCAATTGTGCGAAGCGCACGATCTTTTCATCTGCTCGGATGAAATCCATTGCGGCCTGCTGCTCGATGGCGGAAAAAGGCACGTCCCGATAGCATCCCTTTCCCCCCAAATCGAAAAACGCACCATCACGCTGATGGCTCCCAGCAAGACCTTCAACATCCCGGGGCTTTCCGTTTCCTTCGCAATCATTCCCGATCCCGGATTGAGGCGGCGCTTTGAAGCCGCCATGGCAGGCATCGTGCCGCATGTGAATGCACTGGGATACACGGCCGCGCTCGCCGCCTACCGCGACTGCAGCCAATGGCATCTTGATCTGATCGACTACCTTGCGAAAAACCGGGATCTCGTCGAGCGGGCGATTCCTGAAATGGGCCTTGCCATGGCGCACGTCGAAGCAACCTACCTTGCCTGGATCGATGCAAGGCATATCGAAAATCCCGTGGCCCGCTTCGAAAATGCCGGCGTGGGCCTCTCCGACGGCGCGGATTTCGGCAGCCCCGGCTTCGTCCGGCTCAATTTCGGCTGCCCGAGATCGCGCCTTGCCGAAGCCCTGCAGCACATGAAATCCGCGCTCAGGTGATCACGGTGGGGGCGGCTCTTCCGGTTTTTTCTTCGAGCAGCGCAATTTCCCGGGCAATCGAAATGAGATCGAGAAGCGCATCCTGGGCGTCCAGTGCATGCCTTGCAGGATCCATTTCGAAACATTCGAGATAGATCCTGAGGGTCGCGCCCTCGGTTCCGGTCCCCGACAATCTGTAGACGATGCGGGAGCCGTCGGTGAAGATGATGCGCAGTCCCTGCCCCGTGCTCAGGCTACCGTCGATCGGGTCGAGATAGCTGAAGTCGTCGCAGAAATTCACCCGGTATTTTCCGAGGGTGCTCCCGGCAAGATCGGGAAAACGGGCTCGCACGGTTTCGATCACGGCCTTCCCCGCTTCCAGGGGAAGATTCTCGTAGTCGTGACGAGAATAGAAATTTCGCCCGAACTGCTTCCAGTGCGCCTTCAATATCGCCTCGACCGGCATGCGCTTTGCCGCGATCAGGTTGAGCCAGAACAGCACCGCCCACAGTCCGTCCTTTTCCCTGACATGACTCGACCCGGTACCGAAGCTCTCCTCCCCGCAAAGCGTTACGCGCCCCGCATCCATCAGATTGCCGAAAAACTTCCATCCGGTCGGGGTCTCGAACAGGGGAATACCCAGAGATTCTGCGACCCGATCGACTGCACCGGATGTCGGCATGGAGCGGGCGACGCCGGCAAGACCTTCCCGGTATCCCGGAACGAGATGCGCATTGGCCGCAAGGACGGCCAGGCTGTCCGAGGGCGTGACGAAAAAATGCCTTCCCAGGATCATGTTCCTGTCCCCGTCCCCATCGGATGCAGCACCGAAATCGGGAGAATCCTCGCCATACATGACCTGCACCAGATCCTGAGCATAAGTGAGATTGGGGTCAGGATGACCTCCGCCGAAATCGGCAAGGGGCGTTGCATTCACCACCGAACCGGGTTTCGCTCCCAGCCTGTTCTCCAGGATCTCGCGTGCATAGGGGCCGGTCACCGCATGCATGGCATCGAAGCATATCCTGAAGTCTCCCTGCAGCAAATTCCGCATCAGGTCGAAATCGAATAGGGATTCCATCAGTTCGGCATAATCGGAAACCGGGTCGATCACCTCCACGACCATGCTTCCGAAAACGCTCTCCCCGATTTTATCGAGGTCGACTGGAGCGCCATCGAGAATCCTGTATTGCGCAATGGAGCGGCTCTTGGCGAAAATCGCATCCGTCAGTTTCTCGGGCGCAGGCCCGCCGTTCCCGGAATTGTACTTGATCCCGAAATCGCCATCGGGTCCTCCCGGATTGTGGCTCGCGGAAAGGATGATGCCCCCGAAAGCGCCTCGCTTGCGGATCAGCAGGGACGCGGCAGGCGTGGAAAGAATACCGCCTTTGCCCACGATCACCCTGGAAAAACCGCTGGCTGCCGCCATGCCGATGATGATGCTGATCGCATCCTGATTGTAATAGCGTCCGTCCCCTCCGAGCACCAGGGTGCTCCCGGAAGGGGCGCCGATGCTGTCGAAAATAGATTGAACGAAATTCTCCAGATAATGCTTCTGCCTGAAAACGGCGACTTTCTTGCGCAGTCCCGAAGTGCCGGGACGCTGGTCGTCAAAAGGCTTCGTCTCCACAACCCGAAACGGCATTTCTCCCCCATCGAAGCTATTGTTCAATAGCTCATTCTAAAACATTTCACAAAAGATGACGCCCTTTTTGGAGTAGAATCATGACAACAGGTTCCATTTCGCTCATCATGCCCAACACCCCCCTGATCAGAAGCAAGCCGGTTCCCAACATCACCGAACTCCCGCCTCTCGGCATGGGGCGAAGCAGCCTCGTCGAGGATTTCAGACGCCATTTCACCCATACGCTGGGCCGTGACAAATATTCCAAGTCCGCGCATTACGTTTACAGCGCACTCGCCCTCACCGTGCGCGACAGGCTGATGGAGCGCTGGCAGAAAACCCGGTATGCCTACCAGGAAACCGACTGCAAGCACACCTATTACCTTTCCCTCGAATTTCTGATGGGCCGCGCGCTCGGCAATGCCATGCTCAACCTGGGCATCACGGATGAATCCGAACGCGCCATGATGGAGCTGGGGCTGATTCTCGAAGAATTGACCGAAAAGGAGAAGGATGCCGGTCTCGGAAACGGGGGGCTCGGCCGCCTTGCCGCCTGCTTTCTAGATAGCTGCGCCACCTTGCAACTCCCGGTCATGGGTTACGGCATCCGCTACGAATACGGCATGTTCAGGCAGCTCATTGTCAACGGCCACCAGGTCGAGGAACCCGATCATTGGCTGCGGGACGGCAATGTATGGGAAATCGAGCGGCCGGAATACATGCAGCGCATACATTACGGCGGGCGCAGCGAATCCTACCGCTCCGACAGCGGGCAGCTGAGAATGCGCTGGGTGGACACCAGCGACGTTCTGGCCGTTCCCTACGACGTGCCCATTCCCGGCTACAAGAACGGCACGGTCAACACCCTGAGGCTGTGGAAGGCCGCAGCCACGGACGAATTCAATCTGGCGGAATTCAATGCGGGCGGTTATGCCGAATCGGTTTCAGCGAAAAATTCTGCCGAAAACATCACGATGGTGCTCTATCCCAACGACGCCAGCGAAAACGGCAAGGAGCTGCGGCTCAGGCAGCAGTATTTCCTGGCCTCCGCGAGCCTGCAGGACGTGCTGCAGCGCTGGACCGGATCCCACGGCAACGATTTTTCCGAATTCGCCGAAAAGAACTGCTTCCAGCTCAATGACACGCATCCGACTTGCGCGGTTGCGGAACTGATGCGCCTTCTCATGGACGAACACGGCCTCGGCTGGGATGAGGCCTGGGGCATCACCAGCAAAACCATGGCCTACACCAACCATACCCTGCTGCCCGAAGCGCTCGAGAAATGGCCGCTCAGGATGTTCGAGAAGCTGCTGCCGAGGCTGCTCGAAATCATCCTTGAAATCAATGCGCGGCATCTTACCATGGTGTCGAGCCGCTGGCCGTGGGACAGCGACAGGCAGGCCAGGATGTCGCTCGTCGAAGAAGGCGATGTTCCCCACGTGCGCATGGCCTATCTTGCGATCGTGGGGTGCTTTTCGGTGAACGGCGTGGCAGAGCTCCATTCCGATCTTCTGAAGAAAGGACTCTTCAGGGACTTTTACGAGCTCTTTCCAGAAAAATTCAACAACAAGACCAACGGCGTCACCCCGCGCCGCTGGCTCGCCTGGTGCAATCCGGATCTCGCGAAGCTGATCTCGGGAAAAATCGGGGAAGGATGGATCACCGATCTTTTCGAGCTGAAGAAGCTCGCGCCCTGCGCCGAGGATGCCGAATTCAGGAAAGCCTGGCGCGAAGTGAAGCGTCAAAACAAGCTGAAG
The DNA here is from genome assembly GCA_021835845.1 of Pseudomonadota bacterium. Lineage (GTDB taxonomy): Bacteria > Pseudomonadota > Gammaproteobacteria > Burkholderiales > JABEVD01 > JABEVD01. The sequence goes on along the minus strand of JAKBJU010000010.1, from coordinate 22,287 downwards.
CTCGTCGAATCCGTCGAGAAACATTGCGGCGTGAAGTTCGATCCCGATTCGATGTTCGATGTCCAGGTCAAGCGCATGCACGAATACAAACGCCAGCTCCTCAACATCCTGCATGTCATCCACCTCTACAACCGGATCAAGCGTGGCGACATCAAAAACTGGACACCCCGTTCCGTGCTGATCGGCGGCAAGGCCGCTCCCGGATATTACATGGCCAAATGCATCATCAAGCTGATCTCGAACGTGGCCGGCATCGTCAACAGCGACAAAGCGGCCCACGGCCTGCTGAAGGTCGCCTTCATGCCGAATTACCGTGTCTCCGTCATGGAAACCATCTGCCCCGCAACCGACCTCTCCGAGCAGATCTCGACTGCGGGCAAGGAAGCATCGGGCACCGGAAACATGAAATTCATGATGAACGGGGCAGTCACCATCGGCACTCTGGACGGCGCCAACATCGAAATCCTGGAAGAAGTCGGCAAAGAAAACTTCTTCCTGTTCGGGCTCGATGCAGCAGAAGTCGAAGCTGCGAGGCGCAGCTACAACCCACGCGAAATCGTGGCAGGAGACGAGGATCTTGGGCGCGTGATGCAGCTCCTCGAATCGGGGCATTTCAACAAGTTCGAGCACCATATTTTCGACGGCATCATCCACTCGATCTACAGCCCGGATGATCCCTGGGTGGTGGCGGCGGACTTCAGAAGCTATGTGGATGCGCAAGAAGCGGCGGCGAGGGCCTATTCGGACCAGGAAAACTGGACCAGGATGAGCATCCTGAACACCGCCTCCAGCGGCAAGTTTTCAACAGACCGCACCATGCTCGACTACAACAGCGAGATCTGGAAGCTCGACCGGGTGCAGCCGACCTAAACTTCGACCAGCGTTCCGTCAGTGAAGATCAGGGCGCATCTTACCGGCTTCGAAAAGACCGACTGCATCGCTGTCCGGTATTCTTCAAGCTGCTCGCGATGGGACTCCCGCGCATCGCCGGTCTTGTAATCGAGTATCCAGATTTCATGCTCGAACTCGACCAGCCGGTCCATGCGTCTGACTTCCCCCTTTTCCGAGACCCAGGAAACCTCGTTTTTCGCCGAAACATAGCAATCCGGATCGAAGAAACGGGCAAGCGTCGGGGATTCGAGAATTCTCCTCGCATCGTTCGCAATCCTTTCTTCCTCGTCTCCGGACAAGCCGTTCTGCAAAACCGCATGCAGCCTGATGCCATAGCGCATCTCAGGGGTGGAGGGCTCGCGGGAGCCCGCGGGAACGGGGACCTTGAGCCAGGAAAAATCCTCGGGCTGCGCTGTTTCCTCGATGGCCTCCGCCGCCTCAAGGGGAACATAGCCTTCCGGTTCGACGGCGGCATCGGCGATCCTCAGGTACCAGCTTCGCGATGCCCGGCCAGGAGCGCCGCTCACGAAGAGCGCCTGGGCCGCCCGCGTCATCGCGACATAAAGCAGGTTGTCATCCTCCCTCTCGGCATGTCCCGCTTCAAGCTCGAAGTAGGCCATTCTTGCGGCCCCCTTTTCCTCCTTTACCGAATGCAGGGAAAAATGGGAAGGGCTCTCCTCCTCGGGAGGCCAGTCGCAAATCACGCCATAATTGTCTTCCCTGGCGCCCCCGGAATCATTCGCCCCGAGCAACCATACGATGGGGGATTCCAGCCCTTTCGCGCCGTGTATCGTGTGGAACCTGACGGCATTGTCCGCTTCTCCGGGAATGCCCTCGTCCGGGGCCTCTTCGCTGGAACGCATGACGACAAGCTCGGCCATGAATTTCGGCAGACTGGGATAACGACCGGAATCGACTTCCAGGGCAAGCTCGAGGAAAGCCTGGAGATTGGCGACGACGGATGCCTTCATCGATTCCGGCGCGGCATCCCGGTAGCGGTTCACCAGATCCCCTTCGAAATAAATCGCATCCAGCAGGTCGTGCACCGGAAGGGTTCCGGTTTTCTTCATCCAGGCCTCGAGCAGCAAACAAGCCTCGCCCAGCCGCGTATCGCGATCCGCCTGCCGCAGGCGCTGCCACCACGAGCCTTCCCGGATCGCGGCAAGGCTCGACAGATCATCGTCTGAGCAGCCGAAAATGGGGCTTTTGAGTACCTGGGCGAGATGAAGGTCGGCAAAGGGCGCGATCAGGAAGGCAAGCAGTGCGGCGATATCCAGCGCTTCCAGGGTTCCCAGCAGTCCGCCCCGGTTCGATCCGATATAGGGAATGGCAAGCGCCTTGAGCGCCTTTTCGTAAACATCGAGCCCCGCCCTTTTTCTCACCAGCACCATGATGTCGCCGTATCGCGCCGCCCGCGTGGTGCCGTCCGGGTTCCTGATGGGATAGCGCCCGACGATCTCCCTGACCTTTTGGGCGAAGGCATTCGCCTCCATTTCGAGCTTGCGGTCGGCCGCTTCAATCCGCTTCTCCTTCAGGGGATTGCGAAAAACGGCAGATGCCTCGACCTCCTCCCCTGCGGAATCGGGTAGCGGCAGCACCTCGACCCTTCCCGGAAGATCGCGCCGCGCAGCTTCGTGACGGGCAAAATCCGGGAAAACCCGGTTGACGCAATCGATCACCACGGGAGAACTGCGCCTGGAAAGGTTCTGTGAAAGGGAAACCGCCCCGTATTCCTGCCGCAGAAAGCCGGATGCGACATCGAAAAGGCGCGCCTCCGCTCCCCTGAAGCGGTAGATCGACTGCTTGGGGTCGCCTACCATGAACACGGATGGGCGCAAACCGGCCTGATTCGATGCGGCAAACCAGGATTTCAGGATCTGCCACTGGAAAGGATTGGTGTCCTGGAATTCGTCGAGCAGGATGTGCCGGTAGCGCGAATCGAGCTTGTACTGCATGTACTCGGCATGCTCGGAATGATTGAGCAGGGTATAGGTTCGCCATTCCACGTCGGCGAAATCGATGACCCCGAGTTCTTCCTTGAGCTCCTGGTAGTACCCGAGCAGGGCATGGCCCGCATGGAACCCCGCTTCGTTGAACCGATAAATCCTGAGGTGGACGAGCGCATTGCGCACTGCCTCAAGGCGGCCGCCGATCTCCCGGTGCAGCACGATGAATCTCGCCTGCCCTGCGCAGCCCAGGCGCTTTTCCTGGGCTGCGCTTTCCTTGCGAACCCTGAGCCCGCCCGCCCCGGTGAAAAAAACCGGCCATACGGCTTCGAATTCGGTCAATCCGCAAGAGAGCGCAGCTTCCAGTTCGAGCGCCAATGCCCTGTCGCCCTCGGTGTTCATCCCCAGAAGGACTGCATATTCCGCGAGCAATCCGGCCAGGGCGCTGTCGGAGCGGAATTTCCCAAGAATATCCTCGCCGGGATCGACGCCGAGTTCGCTGCGCAGCTTTTCCAGGGCGAATCCCGGGGGGTCCTTTTCCCCCAGTGTATATGCCCACCATTCGGCGCGCTTTTCCAGAAATCCGGTCAGCAGCTTGCGGGTGTTGTACAGGCCGTATTCGGCGAAGAGCGCCATGAGATGGATCGCGGCAGGATTCTTTTCATCCGCCTGCAATCCTTCTGCAAAGCGCTGCCAGGCCTCCTCCATCAATGGAGAGACGGATTCGGCAAGGGTTGCCCCCGCAAGGTTGGAGGAGAGCGGCGCGCGTCTCAGGATTTCGAGAAACCAGCCGTGAAAAGTGGTCATGGCCATCGGGGTGGCAAGGGAGGCTTCGAAAAGATTTCTCGCTTTCGGCAGCAGGCTGTCGATCTCTGCTTCGGAAAGAAAACGCTCGCGCAGGAATGCCCTCGTCTCATGTTCCGGCGCGAAGGCCATCAGCTTCAGCCAGTCCCTCAGGCGGTTCTGCATTTCCCGGGCGGCCTTGCGCGTGAAGGTGATCGCAAGGATCTCGGAAAACTGCGCCCCGGATAGCAGGATTCTGACGATCCTCGACACCAGCAGCCAGGTCTTGCCGCTTCCCGCACAGGCTTCGATGACGATACTCGCCGAAGGGTCCAGGGGATTCATTCCCAGTAATCCTTTCTGCACAGCCCGCGCATGTCGCAATGGGAACAGACTTTTTCCACCCCTTGAGCGGGAAGTCTCGCCCCGGCATGCAGTTCATCGAAAATTTCGGCGAGCCTTTCCCTGTTTTCGCAGGCCCCCGCTTCCTGTTGAAAAAACTCCTTCACTTCGCCGTCCAGGCCGAGAAAGGCCGCCTCGGCGACGGGCTCTCCGAGCAGCAAGGCATATACTGCGAGCTGCACGTCTTCTCCGGGATCGGCAAGCCTCTCCCTGAGGATGCCCGCGCTCTGGGTCTTGTAGTCGATGACGGCAAATCCTTCGCTGGAAGAATCCACCCTGTCCAGCCTGCCCCTGAGAACGAGCTTCCCGCCTTCCCGCAGGTGAATATCGAGCGACCGATCCTCCTCGATCTTTTCGATCTTCCAGCCGGCCATTTCGCGCTTTTCCTGCCACGCGAGATACTGCGGAATCATCGCCTTCCAGCGCAGCGCCCAGCCGTGGCTGAGATAGTCCGCCTCGACCGCATCCCTGAACACTTCGTCGCTCAACCTTTCGAGTTCGTCCCTGGCCTGCGCAAAACCCGTTATTTTCGGATGCCGCCCGTGAAAAAGATAAAGTATCCTGTGGAGATAGGTGCCGTAGTCGGCTTTCTCCAGGATTTTCTCGGCCTCATCGAGCGGCGCAAGTCCGAGTATCCTGGCCGCGTAATACTGGTAAGGGCAGGCGAGCAGGCTCGAATAGCCGCTGGCAGAAATCGCCTGCGGAACCATCGCGCTACCCACGGCAGGTGCAGGGCAATCCGTTTTCCCGACGGGAGTGCGCGCCTTACCGAAGCGCATCAACGGGATCGCCCTCGAAAATTCCCGGTCGACGAGGTCAAGCCCGAAGGCATGATGGTGGAAGGCATTGAGCTGTTCGAGATAGGGGCTCAACAGGTTGGGCTCGCCGTTCTTCAGGGCTTGCCAGCTCGCCCAGACTTCGCCCGCGCGGCAAAGCAATCCGGCAAGATCGTCGAGCTGCCTGCGCTTTTGCGCCTCCATCAGGGGGAGCTTCAATTCGGACCGGACCGCCTGGTTGAAGAAAATCCCCTGGTCGGATTCGGCAGGCAGATGCGCGGCGTCGCACCCCAGCAGGACGACCGCGTCGAATTCGCGCAGCCTCGCGGCATGCAGGTGGGTGAATACCACCGGGCTCCTGATGCCGCTGTCCTTGAAAGTTGCCGATTCGAGCTGCATGTCCAGCCAGCGCCGCCATGCCCTGAAGCCGAAGCGTCCGGTTTCCTGCGCAAGCTCCTTGCGCAGGACATCGAGCCGCTCAAGAAGCTCGGCCCCCGCCCTGTCTTCTTCCAGCCCCGCAACAATGCCGAGGGCTTCCAGGCTGTCGAAGAGCGCATCCAACCAGCCTGAAAGAGGCATGGCCCGCCTGGAGAAGCGCCGGGAAGCGTCACGCAGCGCTTCGAGCGCCTTGCGCGCTTCCACTTCCAGATCCAGCCTTGCGTAATGCCCGAGATTCGAAACGACGCTATGCTTTCTGATAGCCTGCTCCAGGTAATAGGCGGCTCTTTTCTTTTCGCCCTCCTCCCAGCCTGAAAAGATGAAGGGGGATTTCAGCAGGTCGAGCATATCCTCGTGATAAAAGTCGCTGGCGAGGCAATCCAGCAGGCGTGCCAGCACCGTGCTGGCCGAGGTGGTCGAGAAAGTCCAGCCGGTCTCGTCGGACACGAGAATTTTCGCACGCTCCAGCAGCGCCCGAGTCCTCCGCGCCGCCAGGCGGTCGAGCGCAACCAGTGCGATGCGCCTTTTTCCTTCTAAAAGCCATTTCCTGATTTTGATCTGCGCAGCCTCGGCCTCTTCTTCCAGAGAACTGGCGCAGAAAAGCGCCACATTAGAAACCGGGCTGCACTCGCTTCTAGAGGCTTCGGCCCTGGACTTGAGTCCGAGCCCCCCTTCCTGCAGCGGCCAAACCTTCCCGTAAAACCCGCTTCTCGCTTCACGAAACAGCTTCACGCCCGCCCTTTGCGACCAGGCCTCGAAAAAGGCCTCCTCGGCGGGTGTGAAATCGTCCAGTCCGACGGCGTAAAGGGGGCCCGTTGCGTTTTGCGCAAGGTTCGCGAGCCTCACCTGGCTGGCTGCAGCCTCGCTCAGGCCATCGGACTCCATGGCATGCCACAATTCGTGCACCAGCCTCGCCTCGAACAGGAACGGCCCGCCGGCATCCGCCTGGTAGGCCTGCTCCAGCAGCGCAGAAAATTCCTCCAGGCTTGCGGGAAGGGCCACCCTCCATCGGGTCAGCTCGTCGAAAAGCTTGATGAACTCGCGGGCGAGCCGCCACAGGTCGTTTTCCCTGAACCAGCTCTTTTCCCTGAGGGCAAGGTATATCCCGGCCATCCTGCGGGACTCCGGAGTGAATTCCCCCGGAGCGGCAAGGCCGGGAAGGGTGTGCATCTCGGGCAGAAGGACGAAGGGCAATCCTGCCGCTTCCCGCAGCAGAATGCAAAGGGGGGAGGCGACCTGGAGGTTGGGAAGGAGAATCGTGACGCCGGAAAGATCGGCCGAACGGTTTTCTTCGACTATCGCGCGCGCGGCATCCCTCAGCAGGAATTCGGGCGAAAATTGCCTTTTCTCGACCGGCATCGATCGGGCGTCAGCGCTCCAGGTACTTCAGCTTGTCCTTCACATGCAGCCACTCGTCCGCATCTTCAGGCGCATCCTTCTTCTCGGTGATGGACACGAAGGTTTTGGCGAGCTCTGCATTCAACGCGATGAATTTCAGTTGGTCCTCCGGCACGTCGTCTTCCGCGAAAATCGCCTCGGCCGGGCACTCGGCAACGCAAAGGGTGCAATCAATGCACTCGTCAGGGTCGATCACCAGAAAATTCGGCCCTTCCCGAAAGCAATCCACGGGACACACATCGACGCAGTCGGTGTATTTGCAGCGGATGCAGCTTTCCGTCACTACATAGGTCATGGTTCATCCTCGATGTCGAATGCTCAAACTCGCATTTTAGCAGCCGGGCTGCAACAGCGGTTTATTTTTGCTTTCCCGCTTCCCATGGCAAAATATTTTGGTTAGCATATTGCATTCCCTGGCAAATCTCGAGAGGCATTGATGAGTGAACATATCCATTATGTGACTGACGACACCTTCGAGGAAGAGGTGCTGCAATCGCAGGTTCCGGTGCTCGTAGACTATTGGGCGGAATGGTGCGGCCCCTGCAAGATGATCGCCCCGATTCTCGACGAGGTCTCCCAGGAATACGCCGGGCGCCTCAAGGTCGCAAAACTGAATATCGACGAAAACCAGGCTACCCCGCCGAAGTACGGGATACGCGGCATTCCGACCCTGATGATTTTCAAGAACGGCGAAGTCGCGGCCACCAAAGTTGGGGCCCTCGCGAAATCCCAGCTCGCGGCTTTTATTGACAGTCACATTTAAACCGGCTAACCTTTGCTCACTGGCCTGCAATCCGTTTGCAGGCATTCCCCTTCGATAACAAATTCCCTTTCATAGAGTTTCTCCGCAAATGCACCTATCCGATTTGAAATCCCTTCCGGTCACGCAGCTGGTCGAAATGGCCATCACCAACGAAATAGACGGCGCGAACAGGCTCAGAAAGCACGAGCTGATTTTCGCGCTGCTCAAGGGCCAGGCCAAGAAAGGCGAAAGCATTTATGGCGAAGGCACGCTGGAAGTGCTCCAGGACGGATTCGGCTTTCTGCGCTCCCCCGACATTTCCTATCTCGCGGGACCGGACGACATCTACGTCAGTCCCAGCCAGATCAGGCGCTTCAACCTGCATACCGGGGACTCGATCGAAGGGGAAATCAGGACCCCGAAGGACGGCGAGCGCTATTTCGCGCTGGTGAAGGTCGACAAGGTCAACGGCGAGCCTCCGGAAAACTCCAAGCACAAGATCCTGTTCGAAAACCTCACCCCCCTGTTCCCGACCCAGCCGCTCACCCTGGAGCGCGACAACCGGTCCGAGGAAAACATCACCAGCCGCGTGATCGACATGATTGCGCCGATAGGAAAAGGCCAGCGCGGCCTGCTGGTGGCTTCCCCGAAGAGCGGGAAAACGGTCATGCTGCAGCATATCGCGCATTCCATCGCCGCCAATTTTCCGGACGTGCACCTGATCGTCCTGCTGATCGACGAGCGCCCGGAAGAAGTGACGGAAATGACCCGCTCCGTGCGCGGCGAAGTTGTCTCGTCGACTTTCGACGAGCCCGCGACACGCCATGTCCAGGTCGCCGAAATGGTCCTGGAAAAGGCCAAGCGCCTCGTCGAACACAAAAAGGACGTGGTCATCCTGCTCGACTCGATCACCCGCCTCGCGCGCGCCTACAATACCGTCGTCCCCGCATCCGGAAAGGTGCTGACGGGCGGCGTGGATGCCAATGCGCTGCAGCGGCCCAAGCGCTTTTTCGGCGCTGCGCGCAACATCGAGGAAGGCGGATCGCTCACCATCATCGCGACCGCCCTGGTCGATACCGGCTCGCGCATGGACGACGTGATCTACGAGGAGTTCAAGGGAACCGGCAACATGGAAATCCATCTCGACAGAAGGATCGCCGAGAAGCGGACCTATCCCGCGATCAACGTCAACCGTTCCGGGACGCGCCGCGAGGAACTGCTGATCAAGCCCGACGTGCTGCAGAAGATCTGGGTGCTGAGAAAGCTCCTCTACCCCATGGACGATCTCGAGGCGATCGAATTCCTGCTCGACAAGATCAAGGCCACGAAAACCAATTCCGACTTTTTCGATTCGATGCGCCGCGGCTGAGGCTTGCGGAACGTTATTTTTTGGAAGATAATACGCGGTTTACCGCTTTAGGATCTGCAGATGAAACCAGGCATACACCCCGAATACAATGAAATCACCGTGACCTGCAGTTGCGGCGAGGTTTTCACGACCCGTTCGACGAACAGCAAGCCGCTGCGCATCGAAGTCTGTTCCGCCTGCCATCCTTTCTATACCGGCAAGCAGAAGATCGTCGATACTGCAGGGCGCGTCGAGAAATTCCGCCAGAAATATGGCAAGAAGGCAGCCGCCTGAGCCGTACCCGCATGAGGTCAAAAAAGGCAGCCTCGGCTGCCTTTTTCATTGAATTGCGCTAGACTGATCGGCAGACATGAAGCCATTTTTCCTCGTCATGCTCGCGCTCGCCGCCCTCTCGGGCTGTGCGATGAATCCTGTTTCCGGAAAGCAGGATTTCGTCATGATGTCGGAATCGGACGAAATCGCTTTGGGCAGGAAATCCGACCAGGAAGTCAGGAAGGAATACGGGGTTTACGATTCCCCGCAGCTTCAAAGCTACGTCGACCGGGTCGGCCAGAGGCTCGCTGCAAACAGCCACCGACCCGATCTGCAATACCATTTCACCGTGGTGGACAGCCCGGAAGTCAATGCCTTCGCCCTTCCCGGCGGCTACATCTACATCACGCGCGGCATCCTGCCCTATCTCGGCTCCGAGGCCGAGCTTGCGGCAGTCCTCGGCCACGAAATCGGCCATGTGACCGCACGCCACGCCGTCAAGCAGTACACGGCAGCCACCGCAGCCAGCATCGGCGTGCAGATCGCCTCCATTTTCGTCCCCGAGATCAACGCACCCGGCGGATACGACCTGGTCAACGTCGCGGGGAGCGCGCTGCTTTCGGGATACGGACGCGAGCACGAACTTGAGGCTGACAGGCTGGGAAGCGGCTATCTCGCCAGGACGGGATACGACCCGCACGCGATGATCGACGTCCTTTCAGTGCTCAAGAACCAGGAGCTGTTCGACATCCAGCGGGCAAAGGAAGAGCATCGCGAACCCCGCATCTATCACGGCCTTTTCGCCTCGCACCCGGACAGCGACACCAGACTGCAGCAGGTCGTGGCTGAAGCTGCAACTCTCCAGAGCTCCCCTCACCCCATCGTCGGGAAAAGAGTCTATCTCGAACATGTCGACGGCATCGTGTTCGGAGACAGCCCTTCCCAGGGGGTGGTGAGGAACAATGAATTCCTGCATGCAGGACTCGGCATCGCAATCCAATATCCGGCGGCCTGGACGATCAAGAACAGCCCGCAGAAGCTCATCGCCACGAACGGAGATGCCGCGATGGCTTTCGGACTCGCAAAATTCCAGGGCACCCCAGCGGACTTCCTCACTCAGCGCTTCGGACGAGGAGAATTATCCACTTTTCAGTCCAGGGACTTTTCGGGCGCGATCCTGGCATTTTCCCCGAGGGCCGAAGCCGCCGCGATCCGCATGGGCGACAAGCTTTTCGTCATCATCGGATCGGGAAAATCTTCTGCCAGCTTCGGTCTAGCGCGGCCGGAAATCGAACGCGCGATCCACAGCTTCCACCTCCTCTCGGATTCCGAACGCAAACTCGCTCAGGGCCTGAAAATCTCGGTAAAGCGGGCCGCGGCGGGAGATACATTCGAGCGCTACGCGACAGGATCCCCGCTGGGGAAAGACGCGGCAGGCTACCTGCGTCTCATCAACCATGCCTATCCTGACGGGGAACCGCATGCCGGAGACGAGATCAAGGTGGTCGAATAATGTTCTACTCGGAGCCCATTCCCGAACCCAACCCGCCTCTGGACAAGGTCGAGGTCGCCCTCATCGTGATTCTGGCGCTCGCCTGGATGCTTCCCGGCCTCATCGGGCACGAGCCCTGGAAGCCGGACGAAGCCTACAACTTCGGGCTCGTGTACCACATGATCCAGAGCGGGAACTGGCTCAGCCTCCATCTTCCGGACGAAGTGCCTTTCGCGAGCCCGCCGCTTTTCTACATGACTGCGGCCCTGTTCGGCAAGATCCTCTCCCCCCTCTTCTCCCTTCCGGATGCGATGCGCCTGGCCACCGGTTTCTATATGGGAATCTCGCTCGTCTTTACGGCGCTCGCCGGGCGCATCCTTAACGGCAATGGCAGGTATGCCGTGCTGGTCCTGGCCGGCAGCCTGGGGCTTCTGGGTCACGCACACCAGCTGATTGCCGATTCCGCGCTGCTCGCCGGCTGCGCCATCGCGATCTGCGGCTTTGTCCTGTTTCCGAACAGGGCGCTGCTCGGGGGATGCCTTGCAGGCATCGGGATGGGCATCGGATTTCTGTCCAAGGGATTCGTGGGCATCGCTCTTTTTCTTCCCCCTCTGCTTTTGCTTCCCCTGTTCGGACGCCCCTGGCGCAACCTGCGCTATGCAGCCTTTATTGCGGCAGCAGCCGTATTCCTCCTGCCCTGCTCCCTCTGGCCCTATCTGCTTCATCAGGACCATCCCGCCCTCTTTTCCGCATGGTGGCATTCGAGTTTCAACCTGTCGCTCGGCCTCGGCAGGGAGGAGCACCACCAGCCGTTCTTCTATCTCGGGGTGCTGCCATGGTTCGCCTGGCCCACCCTGCCACTCGCCCTAGCTTCTCTCTGGCATGAAAGAAGGCGGCTCGGCAGCGAAAAAACACTCCTGCCCATCGTCTTGTTCGTCGCCATGCTGGGGGTCCTTTCCGCGACGCAAACGACTCGCGAGCTCTATGCGATGCCGATGCTGCTTCCCCTGTCCCTGCTCGCCACGGCTTCCATCGATAGTCTGCAGCGCAACGCGGCCAGCGCCTTCAACTGGTTCGGCATCCTCTCTTTCGGCATAACGGCGGGAGTGCTGTGGATGGGCTGGGTCGCCCTCATGACGGGTCATCCGGAATATTTCGCGGCCAAGATCCATCATTATCATCCCGGATTTTCCGCCCAGTTCGGATTCTTCCCGTTCGCTCTCGCCTGCTTCGCCACACTGCTGTGGATGGCATTGGCGTTCAGGACAGAGCACAACGGCAAGCGCTCCATCATCAACTGGGCAAGCGGGGTGGTGATGGTCTGGGCCCTGCTGATGACGCTCTGGCTCCCTTTCCTGGATTCGGTCAAGGGCTACAGGGAGATGTTCATGTCGATGAAAGCCGCGCTTCCCGCCAGACATGGCTGCATCGAAGGGCGGCAGCTCGGGGACGCGCAGCGCGCCATGCTCGATTATTATCTTGGCATAAACGCCAAGCGCGACAAGACCTGCAAGCTGGTCCTGATCCAGACCGTCTCGTCCAACAGGCGCCAGCCGGAAGGGCTGGAAGAACTGTGGGAAGGCGCGAGGGCCGGAGACAGGCACGAACGCTACCGGCTTTACGTCCGAAAAGAAGGGGCGGAATGACCCGCCCCTATCCCCTCCCTGAAAATCAGCGCAGGGTTTTGACCGCGCCGCGGTTCGGCGCGCCGCTGTTGGGAAGCGCGCCGCCGGTAATCGATCCGCCGTACTGCAGCTGGCAGGATACGCCGGAGGCATTGCATCCCGGCGCGGATCCGGTCCAGCTCGTGCCGTTGGCAAGGCTCACGGTCACGGCAGTTCCGGCAGGTGCGGCAAGACATGCCGTCACGCTGCTCGTCACCTGGGTTTTCTGGCTCACTTTGGGGGCCGCCGCCACCTTCACCGGATCGTCGTTCCCTTCCGCATCTTCCTGGTCTTCGCAGCGTCCCAGGGTATCCATGTCATGATCGCCATGGCCGTGCGCCCTGACGCCGTTGATCTGGTCGTCCGGAATATTGAGCGTGACTTCCGCCCCGCCCATGCGGTGGCAGATCGTCAGCTTGCCGTCGGGAGCGGTTCCCATGCGCTGGCTGGTGCTGACATGATGGGAGACGCCTTCCGGATCGGTATAATTGAAGCTGTAATCCTGCCCGGGATGGTTGGATGGGGAATCCTCGTCGTCCTGGGTGTAAGCGTGTCCATTATTGTCTTTGTCATTGTCGCGATTGTCGCTTTCGCCATTCTGATGCTCTTCGCTGTCGTTCTTATCATCGTCTGACCTGCCTTGCGTCTGGCAGGTAAATTTGACGACCTGCAGCCCGCATGCGCTGACGACGCTCCTCGAGCAACTGGTCGTGCTGCTTGAGCCTTCGCTTTCATGATCGTCATTGCCGTTGTTGCTGCTACTGTTGCTGTGGCTGCTGTCCGCATGGGCCGCAGTAGTGGCAAGAGTCATGCTGCCCAGCCCGAAAATGAGGGCCACGAGAAGTTTCTGTTTCATGATGTTCCCTTTCAGATAAATTGATCAATCGAATCAATGGTCAAGCAATCCATATCGTTTTTTCATGTCATCCGTACCCCTCCCTAAGGCGCAACGCTGTCTTCCATGCCAATGAAATACTGAGCCTGCCCGCTGGTATTTCTGGGTCCGCTCACCTTGACCGTCACCCTGAAGAAAAGCCTCCCCATCCCGGAAACCGCCGCCGGGGGGCTCTGGGTCGTGTCATAAACCGGGGAGGCCATGCAATTCGAGAAGGTCGGCTGGCTTCCGGCAACGGTCTGCGTACCGCCCACGACCGTTCCGCACATCCTCTCAATGAGGTACTGGACCGAATAGCCTGAAGGCAGCCCCGTCGTCGATGCCGGACTCCAGTTGAGCGTATTCCCGGTTCCGGGGTCGGGCAGCTTGGTAGTCTGATTCATCGGCATCACGTTCGGGTAATAGTAGTTCGGGCAGGTGGAGCTCAACTGCTGGCAGCCGCTCGGATTGCTGTAGGGATTGGCAATGATCCAGCTGTACGCATCCTCTTCGCCCACGTCTTCCATCTGGATAGCGGCCTCGTTGAATGCCATATTGCCGGAAATCACATTGGTGGTATCCACTGTGCGCATCAACGCTATCCCGGCGAGAGACATCGCGACGAGCGCAATCAGCGCGATGATGAGGACCGCGCCCTGCTGCCCTTTCAGAGATTTCCCCATATCACGTTCCTCAAGGGGATGATGGTCGAATAGACCTTGTAGCGGTAGCACTGCCAGTCCGGATCCGATGAAAGATCGATGGTGGGAGGCGCACTGCTGCCGGATGGCAGCCCCACCGCCGACCAGGATGCCGGCGCCGTAGTGGCGGTATTGCAGGCTGTCGCTCCCCCGCTCGGTTTCTCCTTGAGGTCGCTCCTGGCGACCACCGCGATCTTGATCGCCTTGATCCTGGCGAAATCGGCGGACGTGGGATTGGACCAGTCGCCTGAAGCCGGGGAGCAATTGCTCCCCGCCGCATCCGTCCAGCAACTGATCGACTGGCTCCCTGCAGGGGCCACACCATACTGCGCCTGAAGATTGACGATGACCGACGCCAACGGCCCCGGCGTCGACGTATTGTTGTCGTCCTCAACCAGTGCACCGTTCAGGACATAGTATTTGGAGGTGACGAAGGGATCGGTCGGCCCGAGATCGACGATGGTCGCATAGGGGCTCGCGGAAGAGCCGGTATAGTTCGGGAATGTCGGCGTAGCCGCCGTTCCGGCGGCATTGGCGACAGCCTGGACGGGAAGGCTGGTAGGATTCCCACCTGGCACATAGGCATAGCTGCTCGAAACCTGGAGCAGGGAACAGTTCAGGCTGGGCTGGGCAATCAGGATGTAGTCGTTGGCCTTTAACCCTTCCCCTGTGTCCACCGTAATCGCAGCAGGCAGAGCGGAAACGCCGCTCGCCAGGATGGCCCTGCCCCCCCCTGTCGCAATCCCACCCGTATCGGAATCGAATCTCGCCGTGATCAGGGTGTCCGAACCCGTGCCGCCGTCCTGAATACGAGCCGGAATGCTCTGAAATATGCTTTGTGGACTGCCGTAGGCATTAATATTGAAGCAGGGCATACTGCCGTTGTCGATGAGGCCAAATCCGCCCAGGCGGATATCCTGCTCCAGGAAATAGAGCGCGGCAAGGCCGTTCTGCTGCATTTGCGCGCCTTCGCCGGTGGTCCTCCTCTGCGATTCGAAAAAGGCAAGTGTCTGGAATATCGCCAGCATCGCGAGCATGCCGATCACAAGACCGACCAGGATCTCGACCAGGCTGAAACCGCCTTGCAGCCTCTTATCCATTGATCTGCGCCATAGTAGTGTAGTTGTGGATACCCCCGCCCTGGGGGGATTTCCAATTGAGCGTCACCGTAACCTGATTGCCGCTGTTGATGACGATGACCGGCTGGTTCGCCGAATCCGTCACGCCGGGCAGGTAGGCGCTCTGACTGGTCGTGTTCTGGATCTGCTTGACCCACGCCTGAAGGGGCGGGTAACTGTTGCCCGATGTGCAGGGATTGCAGGCATAGCTGGCGAGGTTGGCTCTGTCTGCCCACATCTGGGCAAGAATCTGGTTGGCGAGAAAAGCCGCATCGACGCGATAGCGCGCATCCATCGTCTGTCCTATAGACCTCGCCTGCATGCCGATCACGGCCAGCACCCCCACCGCGAAGATGAGCAGCGCAATCATGGCTTCGAGCAGCATCACGCCTTCCTGTTTCGCCTTCAATCCATACTCCTCAAGCGCAGCCCTGCGGGTTCGATGCCAGCGACAGGAGCGGATCGCACAGGCGCACCAGGCCGTAGGGGGAAATAATGATGACGAGCCTTCTCGCACCGCTTGCCGCAGAATTCGTGACGTCGATCCTCGTGATGTCGGTACCCACATTGACCACGCGCCCCAGCGCATTGAATGTCACCGAAGCCGGAATCCCCGCGCCTGCGGCGAGCGCAGCCGTATAATCCTGCGTCGCGGCGCTGCTCGTCCCGGCCCGTGCATTCTTGTCCTGCGCGCCGCTGTAGCTCTGCACCGGAAGGTCGTACAGGCCGTTGGCCGAATCATATGCTGCAACGGACCAGTCGGGCGTTCCATCCGTATTGCTCATGCTGAATTTCGCCATGGCATTGCGCCTGACCGCCTCCCCCCGCGCAATCTGCACACCATTGAGAATCGATTCGGCCGCAGCCCTTATCTGCGCATTCTCCATCCAGGAAATGAGGCTGGGAATGGCGATGCCCAGCACGATCCCGAAAATTGCGAGCCCTATCATGAGTTCGACCAGGGAAGCACCGCATTGCCTCAACACGAGTCTCCGGACTTGGTGATCCAGCAGCTGTAGGTGACGGCGGAACCCGCGAATTTGGTGGTACTCTGGTTGTTGCTCGAATCGACGGTATAGGTGTAGTCGCCGGAATTGCCCAGCCCGGTATTCGCATTGCTCGTGGCAGTGGCGGTATAGCTGTCGGTCGTCGTCCCTATGGCACAGGTGTAGGTGAAATATTTCCCGGTCGGATTCGCCACCCCGCAACCGCCGCCGGCTGCCGCATAGCTCCTGTTGTCCTGGTAATATTGCTCCATCTGCACGCGAAAATTGGCCAGGTCGGTCGAAGCCTCGGCGAGCTTTCCCCTCACGAGATAGGAACTGTATATCGGCAGAGCGATCGCGGTAACGATGCCGATAATGGCCACCACCACCATAAGTTCGATCAGCGTGAACCCGTTATTTCTCATCTCAATTTTACCGTCGCCATTTTCACGCCCCTACTTTAATCGAAATGTTCCCGCCATCGCAACAGGAATCCGATGAGCGGCCAATTTGCTAGAATGAGCGACAGCCTTGAATCGGGGAAGCATTTTGCCAGCAGACATCATCATCATCGGAGCGGGAATCGTCGGACTGTCCAGCGCCTACGAATTTGCCGAGAAAGGGGCGAGCGTGACTGTCCTCGATCGCGGCAGGGCGGGGATGGAGGCTTCATGGGCAGGCGGGGGGATTCTTTTCCCGCTGCTTCCCTGGGACTATCCCGAGGAAGTCACGGCGCTCGCCATGCGCGGAGCGGCGCTTTATCCGGGCTGGACTCAGGAACTGCTTTCCAGCAGCGGGATCGACCCGGAATATATTCGATGCGGCATGAAGGTGCTGGAGGGCTGCCGCTCCATGGAAAATGCGGCGAACTGGTGCGCCGCTCACGACGTCCGGTTCGAGAGAGGCCCCGGCGGAGAATGGCTCTTTCCCAATGTCGCGCAGGTCAGGAATCCCCGCCTGATTCGCGCGCTCCGCGCCAGTCTGGAAAACCGGGGGGTGCGCATCGTCGAAAACTGCGAAGTGCGCTCCCTGGTAAGGCAGGGTAGGCGCATCGTAGGCCTCGGCACTTCGGACGGAAACGTCTGGGCGGCACAAAATTTCGTCGTCTGCGCAGGGGCATGGAGCAAAATTCTGCTCGAACCCGACCTGTCCGGCCCGGACATTTTCCCGGTCAAGGGTCAGATGCTGCTTTTCGAGGCGGAAAACATGCTGGACACAATTCTATTGAAGGACGATCTTTATCTGGTCCCCAGGCGCGACGGGCATATCCTCGCCGGCAGCACGCTCGAGCATGTCGGATTCGACAAATCCGTCACCGCAGCGCGCATGCTGCATGAAAAAGCCGCCGAAGTTTTGCCCGGACTCGCCGCCAAAAATTCGGTCGGGCAATGGGCGGGGCTGCGCCCGGGCTCTCCCGGCAACATTCCGACGATCGCACGGCACCCGGACATCGACAACCTCTACCTCAACAGCGGGCATTTCCGTTACGGCGTGACGATGGCCCCCGCCTCTGCGAAGAGGCTTGCTCAAATCGTATTCGGCGAACCGTCCAATTCCGAATTCTAACAAAAATGTTAGGATTCGGAGACCGATTCGAGTGATAGAATCACCCCATGGGAAGAATGGATTTGGAAGCCATCGCAGCACGACTGAGGAGGCACGGGGTTACTCCAACCTCGCAGCGCCTCAAGATTGCTTCTGTTCTCTTTTCCTGCATGGAGCATCTTTCGGCCGACCAGGTCATGCTTGCCGTCAACC
Organism: Pseudomonadota bacterium; assembly: GCA_021835845.1. Lineage (GTDB taxonomy): Bacteria > Pseudomonadota > Gammaproteobacteria > Burkholderiales > JABEVD01 > JABEVD01. Next base: position 4,697 of record JAKBJU010000010.1, on the reverse strand, counting down.
GCAGGAAGCCTGTAGCATCCAAGGCAACCGTGTACAACACGCTCAATCTTTTCGTGAAAAAGGGGTTGATTCGCGAAGTCATCATCGACCCGAGCAAGCTCCTGTACGATCCCAGGACAGACCAGCACCATCATTTTTACGACATCGCCACCGGCAAACTGAGCGACATCGACTTTTCCGAACTGCCGATCCACAGCCTTCCCGCCCTGCCGCACGGCACGATGCTGGACGGAATCGACATCGTCATCCGAACCAGACCGGCCACGGCCTGATTGCCGCCCCACTCCGAACGCTTTATAATACGGGATTCGATTGCTGATGTAGCTCAGTCGGTAGAGCAACTGATTCGTAATCAGTAGGTCGGAAGTTCGATTCTTCTCATCAGCACCAGCACATCAAAGGGTTAGCGTAACTGCTAGCCCTTTGTCATTTCCGTTGTGCCGTATTTGTGCCATTGAGCAGATCGTCCACCACCTGGGCATGCTGCCTGAATTGCTCCGGCGCCAGGTGAGCATACCGCCTCACCATCTCCGCAGACTCCCAAGCGCCCATTTCCTGAATCACGTTCAACGGCACGCCCTGTTGCGTCAACCAACTCGCCCAGGTATGCCGAAGGTCATGCCAGCGGAAATTATCGATCCCAGCGCGTTTTAACGCCTTGTGCCATGCCTTGGTATTGACCTGGATGATCGGATTGCCCTTGAAGGTAAAGACCCGTGTAGTGTGCTTGCCGACCTGCTTGGTCAACACATCGATGGCCGTGGCATTCAGCGTGACGTGAATCGGTTTTCCCGCCTTCGCTTGATCTCCGTGAATCCATGCTACCCTTCTTTGCATGTCCACCTGCGACCATTCCAAACGAATGACGTTTGCTTGCCTCAATCCAGTCGCCAGGGAAAAACGCACCAGATCGGCCAAATGTTCCGGCAACTCTTCCAGCAAGGTTTTCGCCTGTTCAGGGGTGAGGTATCGCACCCGCCGCTTGGGTTCCCGGTACAGCTTGATCATCGGAGCCTTGTCGATCCACTCCCAGTCCAGAGCAGCCCTTCTCAGGATGGAGCGTATCAGCGCCAGGATACGGTTAGCCGTGGCTGCGCTGGTATCCCGGTACTTCAAATCGCCCACCTTGAAAATGGCTTCCCTGGTAAGATCATCCAAGTAGATGCCCCGGAAGAACTGCTGAATCCAGGCGATCTGGGATACATCCTGCTGGTGCGATTTCTTATGTCCGGTTTCCATCAACCAGCGATAAGCCGCTTCATCCCAGGTACGCTTAGGTTTCTCGCCCAGTTTGGCAACTCGCCAGGACTCCGCCTTTAACTGATCGTGGAGTTCTTGCGCCTGGGCCCTGTCTTCTGTTCGAGCAGAACATCTAGCGCGCTCGCCGCTTGGTGTGGTGAAGTCAATCCACCACGTTTTACCGCGTTTAATGAGTGACATGATTCCTCCTTTCCCGAGGTCACTCGCAACGCTTGCCGACATTGAGCATATAACGAGCGCACATAGTCGGCAAGGTCGATATCGAGGAACACCCAGCATTTACCCACCTTGGCCCCAGGGACAATTCCCAACTTGGCACGACGGCGCACTTCCTCCGGGTGCATTTTCAGGAAATCGGCTGCTTCATGAAGGGTGAGGGACTTCATGACGATATGTCTCCGCCAGGTACGGGAATGTTCAATCGGCTCGGGATACCTTTGACGGATAATGTTTCGACGATGGCTTGAGGGCTATATCCAAGCCCTTCATGCATCAACCAGATCAGCTTGCCGTAACTTTGCTTGCAACACTCCAGCAAATGCTCGAAATTCGTCCGGGCAATCGTATGTGTAGTTTTTACTCGATCCTGAGTTTCAGAAACCCAACTCATGCAGGGATAGGAACCCGCCAAATAAATTCCAGGATGAATAATGGTTTCGAGGTCGATAACTCGGTCTTTATTGTGGAGTTCAAGCTCCCAGCGTATCCAGGGATGGCGAGGAAGCCCTTGTTCCTTTCCCTTCTCATAGACACGCAGAAGCTTTCCATTTTTCCTGGAGCCTACATACAGGGTTTTGCCTGTACCTGCATCGAAATCATCGACGTACCTGAATCGTGGCGGACGACCGTTAGTCGTATAGCCCCCGGAATCCCTGAAACCCAGGGCGGTTTGGATGTTCATCACGCCCGCAAAATCGTCATAAGCCAGATCAATCCGAGTAATCCGACCGCGAAGGCGCGTCACCAAATCATAGACGCCAGCCCAATCCTTAACACTCATGCACCCCGAAGCAGACAAGCTGACCATGCAAGTACCGCCTACCGATTCTCCACCCGCCGCAAATAGGCTGGACAAATTCTCTCCCAGTTCCCAGGATTTCTCGTAATTGAGGAATCCAGTCTTTCGGGGCTTGCCCATTGCAAAGCCGAAGGCTTGTCGAAATTGGGTATCGAGTTCGATGAAGCTATCGACGTAGAGTTTGAAGGGAAAGGTAAAATTGAGCCAATCGACTAGCGCAGCATGAGGATTTACGAAATCCGGGGGACTTTCCCCCCGTGTTACCAGACGGGGGGTATCGCCGCTTCGGGCCGCATCGTCAGCTGCGCCACCCGCTAGCGCAGGTAGCGCCGCCGACAACGCGTCCTCGGCGGCCTCGACTTGACCGCGCCCAGGTGAAAATGGCGAATTGCGAATGTGGGTATTCATTACCCCTCATGCTAGAGGGGTGCAAAGGGATTGTCAATACCCTTTATCGATTTCCATCAGCCCCGAAATCTCGTCGGCCTTCGATCTTGATATCGCCGCTGACGGCCTTCCAGAAATTGCCGATCTTCTTGGCGAGCATGTAACCCTTGGAACGAGGCGTGAGCGGACCTTCCTCGTCGAAAACATCGCGGATGTTGATACCCAGAATCTGCTCATATTTGCGGATGGTGCGCTTATTGTGAACAAACACCAGGAGCTTCCAGCCAACATGATGACCCAAGCGCAACATGCCGAGCGCCATTTCCAATTCATCAATTTGGCCGTGAAAATTATCAATGGCGTAGCGCTCAATTTCGACAAGCTGGGCCAACTGCTCAGGCGTCAGATTGGCAAGCTTGGGGGCAGGGGTTTTACCTTGTTCCATTTAGCACCGTATCGGGTAATCAAAGCACAGAATAGCTCATAAAGGGGTAACATACAACCCTCTTTTAACTCACGGTGTCGGCATACTTTACCCTTATAGACCCCACCTCCATCTAGAATCTGGGATGTTCCACTCCGATTCTGAATTGCGAAGCACCAAGTCAAACTGAATATGGTTCAACTCCAGAACATTGTTGGACTAGATTGATTAATTTCTGAGGTGCTGTAGCTGGGTGGGTACCATTGATGGTTCGCAACTGATCTTGGTACCAAGCCACAAGAATGGTGGTTTCATCCGGCAGCGTGCCCACGCCAGCAAAAGGCTGTGTTGCAATTACGCAACACAAGTCTCTTTTTTATTTGACGTGATTGGAAGTGAAAATATATTCTTCGGCTACGGCCTCACTTAAAGAAGAAATGAGGGGACGTTTTTACATCCATGTAAAACCAACTGAGGAGTTAATTATGCAATTCAAAAAAACGCTTTTGGCGACATCCGCGCTGATGTCGGCAATGGCCTGGGCCCCGCAGGCTCATGCTATTCCCGCGTTCGCACGCCAGGTCGGCATGCCCTGCTCGGCTTGCCATTACCAGCATTTCCCGACGCTGAACGCATTCGGCCGTTCCTTCAAGGCTTCCGGCTTCACCATGGTCGGTTCCGAAGAAAAGATCGAGACCACCGACGCGCCCGGACTTTCCATTCCTGCCGTGCTGAACCTCGCGTTCATCACCAACATCCAGTATACCAAGACCAATGGTCCTAATACGGCAACCGCGCTGACCAAGACCTCCAATAACGGCCAGTTCTCGATGACCCAGTACAGCCTGTTCATGGGCGGCCGTGTTGCAGAGAACGTCGGCTTCGAGGGTGAAGTGGGCCTCTCCGGCGGTGCGGCGCTCGCTTCCGTCAAGATGCCTTTCAGCTTCGACGTGGGCCCCGGCAAGCTGGGCATCGTTCCCTTCACCACCGACGGCCTCGGACCCCAGCAGGGCTTCGAACCCCTCTCCGACGGCGCAACCCCTGTGCATCTCTTTAACCAGCAGGACATGGCTGCGATCGGCGCTGAAGAGTACATCATGAACGGCGCAGGTGGTGGTGCCATCCCCGCCAACGGTGCGGCATTGTACTACTACACCGACCAGGGCTTCGTCAACTTCACCAAGTGGCAGATCGACTCGATCAACGGCAACGGCTCAACTGCTGGTGCGGGTCAGGCTTCTGGAGACCCCAGCGGCGGTTCCCCGACCTCCAACTACCTGCGCGCGGCATGGACGCCGGGCAACGTGGCTGGCTTTGACACCGCAATCGGCTTCCAGGCTGCTTCCGGAACCAGCTCGACAACAGGTGGAGCGTTTACTCAGGGTGCTGGTCCGAATGTTTCGGCGACCACCCCCCTCACAAACGGTACCTACAAAACCAGGATGACCGAAGTCGACGGGCAGATGATGGGCGATGCAGGCGGCATGCCGCTGACCCTGATCGCATCTTATGCTCAGGCTCCTGCTTCCGATGTGGGCTACACCAACCTGAACGGCGGAGAGAACGCATACAACTCTGGCCTCAACACCAGGAAGTCGTTCAACGTTG
>JAKBJU010000023.1 GCA_021835845.1 Pseudomonadota bacterium | reverse complement strand
CCGGATCGAGCAGAACCGCAGCGTCATCGTGAACGACCAGGTACTGGTTGGAACGTATCCCGTCTTCCTCGCCGGGCTCGCTCTCGTTGAGCAGGATGAAGCGGTGATTCTCCGATTTGAACAGCGTTATGTCGCGCATGATGTTTCGGTAATTACATCTTGAAAGTATGGGTGATGGACTGAAGCGCTATTGCCACGTCGTCGAGTTCGTTTGCAGCATTGTGCGCATTTGACGAGATTTCCGTATTGGAGTTCGTGAGCTTTGAAATGTATTCGACCTTTCCTGCAATGTCGGTGCTTGCAAGCGCCTGTTCCTTGACCGATTCCGCGATCTGCCTGGCCATTTCCATGGCGGATTCGGTCTTTTCCGATATCCCGTGGAGAATGGCATTGCCTTCTTCCATCCTGTCGACATTGGAGAGCACCTGGGTTGCGACGAGATTCATCTTTGAAACGGATTCGTCGGTGATTTTCTGGATTTCCTCGATTCGGATTCCGATATCGACCGTGCTGCTCGACGTTTTCTCGGCGAGCTTCCTGACTTCATCGGCCACCACTGCGAAGCCGCGCCCCTGTTCCCCGGCGCGGGCGGCTTCGATCGCGGCATTCAGGGCCAGCAGGTTGGTCTGGTCGGCGATTTCCTTGATCACGTTGGTGATGCCGCGGATGTTCTGGATGGCGTTTTCCAGTTCCCGAATGGATTTTGCCGAGTCTGTCACCGAATCGGCCGCTTCCTTTGCTGCCTGTGCGGTTTCACGCATTCTGCTCGCGCCCTGCTCGGCATTCGAATGGGCGGTTTGCACGGAACTCGATGCATCCAGGGCATTTTCAGCGATGCTTTCGACGGAATGAGAGATTTGTTCTGAGGCGCTGGATACCTGGAGAATGTTTTCGGTTTGGCTGTCGGAATTTCTGGCGACTTCCGAAACCGCTTCCTTCAGATGCGCTGCCCGATGCTCGATATCGTCGGACGCCAGGGTGATCTCGTTGATGATCGCGCCGAGATGCGTCTGGCTTGCCTGCAGGGAGCAAAGCAGCAGCCCCATTTCGTCGCGCCCGGAGATATCGATCTGGGCAGTCAGGTCCCTGTCGACGAGGCCGCGGACCATGAGCGCCTTGACCTTGTCGATGGGCTCCTTGGTGAATTTCCGGATCACCCAGCCCATGAAGAAGAACAGGATGATCTGCAGCAGCCCCTGCGCGGCGAGAAGCTCGTAGGTCAGTGCGCCGAGTTCCTCGAACCCGCCCGATCTTTTCGTGAAGAAGAGCTGCGCGGCAACCAGAAGCAGTAACAGAACCGGCTGGACCAGGAGCTGCGTCTTGGCTTGCAAGCCCAGATTGCCGAACCAGCGGGAGAAGGATCGGGCTTTCGGCGGGGAAGGCAGCCGGTACAGGGGTTCGACGGCGGCTATTTCGGCCCGGCTCGGTTTTCTTCTGACGGAAATGTATCCGACGATATTCCCGCTTTCCTTGATCGGGGCGACATTGGCGCGCACCCAGTAATGATCGCCGTTCTTGGCGCGGTTCTTGACGATGCCCCGCCAGGGCAGGTCATGCTTGACGGTTTTCCAGAGATCCTCGAATGCCCATTCCGGCATGTCGGGATGGCGGACGATATTGTGGTTCCTGCCCACGAGCTCTTCACGGGAGAATCCGCTGACTTTCACGAAGGAATCGTTGGCGTAGGTGATGATGCCCTTCGCGTCCGTCTTGGTGACGAAGACATCGCTTTCCGCATAGTCGATTTCCTGCTGCGTGACAGGCAAATTCTTTTTCATGGTAGGGGAGGCTGCTCCGGGTATTTATTGCAAAATTATTGCAAAATCGTGAAATTGTACAGGGAAGCGGAGATGCCATCTATGCGAAATCGCTCACATGTTATGATTTTGTAAGATTCTCGTAAGGGATGTGCAATAAATAGGTGAAGAAATGATGCGTGGTTGCCGTTAACGCCAGGTGCGGTTGCCGTAACTGGTTGGGGGTCATCGATGTCCAGGGTTGAACGCTGCCCTAAGTTGCAAAGAAACAAGCTGCTTTCGACGTTGTCGAGCGAGGAATGCGGGCGCATCTGTCCGCATTTGCAGAACGTTCGGGTGCGCGCAGGGGAAATCCTTTGCCGACCGGGAGCAGATTCCGGATACGTCTATTTCCCGGTGGACTGCGTCGTTTCCCTTTCCCATGTCATGGAAGATGACTCGGCTACCGCCGTCGGCCTGGTCGGCTACGAAGGCCTGGTCGGAATCGCCCATTTTCTGGGAGGCCTGACGATGCCGCACACGGCTGTCAGCCAGAGCAGCGGCGCTGTCATGCGAATCAGGACGGACATATTGCGGCAGGAATTCGGGCGCGGCGACCGGTTCCACCGGCAGCTCCTGCTTTACGGCCAGGCCCTGATGACCTACATGGGGTTGAGCGCCGCATGCAGCCGGCACCATTGTCTGCAGGACCAGCTTGCCCATCTCCTGCTGCAGATACTCGACCGTCTGCCTTCGCACGAAATCGTTTTCACCCAGGAAAGCCTTGCCGCCATGCTGGGCGTCAGGCGCGAACGGGTGAACAAGGCTGCATTGAAGCTGCAGGAAGAAGGCAAGATCGCCTATGCAAGAGGTCGCATCACCGTTCTCGATCATGGAAAATTGGTGGCGCAGGCATGCGCCTGCTATGGGTTGATCAAGAAGGAATACGGGCGCCTTCTCGATGCCGAAGAGAATGCGGTTTGTCGTCAGGACGGGCATGACAATTCCCGTTTAACCTGATCCTTATGGTCAATATCCGAGTGCGCGGGCGCCCTGGTAGAAGATGAAGCTGACCAGCCAGGCAAGGCCCAGCGACCAGACGATCGAAAGCAGCATGAAGGCGTTGCTTTTCGATTCGCTGCGCAGGGTCGCGATGGTGGAAAGGCAGGGGGTGTAGATCAAGGTGAACAGCATGAAGCTGTAAGCCTGAACCCAGTCGAGCTGGTGTGCCATCAGCGCCATCAATCCCTGGCCTTGCATGCCGTAGATCACGGCAAGCGATCCGATCACGATTTCCTTGGCGACGAAGCCGAAGATGAGGGCAATGGCGAGCTGCTGGTTGATGCCAATCGGATCGAGCAGGGGGGAAAAAGCCGAGCCGATCATGCCTGCCAGGGTGTGGGTGCTTGCGGGTGGGACATTTGCAGGAAAGTGGGTGAGGAGCCAGACGAGCACAACGCCTGCCACGATGAACTTGCTGGCGCGGTTCAAAAAATGCCTGACTTCGTGCCAGCCGCGCAGCAGCATCTGCCTCAGGGTGGGGAAGCGGTAGGGCGGCACCTCGAGGATGAAGGGTTCGGAACTGGCATATTGCTTCTTGAAGAGCACCGCGGTGAGGAGCGATGTGGCGAAGCTGAAGAGATAAAGGCTGAACAGCACGAGCGGCGCGGCTTTGGGGGAAAAGATCGCTGCCGTGATGAAGATGAAGACCTGCAACCGTGCCGAGCACAGCGAGAACGGGATCACCAGCATGGTCAGAAGGCGCAGGCTGCGCGTTCGCATCACCCTCGTTCCCATCAGGGCCGGGACATTGCAGCCGAATCCCATCAGGAGCATGACGAAGCTTCGCCCGTCGAGGCCGAGGCGCGACATCAGCGCATCCATCAGGAAAGCTGCCCGAGAAAGATAGCCCGTGTCTTCTATGATCGCCATGAACAGGAAGAACAGGATGATGATTGGAACGAAGGTGGCGACCGTTCCCACGCCGTTGTAGATGCCATCCAGCAGCAATCCTTTGAGAATCATGGGGAAATGGGCAAAAAGCGGTTCGAGCGCTGCATGGCGGAAGGTGTCGAGGGCCCAGGTGACGCCGTCCTGGAGCGGTTTCCCGAACAGGAAGATCGCCTGAAAGGTGATGTACATCACCAGAAAAAAAAGCGGCAGTCCGAGCCAGGGGTGCAGAAGGATGCGGTCGAGGCGCGAGGTGAGATTGTCGGAAAGCTGTGAAGGTATCTGGACCGTGCTTTTCAGAACACGGTCCATTTCGAGCTCCACCCTGTCGTCCTGGGAAAGCAGCTCCTTGAGACGATCCAGCCTGACGGGAACGCTTTCTTCCAGCGTGCGTCCCAGAAGCTGATAGGCGTTCTGGTAGCCGGTGCCGTATTTTGCGCTCAGGAGCACCACCGGCAGGCCCAGCATCCCGGACATCTTTTCAGCGTCGATCGTGATGCCGAACTTTTTTGCTTCATCCGCCATGTTGAGCAGAAGGATGGCGGGAAGCCCGAGCTGTTTTACCTGTAGCACGAGACTCAGCTGGCGCTCGATCTGGGAGGTGTTGAGAACGATCAGCACCTGGTCAACGCTGTTGTTCTCCAGGAAATGGCGAACCACCTGCTCGTCGTCGGAAAAGCCATGCAGGTCGTAGATTCCCGGAAGGTCGACAATCTCCACCATGGCTCCGCCCAGGAGGACTTTCGCCCCCAGAAGATCCACGGTGACGCCGGGCCAGTTTCCGGTTCGGGAAGAAGCGCCGGTGATTCTGTTGAAGAAGGTCGACTTGCCCGTGTTGGGCATGCCAAGAAGGGCGATGCGCTTCATTCGGCAGCCACGTCGATCTTGTTGGCATCATTGCGCCGCAGCATCAGGTCGGTGGCGCCGATGCGCAAATGGAGTGGACCGGAGAACCGCCCGAGCCGCAGGATCTCGACGCGCTTGCCGATACGAAATCCCATTGCGGCAAGCCGGTGATAAAGCTCGTCTTCGGCGTGCAGCGCAGCGATCACGCCCGATTCGCCAGCGGCGAGAGTCGAAAGTTTGACGATAGCCATCAGAAGCCAGTTAATGAGAATTGTTCTTATTGTTTCAGAATTCTGGCATTTTGAAAAGGGTTTTCTTTGAAAATGTAATGAATGATGATTCTTGGAAGGAACTTTGCGATTCGCTGCCCCATCTAACAGGCGGTCGCAGCGATCTGGAGCGATTTTAGAACATTGCGATTGCGTGGAAAGTGGCTTATGATCCTGCGACCAGACATGGCTCGAACCGGGATTCAGCACAACAAGGACAAATCATGATTTCCGACCAAGAAGAACTGCACCCTGAAGAAAGAATGCACCTCGAAGAAGATCATCCCCACACTTCGGATGATCCGGTGTTGGATGTCATCCAGATCTACTTCAACGAGATCAGGAAGAAACCGCTGCTGAAAGCGGAAGAGGAATTGAGGCTGACCCGGTTGGCGAAAAGCGGCGATTTCGATGCGCGCCAGAAAATGATCGAGCACAACCTGAGGCTGGTGGTGAAAATTGCCAGGCACTACGTCAACCGCGGCATCGCTTTGCTCGATCTGATCGAGGAGGGCAATCTCGGGCTGATCCATGCGCTGGAAAAATTCGATCCCGAGATGGGTTTCCGCTTTTCGACTTATGCCACCTGGTGGATCAGGCAGAATGTCGAAAGAGCGATCATGAATCAGTCGAGAACCATTCGCCTTCCGGTGCACGTGGTGAAGGACATCAACCACATTCTGCGCGTTGTTCATGAGCTGGAGTCCCACGGCGGGGACGCCAGCTCCGAAATGATCGCGGAGAAAACCGGGATGACTATCGAGGAGGTGCAGTGGGTGGTGCATCAGAACGAGAAGATGCTGTCCCTGGACGCGCCGCTCGAAATCGATCCCATGCTTTCCATCGGAGAGTCGATTGCTGACGAACACAACCTGTCCCCGGACATGCTGATGGAAAATGCCGAAATGGAGAGGCTGGTGAACGAGTGGCTCGGAAGACTCACGGAAAAGCACAGGCTGGTCATAGAGCGGCGTTACGGATTCAACGGCCATGACATTTCAACGCTCGATCAAATTGCGCAGAGCATGGAATTGACCCGTGAGCGGATCCGCCAGATCCAGAGCGAGGCATTGCGGGAGCTTCGGGGGTTGCTGCAGAGACTGCATGTCACCCAGGAAATGCTGATTCCTGGAAACTTCCCCGCAGAATAATAGGAAACCGGGAAATTTCCCGGTTTCCATTCAGGCACCTGTCAGAATGAGTAGACTATCCCGGCAGCCCAGACATTCGAATTGAAGTTGGTTTTTGCCCCTGCGCTGGTCACTGCGGAACCGTAGCGATCCCATCCGAAACGGATGCCGACTTGCGGTGTGGCGTTGTATTGAACGCCCAGGCCGTAGGTTGCCGCAGTGCGGCTGGCTCCCTGGTAGGTCAGTGTGGCATCGGATATCTTGCTCTTGGAGCTGCCGATGCCGAGCTTGCCGTAAAGCGCAAAGCCATCGGTGAGCGGCAATGTGCCTACCGCGTCGACGGTGAATATGTCGCTCTTGCCGCTCATCGTGGCGGTGGCGAATTTCCCCGCTCCGGTGTATTGCGCTTCGACCCCGAAGTTCGGGTTGATCTGGTAGCCGACGAGACCGCCGTATACGGTGTCGGACGATTTGGTCAGGGGGGTGCCGAAATTGCTGGTGGCGGCACGGCCCAACGTGCCGCCGATGTAGAGGCCGCCATCGGCGAAGGCGGAGGGTGCGACGGCAACCGAAAGGAGTGCGGCGGCAAGCGTCTTTTTCATGTTCTGTTTCCTTCAAGTGTTGATCGACAAGCTCGTTTTGGAGCGCCACTGCAAACGCAGCATTCGCTGCGAAGTGGTCTCGAAGAAAATGGTAATCCAGGAAGATTAGCGAAAAATTAAGAAGCTGGAGCTATCTCTTCTCGAACAGCCCCAGATATTCGCCGTAACCTGCCTTTTCCAACTCTTCGACGGGGATGAAGCGGAGCGCAGACGAATTGATGCAGTAGCGCTTGCCGGTGGGGGCGGGGCCGTCGTCGAAAACATGGCCGAGATGGCAATCCCTGCTGCGAACCTCGGTTCGCTCCATGAAGTGGCTGCGATCCGTCCTGAGCGCGAGATTTTCAGGCTCCAGGGGCTTCGTGAAGCTCGGCCAGCCCGTTCCCGAGTCGAACTTGTCGAGCGAGCTGAAGAGCGGCTTGCCAGAGACTAAGTCGACATAGATGCCGGCCTTCTTGTTGTTCCAGTAGGCATTGAGAAAAGGCGGCTCCGTCCCGCATTCCTGGGTCACGCGGTATTGTTCCGGATCGAGTCTCTTTTTCAGATGATCGGCATCGGTTTTTCCAGAACTCATGGCTAGGCCTCCGATCCAAAGATAGCCGAATGCGAAAAGAAGCGCAATGGCAGGTTATGGCTCATAATGTTGCCGTTTGCGGCCAAATTTGCCGCCCGGCTGCCTGGAAACCCGCGAATTTTCACCGGGCATGCTAATTGCTGAACAAGTCTGGATGGAGAAGCCACCTATGCTTGACCCGGTCGACTGGGATGAATTCAGGATCGAAGCGCACCACATGCTCGACGACATGATCGATTATATCGAGCACATACGGGAACGCCCGGTTTGGCAGCCCATTCCCGGAGAGATGCGCGATCTTTTCAGGGAAGCGTTGCCCGCCAGACCTTCCGCGCTTGCGAGTGCGCACGAAACTTTCATGCGCGCGGTGCTGCCTTATGCAACAGGCAATGTCCATCCCGGATTCATGGGCTGGGTGCATGGCGGCGGAACGCCGGTGGGCATGCTCGCCGACATGCTCGCCGCCGGATTGAATGCGAATCTCGGCGGGCGAGACCAGATGCCGATCGAAGTCGAGAAGCAGGTGCTTCAATGGGTCAGGGAAATTTTCGGATTTCCCGATACGGCCAGCGGTCTTTTCGTGACCGGCACTTCCATGGCGAACTTCATCTCCCTGATCGTTGCCAGGACCGGCCGCCTCGGAGTCGGAGTCAGGAAGAGCGGGATGCGCGAGCGCCGTCTGACCGCTTATGCTTCCAGCAGCGCTCACGGCAGCATCGCCCAGGCACTCGATCTCTCCGGAATGGGTGTCGATGCGCTCAGAATCGTTCCGGTGAACGAGCGCTTCGAGATGGATGTCGCGGCCCTCGAAGAGGCAGTCAAAAGGGACAGGCAAGCCGGCCATATGCCGTTCTTTGTCGCAGGGACAGCGGGGACGGTCGATACCGGCGCTGTCGACGATCTCGATTCGATCGCCAACTTCGCCAAGCGGGAAGGGCTGTGGTTCCACGTCGACGGCGCTTACGGGGCGCTCGGCATGCTCGCCCCGGATATTGCGCCGCGCCTTGCGGGAATCGGACGAGCGGATTCCATCGCGTTCGATTTCCATAAATGGGGGCAGGTGCCCTATGACGCCGGATTCGTGCTGGTGAGAGACGGCGAATTGCATCGCAGCGCTTTCGCGTCAGATGCCGCTTATCTGAGGAGGGAGAGCCGCGCGCTTGCTGCAGGTTCTCCCTGGCCCTGCGATTTCGGTCCGGATCTTTCCAGGAGCTTCAGGGCGCTCAAGACCTGGTTCACGATCAAGGTGTTCGGAACGGAGATGATCGGACAGGCGATTTCCGGCACCTGCGAATTGGCCCGCCATCTGAGGAAGCGCATCGAAAAAGCGGAGCAGCTCGAACTCCTCGCGCCGGTCTCGCTCAATATCGTCTGCTTCAGGTACAAGTGCAGGGAGCCGGACAGGGTGAATGCGGAAATCGTGGCAAGGCTGCAGGAGTCGGGAATCGCAGCGCCATCGACGACCGTTCTGGACGGCAGGCTGGCCATCAGGGCGGCCATCGTCAATCATCGCAGCAATAGAAGCGACATCGACGCTTTCGTCGATGCCGCAATCGATTTGGGAAATTCACTGACCAGGGGAGAACATGGAGACTGAAATGCGCAGCGAAAAAGGGCTGATGGGGCTTGCCCGACTGATGAAGAAGGCTTTCGATGGGGAGGATTTGGCCCCGCTGGGGGATGCCCTGATAAAACGGGCCGAAAGCGATCCGCTCGATGCGAACGCGCTGATGGACCTTTCCACGCTGCTCCAGTTCAGAAATAGCCGGGATGTCGCGCTCGATGTGCAGGCCCAGGCGCTGGCGACGAAAATCCTCTATCATTTGCCGGCAGCCGGGGAAGCGAAGATCCGGCTGCTCGCGATCATGGCGCCGGGGGACGTGGCAACCAACGCGCCGCTCGAATTCCTGGTCGAGAATTCGGACATTTCGCTTCACATGCTCTATGTCGGACCGGGGTTGCCGCCCGTCCCGCCCCTTCCGGACCATGATCTGTTGTTCGTTTCGATCGGGGAGTCGACCGCAACCAACCCCATTCTGGAAGAACTGGCTCCGGTGCTGAAATCTTGGCCGCATCCGGTCCTGAACAGGCCTGCCAATATTCTCAAGACTTCCAGGGAAGCCGCACCCGTTCACCTCTCCAGGGTTGCGGGACTCGTCATGCCCGATGCGAGGCGCGTCCACAGGGCCGATCTTGCTTCGGTCAGCGATTTCCCCTTCATAGTGAGGCCGATAGACTCCCACGGCGGCCACGGACTTGCACGAATCGACAATGTGGGGGCAATAGCGGAGTACCTGGAAAAAATGCCCGATCCGGAGTTTTATGTTTCTCCCTTCGTGGATTACCGGAGCGCCGATGGCCTTTACCGAAAATACCGCGTGGCGCTCATAAAAGGCCGCCCTTACGCGGTGCACATGGCCGTATCCGACAACTGGATGATCCATTTTGCCAATGCCGGCATGACGGAGAGCGCCGAGAAGCGGGAAGAGGAGGCGCGCTTCATGAGGGATTTCGACGAAGACTTCGCGAGGCGCCATCATGAGGCGCTGAAAGGTTTGAACGAAATTCTCGGGCTCGATTATGTGGTGCTGGACTGCGCCGAAACCCGTGACGGAAAACTGCTGGTTTTCGAAGCCGACACCGGGGCGGTCGTGCATGCCATGGATCCGGCCGATGTCTTTCCATACAAGGCGCTGCAGATGAAGAAGGTCTTTTCCGCCTTCCGCGACATGCTCGTCGGAGCCATGCGTGCGGGCACTTAAGCGCATCGATCCGCACCGTTTTCCGGATACCGCCGAGCTTCTGGTTGCAGGCGGAGATGCCAGGATAACGCTCGTCTCGGGCGTGAACGAATATGGCTGCCGGCCCTATCCCGACCCGGAACTTGCCGAGTTCGGCTCTTCGACGGCGTCCACCATCTCGGAATCCGGATTTGCCGCAGCCGATGCATTGCGCGCAAGACTCGTCAATGATTTCGACGATGCAGCCTGCGACCGCGAGTATGGCCGGATCAGGGCGGAATTCGCGTCCTTGTGCGGGATCTCCGATCTGGCGGGATTGGAAATCCTGTTCTCGGCTTCCGGCACCGATGTGCACCGCATCGCATCCCGCCTGGCAAGCCCGGATCTTGTCGTGATGGTCGATCCATCCGAAACCGGGAGGGGAGTTCCCGCGGCGCTTTCCGCTGAAGTTCCCGAAACAAGGAGCGTGCGCATTCGAGGGGATGACGCCATGCCCAGGGATCGCCTGGAAATCGATGAGGAAATCGAAAGGCTGGTCAAGTCCTGCGCGGAAGCCGGCGGCAAGGCACTTCTCGTGCTGACCGACGTTTCCAAGACCGGGATGATCGCCCCCAGCCCTTCCTGTGCGCTTGAAATGAAATCGCGGTTTCCCGGTTCGGTGGAAGTGCTGGTCGATGCCTGCCAGTTCAGGATGAGCGATGCCACGCTGAAGGCATACCTTGCAGAGGGTTTCATGGTGGCGCTCACGGGATCGAAATTCCTCACCGGCCCGACCTTTTCCGGAGCGCTGCTCGTTCCGCAATCGGTTTCCAACCGGAAAATGCCGAAAACTCCTTCCGGCTGGTTTTCCATGCACTTCGGGACGGAGGGAAACATCGGACTTCTCCTGCGATGGGAGGCCGCCCTTGCGGAATTGCGCGCGTTTCGCGGGATTCCCGAAATCGAGGTGGAGAATTTCCTTTCCGGGTTCGCAGGGGCGATCAGCCGCCGCCTCGAAAACGATCCCAACTTCGAGCCGCTGCCGGTTCCGCTTCTCGATCGCCATGCCGTGGGGGCGGGTTCGGGCTGGGATCGCATCCAGACGATTTTCCCCTTCAGGCTCAGGAGAGGCGGCAGCCCTCTCGGGCTGGAAGAGGCAAGGGTTGTCCATGCGCTACTGCGCGAGGACCTTTCCCCTGTTTCGAAAGCTGCCGGGTTGCGCTGCAGCCTTGGGCAGCCCGTTTCTTGCGGTGCGCTGCGCATTTGTTCGAGCGCAAGGCTCGTCGTGGAGGGGGTGAAAAACAGCGATGCGGTGGCAAGTCTTGCGGCCTCTGCCCTGGACAAGGCCGCGCTGCTGATTCACTCGCTGAAAAGCCGGTAGCAGGTGCTCCCGGAGTCCTTGGCGGCGTACATTGCCCTGTCGGCTTTTTTCATCAGGCTGCCCATGTCGTCCTTGCCTCCGGCCGGATGGAGTGCGATGCCGATGCTGATTCCGATCGTTATCCGGTGCGGGCCGATTTCTATGGGAGCGCTCATCGACTCGATGATCTTTTCCGCGACCAGAACCGCGTCCTCGGGATGGCTGATTTCGGTCAGAACGATGATGAATTCGTCGCCGCCCTGGCGCGATACGATGTCTCCCTTGCGGACGCAGGCGCTCAATCTTGCAGCGACATTCCTGAGCAGTTCGTCTCCAACGTCGTGCCCGAGGTCGTCGTTGACCTGCTTGAACCGATCCAGGTCGAGAAACATGACCGCCATGGATCTGTCGTGACGCCTTGCCTGGTTCAGCGCCCAGTCAAGCTTTTCGAGCAGGAGGCGCCTGTTGGGGAGGTCGGTCAGCGTATCGTAATAGGCCAGATGGTGAAGCTGCTCCCTGGTGCGTATCCGCTCCGATATATCCTCGATTTGCGCGATGAAATGCAGCGGGTTTCCCATGGCATCGCGCAATAGCGAAGTGGTGAGTTGAGTCCACACGGCGTTGCCGTCCTTCTTGATGTAGCGCTTTTCCATCGTGTAGGACGGTATTTCTCCGCCAAGCAGGCGCCGGTAATTGTCGAGATTGGAGGGGAGATCGTCAGGATGGGTGATTTCCTGGAAGGTGAATTTTTCAAGCTCCCCGGCTTCATAGCCAAGAATCTCGCAAAAGGATGGATTGACTTTCGTGAAGCGCCCTTCCGGGGATGCGGTCGCAAGCCCGATGGGGGCATTTTCCAGGATGCCCCTGAGATGAGCTTCGCTTTCCTTCAGCGCGCTTTCCATTTCCTTGCGGAGTGAGATGTCGCGGAGGATGCTGTAGAAGGTCGTTTTGCCGTCCAGCTCGATGGCGATGGTGCTGATCTCCACGGGCATGACGGTGCCGTTTCTGTGCATCTGGGCCGATTCGTAGGTGGCATGGCCTTCGAGATGGACTCGCTTCAGCCGTTCCGGAACCTGGGGCACGTTTTCCGGCGTGACGAAATCGGAGACGGGTCTTCCCACCATTTCTTCCCTGGCGTAACCCAGCCGCTCATGTGCCATGCGGTTGACATCGAGAATGCGCCCCTCCCCGGAAACGAGCATTTTGGGATCGGACGCTTCCTCGAACAGCAGCCTGAACCGCTCTTCGCTTTGCCTCAGGGCGTCGCTCTGCTTCCTGCGCTCGAACATGATGGCGATGATGGAAGCGGCAATTTCCATCAGCCGCTTCTGGAACGTGGTGGGCATGCGGCTTTCGAAGCCGGTGAGCGCGAAAGTGCCGACGACTTTCCTTTCCGCGGAAAATATCGGCAGCGACCAGCAGGATCCGAGGCTGAAATCCTCGGCAAGGGATCTCAGGCCGTTCCATCTGGAGTCCAGCGGGATGTCGGCAACGAAGACGGGCTCCTGCCGGTAGACGGCATTGCCGCAGGAACCCGATTCCGGGCCGGGGCAGAGTCCGTTGAGCCTTGCGGCGATTTCAGGGGGGGCGCTCGGTGCGGCATGGACGTTTAGCCTGTGCGTGTCGTCCAGCAGCATGACGGTGGCGATGGAGCCGGGAACCATGGCTTCGCCCAACCGGCAAACGCGGTCGACAACCTCCCGCTCTCCGCTTCCGAGTGCCACCGCCTGGAGTATGGAGCTCTGGAAGTGTATCAGTTGTTCGGCGTCTTCCCGGCCGAGGGGCGCGGGTTGATCGGGATTCCCGTCCGTTGGTGTTTCGTTGTCCAGCGCCATTTGTCGGTCCATTGCCAGTTTTGACGTGCTCCGGCGCAATATGCAAATATCCTATGTAGAAATAACTATACGCTTCTATTGCGCCGGGCGAAAGACTGCATTGCGGGTAAGGTCAGGTTGCGCCTCCCGAAGATTAGGTCAATAATGCGCATGAGTGACAAATGAACAATCCATGATAAAACGGTTTGCCAATCTCAGGGTTCTGGTTGTCGACGACATGAGCGCGATGCGTGCCGCCATCAAGGTACAGCTTTCCGAAATGGAAATCGTCAATGTGGAGCAGGCGGGAAATGCGGACGATGCCATTCGCATGCTCGAGACGCGCGGCGAATACGATGCCATATTCTGCGACTACAACCTCAACAAGGCGACGAGCGGGCAGCAATTTCTCGAGTTCATCAAATCCCAGGAGCTGCTGCCGCCCAATACCATATTCATCATGGTGACCGCCGAGGCGGAGTACGGGTCGGTGGTGAGTGCGGCCGAATTCCAGCCCGACGATTATCTGCTGAAACCCTTCACCGCGTCCAAGATCAAGTCGAGGCTGGAGCGCCTGATCGACAGGCGGGATGCCTTGCAGATGCTGACGCAGCGGCTGGCCAAGAAGGATTACGCCGGCGCAGTGGCCGAGAGCGACAAGCTCATCAAGGCCAATTCGAAATGGATCATGGAGGCGCTGCGCCGCAAGGGAGAGGCGCTGCTCCAAACGGGCAGGCATGAGGAGGCGATAGCAGCCTACCAGGCGGCGCTCGCGATGCGCGGCGATCTGGGATGGGCCCAGCTCGGGCTGGCGAGGGGGCATTTTGCAGCGGGAAGGCTGGATGAAGCCAGGGCCATCGCGAACGATATTCTCGAACGAAACGGCGCCTACGTTCTGGTTTACGATCTGCTTGCCGAAATTGCAGAAGATCTGGGCGACTTCGATACGGCGCTGGATTGCTTGAGGCAGTCGCTGATGGTCGTTCCCAGCGCAAGGCGCAACCGGATCGTCGCCGAAGCCGCTTACCGGATGGGCAATCTTGAGGTTGCGAGAACGTCTTTCGAGCAGGCCATCCGCAAGACGAAAGGGTCGATCACCGCGCAGGCGACCGATTGCCTCTTCCTGGCGCAGATACATGTCGATTCCGGAGACTTGAATTCGGCCTTCAAGGCGCTCGAAGCCGGAGTGGGGGAATTCGGCGACAAGGGTGTTTTCGCCCAGGTGCAGGCTTCCATCAAGGCTCAGGCATACATCAGGCAGAATGATCCTGCCAACGCCAGGAAAATGCTGGCCCGGGCTGGCAATCTCATCCCCGAGCCTGGAGGAAATCTGGCGACGGTTTTCATGGCCAGGGCATTGCTGGCCGCAGGGGAAGAACAGGAAGGAATGAGGCTTCTGGATGTTGCGGTGCATGGCGCTTCGGCAAGCCGGTCAATCCGTGGGCTGGCCAAGAAAATGCGGCGGGACGCAGCAGAGCCCCGGAAAGTCGAACTGAACGGAGTGGCCTGAGATGGACGAAAAACTGACGGCCGTTGTCGTGCATGACATGAAGAACGCCCTGGGCGTTCTGGAAGACCAGCTTGCCATCCTGTGCCAGAGCAATCCGGAAGTTGCGGCTTCCCACGCCCTTTGCACCAGCCTGAGACAGAAGCTGATCGGATTTCTGACCCTGTACAAGGGCGAGATGACGGCGCGAATCAGTGATGTCTGCCCTGAAGACTTCCTGTCCGAAGTGAGGGATCTGGTGTTCCTGCCTCCCGATGCGCCGGAGATCGGGATAGTGATCTCGCCGGATACCCCCGTCATCTGGTTTTTCGACGAGCGCCTCGTCCAGCTGGCCTTGGAAGCGGCGATCCAGAATGCGCTGCGTTTCGCCAGGAGCAGGATAACCCTCGGGGCGAGGCGAGAGGGGGGCTTCCTGGTTCTTTCCGTCCGTGACGATGGTCCGGGGCTGGGTACGCTCGAAGAGACGCCTTCGACCGGCCTGGGTACCGAATTGTGCCGAACCATCGCATGGGCGCATGTCCGGGAGGGCGTGAAGGGGCATGTTTCCCTTGCAAATGCCGCTGAAGGGGGCGCACTGTTCGAAATATGGCTTCCCTGATGCTTGACGCCGGACCTGAAGAGAATTAGAATATAATCGTTATCTAATCTTCATGGTAACGAACCCTCCTTGGGGCCCGGCTGCTTTTCTGCATCGGGCCTGTTTTTTTGGGGAACCGGAGGCCTTCAGCGCAGTCCTAATCCGGGAGGAGCGTATTCATGAATAACGAACCCAACAGCGGAATTGCCAATCATATCCTGCCGACTTCGGCCACGATGACGGGGGTGTGCGTCACGGTCATCAGCATCGTTCGCCTGACCGAGGCAACCCGGCACATCAGCACCATCATCGACAATGTGTTCGCCGTGACGGGCCTTGTTTTCCTGATCAGCTGTTTCCTGTCCTATACTTCAATGCGTTCCCAGCGTTTGGGGGGGAGGCTGGAAAAGTCTGCGGATGTCTTTTTCCTGATCGGGCTTTCCATGATGGTCGTCGCCGGGTTCATGCTCGCCCTGGAATTCGAGCACTTCTAGAGATCAATCCTGGCTGGCGAAAGGAGCGCCCTGCATGGCGGCCAGGATTTCCTTGGCAGAAAGCGGGCCTTCATGCCGCCCGACGAGCTGGCCGTCCGGGGAATAGAGGAAGCTCGTCGGCAGGCTGTCCGGTTCCCCGAACTGCCCCGCGACATCGTCGTCTCCCAGGACCACAGGATAGGTGATGCCATTTTTCCTGACGAAGTCCGACACCTCGGACGATCTCCTGTAGCTCATTGCGACGCCGATCACCGTGAGCCTGCCTTCCCTGTGCAGGGACTCGAGATCGGGGATCTCGGCGAGACAGGGCGGGCACCAGGTGGCCCAGAAGTTGACCAGCACCCATTTTCCCCTGAAATCGGAAAGCCTGACGGATTTCCCGGACATGTCGGCGAGCGACCAGTCTCCCCCTGCATGTGCGAGCAAAGGACAAGACAGGGCGAGGCACAGGATGAGGGATTTGAACAGGGGGCCGATCATGCATTCTCCGCTGGCGATTCTATCATGGAAGTGAACTGGCCGATTCCCCTAGAAATTGTAGGTGATGCCTGCGCTGGCGACCTGCATCGGGACCAGCTGGATGCCATTGACGCGCTGATAGACGGGCAGATAGAGGCTCGCGTTGGCCTGCCAGTGCCTGGTGATGTCGAGCAATACCCCTGGCGTCAGATACAGGCTTCTCAGGCCGGAATTGTAGGGGTCGCTGTTGATTCCGCTGTCGGCGCTGCGAATGGTGCCATTGAGCATCAAGGTCGGAATGACATGCGTGCTGTGCCTGAAGGCATCGTAATGCATGCCCATCACCAGCTGGAGGCTGTCCCCGGGGCGGTAGTTGTCGCGGGTGCTGACTGCGCTGCGCAATATGCCCTGGGCGAACCAGCCCCATTGATGCTCCTGCCCCATCCGGTATCCCCCCAGGAGCAGGTCGGTGCTGCCGGTTCCGGGCTGGGTGTCCCGGTCGAAGCCCGATGCGGTATAGGTACCGGTGGGCAGCTTCGCTCCGAATATGAGCCCGGAGGACATGTCTGGGGAGAATCCGGTGTACATGCCCATGAGGCGGACATCGGAAAGCGTGTTCACCTTGCTGTTGACATTCTGAGGCGCGCCATTCCCGAAATTGGCATTGGTGTCGAAGCTCCTCTGCCAGTAAGGGATCATGGCCATCATCCCCCAGTCGCGGCTGAACTGGTACTGGGCATTCAGGTTGGTGAAGGTCGTGTTGATGCGCTGATCGGGGCTCTGGCTCAGGGGGATCTTGCTGCTTCCCTGCATGGCCTGATTCTGGTCCAGAAATGTTTGTTGCAGATTGAGGCTCCCTCCCTGGCTGGAAGGCAGGGCGAGGCCGGGCATGCCCACGTCGAACATGCCGCAGCCGCAGGCGCAGGCCGAGGCGAGAGAAGGGGGCAGGGCAGCCGCGAGCAGTACCGCCACGCTTGTTTTGAACGACATGAAGATTCCCCGATGAGTTGGTTTGTTTGTGATAGTTGGCGCAATGTTAACCAAGCTGCCGGATCATGGGAATGGGGCAAATTGTCGCAGGGGCGCCGGCAGACTGCGACAGGGGTGCTATATTGAGAAAAATTCAAGGGTAAATGCACATGGTGCGCGAGCCGTTTCCACCCAATGAAATGCCGCTCCAGATCTGGGAGCGGATTCAGGTTTGCAGGGGAGGGGCCCGATTCGATGCGAGGCTGATCGGCTGCATCAAGGGGGTCAGCCTGCTGGTCACGGTGCCCGTCAGGGAAGGGAGAAGAATCGATTTTCTCGAGGGCGAATCGGTGGAAGTGAGGATGTTTTCGGGGACGGACATCTACGTTTTCGAATCCTCGATCGAGCGGATTTGCGTCGCTCCCGTGCATTATCTGCACCTTGCGTATCCGCTGAAAGTGAGGCTGCAGCCGTTGCGCCGTTCACCCTGGGTGCGCGTCAGGCTGCCGGCTATCGTGCACTGCAAGGACGGCTCGAGAAAGCTCGTCCTGATGACCAATCTGAGCACCGAGGGTGCGCAGTTCGACGCGCCAGCCGCGCTGGGGGAGGCGCACGATCCGGTCAGGGTTTCCTTCCAGGCGGAAGTCGATGACATGAAAAAGGGATTCGGGATCGATGCGCGCATCGAGCATGAAGGCGAAGCCGAAGAGGGCATGCTGAAATACGGCGTGTCCTTTCGCGATGTTCCGGAAGGGGACAAGGTATGGCTGAAATGCATGGTTTTGCAGCGCATTGCCGCAGGTCGCCTGGTCTAGGAATCGACATAAAATTCATTTTTCAGCCCGTTTGCGGTTACAATTGGCCTGACAGATATGGTTTTCAGGAAACAGCATGTACGAAATCAACCGCAGTCTTGCCATCATCAAACCCAAGCAGCAATTTCTGGATTGGCTGACGGGCGTTCTGGATCCCGTTCCGGAAGGAATGACGCTCGACGAGCTGAGAAAAGACGCCACTGCGATACTGATTCCGGAGTTCGATGACGAGGAAAGCGCCCTGCAGTTCGTCTATTCCAATTACGATGAGCTTTTCGAGCGGGAACTCGAGGATTGGGTGGGGGACGAGCGCACCTGGCCTTCCGGGAGGACGCTCAAACTGTTCAAGGAATGGTTCGACATCGAGATCCATTCCATGGTGACCGACATGGTGGAAGACGATTTCGCCAACATGCACGCTTCCAGCCTCAGCCTCCATTGAAAAGGGCGCTTTGCGCGCCCTTCTGGATCACTGCTTGTTCTTGATGTTGCTCTGGTCAGTCAGAATGATGAGGGCCGGCATGATGAAGACGAACAAAACGAGCCATGGCACTGCTTGCATTTTTTATCCTTTCCCTTGATTGATGGATTCTGATTTTTAGGTGTGCTCCGTTCCTTCCGGATCGGCGGAGAACTGCCGATTCCGCTTCAAATCTAGCACACGAAATGAACCGCTGACAAGCGATTTTCCGGAAAAATAACCATGATAATCAAATGGTTTTATGTCCGGGGCCGGATATGGTCGGCGCAGGCAAGGCCGCTTTGAATCGCCGCTTCCAGCGTCGCGGGATATTTGCCGGCAGTATAGTCCCCTGCGAGATAAAGGCCGGGCAGTGCGGTTGTCTGTTCGGGTCTTTCGACATCCACGGTGCATGAAAAAGTGGCGCGCTTCTCGGTAATGACTTTCTGCCATAGGGGAGGGGGGAGTCCCGGGACGACGCCCCTGATTTCCTCGTGGATTTCTGATGCGAGTTCGCTCTGGGGGAGCGCGAGATGCCTCCCTTGCGCGCTGATCACCGCCGCGATGAGGCCGCTTCCCCTGTCGATGAGCCATTGCGCCAGTCCTTGCGAAAACCCTGTCATTTTGCGCGGCAGGCGGGTTGTTTCGGGGTATTGCGAATAGATCGTGCAGATCGGCTGGTAGCCGAAGTCGGGCAGTTTTATTTCCGGCAGGTCCTTGGCAAGCCTTGCAAGGTGCTGGGGGGCGACTGCGAGAATTGCATGCGAAAAATGGCGGCTTGCCGAATCCGTCGAGACCTCGAATCCGCCGGATGATTTTCTGACAAACCTGACCGGGCTGGAAGTCAGTATCTCCCCCCCGTTTCTCCGGATGATTTCGGCAGCCCCTGCCGGGAAAAGGCTGGAAAGATCGACTCTCGGGATGAGAATGTCGCTTCCCCGCCCCGAGAGGCCGTCCTTCAGCACGGCAAGAAATACCCTGGCGGAAGCCGTCTCGATCGGGGTATTGAGGGCGGCGATGCACAGGGGTTTCCAGAGGAAATTCGTGATGTCGCCGCCCTGTTCGTGGTATTCGAGCAGCGTCTCGACGCTGGTATCGGCTTCCAGCTCAAGGGTTCCCGCTTTTGCCATGAATCGAATTGCACGGAGCTTCTCGGCAAGGGAGATACCTTTGGAAAAAAGCAGGCCGAACAGCAGGTCGAAGGGGGGGGGCAGGGGAAAGGAGCCGAGGTGGAAGGAATCGACTGCAAGTTCCAGCGGCATTCTGAAGAAAGGCTCGGGAATCTTGCATGTCTTTCCGATCAGGGCGAGCGTCTCCCTGTAGCAGCCCAGCAGGATATGCTGTCCGTTGTCTATCCTTGCACCGTTGCAGTCGAGCCCCCTGGCGCGCCCGCCGAGAGTCTTCGAGGATTCGAAAAGGGTGACGGGGATGCCGGACTCCGAGAGCGAGAATGCGGCGGCGATTCCCGCATAGCCGCCGCCGACGACCGCTACCCTCGTCTCCATGTCTTCCAGGCGATCCAGATTTTGCGGATCGGGGTGAGGGAGGTCTTGCACTGCAATACGCTGCCGGGATTCCTGGCGATTTCGTCGAGCAGGGCGGAATAGATGGCGGCCATGACGAGCCCCGGTTTCTGGTTCTGCCTGTCGGAATCGGGAAGGCTGTGAATGGCTTTTTCGTAATAGCGCCTCGCGCGGTCGATCTGGAATGCCATGAGCTTGTCGAAATTCTCGCCTGGCCTGGCATTGAGAATGTCCGCCGCCGTTACGCCGTATTCGGCCATTTCATCCATGGGGAGGTAGATCCTGTTGCGTCTGGCGTCCTCGCCGACATCGCGGATGATGTTGGTGAGCTGCAGCGCGATGCCGAGGTCGTGCGCGTAATCCAGCGTCTTCCTGTCTTCGAAGCCGAAGATTTCTGCCGAGAGCAGGCCGACCACGCTCGCCGCCCGGTAGCAATAGAGCTGGAGCGATTTGAAATCCGGATAGCGGGGCTGATCCAGGTCCATTTCCATGCCGTCCATGATCTCGCTGAAGAGTTCGATGGGCAGGTCGTGCCGCGATGCGACCGTCTGGAGGGCGCGCCCGACGGGATGTTCTGGGTTGCCGGAAA
This sequence comes from Pseudomonadota bacterium, assembly GCA_021835845.1. Taxonomy (GTDB): domain Bacteria; phylum Pseudomonadota; class Gammaproteobacteria; order Burkholderiales; family JABEVD01; genus JABEVD01. The sequence continues at coordinate 9,849 of JAKBJU010000023.1, read as the reverse complement.
ACACCCTGCCGATCTCTTCGCGCCACCAGGCGAGCTTCGCCCTCGCTACTGCAGGGTCGCTGCATTCGTCCACGGCATCGTCGATTTCCCTGCAGAAGGCATACAGGGCCGTGATGGCGCGCCGCTTTTCGGGCGGAAGAAAAAGAAAGCTGTAATAGAAGCTCGAGCCGCTTTTCGCGGCCCTTTCCTGGCAATATTGGTCTGGCGTCAAGGCAGGCCTGTCGGAGTTTGATCGGACAAATTTAACAGATTTCGGGTGGCGATGCTCCAGAATTCATGATTTCGCCTGCCGCCATTATATAATACCGAATTTCCATAATATCGAAGGGCTGTTTTCATGAATCTGGACAGGGTCAATTCGGGGCGGGATATTCCCCGCGATTTCAACGTCATCATCGAGATTCCGATGAACGGGGATCCCATCAAGTACGAAGTCGACAAGGAAACCGGGGCGATGTTCGTCGACCGCTTCATGTCGACGGCGATGCATTATCCCTGCAATTATGGCTATATTCCGCATACCCTGTCTGACGACGGCGATCCCGTCGACGTCCTGGTGCTGAGCCCGGTTCCCCTGATGACCGGCGTCGTGGTGAGATGCCGCGCGATAGGCATGCTCAAGATGACGGACGAATCCGGGCAGGACGGCAAGGTCCTTGCGGTCCCGATCGACAAGCTCTGCACGCTCTACCGCGGCGTGCATGCCGCATCCGATCTGCCCGAGCTGACTCTGGCGCAGATCAGCCATTTTTTCGAGCATTACAAGGATCTCGAAAAGGGCAAATGGGTCAAGGTGGACGGATGGGTCGGCGTGGAAGAAGCCGAAGCCGAGATCATGGGCGGCGCGCAGCGCTACCTTCAGGTCGAAAAAAAGCCGATGTTCTGACATGACCCTGAGCCCGATACAGCACATCATCGAAGACCTGAAAGCCGGGAAGATGGTCGTCCTCGTCGACGAGGAGGACAGGGAGAACGAGGGCGACCTCGTCATGGCTGCCGACTTCGTCACGCCCGAGGCGATCAATTTCATGGCGAGATTCGGCCGCGGGCTGATCTGCCTCACCCTCACCGAAGAGCGCTGCAGGCAGCTGAACCTGCCGCTCATGGTCTCCGCCAACCGCGCGCCCATGGGAACCAACTTCACCGTTTCCATAGAAGCGGCGAAGGGCGTGACGACCGGCATTTCCGCTGCCGACAGGGCGAGAACCGTGCAGGCTGCGGTGGCGCAGGATGCGAGGCCCGAGGATATCGTCCAGCCCGGTCATATCTTCCCCGTGATGGCGCAGAAAGGCGGGGTATTGGTGCGCGCCGGGCATACCGAGGCGGGATGCGATCTCGCAGCCCTCGCCGGGCTCACGCCGGCTTCGGTGATCTGCGAAATATTGAAGGAGGATGGGGAAATGGCTCGGCTTCCCGATCTTCTGGTGTTCGCCCGGGAGCACGGGCTCAAGGTCGGGGCGATTGCCGACCTCATCCACTACCGGAACCAGACCGAATCCCTGGTGAGCCGCGAGGCGGAGCGCCCCATCCAGACGCGTTTCGGCGAATTCAGGCTGGTCGTCTATCTCGACAGGAACTCGAACCAGACCCATCTCGCCCTGGTCAAAGGCGAGATCGATCCCGAGAAGGAAATTCATGTCAGGGTGCATGAGCCGATTTCGGTGATGGATCTGCTCGACATTGAAAGCAGCCCCCACTCCTGGAAACTGAACGATGCGCTGGAAGCGATTTCCAGTATCGGCTGCGGCGTGGTGGTGCTGCTGGGGCGCAAGGAATGCGAGGGCGACCTGAAGGAGCGCGCCATGCTCACCAGGCCGAAAATGGAATCCAAGGTCGACCTGAGAAATTACGGAATAGGCGCGCAGATCCTGAAGGACCTGGGGGTGCGGAAAATGCGCCTTCTCGCCATCCCCAGGAAGATGCCCAGCATGACGGGATTCGATCTCGAAGTGACGGGATTCGTCGAATCGGTCGGCGCATTCGGAAAGGAATGATCATGGCGAAATACGAAAACATAGTCGAAACCGAAAGGAATCTCGATGGATCGGGGCTCAGGATAGGCATCGTCATGAGCCGCTTCAATATCGAGGTTTCGGAAGGACTGCTGAGCGGGTGCGTCGCTGCGCTCACCCATCATGGCGTGAATCCGGCCGACATGATCCTCGTCACCGTTCCCGGAGCGCTCGAAGCCCCGGCGGCGCTCAACAAGCTCGCGGCAAGCGGAAAGTACGATGCGCTGGTTGCCCTGGGCGCCGTGATCAGGGGGGAGACCTATCATTTCGAAGTGGTCTCGAACGAGTCGGCGCGCGGCGTGATGGCGGTCCAGCTTGAAACGGGAATCCCGGTCGCCAACGGCATACTCACCACGGAAAACGACGATCAGGCCCTTTCCAGAATGAGCGAAAAGGGCAGGGAAGCCGGGCTCGTCGCGATAGAAATGGCGAACCTGATGCGACAGCTGTCATGAAGGGAAAGCGCAGAAAATCCAGGGAAGCCGCTCTCAAGGGGCTTTACCAGTGGAGGCTCTCGGGAGAGGAGGCGGCGACGATAGTCTCCCAGTTCGGAGAGGACGAGGATTTTCAGAAACTCGACCGCGATTATTTCTCCGGGCTCCTGAAGGGAGCGATTTCGGAAGCGCAAAAGCTCCAGGAATTGCTCCAGCCCCACCTCGACCGGCCTTTTTCCGAGCTTAGCCCTGTGGAGTCCGCCATCCTGCTGATCGGTGCCTATGAGCTCGAGCACCAGATCGACATCCCCTACAGGGTAGTGATCAACGAAGCGGTCGAGCTCGCCAAACTTTACGGGGGCACCGACGGGCACAGGTACGTGAACGGGGTGCTCGACAAGCTCGCTTCCCGCCTGCGTGCCTCCGAATTCGGCAAGCCATCTTGATCGCCGAGTTCGAGCTCATCGCACGCCATTTCACGAAAGCCACCCCGAATGCGCTGCTGGGCGTCGGCGACGACTGCGCCCTGATTGCATCCGCCAGGACGATTGCGGTTTCCACCGACATGCTCGTCGAGGGGACGCATTTTTTTCGTGGGGACGACCCTTTTCTGCTCGGGAAGAAAGCGCTTTCCGTCAATCTCTCCGACATGGCGGCGATGGGGGCGAACCCCATGTGGGCCACCCTCGCCCTGTCTCTCCCGGAAGCGGACGAGTCCTGGCTGGAAGCTTTTTCCGGGGGCTTCATGATGCAGGCGCAGGGCTACGGAGTCGATCTCGTGGGCGGCGACACGACGAAGGGGCCGCTTGCCATCTGCGTCCAGATCATGGGGGAAGTCGATGCGGAATTCGCGCTCAGGCGGGACGGTGCTGCGGTCGGGGAAGACATCTGGGTTTCGGGATGCCTGGGGGATGCCGCGCTCGGGCTCGCGCATCTTCGGGGGGGGATCGTGCTCGACGAAGCCGATGCGGCCCGCTGCCTGAAGGCGCTGCGGGACCCGGTGCCGAGGGTCGAGCTGGGGCTTGCCCTTTGCGGCATCTCGAAATGCGCGATAGACATCTCGGACGGCTTCTGCGCCGATCTTGCCCACATCCTGGAGCGCTCGAAAGTTTCCGCCGCGGTCGAATTTTCCGCCCTGCCGGTTTCGGATGCCATTGAAAAATACAGGACTTCGCCCTTGGGGGAGCGCGCGATCCTCTCGGGCGGAGACGACTACGAATTGTGCTTCACCGCATCCCCGGAAAAGGCGGCGCTGGTGGAAGCTGTGGGAAGGAGGCTGGGAATCCGCCTTTCCCGCGTGGGCAGGATAAGGGAAGGAGAGGGGCTCGTCGTCCTGGACGAGGCTGGAAATGCGAAGAAGGTGGGGGAAGCGGGATATGAGCACTTCCGTTAGCCCGACCTGGCGCTTCGTGCTCTCCCATCCGGCCCATTTCCTCTCGTTCGGTTTCGGTTCTGGCCTGTCTCCCGTCGCACCTGGCACGATGGGCACGCTGGTCGCCTTTCCCCTCTATGCCTACCTGAAATCCTGGTTCGGGCAGTCCGACCTTTTTTTCCTGATATTCATCGCCCAGCTTTTCCTGCTCGGAATATGGCTTTGCGGCAAGACGGGGAGGGCGATCGGCGAGGACGACCATTCCGGCATCGTGTTCGACGAGATCGTGGCTTTCTTGCTGGTGCTGTTCTTCACGCCGGAGGGATTCTTCTGGCAGGCCGGCGCTTTTCTGCTGTTCCGCTTTTTCGATGTTTTAAAACCGCCTCCGATAGCCTATTATGACAGAATGCTGCACGGCGGATTCGGGGTGATGTTCGACGATCTGCTGGCGGCCTTCTATGCGCTGATTTGCCTCGCGCTTTTCAGGTCTTTCATGGGTTGATGGATACCAGGGAAATTTCGCTCGAATTGGGAAAGGCGCTTGAGCAGGAAGGGTGGCTGCTCGCGACAGCGGAATCCTGCACCGGCGGATGGGTGGGGGAAGTCTTGACATCGGTGCCCGGCAGCTCTGCCTGGTTCGAGCGCGGTTTCATCACCTATTCCAATGTTGCCAAGCGCGAAATGCTCGGCGTGAATCCCGACACCCTGAGAACATATGGCGCAGTGAGCGTCGAGACTGCAAGGGAGATGGCGCAGGGCGCGATCCGGCACAGCAGGGCCGATGCTGCCATTGCGGTCACCGGCATCGCCGGTCCCGGCGGCGGGAGCGTTGAAAAACCCGTCGGAACGGTGTGCTTCGGATGGGCGCTGAGGAGCGGCAGGGTCGCCACCGCGAAAAGGCATTTCGAGGGAGACCGCGAAAGCGTGCGGCGCCAGGCGGTCGAGCACGCCCTGAAGGGATTGCTCGAAATGTTGTGAAGGATTTTCCGCCTGGGCAGGCTGTGTCTTATCGCCTCGCCCTGGAATCAGGGTTGCGGCGATTTGCAGCATTCTGCGGGCGGCCCTGTCCCCTCGGCTTCATGATCGGCTCGGGCTTTGCATTCCTGTCGGGCTCGAATCCCGGCACGACTTCCTGGGGAATCTTCCGCTTGATCACCCTTTCGATGTCGGCGAGCAGTTTCAGCTCGTCGACGCACACCAGGGACACCGCCTCCCCGGACTGGCCGGCGCGCCCGGTTCGTCCGATGCGGTGCACGTAGTCTTCAGGCACGTTGGGCAGCTCGTAATTGACCACATGAGGGAGTTCGGCGATGTCGATGCCGCGTGCGGCGATGTCGGTTGCGACCAGCACCTGCAGGCTGCCGTCCTTGAATTCGGACAGCGCGCGCGTTCTGGCAGCCTGGCTCTTGTTGCCGTGGATCGCAAGGGAATTGATGCCGTTCTTGGTCAGGTATTCTGCGAGCTGATTGGCGCCATGCTTGGTTCTCGTGAACACCAGAACCTGATGCCAGTTGTGATCCTTCACGAGCCTGGCGAGGAGCGGGCGCTTCTTGTCGCGATCCACCGGGTAAACCTTGTGGGAGATGGTTTCTGCCGTGGCGTTGCGCTTCGCCACTTCTATCGTGGCGGGGTTGTTCAGCAGTCCGTCCGCAAGCGCCTTGATTTCGTCGGAGAAGGTCGCCGAGAAGAGCAGGTTCTGCCGGGTTTTCGGCAGCAGGGCGAGAATCTTCTTGATGTCGCGGATGAAGCCCATGTCGAGCATGCGGTCGGCTTCGTCGAGCACCAGGATTTCGATTCCGGAGAGATCCAGCGTTTTCTGCTGCACATGGTCGAGCAGCCTTCCCGGGGTCGCCACCAGGATGTCGACCCGGCTTCTGAGGCGCGTGATCTGCGGATTGATGTTGACCCCGCCGATCATCGTCATCGAGGCGAGCTTCAGATGCTTGCCGTATTCGCGCACGCTTTCCTCGACCTGAGCGGCGAGTTCGCGGGTCGGAACCAGGATCAGTGCCCGTATCGGGGGGCGTCCTTCCGAAGGCCCCTTGACGGTCCTGTTGGACAGGCGGTGCAGGATGGGCAGGACGAAGCCCGCGGTTTTGCCGGTGCCGGTCTGGGCCCCTGCAAGCAGGTCGCCTCCGGAGAGCACGGCAGGAATCGCCTGCTTCTGGATCGGGGTGGGTTCAAGGTAGCCGCGCTCGGATACCGCGCGAAGAATGGCTTCGGACAAGCCGAGAGTAGAAAAGGTCATGGTGTTTCCGGAAAAAATCGGCCTGTCGCCGGACAGCGGCGCCAGTCTTGGCAGGCGGATAGGGTTCTAAATGCAGCGGCGCAGGGACTGGAACAATGCCGCTGCGCCCATTCTACCAGAGTGCGGAAGAATCTGCCGGGATTCTTTCAGCCGAAGGATCCCATGGGGCCGGGGTAGCTCACTTCCTCGAGTTTCCCCGTGTCGACATCGTAAATGAAGCCGCGCACGGTGACGGCATCTTCCCCTTGGGTGGGTATCCAGGGATGGCTCTGGATGATCGACATGCTGCGCCTCACGTCCCATTCCAGGCGCTCGGTGCTTTTTTCGCTGCGCGGGGAGTCGAGCGGCTCGATGGCCCCCCGGAAGGCGTGGAATTGCGAGGGGCTGCACGAGGATTTTCCGGGGCCTGCGAATTTTCTGCCTGTCGCCTGCCCGAGCAGTTTTCCGGAGGCAGCGTCGCCTTCGAGGCCTGCTTTCAGCAGATCGTCGGTGAAGGCGAGCATGCCGCAGCGGGTGTGGTGGATCAGAACGAATTCCCTCGTGTTGAGCAGATGATGCGAGATGATCAGGCAGCGTATCGCATCTTCGGTCACCACGCCCCCTGCGTTTCGGATGATGTGGGCTTCCCCGGTCTGAAGCCCGAGCAGGTCTTCGACGTCCAGCCTCGCGTCCATGCAGGCCACCACGGCGACTCTTTTGGACGGCTGGATGGGCTGCCTGCCCGGGTAATTCGGCTTGTGAACCGCATCCCCTTTCGAATAGCGCTCGTTGTTTTCCAGAAGCTTGTCGGTCTCCATGTCTCCCTCCCTTGGTTGGAACTTCTTTATAGTCCACTTCGGGCTGGTTTGTGGCGAATCCCGGTGCACTGGAAACATCGCTTCCGGAAAGCGTTCCTATTCTTCCCCGGTCGCGAGCAGCGCCGAGGCGACCACCGCGAGCGCGATGCCCGCGATCTTGAATGGTCCCGGAATCTGGCCGGCGAGCGCCATCGCGATCAAGGCAGTGAGCAGCGGCGAGGCCGCATTGGTGAGCGCGGAGACGACCATCGCCTTGCCGTCCCGCAGCGCGTAGACGATCGCGAGCGCTCCCACGGCGTTGAGCAGTTGAATCCCCGCCGAGAGCGGCGGACCGTCGATCCCCCAGTTGATGGGCGCGCCCCAGTGCGTGCGAACGAGCGCGACGGGGACAAGGAGCAGGCCGCCCAGCGTCATGTAGAAGAAGATGGCTCCGGTGCTCATCGAGGCATGGGCGATCTTGATGAAGTAGTTCTGGAGGCCCCACGACACCAGGATGACGAGCGAGAGGAGGAACCAGAGGCCGAAGCGCACCGTGCCGCCGCCGGGCGTCCAGTCGTTGAGAAGGGGCAGGGCGGCCAGCGCCAGCACGATGCCGGCCATGCCGATCCGGCCCGTGCGCTCTCCGAGAAATGCTGCGCTCAGCGCGATCGTGACGAGCGGCGAGAGCGAAATGATCGGGAAAATGAGGTAGGAAGGGCCCATCGAAAGCGTCGGGAAGAGGACGATGACCCCGCCTGCACCGGTGAGGCCGATCGTCAGTCCCAGTGCAAGGGATCGCGGATCGAGCGGGATCTTCCCGCCTTCGCGGCGCAAAACGAACGCAGCGGGCAGCAGCATGCAGACCGCCCAGACTGCGTATGTCAGCGTATCGGGGAACCCCCGCTGCGCGGGAATGGCGCTCAAGGCGCCCCAGAGACCCCAGGCGACGGTGGTGATCAGCGCATAGCCGAGCCAGCTGCTGGACGACGACATTCGCATTCCTCTTGTTGCCCTGGAGTGGAGCAGTCTGGCAGCTCGCCGGGCTCAGGTCAGAAAAATGGGGTCAGACTCGATTTCACCCTGCCCCAGTTGAAGATCAGAACCCGTCCACCACGAGCACTTCGTTCATCGGAAGCTGACCGCCCCTGGGCCATGCCTCCTTGGTTCCCTTGCCGATGGCGACGAACATCGCGATGACGTGATCCTGTGGCAGATTGATGAGCTTGCCCACCGCATCGAAATCGAAGCCATCCATTGGACAGGAGTCGTATCCCATCTCCTTCGCATGCAGCATCAGGTTCATCGCCGCGATTCCGCAGGAGCGCATCGCCTCGTCTCGTTGCACCTGATCCTTGCCTCGGTAATAGTGGTCTATCGCGGGCACCATGAAGTCCTGTATCGGCTTATCCGCATTGCTCCAGTACCTGCCGGGCTGCTTTTCCCATGCCTTGAGATCGGCGCACAGCACAACCAGCAGCGATGCATCGGTCACCTGCGCCTGATCCCAGGCAACGGCGCGTATCTGCTTCCTGAGCTCCGGATTCCTGACCACGACGAAACGCCAGTTCTGTATGTTGAATGCGGTGGGGGAAAGCATCGCGCCTGCGATAAGTTTTTCGATTTCGGCTTCGCTCATGCGGTGGCTGGCGTCGTATGCCTTGACCGAGCGCCGCGTTTCGATCGCTTGTGCAACATTCATAATCAGATCCTCAAATACAGTTTGAATCAAAAGCCACATCATTCCAACTCAAGCGTTGCATCAATGCAACTATTTGTTTGTCATGTAATTATTTGGTTTTTCAAGAATGTCACCTAAGAGTTTTTCAAATGTTACTACAAGGCAAAGATATGCTTCAGGTTTTTATTGTAAGGCGGATTTCAGGGATGAAGTGCATCGTGCCCTAACTCAACATCTCCAGCAGCACCTGATGCCATGCCGAAAGTTCAATCTCGCCCATCTTTCCGGCCAGACGATGCTTATCCACCGAGCGGAGTTGATCGAGCAAGATACGCGCCGATTTTCCTGAAAACGTCACCTCCGGGCGACAACCCAGCGGCTGCCCCTGGCTGGTCAGCGGCGCTATGATGACACGTGGAAGCGCAGCATTCAGATCGTCCGGAGAGATCACCAGAGCTGGCCGTGTTTTTTTGATTTCCGTGCCTATGGTCGGGTCGAGATTGACCCAATATACCTCGCCGCGCCTTACCACACCCATTCGTCATCGCCTTCATCCACCGGCAAGGCCGCCAAGGGCTCCATATCCGCATCTGCCTTGTAGCCATCAAACCAGCCTGCGCGCAAGGCGCTCACCGGCGCAATCAGCAGATTTTTCCCTTCCAGGCGAATATCCACCTCGTCGCTCATCCCGCAAGCCGCCAGCAATGCGGCAGGAATGATGATCCCGCGAGAATTGCCCACTTTTCTCAAACTTGTTCGCATGATAAGTCTCCATGAAATTATAACTATGTTATAACAACCTGAAGCGCGAGGTCAAACGCCCGCACATCCGTTTTTCCGCCCGACCTCTCTCACCCCGGATACGCTACAATTTTGATGACGCGTCATCAAAATTGGCCTAGTATACGGTCTAGGAGAAAAGCCATGGAAAACAGCGAAAATCTGATCTTGGAACACCTGAAGCGCTTTCAAATGGGACAGGAACGCATAGAGCGAAAATTAGAAGAACTCACGCGACGCATAAGCAATCTGGAAAGCGGGCAAGCCTCCATCATTCAACATCTCGGACACCTTGCCGCTGCGGACGCGCAACAGCAAGTCGCATCTGACGGATTTAATTTAAGACTCGAACGCATCGAAAGACGCCTGGAACTGGCATGAAAAAAGAATCGTCACGATCCTGACGGCTTTTTTCTTATCAGGTGTCATTTTTCGCCCCAATGGCGCCACCAATTTTCGGCGTAATGGAGCCACTTGGAAAGGGTGTTTTTCGGGCTCGAACGAGGGTTAATTCTGGTGGGTTTTCGGGCCTATTTCAAGTGTCGTTTT
>JAKBJU010000022.1 GCA_021835845.1 Pseudomonadota bacterium | reverse complement strand
CCCCAAGATGAAATCTTGAATAGGTCATCGTCAGAATAAAAATCGCCGTCTTCTTCTTTGAGGTGCTGAATATTGTCGGTCACTTGCTTTGTTCTCCCCTGGGGTTCGTAAACGTAAAGAGTCCGCCCGTGAAACATATGTTCGACGCTCAATACCATCGTACAGATTGTCATTTTGCCTCTCGATTATCATAACCTCAATACATACTGTGAGCTAAATTTATGGGGCACACTTTGTACCTATTCTTTCCGTAGTAGATCCGCCGTAAATTTTTATCGCCTGCCTGAAATTCACCATTTCGGATGCGACTATGCCCCCTTGCGCCCAAAAATCGCACGGAGTATAGTGCTATGAACGAAGAGAATAGCGCGCTTACGCAAACTCTGTCGAGTTTGCCGCGCGTGGCGCATTGAATTTGAGAGTTTCCAGATGAAGCATGACGACAAGTGGTTTGATGAGTGGAAGGTTCGGAGGGGAAGGCGGCCCAGGGTTGGCTCGATCTTTTCTCCAACTCGCTCAGAGAAAATAGGGGGTTTTTCGTCTGGAGGCCGCACACCACCGCCCTCGTTTCGTTTATCCGTCTCAGTCAAAAGCCGGGCAAAAGGTGAATCGGCTGTGGCTGCTGCTGCCTACCGGGCAAAAGATGTTTTGTTGGACGAGCGAACAGGTATCACCCATGACTATCACAAAAAGCAGCGGGTCGAATGCTCTAAAATCGTTGCACCGGCAGGTGCGCCGTCATGGGCCTATGAGCGTTCAATTTTGTGGAATGAGGCAGAAAAGAGCGAAACCAGGGGAAATTCCCGAGTTGCGCGGGAATGGCAGGTTTCTGTTCCTCGGGGGTTAAGCGAACTTCAAGCTGTCTCCCTGGTGCGTGAGCTTTCTCATGAAATTGCGGAGCGACATCAGATCGTGGTCGATTTCTCGATCCACAGGGATGATCCGAAAAACTTCGATGGGACCGACAAAGGGTATGTTTCATACCATGCCCATCTTTTGGCGACGACGCGCAGAATCGAGTGGGATGGGTTCGGGAAAAAGACGAGGGAGCTTGATGACAAACGGCAGGGGCCGGAGGAGATCAAGTTTTGGCGGGGGCGCTACGCTGCGCTCGCAAATCATGCCCTGGAGAAAGCGGGGATAGATGCGAGGGTCGATCATCGCAGCTACCTTGCGCGTGGAATGGACAAGGTTCCTCAGCCCAAGCTCGGATCAGCGCTGACTCAGATTTTCCGGAGAAACAGAACTAGGATCGAAACCAGTGTTGTCGTCGATCGCTGGGAGGAGGCTGCCGAAATTCGCAAGGATCAGTTCAAGCTGGCCAGGATCGAGAAAGAGATTGACCAGGTGAAGAATGAGGCTGCGATCGCGGAACCCGAGATCCGGAGCAATAAGGGCGAAGGAACAGATAGCATGGAAACGGTGGGCCAATATGTCAGAAAGGTTGTGAGTCGCGATGGCATATCTGATGCCGAGGCTCAACGACGAGTGGCGATTCGCAAGACATTTATCGATGTGGTCCGTCAGCAGGCAGCCAAGCAATATCCGGGGAACAAAGCGGCGCAAAGTCGATTTGTCGATGCTGCCGTGGAAAATGTCATGAAGGCTGCCGCCAAGCAATATCCTGAGAACAAAGCGGCTTGGAACAGATCCATCGATGCCAGGATGGAGGCGATGTTAGAGCATAAGAGTGTAACGCCTGATCAAGGGAAAGATGCTTCCGAGCGCCGTGATCCAGGGAGGCGTGAAGATAAGGGCAAGGAACGGTAGGCTGGTTGTGTTCCGATGACCACTTTTTTATGCTGCATCTACTTTGCATGGCGTCACTTCACTTCTAGTAGCGACAGGCGGGCCACCTCGATTGTTTTCGTTCGGTTAGAATAGTGGGCTTGATAGAACTCAAAGTCCTGTCTGCCTTCGTTCCTACATTTGCGTTCAATGATGCGCATGATGCGAAGCTTGTCTTCTGTTGTAGTCTTGATGCCGAAGATAATGCCTGATAGGTCAGCGAATCGATACTTCAATTTTCGCGATTCAGGATCATCAAATCGCTGTAAGTTGGATTGCAAGATAAGGCGATATTCTTCCTCGTGCTCCCATTCTGGTGACTTAGTGCTGTAGCTGGCAGCGAACTTTTGCCAGTATTCCTGCCGCCATGTTTCATCCTCCCGGAGCATCCTTGATGCAGTCGCGCTGCGTTCTCCGTTCTGGCCTGCAAACCAAAAAGAATTGAGTTTGGATAGGGGAAGTGTGGCAATCGATTCAAAGAAGTCGATCTCCGGGAAGTCGGCTGTGTAACGTATTTCTTGGAAGGGGTGCGGGACATACTGATAGTTCTCGATGACACCTTCCTTTCCTCCGCTCCAACTATAGATCCGGTAAAGATTTAGTGTAGGGATCTTGATGTTGTTGTCGGCCAGCGTTTTGAATTTTAGACATATTCCTCGATGGCCATCGCCATAGACTCCCCACATGGATGCATTGGAGGGATTTGCCGCAAAACAAGCCGCATGCCACTCAGGATAAATTAAGCGTTCCAAGGCTACCACGTAATAGCTTGGAAAATCTCGGAAGATAAACAGCAGCGATCGCCGATTATCGGCAACAGGATTATTGAACTCATGGAGGAGATTAAGCTGAGATTGGAGCTTTTCGCTTGATGAGAAGAGGTCGTCTGACATTTCCGCTTCCAACGCAAAAGCGTGCTGGATCTGTCCTAGCTGTCGATTCATATTACTTATCATGGTGTCTAGTGCGGATGTGGTCTGCATTACGGGGAGACCGTGCTGTCTTAGCGCTGATAGCACGTTACTGATTGCGAGTGGCTGAATAAGACGCAAATAAAATAGGAGTTCATCGCGTCTTACTGCTCGCGGTTGTGAAGAAAGCACATTGATCAGGTGGTTGATAGCGGAATTTGCGAAGAATTCCTGGCAAGCAGTTGAATAAATTTCTCTGATAGGGGCTTGGGGTAAGTCTTCCTCGGTCTGATGAGCGAATATTGCACATAAACCGGGTTTGAATTCTTGTCCCATGATTGCTGAGACCGACACGGTCTGCATGAGATTGAGCAGGTAATGGCGCAACAGATTGCGCCAGACAATATGATCTCCCCGCCAGAAGATATCCTTGAAGCCTTCAAGTGGATCATTCAGTTGATCTGGCGGGCAGAAATAGATCTGTTGAGATTCAAGTTCTTGATGACCGTCGAGCAGAGCATGGGTTGAACGAAAACGATATAGATGCTCTGGTATCGGTCTCATCTCGTTTCCTAACGAAATCTAGCCGTGCATAACCGAGAGTCCATTCTTAAGGATGGAACCATATTCATTCAGCACCCGCTCGATTTCTACGTGATTGTCATAATGCAAGGCTGAGCGTTCATCCCATAATTGATGAAACCTGGCATCGAGGCGAGCGACTAAGTTTTGATCAGGATGCTCTTTCTTTTGCTCGGCGAGCTTCTCGAGGCTTGTTCGCCCGATCATGTCATTGAGAATTGACATGGCGACTTCGAAATTGATCTCTTGCTGGATGTCTGGATTCATGGGCTTCTCCGTACGCTGAAGAACTCTTACCGAGATTTTCTTATTCGAAGGAAAGTACCAGCTTTTTGCCAAGCGCGGCTGCAACGCGATCGAGCTGCCGGATTGTCGGGGAATGTCTTGGATCCTCGAGACGTTGTGCTGCTGCCCAGGATGTATCCAGGGCGCGGGCGATTTCGGAAAGCGGTTTGCCGTTTCGAGCTTGTCTTACCAGCAAGGCCGATTGACAGGATGGTGAGGGGAATACCCATACTCCGCCGCGATCGGAAGGCTCGGGGATTTCGTCGCCTTCTTCCATGCGTCCGTCGAGCGTGAGCGTGAGCACCTCAGCTGCGTGGAACAGGGCTTCAGACTCGCTGTCGCCTTCTGTGATTGCATCGGGTAAATCGGGAAAAGTGACGGTAAACCCACCTTCTGGCTGAGGGGTGAGAATGGCTTGATAGGCGATCTTCATTTCAGTTTGACTCCGCTTTGGCGTTCAATGCTGGCAAGCGTGCCGGGCTTCAAATCTTTCGTGCCGTGGACGGGGACGGAGGTTTTCTTACCATCCTTCGCTAGTCGGTAATGGCTGCCCTCGATACGGACCACTGTAAACCCAGCTTCCTTGAGCTTCGAAATTACCTGCTTGCCATTCATGGTATGATTATATATCAAATTTGATACATGCAGTATTAGCCGTACTTTTTCAGCAAGTCTTCTGCCCGCACATGCGTGTACCGCATCAGCTGTGAAAGCGTCTTATGGCCGGTGATCTTTCGAACTTCCTGGATTTGCATGCCCATTTCGAATAAGCGGCTCGTGGCCTCGTGTCGAAGGTCGTGGAAATGGAGATCTTCAATTTTGGGATCCGCCTTTTTGCATGCGCTTGTGAAAGCCCTGGAGAGGGCGTCTTGGGATACGTCGAAGACCTTGCCACTCAAATTGCGCGGCAAGGCCTCCAAGATCGCCTTGGCAGCAGGAAAGAGGGGGATGGTGTCCGTTTGGTCGTTTTTCCGGTCAGGGACCAGTAGCGTGCTCCTGGAGAGGTTTATATGCTCCCATCTCATCTTGATAATCTCGCCCTGCCTCATCGCAGTCTCGATGGCGAACTGAACGGCTGGTTTGATGAAAGGGTTCCTGCAATGCTCATCCAGCGCCTTCAGCAATCTGGATTCCTCATCGTCTTCGAAGCGCCTGGTGCGCTCCTTCGATCCGCCAGCCTTGGCAATCTTGGCGACAGGGTTTGATAGGCCCTCGATTCCCCATTCGGTTGAAGCAATTTTGTAGAGGTGGCTGATGATCGCCATGGAAAGCCTGATGGTGTTTTCAGCTTTTCCAGCCTTGCGCTGATCGTCCCGGTATTTGGCCATGTCGGCACCACGAATGGCGGCAAGGGTTCTGGATGAGAGCTTGTTGTCGATCCAGGCATTGATTCTGGCCGTTTCCTGTCTGGCCCCCTTTTTGCCGGAAGTGACCTCTTCCAGGTAACGTTCGAGCGCTTCTTTCAGGGTGGTGTTTTCCGCTTCGGCGCGACTGACGAAAATGCCTCGATCCATTTCCGATTCGACCATGCGGCCCCATTTCTCCGCATCGGCTTTTGTCTCGAATGTCCTGGATTGACGCGGGTAGTTTTTCCGATTAATTTGGGCTTCGAATTGGTAGTCGCCAACCTTGCGGATGAAAGCCATTCTGATCTCGAAAACGGGACTGTGACGGGAAATAGTGTAAAATGAGACGTAACCTATTGTCAAATAATGGATGGTAATCGGACTTAAAATCCGCCGGAAGGCGACTTCCCTACCGGTTCGATTCCGGTTCCGGCACCAGACTAGCGCTTCACGGGATTTCAATTAATGGGCACAATGGCGACGAGATCGTCGCCGTATTTTGCCAGCAAGTCCACTTCATCGGGTTCGCGGGCGAATGCCACAAGCTCGCAGCGCGGACCCTGCCTGACAACCCAGGCGACGTAGTCATAGCCGCCCTGGTATGCCCAGGTTTTGATGTCTTCAATCGAATCCTTCATTTTGGCACAGGCCGGACAGGCAATTTCCTTGATCACGCGGTCCTCCTCGGGGCTGCGCAGGCAGGGAGGGGTTTCGCCCTCGCGCAGGGCTTTTGCCTTGTGGCAGGGAAGTTCCGATAAAGCCCATGAGCGCAGCGCCGTTCCCATGCTCTTTCCCCTCATGCGTGCTGGATCAGCAGCGGCGAAGGTGATTATTTCCGCAGGCTGGTTCCATTTCTGTTCGAACAATATTAGTATAGTCCGTTTTTACCATCCCATCCGGGATGGTACGGCTGCGGAACGCCGGGGAATTGCCAATTCCCCGGTTCCTGCTGCTGCAATCGAGTCAGACGTTGCAAATCCTGATGCCATGAATACGCCGCGATACCATTGGAAGAGAAGAAGTACCCAGTTCGGCATGCTGCTTCTGCTTGCCCTCATTCCCACATTAGGACTGTTCAGGATCGATCTGGCGTCCGCGAGCTTTGTTATCCTGGGGCGCCAGATATGGTGGTCCAATTATCCATTCCTGGTCGGGATGGCCTTTGTGGTCGCCACTGCCCCCATCCTCACCTATATGACCATAGGTTCCGTTTTTTGCGGATGGGCCTGCCCGCAGAATCTGCTTTCCGAATGGGCGAATCAGCTGACCCGTAAACTCCTCGGAAAACGAGCCGATGTCCGCGTCGGAGGGGAGGGCCTGATCGTTGCGGCCTCCAAGAACAAGGCAATCAACTGGCTGATCCTGGGCCTGAGTTTTGCGGCTGCTTCCCTGGTTCTGGGTCTTGTCGTGCTGATGTTTTTCTATACGCGCAGCGACATGTGGACGCTGATTGCCGGGGGGGAAGCCCGGCAGACAAGCATGCTCGTGATGTACCTGCTGACATCCTTCCTGATCTTCATAGACATTGCCACGGTTCGCTATTTATATTGCGACTATCCCTGTCTTTATCGTGTCGGTCTGCGGATGTTCAGGAGCCGGGATGCGCTCCATGTTTCCTATGATGCCTCGCGCTCGTCCGAGTGCGAGAAATGCAATTATTGTGCGACAAGCTGCATCACCGACATCCAGCCGACCAATATCAGGATCACCGATACCTGCGTCGATTGCGGCGAATGCATCGATGCGTGCGACCGCCTCCATGCAAAATCCGGAACGACAGGGCTGCTGAAGTTTGAAATCGGTGAAAGCGCAAGCGGGATGACCTGGCGTAAAATGCTCGGCAAGGTTTTCACGCGTTCCAGATGGCTGGTGGTGGCATTTTTTCTGTTGGGATGCGCCATGATGGTATGGGGGGGCGTCACGCAAAAGAATGTGGACCAGAAGAAGCTGCTGCAGGAGCAGCAAAAGATCCAGCGGATCGCCCATGTCTGCAACAGCCAGTGCGGGAAGTTGCAGGCATCCTGCAGCGGCAAGAACATTGCAGGGTGCTATCGTGCGGCAGCCTGCAAGTGCGCTTGTTCCCTGCAGCAGGATCCGCTTAATCCGCTTGCCGACTCATGGCGGCAATGCGTTCAAAGCAATACTGCGCATGCGATGAGCCCGAACTTGCCATTGCCGTCATCCAGACAAAATGCCAAGGAGCAGCCATGAGCGACATCATCAGCCAGTACAGGATAGAGAAGGAACCCTATTATCGCGCGGTATCTGACGAAGTGGCGCTGTACGAAGCGGCGTATTCGGTGAGGATGCCGATGATGCTGAAGGGCCCGACGGGATGCGGCAAGACGCGCTTTGTCGAATACATGGCCTGGAAATTGGGCAAGCCGCTGATCACGGTCGCCTGCAACGAGGACATGACCGCGTCCGACCTGGTGGGGCGCTTCCTGCTGGATACTTCGGGCACGCGCTGGCAGGACGGGCCGCTTGCGATTGCGGCGAGATATGGGGCGATCTGCTATCTGGACGAGGTGGTGGAAGCGAGGCAGGACACCACGGTGGTGATCCATCCCCTGACCGACAACAGGCGGGTTCTGCCTTTGGAGAAGAAGGGCGAGCTGGTGCATGCGCATCCGGATTTCCAGCTGGTGATTTCCTACAATCCGGGCTATCAGAGCCTGATGAAGGATCTGAAGCAGTCGACCAAGCAGCGCTTCGGTGCGCTCGACTTCAATTATCCCGAGCATGCCATCGAATCCGAGATCGTGGCCCACGAATCGGGGGTTCAGGGCGAGATTGCGGAGAAGCTGGTGTCGATTGCGGAGCGCTCCAGGAACCTGAAGGGGCATGGTCTGGACGAAGGCGTCTCGACGCGGATGCTGGTGTATGCGGGCAGCCTGATTGCCAAGGGGGTGGAGCCGAAGAACGCCTGTCGCGTCGCCCTGGTCAGGCCCATCACCGACGACCCGGACATGCGCGATGCGCTGGACGCCGCAGTGACCACCTATTTCTGAGCGGACAGGAGAGCGGGCGTGAGCGTCCATAATCTCAATCGCATCGCGCAATTACTGGTCAAACGTTTCGGCCTGGAAAAGAAGGCGCCGGGCGTTTTGCACAAGGAACGAAAGGGAACCCCGTTCACCGACGTGCAGCGCCGCATCAATCTGTATCTGCGAGCCTTGTGGGCACGGGAATTCACTACCGCGTCCAGCGGGCGCGATTATGAGAACCGCGAAGGCTTCAGGCCTTTCGTCATGGATGGCGTCATCTGCTTGCCGGATGCCTACGAGGACTTCGGAGGGATTCCCGGCAGCCTGGTTTATCGTGCGGCGGCAGCGCATGCCGCTGCCCATGCCGTTTTTTCAAAGGGGGCCTTTTCTCAGGAATCGCTCGACAACTGGCAGATTGCAGTGATTTCCCTCGTCGAGGATGCCCGCGTCGAAACATTGGCAATTCGCAAATTTCCCGGCCTGAAGCGGATCTGGGCGAAACTGCATGCGGCAATTCCCGTGCAGGCTGCAAGCGCAGGCGATTATCTCGCTCGGCTCTCGCGTGCCCTGCTTGACGAAGCCTATCCGGACGCGGATCCCTGGGTGATGCAGGGGCGGGCCCTTTTCAGTGCAGCGGAAGACTTGGAGAGCAATCTGGTCTCCCGGGAGATTGGCCTGACTCTGGCGCATTCTTTCAGGGGGAAGAATATTCCCTTCAGGCTGCATGAGGACCAGCTGAATGTTCCCTACCGCGACGACAATCGCCATCTCTGGGCCTCCAGGAAATTCGATTTCGGCAAGGCGATCAACATCGGGCGCGATACCCGCAAGAAAGTGCTCAAGTATGCCAGTCTGTTCGGAATGACCAATACCGTGGCCGACGGAGCGGAAGGAGAGGCCGCGAAGAAATCCTCGGTTCTTGCCGCCATATTCAATTTCAAGCTGGATTTCGGCAACATCAGCGAACAGGAAAGCAGGGAGTCGATTTCGGCGCCATTCCATTATGCCGAATGGGACTACCGTGCGCAGATTGAGCGCCCGTCATGGGTGCTGGTTCTGGAAAAGCGTGCCAGGGAGGGCGACCTGATGATCATCGAAGAGATCATCGCCAGAAACAGGCATCTCATTTCCCGCATGAAAATTCTGCTCGATGCCATCCAGCCGGAAGGCGTGCAGCGCATCAGGAAGCTAGAGGAGGGCGACGAAATCGACATCAATGCCGCCATCCGCGCCCAGATCGACATCAAGCTGGGCATCCCCCCCGATACCCGGATCATGATGAGCTCGATCAGGAAGACCCGCGACATTTCGGTGATGGTGCTTCTGGACCTTTCCAAATCGACGAACGGGAGGGTTCAGGGGCAGGAGCATACCGTGCTGCAGCTCACCCGGGAGGCCTGCGTCCTGCTGGCGGATGCCATCGGGAAAGTTGGCGATCCGTTCGCCATCCATGGTTTCTGCTCGGACAGCCGGCACCATGTCGAGTATTTCCGGATCAAGGATTTCGATCAGCCCTACAACGACATCTCCAGGGCAAGGCTGGCTGGAATGACCGGGCAGCTTTCCACCCGCATGGGGGCGGCGATACGCCATGCGACCCATTATCTGGACAGGCAGAAATCCAGCAAGAAACTGATGATGGTGATCACCGACGGGGAGCCGGCCGATATCGACGTGCGCGATTCGCATTACCTGCGCCATGACGCGAAAAAGGCGGTGGAGGAGGCGCGGCGCAGCGGCATCCATACCTATTGCATGAGTCTCGATGCGGGTGCCGACCAGTACGTGTCGCGCATTTTCGGAATGAGGAATTACATGGTCGTCGACCATGTGAACCGCCTGCCTGAAAAATTGCCGCTGCTCTATGCGGGGCTGACCCGTTGAGGGAAAGTGGTGCCGGGAGGGGGAATCGAACCCCCATGATGTCACCATCGCGGGATTTTGAGTCCCGTGCGTCTACCAATTCCGCCATCCCGGCTGGGGAAACCGGAAATTATCCTTTAAAGCGCTTTTTTCTGCAACAAGGTAAAATGCGCGCATGAAGCTTGAGCAATTCGATTTTCATCTTCCTCTGGAACTCATCGCACAGGCACCTGCCGCCAGCAGGGGGGCGAGCAGGCTGCTGGTGATGGACGGCAAGGGCCTTCTTTCCGACCATGTTTTCGGGGAGCTTCCCGCCTTCCTCGAGCCCGGCGATCTGATGGTTTTCAACGACACGAAGGTGATCAGGGCCAGGCTCTTCGGAACCAAGGAAACCGGCGGGAAAGTGGAACTCATGGTCGAGCGCATCCTGGACGAACACCGCGTCCTGGCAGCGATCCGCGCGAGCAAACCCCCGAAACCCGGATCGATCCTGAATTTTGACGGGGATGCCGCAGAAGTGATCGAAAGGGGCGGGGAATTCTACGTCCTGCGATTTTCGGACAGTGCGGCCGCCGTTCTCGACCGATGCGGCAGGCTTCCCCTTCCGCCCTACATAACCCATGCCGCCACGCCGTTCGACGAGGAGCGATACCAGACCGTCTATGCGAAACATCCGGGCGCGGTCGCCGCCCCCACTGCGGGCCTGCATTTCGACCCGCAAATGCTGGAAAAGATAGCCAGCATGGGCGTCGACATCGCCCATGTCACGCTGCATGTCGGCGCAGGAACCTTTCAGCCGGTCAGGGTCGAGAACATCCTCGAGCACAGGATGCACAGCGAAGTTTTTCACGTGCCGCAGGAAGTCATGGACAGGGCGGAACACGCCAAAGCGAGGAAGAAGAAAGTGATCTCGGTCGGGACGACCGCACTCCGGGCGCTCGAGTCCGCCGCGCTTTACGGGAAGAACTCCGGGGAGACATCGATTTATATCACGCCCGGATACCAGTTCAGGGTGGTTGATCGGCTGCTCACCAATTTTCATCTTCCAAAATCCACACTTTTGATGCTAGTTTCGGCCTTCTCCGGAATGGAGTCCATCCGCTGCGCCTACCGTCATGCGATAGGGGAAAATTACCGTTTCTTCAGCTACGGGGATGCGATGCTCATCGAAAGGCTGCAACCATGAAGTTCGAACTTCTCAAGACCCAGGGGCTGGCGAGGCGGGGAACCCTCACGC
The DNA here is from genome assembly GCA_021835845.1 of Pseudomonadota bacterium. Classification (GTDB taxonomy): domain Bacteria; phylum Pseudomonadota; class Gammaproteobacteria; order Burkholderiales; family JABEVD01; genus JABEVD01. Next base: position 22,235 of record JAKBJU010000022.1, on the reverse strand, counting down.
TTGCCCACGGTGCCGTCGAGACGCCGGCATTCATGCCGGTTGGAACCTATGGCACGGTGAAGGCCATGAGCCCCAGGGAGCTTGTCGAGATCGGCGCGCATATCGTCCTGGGCAACACTTTCCACCTCTGGCTCCGCCCCGGGCTGGCCGCGATAGAAGCGCACGGCGGGCTGCATCGCTTCATGGGGTGGGACAGGCCGATCCTCACCGATTCCGGCGGGTTCCAGGTATTCAGCCTGGGGGACCTCAGAAAGATCAGCGAGGAAGGGGTGAAATTCCAGTCTCCGGTCAACGGAGACGCCTGCTTTCTCACCCCGGAAGAATCGATGCGCATCCAGAGAATCCTCAATTCCGACATCGTGATGATCTTCGACGAATGCACGCCCTATCCGGCGGAATATGATGCTGCGCGCGATTCGATGCGGCTCTCCCTGAGATGGGCTTCCCGCAGCAGGGCGGCGCACGAAGGCAATTCGAACGCGCTGTTCGGCATCATCCAGGGCGGAATGCATGAAGCGCTGCGGGACGAATCGCTGAAGGGGCTGATGGAAATCGGTTTCGACGGCTATGCGATAGGCGGACTTTCGGTTGGCGAACCCAAGAGCGACATGAAAAGGATACTCGCCCACACTGCTCCGCAAATGCCCGGGGAGCGCCCCCGTTATCTGATGGGAGTGGGAACCCCCGAGGATATCGTCATGGCGGTGTCTTTCGGGGTGGACATGTTCGATTGCGTGATGCCGACCCGGAATGCCAGAAACGGCTGGCTCTTCACCCGCTTCGGAGACATCAAGATCAGGAACGCGAAATACCGGGAGGACACCAGACCGCTGGACGAGACCTGCAGTTGCTATACCTGCAGCAATTTCACCCGGTCCTATCTGCATCATCTGCAGCGCATCAACGAAATCCTCGGCGCGCGCCTCAATACCATACACAACCTGCATTACTACCAGGACCTGATGCGCGGGATCAGGGGGGCGATCGAGTCCGGAAAATTCGAAGATTTTGTTGCCGAGTTTGGGCGTCAGCGCGCGCTATCATGATAGAATTGCGCTTTTGCATCGATTTTTCGGGCGAAGCCCCCAGGAGAAAAGCATGTTCATAACTTCCGCCTTTGCGCAGGGTGCGGCATCCCCTGCGGGATCCGATCTGATGAGTTTCGCGCCGCTCGTCGTCATTTTCGTCGTGTTCTACTTCATGCTGATCCGTCCCCAGATGAAGCGCAGCAAGGAAATGAAGGCGATGCTCGATGCGCTGCAGAAGAACGACGAAGTGGTGACCACAGGCGGCGAGCTGGGGAGAGTGGTGAAGGTCGGCGAGAATTATGTCACCCTCGAAATCGCGCCGAATGTCGAAGTGCTGGTGCAGAAAACGGCTGTCCAGACCGTTCTGCCCAAGGGTACGATCAAAGCCGCGAGCTGAAATGAACAGATACCCCCTGTGGAAGAACGGCATCATATTCCTGGTGTTGCTCGTCGGATTCCTGTACTCGCTTCCCAATTTCTTCGGCGAGGCCCCCGCCGTGCAGATATCTTCCGCGAGTTCTGCCGCCAAAATCGATCCGGCATTGATGACGAAGGCGGAAGGCATCCTGAAAGCTTCCGGAATCGCCGAAAACGGCATGATTCTGGATCCGGCGAGCCTCAAGGTGCGCTTTCTGGATACCGATTCGCAACTGAAGGCTAAGGATGTGCTGCAGTCCGGGCTCGGCGAGGATTACGTGGTCGCGCTCAACCTGATTTCCCGCTCTCCCGCATGGCTGACCAGCCTCGGGGCGCTGCCGATGTATCTGGGTCTGGATCTTCGGGGCGGCGTGCATTTCCTGATGCAGGTCGACATGAATGCCGCCATCACCATGGCGATGGACCGCAACCTGGGTGAAATCAGGGCTGATCTGCGCGATGCCGATTTGCGCTATACCGGAATCAGCCGGCAGGGAGAGGCGCTCATTATCAAGTTCGCAGACAAGGATTCGAGCGACAAGGCTTCCGGTGAAATCGCGAACAAATTTCCCGATCTGATGCTGAGCCAGTCATCGTCCGGCGGAGAATATTCGATTTCGGCTCAGCTGAAACCGCAGGCGAGAACCAAGATACAGGAATTCGCCATCCAGCAGAACATCACCACTCTGAGGAACCGGGTCAACGAACTCGGCGTCGCCGAACCCATCATCCAGCAGCAGGGCTCGGACCGCGTGGTGGTCGAGCTGCCCGGGGTGCAGGATACGGCCAAGGCGAAGGACATCCTGGGGCGGACCGCGACGCTGGAAATTCACATGGTCGACGACGAGCACGACCTGCAGGCTGCGATCGCCGGGCAGGTTCCCTTCGGGGATGAGCTTTTGAACGAGCGCGGCGGGGCGCCCATCCTGGTCAGGAAGAACGTCGTCCTCACCGGAGAGCACATCAACGATGCGCAGCCCGGCTTCGACAACAGGACCAACGAAGCTGCCGTGCATATCAATCTCGACGGCACCGGCTCCAGAATCTTCAAGCAGATCACCGCCGACAACGTGGGCAAGCGCATGGCCATCTTGCTCATCGAGAAGGGCAAGGCGGAAGTCGTGACGGCGCCCGTGATCCGCGAGGAAATCGGCGGCGGCAGGGTCCAGATTTCGGGGCACATGACGACTGGCGAAGCGCACGATGTCGCGCTGCTTCTGCGGGCAGGAGCGCTGGCAGCGCCCATGGAAATCATCGAGGAAAGGACGGTCGGCCCGAGCCTGGGGGCGGACAACATCAGGAAGGGCTTCGACTCCACCCTGTTCGGCTTCATCGCGATCAGCGTATTCATGATCGCCTATTATCTGCTGTTCGGCCTGGTTTCGGTGGTTGCGCTCGGCGCCAACCTGTTCCTGCTGGTCGCGGTCCTTTCCCTGCTGCAGGCGACGCTGACCCTGCCGGGCATGGCGGGCATCGCCCTGACCCTCGGCATGGCGATCGACGCCAACGTGCTCATCAACGAGCGCATCCGCGACGAGCTCAGGAACGGCAATACGCCGCAGGCGGCGATCAATGCGGGTTACGAGCGCGCTTTCGGCACGATCATAGACTCGAACATCACGACATTGATAGCCGGAATCGCCCTGTTCATATTCGGCTCCGGTCCCGTCAAGGGCTTCGCAGTCGTGCTTTGCCTCGGCATCCTGACTTCGATGTTCAGCGCCGTGCTGGTTTCCCGCGCCATTGTCAACTTCGCCTACGGCAGGCGCAGGGTTGGCAAGCTGCTGATCGGCTAGTTTAGGAAAAGACATGGAATTTTTCAGGATCAAGCAAGACATTCCCTTCATGAGCTACGGCAGGTTCACGACGGCGATTTCGCTCGTGACCTTCGTCGTCGCGGTTTTCCTGCTGGCCACGAGAGGATTGCATTTCGGCATCGACTTTACCGGCGGCACCGTGATGGAAGTGCATTACGAGCACCCCGTGGACATCCAGAAGGTTCGTTCTTCGCTCGGATCCTTTCCAGACGCTTCGGTGCAGAGCTTCGGTACCGCCAGCGACGTGCTGATCAGGCTTCCCCTGAGGGCCGACGTTTCCGGCGCGAAGGAAAGCGATGCGGTGCTTGGCGTGCTGCGCAGCCAGGATGCTTCGGTGCAGATGAGAAGGGTGGAATTTGTCGGACCCCAGGTCGGCAAGGAGCTCGTCAACAACGGTTCGCTGGCGCTGCTCCTGGTTTCCCTGGGCATCATGGGCTATCTCGCGATCCGCTTCGAATGGCGCTTCGCCCTTGCTGCGATTATTGCGAACCTGCATGACGTGGTGATCATTCTCGGCTTCTTCTCCTTCTTCCAGTGGGAATTTTCGCTTCCCGTGCTTGCCGCGGTGCTTGCCGTCCTCGGCTATTCCGTCAACGAGTCGGTCGTCGTGTTCGACAGGATCAGGGAGAATTTCAGGCTGATGAGGAAGAGCTCGGTCCCGGAAATCATCAACAATGCGATCACGCGGACCATGTCCAGGACGATCATCACCCATGGCTGTACCCAGCTCATGGTGACTTCGATGCTGTTTTTCGGAGGGGAAGCTTTGCACTATTTTGCGCTGGCTCTCACCATAGGCATTCTTTTCGGGATATATTCCTCGGTGCTCGTGGCGAGTCCGATCGTGATGTGGCTCGGGGTGTCGAGAGCGGATTTCGTCAAATCCGAAAGGAAAGCGGAGGCAAGCTGAGTGGGCTTCATGGACGTGCTGCTCCATCTGGACAAGTACCTTCTGGTTCTGACCCAGAACTACGGCCTCTGGATCTACCTCATCCTGTTTCTGATCATTTTCTGCGAGACCGGGCTGGTCGTCGCCCCGTTCCTGCCCGGGGATTCGATGCTCTTCGTCGCCGGAACGCTGGCTTCCGGCGGAGCGATGGACGTCAACCTGCTGATAGCCGTCCTGGTGCTTGCAGCATTTTCCGGAGACAACACCAATTACTGGATAGGGCGCTTCGTCGGCCCGAAAGTGTTCTCTCACGAGAAATCGCGCTTCTTCAACCATGAGCATCTGGCAAGGACGCATGTCTTTTACGAAAAGCACGGCGGAAAGACGGTCGTCTTTTCCAGGTTCCTGCCCATCATCAGAACCTTCGCGCCTTTCGTGGCAGGCGTGGGCAGCATGAGTTATCGCCGCTTCATGCTCTACAGCTTCGCCGGGGGAGTGTCCTGGATAGGCTTTTTCGTCTATTGCGGCTATTTCTTCGGCAATGCGCCGATCGTCAAGCAGAACCTCTCGATCTTCATCATGGGCATCATTGTGCTGACTATACTTCCCGGCGCATTCGGCCTGCTGCGCCAGAAGCTGAAGCCGCGCTAGGCCCCTAACACTTGCCGCATCGCACCGGGCAAGTGTCAACAGGCCCTAGATTCTCTTCGCGAGTTCCTCGGCTTTCCCGGTGTAATTCGCGGGGGTCATGAGAAGCAGGCGCTTCTTTTCCGCTTCCGGAAGGGCGAGGCCGGAAATGAAGGCATGCAGGGAATCGCGATTGATGCCGCCCTTGCCGCGCGTGAGCTCCTTGAGCTGCTCGTAGGGGTTGGGAAGGTTGTAGCGGCGCATCACGGTCTGGATCGGCTCCGCAAGCACTTCCCAGGCATTGTCCAGATCTTCCTCCAGTCTTGCGGGATTGGCTTCCAGCTTGGAAAGCCCTTTCAGCAGGGAATGATAGCCGAGCAGCGCATAGCCCCAGGCCACGCCGATGTTGCGCAATACGGTCGAGTCGGTGAGGTCGCGCTGCCATCTCGAAATCGGCAGCTTCTCCGAAAAATGTCTGAGCAGGGCATTCGCCATGCCGAGATTGCCTTCCGAGTTTTCGAAATCGATGGGATTGACCTTGTGCGGCATGGTCGAGGATCCCACCTCGTCTTTAAGCGTCTTCTGCTTGAAATAGCCGATCGAAATGTAGCCCCAGATGTCCCGATCCAGATCGATCAGGATGGTGTTGATCCGGGACAGGCAATCGAAAAGCTCGGCAAGATAGTCGTGCGGCTCGATCTGTATGGTGTAGGGATTGAATTTCAGGCCGAGGTTCTCGACGAATTTTCCTGAAAAGCTTTCCCAGTCTAAATCGGGGTAGGCGGAAAGGTGCGCATTATAGTTTCCTACCGCCCCGTTGATCTTGCCGAGAATTTCGACTTCCGACAATTGCGTCTCCTGCCGTCTCAGCCGGTAGACGACGTTCGCGATCTCCTTGCCCAGCGTGGTGGGGGAGGCGGGCTGGCCGTGCGTCCTCGACAGCATGGGAACGGCTGCGAGATCGTGCGCCATTGCGGCGAGTTTGTCGGCAATGCCGTGAAGGGCCGGGATCATCACCTCGTCGCGCGCCGATTTCGTCATGAGAGCATAGGCGAGGTTGTTGATGTCTTCCGAAGTGCAGGCGAAATGCAGGAATTCCGAGACTTTCATGACTTCCGGATTGTCCATCAGCCTTTCCTTGAGCCAGTATTCGACAGCCTTGACGTCATGGTTGGTTCTGGATTCGATGGCTTTTACCCTTTCAGCATCGGATTCCGAGAAATCGGCGACAACGGAATCGAGTTCCAGAAGCGTTTTTTCGCAAAACCGGGGCACTTCCCCAATTTCGGAATCAAGGGACAGGGCTTTCAGCCATTCCACTTCCACTCTGACCCTGTGTTTGACCAGGGAGAACTCGCTGAAATAGGGTCTGAGCGCAGCGAGCTTGTCGTGGTAGCGCCCGTCAAGCGGGGATAAAGCGGCGATTGGGGAAAGAGTCATGGTTGTGCCTTCTGGATGAACCGCAATTTTATCATATCGGGCCGGATGCTATAATCTCTCATCATTTTCCCTATTTCAAAAACCATGAAACTTGTCGGCACGCTTACCAGTCCCTTTGTCAGAAAAGTGCGCATCGTTCTTGCTGAGAAGCGCATCGAATGCGAATTCGAGATCGATATCCCCTGGAACGAGGATACGCATGTGGGGCATTTCAATCCCCTTGGAAAGGTTCCTGTTCTGGTGCTGGACGACGAGGAAACCCTTTTCGACTCACGCGTGATCGTGGAATATCTGGATACCGTCACGCCCGTTTCCCGCCTCATCCCTGACTTGTCCCGAACCAGGATACAGGTGAAGCGCTGGGAAGCCCTGGCTGACGGCACATGCGATGCAGCCGCCGCGATCTTTCTGGAAAGAAAGCGCTCCATCGACAAGCAAAGCGGCGAATGGATGGAGCGCCAGAAAAGGAAGATTGATCAGGCACTCAACGCGATGGCGATCGAGCTCGGCGAGCGGCACTGGTGCGTGGGCGATGCCTACAGCCTCGCGGACATCGCTGTCGGCTGCTGCCTGGGTTATCTCGATTTCCGCTTCTCCGAAATCAAGTGGCGGGACGACTATCCGAATCTTGGAAAACTGCACGACAAACTCATGAAGCGTACCGGGTTTGCCGACACCGTTCCTCAGTAGATCACCCCTCCGCCCAGGCAGACCCGGCTTTCGTAAATCACCACGGACTGCCCCGGGGTTACCGCCCACTGGGGTTGTGCAAAATCGATATGGCAGGATGCGTCCAGTCTGGCTATGCAGCAGGGCGCATCCGCTTGCCGGTATCGCGTCTTGGCGCTGTAAACCCAGTTCTTGTGCGGAGCGCTTCCGCTGATCCAGTTCAGGTCGCTGCAATCGAGGCCGCTTCTGAACAGCAGGGGATGATCGTGTCCCTGAACGACGACGAGCACGTTCTTTTCCATGTCCTTTCCAGCGACATACCAGGGCTCGCCGTCGCCGCCGATTTCCAGGCCCTGACGCTGCCCCAGGGTATAGAACATCAGCCCCAGGTGCCTGCCCACGATTTTTCCTTCCGGCGTTTGCATCTCTCCCGGTTCGTGCGGCAGATAGCGGTTGAGGAATTCCCTGAATTTGCGCTCGCCGATGAAGCAGATCCCGGTACTGTCCTTTTTGGAAAAGTTGGGGAGTCCGGCTTCCTCGGCGATCTTCCTGACATCGCGCTTGAGCAGGCTTCCCAGCGGAAATATGGTCTTGCTGAGCTGGGCTTGGTTCAGCCGATACAGGAAGTAGCTTTGATCCTTGGTGCCATCCTCGGCCTTCAGCAGCTGGAATAGCCCGTCCACTTCCCTGACCTGCGCGTAATGCCCCGTTGCGATATAATCCGCGCCCAGGGACATGGCATGGTCGAGAAACGCCTTGAACTTGATTTCGGAATTGCACAGCACATCCGGATTGGGGGTCCTTCCCGCCTTGTATTCTTCGAGAAAATGACTGAAAACGCGGTCCTTGTATTCCCGGGAGAAATTGACTGCCTCGATTTCAATGCCTATCCTGTCAGCGACAGACACGGCATCGATCAGGTCCTGGCGCGATGTACAGTATTCTTCCGAATCGTCGTCCTCCCAGTTCTTCATGAAAAGACCGATGACTTCGAAGCCCTGTTTCTTCAGCAGCAGCGCCGAGACCGATGAATCGACGCCCCCGGACATGCCGACGACCACTTTCTTCAAGTTACCTCCTGCCGTGTCGGATAATGGGTGATCATATCCAGAGGATAGCGTTTGCCATCGAGATAATCCACCATGCATTGGCGGACCATGGGGCTGCGATGGCCCATGGTTGCGGTTTCGTCCGGATACAGCCAGAGCGCCCTGATTATGCCCTCATCGAGCTTTCGCTCCGGGTCGTGCGCCAGTATCTGTCCGGTGAATGCAAAGCGCAGATAAGTCGTCTTTCCGGATTGCCATTGGTAAATGCCGACGATCGCCTGCGGTTCGAAAGTGTAGCCCGATTCCTCCAGGGTTTCCCTGACTGCGGCGTCAATTAGCGATTCCCCGGGCTCCAGGTGGCCTGCCGGCTGGTTGAGGCGAATGCCGTCCGGGGTGTGCTCTTCGACAAGAAGAAACTTTCCATCCAGTTCGAGCACCGAAGCGACAGTGACATTGGGTTTCCAGATCATGCGGGATTTCCGGACAAGGGGCGAAAAAAAAGCGGGGTAAGCCCCGCTTTTTTGTTCAAAAGCCTGGCTTACTTGGCTTCGTCTTTTTTCTCTTCCTTCTTTTCCTTCTTCATGGCCTTGTGATGCTTCTTGGCCTTGTGATGCTTCTTGGCAGCAGGCTTGGCTTCGGCCTTTGCGTCAGCCTTGTCGGCAGCAGGAGCTGCATCGGCAGCGATGGCGGAGAGGGAAACGGAAGCGAATACAGCAGCGATCAGTGCGGAAAGCAGTTTGTTCATGATAACCCTTCAAAGTATGATTGATAAATACATCCCGAACCTCGGGCAATTCCAATAACGCTCAAGCCTGAAAGCCGTTGACACGGCTTTCGGCGGAGGCCGTTTACTGGCCTGCAGAGGATGCCTGCTTCTTGGCCTTATGGTGTTTCTTGGCCTTGTGGTGCTTTTTCATGTGCTTCTTGGCGGGCGCGGTCTTGGCGTCGGATGTGGCGGGCGCGGAATCCGCTGCGACGGCATTGAAGCTCAGTGTCGCGGCAAAAGCGGTTGCGATCAGTGCGGAAAGCAGTTTGCTCATCATGGTTCCTTTGAATGAATTGAACAGCTTAAAGACACTTCAAGTGTCCGTTGACTCTAACGCCCGGAAGCCTGTTGCGTTGACAAACCGGGCGACAGAGCGTTTACTTCTTGTCGCTCGCTGCCGGGGCGGAGGCTGCATCCTTGCCGGCTTCAGGCGCCTTTTTGCCTTTCTTGGGGCAGGGGGCGGTCTGGAACTGCTGGGTCGTTATGCACCATTTCTTGCGCACATGCGGGCAGGGCTCGGACTGGTATTGCTGGGTCGTTCTGCACCAGTGTTTGCGTGGCTTCTTGGGGCAGGGGGCGGTCTGGAACTGCTGGGTGGTTTTGCACCAGTGTCTGCGCGGCTTTTTCGTTTTCGCAGCATCAGCTGTGTCGGCCGATTTGGCTGCCGCAGGCGCGGTGGCAGTGTCTGCGGCATAAACCGGCATGCTTGCCGATGCCGCAAAAGCCGAAGCGATGAGAACTGACAGAAATTTTTTCATGGTATCCCCCTCATATAGGTTTTCTGAATACTTACTGTCTGCCTGAGAAAAGCCAGCCAATAAACCCGCTCAATTCTAGATGAAATTTCCCGGTTGGGCAATTTCTGGGCAAATTATGCAAGGCGCAGCGGCGAATTCGGGACGAATAGGATAAAATGCGCATGATCATAGAAAGCGTAAGGATGCTCATGAATCGACATATTGCAGTGCCGAATGGCGAAAAAATTTCATTCAATCAGGATGGTACGCTGAATGTCCCGGATAGCCCGATCATTCCCTACATCGAGGGGGATGGAATCGGCGTCGACATCACGCCAGTGATGAAGCGGGTGGTCGATGCGGCGGTCGAAAAGGCCTACGGAGGCCGCCGCAGAATTGCCTGGATGGAGATCTATGCCGGAGAAAAGGCGCTCGAGGTTTACGGCGACGATGCGTGGTTGCCGAAGGAAACGCTGGATGCCGTCCGTGAGTTCGTGGTTTCGATCAAGGGGCCGCTGACCACTCCTGTCGGCGGCGGGATCCGCTCCCTCAACGTGGCTTTGCGCCAGGAGCTGGATCTTTATGTCTGCTTGCGGCCCATCCGCTATTTCGAAGGGGTTCCCTCTCCGTTGAAGCACCCGGAAAAGACCGACATGGTGATATTCCGGGAAAATGTCGAGGACATCTATGCCGGCATAGAATGGGAGGCGGGTTCATCCGGAGCGCAGAAGGTCATTCGGTTCCTGCACGAGGAAATGGGCGTCTCCAGCATACGTTTTCCCGATACATCCGGCATAGGCATCAAGCCTGTCTCAAGGGAAGGGACGGAAAGGCTGGTGAGGCGCGCGATCCAGTATGCGATCGACAACGGACGAAAATCGGTGACGCTCGTTCACAAGGGCAATATCATGAAATTCACCGAAGGGGCGTTCAAGGCCTGGGGATACGCTCTGGCGAAAAGGGAATTCGGCGCGGAACTCATCGATGCCGGCCCCTGGATGAGGCTGCCTGGCGGCATCGTGATCAAGGATGTCATCGCGGACAATTTCCTTCAGCAGATACTGTTGCGCCCTGAAGAATACGACGTGGTTGCGACCATGAACCTGAACGGGGATTACATTTCCGACGCCCTTGCCGCGCAGGTGGGTGGTATCGGCATTGCCCCCGGAGCCAACCTGAGCGACGAGGTGGCGATGTTCGAGGCGACGCACGGCACTGCGCCGAAATACGCGGGGAAAGACAATGTGAATCCCGGTTCGATCATCCTTTCGGCTGAAATGATGCTGCGCCATATGGGATGGAAGGAAGCTGCCGATCTGCTGATTCGCGGCATGGAGCGGGCAATCGGGGACGGGCAGGTGACTTACGACTTCGCAAGGGCGATGCCCGAGGCGAACCAAGTCTCCTGTTCCGGATTCGGTCAGGCCATGATCGAGAGGATGTAAAAAAAACAGCCCACCGAAGGTGGGCTGTTTTCGGCAATCGATTAAGCCGTCTGGATGTTAGAGGCTTGCTTGCCTTTGGGTCCTTGCGTCACTTCGAAGCTCACTTTTTGCCCTTCTTTCAGGGTCTTGAATCCGCCCATGTTGATTGCGGAAAAGTGTGCGAACAAGTCTTCTCCCCCATCATCGGGCGTGATGAAACCAAAGCCCTTTGAATCGTTGAACCATTTTACTGTACCGGTCGACATCTGTGCTTCCTTAATAAAAAATAAAATCGGGTTTCCCCTTGCTGCAGTGCTGGGCATGGCGCGCGAAATTTCAGGCTGCACGATGCTCGGCACCAATCTGCTTTTTACTGAGTTTTTATGGCAAAGTCAAGCGGTTCACGCCAAAAAATTGATTTTTTTGTCGAGAAGGGCCATCCTTCGCATATGGGCGGACGGGAAGCTGATTTTGGCTCGCTGCATGAGCTGATAGGCAGGAAAGTGTCGTTTCGGGGCGACAGGGGAACTGTCGTCGAAATTCTCGAAGACGGGCCGTCTCTGGTGATCCAGGTCGAAGACCTCGAGATCCAGCCGGACAGCTTCGGCTATGCCAGGCGCAGGAGCCGCGAAACCCGCCTGGTCGAAGTATTCGACCAGGCGGGGCGATACGACCCCGAATTTCTCGCCCTGGTAGTCGAAGAATAGATCGGGTTTCCGGTCAGGGGACGACCTTGTCTATCCTGATGCGAATGTCCTTCGCTCCGACCTTGACGGGCTGACTGAATCCTTCCAGATCGCCGCTCTGCGGCATTGCGTTGCCTGATTTCGAAATTCTGGCGCCGACGATCACTTCAGAAAAATTCGACAGCTTCATCATGGGGGCCATGGCGAGGGAATCGTCCAGGGAAAACTTCAGCGGAAGCTCTTTTGCCTGGATTTTCAGTATCGCAAGCGGCATTTTGGGGCCGCTCGTAGCCTGGGCGAAGATATACAGCGTGTCTTCCGGGGAAGCCTTGGATGCGAGCTCCGGGGAGAGCGTCACCGATCCTGATACGGTGGCGCCTCCGCTGGGCATCACGGGTTTTACCTTGGGCTCGGGAAGGGGCTTGCCGGCGGCTTTTGCTGCAGCCCTTGCGCCTTCAATCCCGTTCATCACCGCCTTGGCGTCCTCGGAATCGGGCGGCAGCTGGGACAGCAGATTGCTCCACAGCGCGACAACCCGTGCGAAATTGCGCTGTTCAAAGGCCATGGCGCCGCCCAGAGTGAGTGCCTTGGGATTGTTCGGGTCGATCTTGAGCGCCCTGTCGGTGAGCGCCACGGCTTTCGGGTTCAGTTGCTTCGGGTCCAGCATCATTTCGCTTTCGGCGTACTCGGCCAGCACCTGGGCGTCATTGGGAAGCAGGGTGGAAGCATGCTCGAAAGCCTTCGTTGCATCCGGGAAGCGCCTGAGCACCATGTAGGATCGCCCGAGCATGACCCATCCTTCCGCGTCCGTCGGGTTCTTCTGCAGTCTTGCGGCGAGCTTGGTCACCATGGATTCGACTTTTTCCTGCGTGAACCCGCCGTTGTCTGCGGCAGGAGCGGAGGGCGCTTCCTGGGGTTCCAGGAATTTCGGGTGGCCGAGTGCGAGATAAAGCAGCACCGAGAACAGCGGAATTGCAATTCCCAGCGCCGCTGCCAGCTTCTTTCCGGTCGGATTGGCGGCGACTGCCTCGTCCTCCCCGGAAACGTCTTCGAGCAGTCTTTTCTGGATTTCCTGCTTGCCTTCCTCGTACTGGATTTCATTGACCATGCCGTTGCTTCGGTCGGCTTCCAGTTCGGCCAGCTGCTGCTGGTAAAGGGAAATGTTGAGCTTGCCGCGTTCGACTGCGTTTCCCCGGATTTCCTTGCGCAGCAGGGGCGTGAGGACGAAAAGAAGGGCGATCAGGATGAGAATCCCGCAGATGGTCCAGAAAGCGATCATTATTTGTGTTCCAGCAGAGATTGGGCGCGTTGTTCCTCGTCACGGGAAAGCGGTGTTTCCGTGATTTGATTGTGGCGCTTTTTGATGGTGAAAAACAGGACGACGAGTCCGATTCCGAGGAACAGGAAGGGGCCGTACCACAACAGCAGGGTGGTCGATTTGACCGGCGGCTTGTAAAGCACGAAGTCGCCGTAGCGGTGAACCAGGTAGGCCACGATTTCCTTGTCGGATTCGCCCTTCTTCATCATTTCGCGAATTTCCTGCTTGAGGTCGAGCGCCAGTTCGGCCTGGGATGCGGCGAGCGATTCGTTCTGACAGACGAGGCAGCGCAGGTTCTCCGACAGCGCGATCATGCGCTTCTCGATTGCCGGGTCGGCTGCATCGGGAACGGCTTCCTTGGCCTGACAGGCGAAGGCAGATAAAAGGACCAGAGCGAGAAGCAGCCGTTTCATTGCGACAATTCCTTGACCAGGGGGATGACTCTTTCATCGAGACTCTTGGTCGTCACGGGCCCGATGATCTTGTCGCGGATGATGCCGGATTTGTCGATCACGTAGGTTTCCGGTACGCCGTAGACGCCGTAATTGATGCCGACCCGCCCATCCAGGTCGGATACGCTGAGCTCGTAAGGGTTGCCCATCTGGTCCAGCCATTTTCGGGCATCTTCCGGTTTGTCCTTGTAGTCGAGGCCGACGATGGGGACGAGCCGCTTTCCGGAGAATGCCACCAGCAGCGGATGTTCGTCGCGGCAGGATTCGCACCACGAGGCATAGACGTTCAGGAGCCAGACTTTTCCGAGCATGTCGCGGCTGGAGAAGACCTTCGAAGGATCGTGCACGTCGGTAAGCTGGAATTGCGGGGCGGGCTTGCCGATCAGGGGAGAGGGGACTTCCCTGGGGTTGAGCCTGAGTCCGATCCCGAGAAAGACGACCAGGACCAGGAACAGCGCGAGCGGAATGACGAATTTTGCTTTCATTTATGCACCATGGCCGGTTCGAGATGCTGCGCGGACTGCGCTGCGGACTTTTTGATCGCTATGCGGTAGCGCCTGTCTGCGACTGCCAATATTCCGCCGAGCGCCATGATCAGGCACCCGCTCCATATCCAGTCGACGAAGGGTTTGTAGTAGATTCTGACGCTCCACGCATTGTTGTCGATAGGCTCCCCGAGCGAGACGTAGAGGTCGCGGGTGAGCCCGGGGTCGATGGAGGCGATGGTCATCATCATTCCCGAGGCGTTGTACTTGCGCTTCTCGGGGTGCAGCATGAGAAGCTGGCGGCCGTTCTCCATGACCGTGATGAATCCTCTGGTGGCCTGGTAGTTGGGTCCCTGAATGTCGCTGGTGCCGTCGAAACGAAAAGTGTAGGAAGCGATTTTGAGGGTGTCGCCAACGTTCATCCTGACGTCACGCTCCGTTTCATAGCCTTTCACCATGGTGACCCCGATCACGAATACCGCGACGCCGAGGTGGCCGAGCAGCATGCCGTAGTAGCTCATGGACTGCTTGGTTATCGCGCCGAGTTTGTCCTCGGAAGTTTTGATCCTGTTCCAGAAGGCGAGCAAGGTGGTGAAAATCACCCATGCCGCAAGCAGGAATCCGAGGCTGATGAGCGGCGTCCATTTGCCCATGACGATGGGAAGGATGGCTGCGGATGCGATGCTCGCGGCAAAAGCCCATTTGAGCCTGGAAGCGAGATCGGGCAGGCTGGCCTTTTTCCAGCTTGCAATCGGCCCGATGCCGATCAGGAACAGGGTGGGCACCATCAGCGGCACGAAAATGGCGTTGAAGTAGGGCGGGCCAACGGAAATCTTGCCAAGGCCCAGTGCGTCGACGAGGAGCGGGTAGAGCGTTCCGAGCAGCACGGAGAGCGACGCGACGGCGAGCAGCACGTTGTTCGAGAGCAGCATGGATTCGCGGGAAATGACGTCGAACTTGCCACCCAGCCCGACTTTGGGGGCGCGCCATGCGTAAAGCAGGAGCGAGCTCCCGATCACCGTCACCAGGAAGATGAGAATGAACATGCCGCGCCTGGGGTCGGTCGCGAAAGCGTGCACCGAAGTGAGCACCCCGGAGCGGACCAGGAAGGTTCCGAGCAGGCTCAGCGAAAATGCGGCGATCGCAAGCAGCACCGTCCAGCTCTTGAAGCTTCCCCGCTTCTCGGTGACGGCGAGCGAATGGATGAGCGCGGTACCGACAAGCCAGGGCATGAAGGAGGCGTTCTCGACAGGATCCCAGAACCACCATCCCCCCCAGCCGAGCTCATAGTATGCCCAGCCGCTTCCCAGGGCGATGCCCACTGTCAGGAAGATCCATGCTGTCGTGGTCCAGGGGCGGGACCAGCGTGCCCACGTCGCATCGAGCTTCCCGGAAAGGAGGGCGGCTATGGCGAAGGCGAAGGCGATCGAGAAGCCGACGTAGCCCATGTAGAGCATGGGAGGATGGATCACGAGGCCCGGATCCTGGAGCAGCGGATTGAGGTCGTTTCCGTCCGGCGGGGCGGGAAATATCCTGGCGAAAGGGTCGGAGGTGAGCAGCATGAACAGCAGGAAGCCCACGCTGATGAGCCCCATGACGCCAAGCACGCGGGCCACCATTTCATCCGGCAGATGGCGGCTGAATACGGTGACTGCAATCGACCAGATTCCCAGGATGGTGACCCAAAGCAGCAGCGAGCCTTCGTGTCCGCCCCATTCCGCGGCGATGCGGTAGTGCAGCGGGAGCTGGGAATTGGAATGTTCGGCGACGTAAAGAACGGAGAAGTCGTTGTTGATCAGGGAATAGACGAGGCAACCGAAGGCAATGGCGACGAAGACGAATTGCCCCTGCGCGACGGGTTTGGCGATGTTCGTCAGGGAAGCGATGCCTCTCGATGCGCCGTATATCGGCACGATGCCCTGGATCAGCGCCAGGAGCAGCGCCAATATCAGCGAAAAATGACCAATTTCAGGAATCATGGGCTGTCTCCGGCAAGGTTATAGGTTTGTCTTGGAAGCCTTTGCGGCTTTGAGTTCGCTCGCCACTTCGGGCGGCATGTAGTTCTCGTCGTGCTTGGCGAGCACTTCGTCGGCGACGAACTGGCCGTTCGAATCGAGCCTGCCCTGGGCGACGACCCCCTTCCCCTCCTTGAACAGGTCGGGAAGGATGCCCTTGTAGGTCACGTTCATGTCGTGCTTGGTGTCGGTCACCACGAAATGCACGGTAAGCCCGTCGTTTTCGCGCTTGAGGCTGCCCTTTTCGACAAGCCCCCCTATCCTGAAAGCGCGGCCTACGGGCGCTTCCTTGGCGATCACTTGGGAAGGGGTGAAGAAGAAAACGAGATTGCTTCTGAAAGCGTTCATGACGAGGGCGACGATCACGGCGATGCCTGCGACGCCCGCCGCGATGAAAGCCAGTTTTTTATGGCGCGGTTTCATTTCGATCCTCTGGATGCATTCAGTCTTTGAATCTGACCCAGTCGCTTCAGCAAAGTTCGCCGCCTGCTAGAGAGCAGCAGGAGTTCGAGGGCGAGGAACAGGAAGGACAGGCCGAACGAACTCCATACGTAGAAGGCGTAACCGCCCATGTGCAGAAATGCGGAAAAGCTTCCCCAGTTCATTTGGCATCCTCAAGCAATTCGGAGACCCAGGTGGCGTGGCGCTCGCGTTCGAGTATGATGAGCCTCACTCTGAAGAGGGCCACTGCGATGGTGTAGGTCCAGCAGGCAACGGCCATGATCAGCATGCCGGCCAGCATGGTGTGCGCCATGGAAGGCGCTTTTGTGAGGCTGATCGATGCGCCCTGATGCAGCGTGTTCCACCATTTCACCGAAAAGTAGATGATGGGCACGTTGATGACGCCCACCAGTGCGATCAGCGCGCCCGCCCGGTCCGATCGCCTGGGGTCGTCGATGGCGGACTGGAGCGAGATGAAGCCGATATAAAGGAAGAAAAGGATCAGCTGGGAGGTGAGCCGCGCATCCCATACCCACCAGGTTCCCCACATCGGTTTTCCCCAGAACGAGCCCGTGAAAAGGGCGATGAAGGCGAACAGGGCGCCGGTCGGGGCGAGGGCCTGGGCCATCATCGCGGAGAGCCTGGTGTTGAAGGCGAGCCCGACGCCTGCATAGACTGCCATGACCACATAAATGAACATCGACATCCAGGCCGCCGGAACGTGGATGAAGATGATCCGGTAGGCTTCGCCCTGCTGCGCGTCGGTGGGCGCCACGAAAAAGCTGATATAGAGCCCGATGGCGAAAAGAATCGCGGAAAGGACGGCAAACCCCGGGATCATCTGGCCGGCAAGTCCGTAGAAGGTTGCCGGTGACGCGAATTTGTACAGGTTGATCTTGCTCAATTTTTATTCCAAAGAAATGTGCAATGCAGCAGCGACCGCTTTCGGTGTGGCGAGCAATGCCAGTACCAGGAGCGCGCCCAGGATGGAGAGGTGCCCCCCGGCTCCCAAGCCGGATGTGCTTGCATCTACCGCTCCCGCGCCGAAGATCAGTACCGGAATGTAAAGCGGCAAAACGAGTAATGATACCAGAACACCACCGCCTCTCAAGCCCAGTGTCAGGGAGGCGCCGATTGCGCCCACCAGGCTCAGGACCGGCGTGCCGAGCAGAAGGGACAATGTCAATACCCATAGCGCATCGCCGGGCAAGCCGAATTGCAACCCCAGAAGCGGCGCCATCAGCACCAGCGGCAGCTCGGATGCGAGCCAGTGCACCGCGGCTTTCGCCAGGACGATGAGCGCGAGCGACTCGGGGCAAAGCAGCATCTGTTCCAGCGTGCCGTCCGCATAATCGGCGGCAAAAAGCCGTCCAAGGGACAGCATGGAAGCGAGCAGCGCTGCGACCCACAGGACGCCGGGGCCCATGGCCTTCAGAAGCTGCGGCTCGGGTCCCACTCCCAGAGGAAACAGGCTGACCATGATGACGAAAAAGAACAATGTCGTCAAAACATCGGACTTGCGTCGCATCGCAAGCAGCAGATCCCGCCTCAATATCCATGCCAGCATGTTCATGAGGAAAGCCTGATTTCCTGGGTGGTGCCGGCTGCGATTTCCAGCTCCTGGTGCGTGGTCATGATCAGCATGCCGCCATTTTCGAGATGAAGCTCGAACAGCGAGCGCATCAGTCCGATGGCGTCGGCGTCGAGCGCGACCAGCGGTTCGTCCAGTATCCAGAGCGGCGTTCTCGCAACCAAAAGTCTCGCCAGCATCACGCGCCGCCGCTGCCCCTGGGAGAGCACGTTGACGGGAAGATGCTCGCGCCCGTCGAGCCCGATCCTCTCCAGAGCGTCGATCGCGGCTTCCTCGCTGATGTCGAAGCCGGCAAGTCCGCAATTGATGCGCAGATTTTCCAGTCCCGAGAGCTCTTCCTTGATGCCGTTGAGATGCCCGAGATAGGTGAGCGCCCGCTTGTAGTCGTGCGAATGCCTGATGTTCACGCCGTTCCACCTGATTTCGCCGGCTTCGGGAAGAATCAGGCCGCAGAGCATCCTGAGCAGGCTGCTTTTCCCGCTGCCGTTGGCCCCCCTGACGTTGAGAAGCCCGCCAGGTTCGAGGAGAAAGCCGACCTCCGAAAAGAGCCTGCTGTCGCCGCGCATGCATTCGAGTCGAGTGGCTTCGAACATGGAGTACCGGTCAAAAAACCTCAAGTATAGCGAATTCTCGGAGGGCTTAGAATGGTTCTCTAGGCCTGCTTGAATTCGGAGGGGTCGAGCTGGTGTTTTTGCAGCAGCTTGTAGAATTCGGTCCGGTTGCGCTTGGAAAGCCTGGCCGCCTGGGTCACATTGCCTTCCGTGATTTTCAGGACCCGGATCAGATAGTCCCGCTCGAAGCGTTTTCTCGCATCTTCCAGGGAAGTGATTTGTCCTTCCTCGTGAATGGCTTTTCGCACCAGAACGGGAGAAATGAGGGAGGAGGTGCAAAGCGCCACGCTCTGCTCTACCACATTCAGAAGTTGCCGCACATTTCCGGGCCAGGAGGCGCTGACCAGGATTTCCATGGCTTCAGGCGAAAATCCGTTGATGTTCTTGTGGTATTTTTCGGCAAGCGTGGACAGGAAATGGTTGGCCAGGGCAGGAATGTCTTCGCGTCGCCCGGACAGGGGCGGGATCGAAAGCTCCACGACATTGAGACGGTAATAGATGTCTTCGCGGAACCGGCTGGAGGCGACTTCTTCCTTCAGGTCGCGGTGAGTCGCGGAAATGATGCGCACGTTCAGCGGGATCGCTTGCGTGGAACCGACCGGCGTGACCTGGCGCTCCTGGAGGACGCGCAACAGCTTGCTCTGGAGTAGGAGCGGCATGTCGCCGATTTCGTCGAGGAAAAGCGTTCCCCCTTCCGCGACCTGGAACAGCCCCTTGTGATCCCGGACGGCTCCGGTGAAGGCGCCCCTGACGTATCCGAAAAGCTCGGATTCGAGCAGTTGCTCGGGGATGGCGGCGCAATTGATGGCCACGAAAGGCTTGCCGGATCGCCGGCTGGCGTTGTGGATGGCGCGCGCCAGAAGTTCCTTGCCGGTGCCGCTCTCGCCCCGGATGACCACGCTTGCATCGCTTTGCGCGACAAGCTGGGCTTTTGCCAGAAGGTCCTCGATAATCGGGCTTTGCGTGATGATTTCGGCGCGCCAGTCGCTCTGGCGGGGCGCGGCGCCTGCAGAGACCTTGAGCGCCCTGCTTACCTGGTCGAGCAGCACGGTGCTGTCGAAGGGTTTGGTCAGATAGCCGAATACGCCGCGCTGGGTTGCGGCAACCGCGTCGGGGATGGTGCCGTGCGCTGTCAGGATGATGACGGGAAGCGCCGGCATGGTCCGGTGAATGTGTTCGAACAGGGCCATGCCGTCCATTTCCTTCATGCGCATGTCGGTGATCACCAGTTGCGGGCGCACCAGGTCGAGCCGGTTGACGGCGGCTTCTGCGCAGTCGGCGGTTTCGACTTCAAATCCTGCAGATGACAGGCGCATGGACAGGAGCTGCAGAAGATCGGCGTCGTCGTCCACGATCAGGATTTTTTCGCGCGGATCGGCCATGTTATTGCTTTTCCATGTGAATCAGCGCCTTCTCCATCTTCTTGACGGCGTCGATCTTGTCCTGGAGGGCCGAGGAATGCTTCTTTTCCTCCTTGAGCATCTGCTCCAGATGCTGCTGTGCATTTTCGGCATCCTGCTGCTGCGCCAGCATTGCAGCGAAAATGTCTGCGAAGCTGTGCAGGCCGGGGTCGAGCATCGGCTTGGCCTTGAGCAGGTCGAGCGCGGCCTGGGAGTTGCGGAAAGAAGTTCCGGGCAGCCAGAGCAGCAGGGCGAGCCTCATCCGGCTTGAGTCGCTCCCGGTTTTCGAATAGTCGAGGCTGGCGTTCTGATATTCGGCCTCGAGTCGGGGGGCGGGAATTTTACCCAGTTGTCCGTAATATTGCATGAGCCCGTCGATGTCGTGGGTTGGCATCGATTGCACGCTGACGGCAGGCGGGATCATGGACTGTTGCGGCGGGGCGCTCGAGCATGCGGCAAGCATTGCCGCCATGGAGAGGGCAATCATTCGCTTCATGAAGCGGCTCCGCAGGTATCGGGCAGGGTGATGCGAAAATGCGCCCCTCCCGTTTCCCGGTCCACGAGTTCCAGGGCTCCCCCCTGCGCCTTCACGTATTCCCGCGCGATCGACAATCCCAGTCCGGTTCCGGAAGTCGGGCTGTGGGACGGTTTGCGGCCCTGGTAGAAGGGATCGAAAATCCTGTCGCGGTCCTCCAAGGCCACGCCCTGGCCGGAGTCGATGACATCCATGACGATGCTGTGTTGTGCCTTCTGGGCGAGAATCTCGATTTTGCCGCCATGGGGCGAATGCTTGACCGCATTGGACAGCAGGTTGTCCACGGCAATCCTGATTTTCTGTTCGTCGCATTCGAGCGGAAGGTTCGGGCAGTTGAGGTCGATTTGCAGTGATTTGTTCATGATGGAAAGCGTCTGGTCATGTAAAACCGCATCCAGAATCTGTTTCAGATCCGCCCGCTGCCTCGTGGTCACGGTGCTGCCGGACTGGATTGCGCTGTAATTGAGCAGATCCTCGATGCGCTTTTGCAATTCTACACTGTTCCCGAGCAGGATCCTTGCCACTTGCATCTGTTTTTCGTTGAGCGCCCCGGTTACGCCTGCCGCGAGCAGGTCGGCGCCTTCCCTGATCGAGGTGAGAGGGGTTTTGAGTTCGTGCGAAACATGCTGGAGAAAACGGGTCTTTTGCGCTTCCAGGTCCAGCAGGCGCCTGCGCATCCAGTCGAGCCGCTCGCCGAGTCTTGTCAGGTCTTGCGGTCCTTCCACGACGATGCTTTGCGACAGTTCGCCCTGTCCCATGATGCGGATCGCTTCGTCGATTTGCCGGATCGGGCGGTTGATCAGAAGGGAGAATCCTGAGGCCAGCAGGATGGCGACCGGCACCAGCGCGAGCAGCTGCCAGATGACGATGGTTCGCGCCCGGGCCGCCATCGCCTGCATCGCATCCACTTCGTGTTCGATCGGCGCATCTCCGCGGTTGAGGAAGGAGCGCGCAGAATCCAGCAGGGAGGTGAAGTCGACGGTGCTTGCCGTCAGCCCAGCGGGGGAATTGCGGGCGCCCCCGATTTTCATGAAGATTGCCGATTCCGCGGCTTGCAGCTTGTCCAGAAGCGCTCTCTGGTCGTCCTTCAGCGGCAGCGTGGCGAGGCTTGCCGAAGTGGCCGCGAATTTGTCATGTGCCTGGTAATAGCCTTCCAGCAAGGTGGCGTCCCCCAGGATCAGGGACAGCCGGATGCTGCGCTCCATTGCGGCGACCTGGTCGACCAGGATCCTGCTGCCGTGCGCGATCCTTTCCGCCTGATAGACGGCCTGCCTGCTCTGGTTCGCCAGCCGGTCGATGGACAGTGCGCTGTAGGCGAGCGCCAGGAAAAGCGGCAGTGCGACCAGCAGGAAGCCGACCAGGATCAGCTTCAGGAAGGATTTGGGGTGGTGCCGCAGCAGACGATATTCGTTCAATCTGGCTTTCCGGGAGTCGAGTGAAAGGGGAGTGTACAAAGATAATGCAGGAATAGGCAACGAGGCCCGGGGTCAAAAAGAAATTTTTTCGTGTTGCGCAATTGCAACAGTTGTGGATTTTGGTTTGACGCTGTTTTTTTTGCCATGGTATAAATCGTCCATTGCACGATTCTGCCCAGTTTCAGGAGGGGGGCGTGTGATGGGTGTAGTAGGTACATCATTTCTAATAAAGGAGTCAATTATGCAATTCAAGAAAACGCTTCTGGCGACATCCGCGCTGATGTCGGCAATGGCCTGGGCCCCGCAGGCTCACGCTATCCCCGCGTTCGCACGCCAGGTCGGCATGCCCTGCTCGGCTTGCCATTACCAGCATTTCCCGACGCTGAACGCATTCGGCCGTTCCTTCAAGGCTTCCGGCTTCAC
>JAKBJU010000021.1 GCA_021835845.1 Pseudomonadota bacterium | reverse complement strand
TTCAAAATTGAATCCGCGCTTTCCGATTTCGTCGAAAAATCAACAGAATCACGATATCGGTCCCACGCTTCATTTAGCGTGATATCCCCTGGCTTCAAGACAACAGTCTGTTCCCCAAGAACTCTCGCTTGTGCCGCCTCGGCTTGTTCTCGGGTAGAAAACACCTGATCAAAGGATGGAAAGCCTTTTCGTCGAACTTGAACACGGTATCGACCTTTCGCGATCTCAAATACTGACATTGCACATATCCCACGAAAAAACGGATCATGTGCAAAACTTTTGCACACAGGATTGGCTTTGTCAATAAAAAAACCGGCCATGAGTTATCATAACCGGTTGTTTTATAATGGTGGGTCCGCACGGACTTGAACCGTGGACCAAGGGATTATGAGTCCCCTGCTCTAACCAACTGAGCTACAGACCCGAAACTTTATTGTTATTTCATCATTCCCTTGCATCAGTCCTCGTTGTGGCTGCGACATAACCCGAAGGTTAGTCTGCGCCGCAATGAAGCCTGAGCCTTTCGGCTCAGGCTTCATTGTCGAGAAAGCTCCGGAGGCGCTCGGAGCGGGAGGGGTGCCTGAGTTTCCTCAGCGCCTTCGCCTCGATCTGGCGGATGCGCTCGCGCGTGACGTCGAACTGCTTGCCGACTTCTTCCAGGGTGTGGTCGGTGTTCATTTCGATGCCGAAGCGCATTCTCAATACCTTCGCTTCCCGCGGGGTGAGGGTGTCGAGGATGTCCTTGGTGACTCCCCTCAGGCTCGCATAGACCGCGGCCTCCACCGGCGCCATGGTGGCGGCGTCCTCGATGAAGTCCCCGAGGTGCGAATCGTCGTCGTCGCCGATCGGCGTCTCCATGGAGATCGGCTCCTTGGAAATCTTGAGGATTTTCCTGATCTTGTCTTCCGGCATTTCCATCTTCTCGGCGAGCACCGAGGGATCCGGTTCCAGCCCGGTTTCCTGCAGTATCTGGCGGGAGATGCGATTCATCTTGTTGATCGTCTCGATCATGTGCACCGGAATCCGGATGGTCCTCGCCTGGTCGGCGATGGAGCGCGTGATCGCCTGCCTGATCCACCATGTGGCATAGGTCGAGAACTTGTAGCCGCGCCGGTATTCGAACTTGTCCACCGCCTTCATCAGGCCGATGTTGCCTTCCTGGATCAGGTCGAGAAACTGCAATCCGCGGTTGGTGTATTTCTTCGCGATCGAGATCACGAGGCGCAGGTTGGCTTCGGTCATCTCGCGCTTGGCTCGTCTCGCCCGCGCTTCACCGGTGGACATCTGCCGGTTGATTTCCTTCAGATCCTTGATGGGCATTCCGGCCAGGTGCTGCACCGACAGGATTTTCTGCTGCTGTTCGATGACGGCATGCTGGAATCTGGAAAGCGCCTCGCTGTAGGAGTGGCCGCCCCCGATCTCGCCGGCGACCCAGTCCGCGTTCACTTCGTTGCCGACGAAGACCTTGATGAAATGGGTGCGCGGCATCCCCGCCTTGTTCACGCAAAGCGTCATGATTTCGCGCTCGTAGCCCCTGACTTCGTCGACCAGCATGCGCAGGCTGTCGCAGAAAGCCTCGACCTTCTTGGCGGAAAAACGGATGGAAAGCAGCTCCCTGGAGATTTTTTCCTGCAGGTCGGCATATTCCGCATCCTGCTGCCCTTCCGCGCGCTTCTGCTGCATCCTTTCGAAGGCTTCGCGGATCACCGCGAAATGCACCATGGCGTCTTCCTTCAGCTTCAGCAGGCTGGCGCTGGCGATGCCGCCGGCGTCTTCCTCGTCGTCCTCTTCCATGTCGAGGTCGGAATCCATTGCGGCTTCGGCTTCCATCGGAAGCGCTTCCTCCGCGGCGTTCGCATCGATGACGCCGTCTACGAGTTCGTCGATGCGCATTTCCTCGCGCTCGATCGCATCGACCATCTCCAGCATCTCGGCGATCGTGGTCGGGCAGGCGGAAATCGCCTGGATCATGTATTTCAGGCCTTCCTCGATCCTTTTCGCGATCTCGATTTCACCCTCGCGGGTCAGCAGCTCGACCGAGCCCATCTCCCGCATGTACATCCTGACGGGGTCGGTGGTCCTGCCGAATTCGGAATCCACGGTGGAAAGAGCTGCTTCGGCCTCCTCGACCACATCCTCGTCGGTCACCACGGCGGCGTCCGACATCAGCAGGGTTTCGGCATCCGGCGCTTCGTCGTAGACGGAAATGCCCATGTCGTTGATCATGCCGATCACGCCCTCGATCTGCTCGGCGTCCAGCATGTCGTCCGGCAGGTGGTCGTTGATTTCGGCGTAGGTCAGGTAGCCGCGCTCCTTGCCGAGGACGATGAGATTCTTCAGGCGGATGCGCCGCTCCTCGAGGTCGCTCGGTTGCACATCGGTTTGCCCGGTCAGGCTCTGCTCGCTGTCTTTGGCCATCACCATACCCTGTCAAGAATGCGTAGTAAAACTGCGCATTATACCCTAAATTCTCCCCCGGTTTCGCTTTTCTGAAACAAATTTAACCGCTGCTGCAGGCTCAGATATTCCGCCTTCCCGGCTTCCGTCCACCCGGAAGAATTCGCCGCATCGAGCAGCCTGTCCATCCTGGCTCTGCAGAGCCGCTCCTGGTACTGTTTCCAGGCGTCGATGAACTCTCTCTCCAGTTCTTCCTCGTTCAGGCCGGCTTCTTCCAGGCGGAAAAGTCCCGGCCTGATTTCATCGAGGAGCGCATCCATCGCGCTTCCCCTGAAATGCTCCATGATCGCCGCAGTGCCGACCGCGCCTTCTTCCGCGAGAAAGTCCAGAAGCTTCGCCAGGGCGGCGGCTTCGCCGCTCCCGGCGACGCTTTCCTGGGAGGCGATCTCCCCCCTATCCACAAGTGTAGCAAGTGCGGGAGAATGCATGAGCATTTCGAGCAGCTTCCTGACCACATCGGGTTTCTTGCCAACGCTTTTTCTGGGGGGGATTTTTTCTGACCTTCTGGACGGTTGGACATGGAAAAGGGCTTCGAGTTCCGCAAGCTCGATCCTGGCGATCTGCGCGATGCGTTTTCTCAGCATCAGCCCGAGATTGGGCGCCTTCACTTCCGAAATGAGGGGTCTTGCCTCGTGGAGAAAGCGCGCCCGTCCCTCCTCGCTGTTGAGATTCGCCTTCGCCGAAAGCTCGTTGACCAGGAAGGTGGAAAGCGGCAGCGCTTCTGCAAGCAGGGCTTCGAATGCCTGTCTGCCGCGGCTCCTGACGAAGCTGTCCGGATCTTCTCCCTGGGGAAGGAAAAGGAAGGAAATGTCTTTTCCGTCGGCAAGCTGGGAGAGGCTGTTCTCCAGCGCGCGCCATGCCGCGCGCCTGCCGGCATTGTCCCCGTCGAAGCAGAAAAACACATGGTCCGACTGCCGCATCAGCTTTTGCACATGAATCGGCGTGGTTGCGGTTCCCAGGGTTGCGACGGCGTAATGGATGCCGTTCTGGGCGAGCGCAACCACGTCCATATAGCCTTCCACCACCAGGACTTTCGATGCGTCCTGGATCGCACGCCGCGCCTGAAAAAGGCCGTAAAGCTCGCGCCCCTTCTCGAAAAGCGGGGTTTCGGGGGAGTTCAGGTATTTGGGTTCCCCCGCCCCGAGAACCCTTCCCCCGAAGCCGATGATCCTTCCCCTCGCGTCGAGTATCGGGAACATGATCCTGTCCCTGAAGCGGTCGTAGCGCTTGCCTTCGCCGGAAATGACGAGGCCCGCCTCGACAAGCTGCTCCGAATCGTAGTCGGGGAAAATCTTCGCAAGATTTCGCCAGTCGGAAGGCGCGTAGCCTATTCCGAAATGCGCGGCGATCTCGCCTGAAAGCCCGCGCTTCTTGAGGTAATCTATCGCCGCTGCCGATTTCTTGAGCTCTTCCCGGTAATATTTCGTCGCCTTCTGCATGATCCCGGAAAGATCGGGAGATGCCTTCTCGGGCCGGCTTCCGGCTTCTTCGGGAACCGCAAGGCCGAGACTCCCCGCGAGATCCCTGATGGCTTCGACGTAATTCAGCCCGCCATAGGCCATGACGAATCCGATCGCGTTGCCGTGCGCGCCGCAGCCGAAGCAGTGGTAGAACTGCTTGGTCGGGCTTACCGTGAAGGAGGGGGTTTTCTCGTCGTGGAAGGGGCAGCAGGCCTGGTAGTTTGCGCCAGCCTTTTTCAGCTGGACATGGCGGCCCACGACATCGACGATGTCGATCCGGTTGAGCAGGTCCTGGATGAAAGATTGCGGAATCATTGCCCGCAGGGGAGGGCTATCTGGAAAGCCTGGTCTTGACAGCGGAAGATACTGCGCCCATGTCGGCACGCCCCGCGAGTTTGGCCTTGAGCAGAGCCATCACCTTGCCCATGTCAGCGGGGCCGGATGCGCCCGACTCGATAACTGCGGCGTCCACTTCATTGGCGATTTCCGCGGCATCCATCTGCTGCGGCATGTAGGCCTGCAATACCGAAAGCTCGAACTTTTCCGCATCCGCGAGATCCTGCCTGGACGCGGCCTCGTACTGCGAAATCGAATCGCGCCGCTGCTTGATCATCCTTTCGATGGCGGAGACCACGTCCGCGTCATTGAGCTCGCGGCGCTCGTCCACTTCCTTCTGTTTGATCGTTGCGAGAAGCAGCCTGATGGCGGAAAGGCGGGCGACATCACGGCTGCGCATCGCAGCCTTCATGTCCTCGGTGATCCTTTCCTTGAGAGCCATCAATACAGCTTGGGGGGGAGAACCTGATTGCGCAGCCTCTTGTAGTGGCGCTTCACTGCGGCAGCCATCTTGCGCTTGCGCTCTGCAGTCGGCTTTTCATAGAATTCGCGTGCGCGAAGTTCGGTCAGAAGACCGGTTTTTTCGATGGTGCGCTTGAAGCGGCGCATCGCGACTTCAAACGGCTCGTTTTCCTTGACCCTTACGCTCGGCATCGGCTGATCCTTAATCTGAAATTGAAAACCTCGCATGATACCAGAAAGATGGTATCTTTGCATGCGAATTTCTTTAAGGCTAAACTGCCCCCATGCTTGTACTCGGAATCGAAACTTCCTGCGACGAAACCGGCGTTGCGCTCTACGACACCGAACGCGGCCTGCTCGCCCACGCGCTCCATACCCAGGTCGCGATGCACGGCGAATACGGCGGGGTGGTCCCCGAACTCGCCTCGCGCGACCACATCCGGCGCGTGATTCCGCTCGTCAGGGATGTGCTCGGCAAATCCGGAAAATCGCTTGCCGACATCGACGGCATCGCCTACACCAAGGGGCCGGGGCTCGCAGGTGCGCTGCTGGTCGGCGCGTCCATAGGCGCGTCCCTGGGGTTTGCCCTGAAGAAACCCGTGATCGGGGTGCATCACCTCGAAGGCCATCTGCTCTCCCCCCTGCTCGCAAAACCCGCGCCCGATTTCCCCTTCGTCGCATTGCTCGTCTCGGGGGGGCATACCCAGCTGATCCGGGTGGAAGCCATGGGAAACTACGTTCTCCTGGGCGACACCCTGGATGACGCCGCCGGGGAGGCTTTCGACAAGACGGCGAAGCTTCTCGGGCTGGGCTATCCGGGAGGCGCTGCGCTTTCCAGGCTCGCCGAGCGGGGGGATCCTGCCCGCTTCCGCCTGCCCCGCCCGATGCTGGGGAGCGCCGATCTCGATTTCAGCTTCAGCGGCCTCAAGACCGCTGCCCTCACCCTCGTCAGGAGCCAGGAAGGCGACGACCGGACGCGCGCGGACATCGCCCGGGCCTTTCAGGATGCGATAGTCGAGGTTCTGGTGAAGAAATCGCTGGATGCCGTGAGGCGGTGCGGCTTGTCCAGGCTGGTTGTTGCGGGAGGCGTGAGCGCCAACAGCGAGCTGAGGAGAAGGCTGGCCGCCGGGGCGGGGGAAATCGAGGTCTATTATCCCGATCTCGAATTCTGCACCGACAACGGCGCCATGATCGCCTTTGCCGGGGCGATGCGCTATCTAATGGGAGCGGCCCCGGAAACCGGATTTTCCGTCAGGGCGAGGTGGGATCTTTTCGGCTCCTGAAGGCGCCTTCTTCCCCGTTCACCAGCTTCGCGATATTGGATTTGTGGCGCCAGACGAGCAGCAGGCACATGGTGAGCACGGCGAGCGTCAGGATGTTTGCCCCCAGGAAAAACAGGGCGTAGAGCGGGGCAAGAATGGCCGAGGCGAGCGCCGAGAGCGACGATATCCGGGAGACCAGGAATACGACCAGCCATGTTCCCGCGACAGCAGCCCCCAGCCGGAAATCCAGCGCGAACGATATGCCGAGGGCGGTGGCGACCCCCTTGCCGCCCCTGAATTTCAGGAAGACCGGAAACAGGTGCCCGAGGAAAACCGAAAGCGCAGCCGCGGCAATCACGGCAGGGGCCTGGAAATAATGCTGGGCGAGAAGGACGGCGAACGTGCCCTTGATCCCGTCGCCGAAAAGGGTGAAGGCTGCGGCGGCCTTCTTCCCGGTCCTCAACACGTTGGTTGCGCCGGGGTTGCCCGATCCGTAGGTTCTCGGGTCGGGAAGCCTGAACAGCCGGCTCGACAGAACCGCGAACGATACCGATCCTGCGAGGTAGGAGAAGAGAATTATCGCTATCTTGGGCATGCCAAATATTCTAAAATGTCGAACCGCAATTCTACCTGCATTGAACCCAAAATGGACGTCATCTTCATAAAGGCCCTACGGGCGGAAACCCTGATAGGCATCTACGAATGGGAGAGAAAGATTCCCCAGCCTCTCGAAATCGACTTCGAAATCGGCCTTCCGGGAAAGGAAGAATTGGCGAGCGACGACATAGCCGACACCATCGACTACGGCAAGGTCGTCGGCCGGGTCAGGGAAGTGCTTGCCTCCCATTCCTTCTCGCTGCTCGAATCGCTTGCGGAGCATCTCGCGCAAATCGTCCTCTCCGAATTCGGCTCGCCCTGGGTGAGGCTTTCGGTCGCCAAGATCGACGCGATGAACGGCGTGAAGCGCCTCGGCGTCAGGATGGAGCGGGGGAGCGCATCCTGACAGGCCGCCGGGCTATTCCCCGGACAAGTCAATGTTATAATCACCGTTTTTTGCCTGGGATTTAGACCTGCTGTAAAATATCGCCGCGAATCGGTATGGGAACGGGCAATTGGCAGCAGATGCAAAACGATCTTCAAACATCATCGCCGGTCGATTTCTCGCTTCCGGCTGAACTCTCTCGAACCTCGAAATGGGTGCGCTTCGGATACTTCCTCCCATGGCTGGTACTGGTCTTCTGTCTGGCATCCACGTACATGTTGTGGCGAGTCGAAAGGCAGGCTGTCGTCCGGGACGCCCGGGATTATTTCGATTTCCGCGCTCGTGATGCGATCGAAAAAACAAAAAACCGCCTGCAGCTGTATCAGCAGGCATTGCGAGGGGCCCAGGCCTTGTTCAACGCCTCGGGGAATGTGGATCGCGAGGAATTCAGGAATTATGTGGCGGGGCTGCATCTGGATGCCATTTATCCCGGCATCCAGGGCATCGGCTTTGCGCAGCTCATCCAGCCCGCGGAATTGAAGAGCCATATCGCCACGATCCGCAGGCAGGGCTTTCCTGAATACAC
The DNA here is from genome assembly GCA_021835845.1 of Pseudomonadota bacterium. GTDB lineage: Bacteria > Pseudomonadota > Gammaproteobacteria > Burkholderiales > JABEVD01 > JABEVD01. The sequence continues at coordinate 27,179 of JAKBJU010000021.1, read as the reverse complement.
CATCAAACCGGAAGGCAAGCGCGAGTTCTATACTTCGATTGTCTACCTGGAACCCTTCAATTGGCGCAACCAGCGCGCCTTCGGTTATGACATGTATTCCGAGCCGGTCAGATGCAAGGCGATGGAGCAGGCGCGTGATACCGGTCAGGCCACGATATCGGGCAAGGTGGCGCTGGTTCAGGAAACCGGGAAAGACATCCAGTCCGGTTTTCTGATGTACCTTCCCGTTTACCGCAAAGGCATGCCGCACGCCACCTTGGCCGAGCGCCGTGCCAGTCTCGTCGGGTGGGTCTATTCGGTATTCCGGGTTGGCGATCTGATGCAAGGCATTTACGGCGAGCGTGCCAGCGAGTTCGACATCCATTTCTACGATGGCAGCGGCACGTCGAACGGCACTCTGATGTATGACTCGGCTCCAGGCAGCCAACCCCGCTCGCGCTTTATATTGACCCGGCATCTGGAAATTGACGGACGCGGATGGACGATGCGGATTGCCTCGCTGCCGGCGATGGCATCCCGAATCGACAGCAAGCAACCCGACTGGATTGCCGGCGGCGGCATTTTTGTCAGCCTGCTGATCACCCTGATCACCTGGCTGCTGGTGAGTGGGCGCAGGCGCTCCATCCAGCTTGCCCTGGACTTGAACCATGAACTGATTGCCAGCAAACAGGCATTGCAAGATTTATATGGCGATCTGGAAGCGACCATGCAAGCCATTCCGGACCTGTTGTTCGATCTGGGCGAGAACGGAGAGTATTTTAATATCTGGGCCCACGATCCGGATTTGCTTGCTGCGCAAAAAGAAACGCTGCTTGGCCATACCGTTGACGAAATGCTGCCGCGGGATGCGGCCAATACCGTTATGGCTGCGCTCAGGGATGCAGCGGAAAACGGCTATTCTCACGGCCAGGTTATTCGGATCGGTCTGCCTCAGGGGGAGAGATGGTTTGAACTTTCCGTGGCGGCCAAGGCCGACAGGGGTGTGCGCGGCAAACGCTTTATGATGCTGTCTCGCGACATCACCGAGCGCAAGCTGTCTGAAAAAGCCCGGGATCGGCTTGCCCGTGCGCACAAGTTTCTGAGCGAAAGCGATGGGCTGCTGGTTCGTTCCGGGAACGAGCAGGAATTGCTCTCGGAAATTTGCCGGCTTTCGGTGGAAACCGGAGGCTACCTGATGGCATGGGTGGGATATGCCGAACAGGACGATGCAAAATCCGTTCGCGTGGTCGCGTCATCCGGATATGAGGAAGGCTATCTGGAGAATGTAAGAATCAGTTGGGCCGATGACGAACTGGGGCAAGGGCCGGGCGGGGTTGCAATCAGAACGGGCGCCACGGTCTTCCATCAGGATTTTCAAAACGATCCCGGCTCGGTTCCCTGGCGCGAGGCAATCGCAAGGCGCGGCGTTCGATCGGTCATCGCAATCCCCCTTGTGGTCGACAACCGGATTTTGGGCATATTTTCCGCCTATTCGGCGGAACCGAATGCCTTTGTGCCGGAAGAAGTGACATTGCTGGAAACGCTCGCCCAGGATCTGTCCTACGGGATAGAGACATTGCGCGGGCGGGCGGCGCAACTGTCCCTGGAAAGGGAGAGTCTGAAGAACCGTACGCTGCTGCGCAACGCCAGCGACGGCATTCACATACTCGATGCAGAGGGCAACCTCATCGAGGCCAGCGACTCATTCTGCGCCATGCTGGGCTATGAACGGAACGAGGCGATCGGCATGAATGTCTCCTGCTGGGAAGTCGAACTCGACGGCACCGAGCTTGCGGGAGCATTCAAGGCCCTGTTTGCCAGACCTGTCGGAGGGCATGCCCGTACCCAGATCGAAACCCGCCACAGGCGCAAGGATGGCAGTATTTTCGATGCCGAGGTCAGCTACATGTTGCTCGAACTGGACGGCAAGCCCGTATCGTTCTGCTCGTCGCGAGACATCACCGAGCGCAAGCGAAATGAACTGGAGTTGAGGAAGTTTAAAGCCATCATAGAATCCACGGATGAGGCGGTTGTCAGCAAATCGCTGACAGGCATTATCAACAGCTGGAACCATGGTGCCGAAAGAGTTTTCGGCTACAAGGCGGAAGAGGCAATCGGTTGTCCGATACAGATGCTGGTTCCCGTGGATTTCCTTGATGAAGAATCCGAGGTGCTTGCCCGCATCTCGCGCGGTGAAAGTATCGATCAATACGAAACGGTGCGCGTTCGCAAGGATGGTCGGTTGATTGACGTTACCATCACTATCTGCCCCATTCTGGATGACAGGGGCAAGGTTATCGGCGCTTCCAAAATTGCCAGAGACATCACCGAGCGCAAGCATGCCGAAGAAATACTGCGCATCAATGCCAGCGTGTTCGACAACAGCCAGGAAGCAATCGTGATCACCGATGCGGATAATGCCATCACGGACGTCAACCCGGCCTTCACTCGTATTACCGGTTATGCTCGCGAAGAGGTTATCGGCAAAACCCCCCGGTTGCTGAGTTCTGGGCGCCAGGACAAGGCGTTTTATGCCGAGATGTGGCAATCGCTGAAGCAGCAAGGCACCTGGCGCGGCGAGATATGGAACCGGCGCAAGTCCGGCGAGATCTACGCAGAACTGCTTTCGATTTCGCTTATCTGCGACGACAAAGGCAAAATTCAGCGCCATGTCGGGGTGTTCTCGGATATCAATTATCTGAAAGAGCATGAGGCCGAGCTCAGCCGCATCGCCCATTACGATGCGCTGACGGGCATTCCCAACCGGACGCTGCTGGCCGACCGCATGAGGCAGGCGATCGCCAAGGCGGCACGCGATCAGAACATGCTGGCGGTTTGCTATCTCGATCTCGACGGCTTCAAGTCCGTCAACGATACGTTGGGTCACGAGGCGGGCGATCAGGTGCTGATCGAGATGGCACATCGCATCGGGAACACCATCCGGGGGGGGGATACCGTTGCCCGCCTGGGTGGGGACGAATTCGTGGTGCTGCTCTCGGGTCTTGAGCAGGGCGAAGAATGCGTGACGACTCTTGAGCGCCTGCTTGCCACGATAGCCCAGCCGGTTTCCGCCAAGAACGACGCGCTGGTACTGGGGGCGAGCATCGGGGTCAGCCTCTATCCGCTCGACGATGAAGATCCCGATACCCTGTTGCGCCACGCCGATCAGGCCATGTACGTGGCGAAACAATCGGGCAAGAACCGCTTTCACATTTACGACCCGGAAATGGATTTGCGCGCGCATAGCCATAACGAATTCGTGGGAAGCGTCCGCCGTGGACTGGAGCAGGGAGAATTCGAGCTGTTTTACCAGCCCAAGATAGACTTGCGCACCCAGGAATTGATTGGAGCCGAGGCCCTGATCCGGTGGCGGCATCCGGAACGGGGCTTGTTGCTGCCTGCGGAGTTTCTTCACCCTATCGAGAATTCGGAGATCGATATCGATATGGGCGACTGGGTGGTCACCTCCGCGCTGGAGCAGCTCGATAAATGGAGGCGGGGCGGGCTGGATATCGAGGTCAGCGTCAATATCTCGGCCTATCATCTTGAGTCTTCGCGCTTTGTGGAAAAGCTGCGGCAGCAGCTCGCGAAGTATCCCGGCATCCCGCATGCCAGGCTCCAGATCGAGGTTCTGGAAACTGCTGCACTCGCGGACTTTTTCAGGGTGAACGAAGTCATCGGGGCATGCCGCAAATTCGGCGTGTCTTTTGCGCTGGATGATTTCGGCACCGGCTATTCATCCCTGGCCTACCTCAGAAACCTGCCGGTCGACGTGCTCAAGATCGACCAGTCCTTCGTGCGTAACATGCTGGAAGACCGGGGGGACATGGCCATCGTCCAGGGGATCGTCGCTCTGGCCGAGGCATTCAATCGCCAGACCGTGGCTGAAGGGATTGAGACCATGGAACATTACCAGGCATTGCTCGATATGGGCTGCGATGCCGGGCAGGGATTCGGCATCGCCCGTCCGATGCCGGCTGACGAACTGGCGGACTGGAGAATGAGCCAGACAGCTCTCGAAGGCGATACCCCGAAAGGACATTTGTGAATTCCCCTGCAAACCTGAGGCAGGCACTTTCCCATCTGGGTACCCTGCCCGCAATACCAAACATCGCGCGGGAAATTCTGTCGCTGAAGATCACCACCGATGAGGGCGAACGGGCGCTAATCGAATTGATCAGAAAGGATCCCGCCATCCTGTCCAGGATTATTGGACTGGCCAATTCTCCGTTATTTGGTACTGGCCGGAAGATACTGACGCTGCACGATGCGGCCGCATTGCTCGGAATCAAGCGCGTCAAGATGGTTGCTCTGGGTTTCTCCATGATGACATCCCTGGTCAGAAAACCGCCCGGGCTCCTCGATATACGGGGGTTGTGGCAGCATAGTCTGGCTGTTGGCATGGCGATGGATACCCTGGCCCGTTTCATGCCGAATGGCCATCGTCCTCCGGATGATGAAATCTACCTTGCGGGATTGCTGCACGACATTGGTTTTCTGGTCTTGGCGCATATCGACCCCGGGCTCAGCGATCAATTTCATGCAATTCTTGCCGCAGAACCGGAACGCCCGGCAGGAGAGGTTGAGGCGGAAATGCTGGATTTGAGCCACGGCGAACTGGGTGCGGAACTTGGGCGTCACTGGACCCTGCCAGAATCCATCGTCACGGTGTTGAAATACCATCATGCCCCGGACGATCATCGGGCGTCAGCCGTGCAACCGCTGGTCGCCATGGTCAACCTGGCAGAAAAACTGCTGCCCGCCTTCGGGATTGCCGAACCGGTTTTTGGGGACATTGCCGACAAGGAGTGGCAGTCCCTGGGAATCGATCCGCTTAAATCGGACGAGATCAAGGCCAGAATCCAGGAACACACCGGCGAAGCGGGTGCGGTCACTTGAGCGTTAACTAGCCCCTGGGATGATGCTTCTCGTGCAGGGACTTGAGCCGCTCCCTGGCGACATGGGTATAGATCTGGGTAGTCGAAATGTCGGAGTGCCCCAGCAGGATCTGCACCACCCTGAGATCCGCGCCGTGATTCAGCAGGTGCGTGGCGAAGGCGTGGCGCAGGGTGTGCGGGGAGACGGGCTTCGTGATGCCCGCTTTGGCCGCGTGACGCTTGATGAGGTGCCAGAATGCCTGGCGGCTCATTGCAGCGCCCCTTGCCGTGACGAAGACGGCATCGCTCTTCTTGCCTTTCAATAGTGCGGGGCGGGAAGCCTTCAGGTAGCGACCGATCCAGTCGAGCGCCTCCTCCCCCAAAGGCACCAGGCGCTCCTTTCCCCCTTTTCCGCTGATCCTGACCACCCCCATGTCGAGACTTACCTGGGAAAGCCTGAGTCCCACCAGCTCGGAGACGCGCAGCCCGCTCGCATAAAGCACTTCCAGCATCGCCCTGTCCCTGAGGCCGGCGGATTCTTCGACTGCCGGGGCATGGAGGAGCTGCTCCACGTCGGCTTCCGACAGGCTTTTCGGCAGGCCTCTGGCGAGCCTGGGAGAATCGATTTCGAGGGTCGGGTCGCGGGCGATCTTTCCTCGGGTCAATGCGAACTGGAAAAAGCGCTTGAGGCTGGAGAGCTCCCGGCTGGTGGTCGAGGCTTTCCTGTCGGATTGGTGGGCGAGAAAGTCGAGCAGCAGGGCGCGGTCGGCCTCCAGAAGATGCCTGCCCTGCTTTTCGAGCCACCGGGAAAACTGCTTCAGATCGCTCCGGTAGCTCTCCAGGGTGTTTTTGGAAAGGCCGTCTTCCAGCCAGAGCGAGTCGCAGAATTCGTCGAGAAGGTCAATCCGACTCATGGTCGAGGAGCCAGCGCTTGATGGAAAGCGGCTCTCCCTCGCCGTGATGCATGAATCCGCCGAGACCGGCTCTGGAGACGACGCGGTGGCAGGGAATCACGATGGGAACCGGGTTCGAGCCGCATGCCTGCCCCACCGCGCGGGGGGCGGAATTCAGGTCGTTTGCGATTTCCCCATATTGCCGGGTTCTTCCCCGCGGTATTTGCGAGATTTTCGCCCAGACTTTTTTCTGGAAAGGCGTGCCGCGCAGCTTCAGGGGAATTTCGATTGCGAATTCCGGGTCCGAAAAATAGGCTTCGATCTGGCGGCAGAGCGCCTCCGAAACGGGGTCAGAAGGGGGGAGAAGAAAAGTGCCGGATTTCAGGAATTCGATTCTGGCAAGGCAGCCGTCTTCGACAAGGATTCCGAGGACTCCGAAGGGGGCGGGCATCCTCGTCTCGAATTTCATTTCGATTTTTCCGCAAGGGCTTTCGCGTCGCCGGCAAATCCCGCCTGCTTCAGGCTCTCGATGCACAGCATGCTCGCCTTCCTGGCGAGATCGTCCTTTTTCCCCATGGACGCTTCGAAATAATAGGCGGCAGCCCGCTTCGGATCGGTCGAAACCTGGCCGAGCAGCATCAATGCTTCGCGCTTCGCCTTGCCGTCCGTCAGGGTAAGCAGGCTGTCGAGCAGGTCTTTCGATGCAGGCGCCTTCGCGGAAACCATGTTTTCGAGCAGGGAAAGGATGTTGCCGGAGGCGCCCGGGGCGAGCGTCTTCGCCCCCTTGAGATATTCGCCGAGAACGGCCGAGGCTTTCCCGGTTTGCCCCGTCTTCAGCCAGGCCTGCGCAAGGTCGATGGGTTCGTCTTTTTGCAGGGCAAGACCGTCCCAGAACTTGACGCAGGATGCGTAATCGCCGCTTCCGAAGGCCATTTTCCCCAGGACATGCTTCGCCTGGGGCGAAAGATCGGGAGCGTTCGCAAACAGGTTCAGCGCGACCTTCGGCTCATCCTTCAGGGAGTCGATGAGGAGGGAAATCGCCCTGTCTCTGGCATCCTTCTCATGGTCTGCGAGGTAGGCGAGCAGCGATCTCGCGGCATAAGGGTCGGCGATCTTGGTGATCGGGCCGAACCAGGAGCTTCCCTGCAGGAGCGCATATCGGTTGGAAAATTCGATTGCATGGTCCTGGTAGCTCTTCCACAATGCTGCGGGGGAAATCCTGCCTGCAGCCAGAAGCGCTTCGAGGGTCGAGATTTCAACTGAAGGGTCGAGCTTCATTTTCGATGCGGCCAGCAGGATCCCGATGTTCCCTTGCGCAGACTTGATCGCGACTCCCGGATCGATCAGGCCTGCTTCGAGTTCAGCCCTGATTTTCACGGGATCCTCGTCGTCGAGCAGGACCAGCCAGGGAACGGCATCCTGGGTCATTCCCAGGGAGCGCAGCCCGTCCACGAGATTGTCCGCTTCCGCACCGGATACGGGATGGTAGTCCTGGTCGAAGCGCAGCATCGCGTAATAGGCACTCTTGCCGTCCTTTTCCATGACGAGACTCTCGATGACCCGAAGCCTTGCCTGCCTCAGCTCGATTTTGGAAAGGCTCCCCTTCCAGATCAATTGGGCGAGCCAGTCCCGGGCAAGAGCGGGCTTTTCGAGAGCGAATGCGGATTGGACCGCGAGCATTGCATTTTCCTTGGAGAAGGGCAACTGCTTCGCGAGATCGAGCACCTGGTCGTTCTTGCCGGTTTTGGAAAGCAGACTGATTTCGAGCGAATTCCATTTCGGATCGGGTTTGGCCGGGGGATGCTCCTGCATGAAGGCGAGGGCGAGTTCTTCCGCGCCGGCTTTTTGCATGTTTGAAGCGATTTCGTAGTCGCCGGCATGCGCGCTTCCGGCGAGCATCAGGAGAACGACCGGGAGGGTGCGGGAATTCAGCATTGTTCCCACGGCAGCCCGTCGTGGCGCCATCCGTTCAGGCTGCTTCTGTGGTGGGATTCATCCAGATCGCCTTCGAAGCCGTGCCGCACGTTGTACACTTCCCTGAAGCCGGCTTCCTTCAGCGCCTTCCCGGCTTCCAGAGAGCGCACCCCGCTTCTGCAGATCAGCAGAACCGGGCGGGCCTCGTTGGCGATTTTCTTCACATGAGCCACGAAGTCCGGATTGATTTCCCAGTCCGGGCCGTCGTTCCAGGGCACATGGATGGAACCTACGGGATGTCCGACGAACAGGAACTCGATTTCGCTGCGCACGTCGACGAGCACCGCGTTCGGGTTGTTTTTCAGGAACTGGAAGGCTTCCTGCGGATTGAGCGATTTCATGGTTTTCCTAGGATGGTCGTCGGAAGATTATAGCGCTCCCGGGGGTATGTTAAAATGCCGGCAGCAAAACACCTGAGGATGTACATGAGCGAAGCGCTTCTTTCCTCCCTTCTGGCGCGGCGGATTCTCGTCCTGGACGGCGCCATGGGGACGATGATCCAGACCTACAAGTTGACCGAGGCCGATTACCGGGGGGAGCGCTTCGCCGATTTTCCGAGGGATCTCAAGGGCAACAACGACCTGCTTTCGATCACGAAGCCGGAGGTGATCGGCGCCATCCACGAGGCCTACCTGGATGCGGGGGCAGACATACTCGAAACCAACACCTTCAACGCGACCTCGATCGCCATGGCCGATTACGGCATGGAGCACCTGGTTCGCGAGCTCAATTATGCCGGGGCGCGCCTGGCGAAGCAGGCCGCCGAAAAATACGCCACGCCGGACAAGCCGAGATTCGTGGCAGGGGTTCTCGGACCCACCAACCGGACGGCTTCGATTTCCCCGGATGTGAACGATCCCGGCTTCAGGAACGTCACCTTCGACGAACTCGTCAATGCCTACCTGGAGGCGATAGGCGGGCTGGTCGAAGGCGGCGCGGACGTCCTGATGGTCGAGACCGTTTTCGATACCCTCAACTGCAAGGCTGCCCTTTTCGCCATCGAGAGCTATTTCGAAACCCATAACGTTCGGCTCCCGATCATGATTTCGGGAACCATCACGGATGCGAGCGGCAGGACGCTTTCGGGGCAGACCACTGAGGCATTCTGGAATTCCGTCTCCCATTGCAACCCGCTTTCCATAGGGCTCAACTGCGCCCTCGGGGCGAAGGAGCTGAGGCCTTATGTGGAGGAGCTTTCCAGGGTTTCAAGCGTGCATGTGAGCGCCCACCCCAATGCCGGGCTTCCCAACGAATTCGCCGAATACGACCAGAGCCCGGAATACATGGCAGGGCTCATCCGGGAATTCGCGCGGAGCGGCTTTCTCAACATCGTCGGGGGGTGCTGCGGAACGACTCCCGCGCACATCAGGGCGATCCACGATGCGGTGGCTGACGTGGCGCCCAGGAAAATTCCGGCAATCGAGAAAAAATGCCGGCTCGCCGGACTGGAGCCTTTCAACATCGGGGAGGATTCGCTCTTCGTGAATGTCGGCGAGCGCACCAACGTCACAGGATCGAAGATGTTCGCGAGGCTGATCCTGAACGGGGAATACGCGGAAGCGGTGAACGTCGCGAGAACCCAGGTTGAGAACGGGGCGCAGATCATCGACATCAACATGGACGAGGCGATGCTCGATTCCGGGCGCGCCATGGTGACTTTCCTCAACCTGATCGCGTCCGAACCCGATATCAGCCGCGTTCCGATCATGGTCGATTCCTCGAAATGGGAGGTCATCGAGGCGGGCCTCAAGTGCATACAGGGCAAGCCCGTGATCAATTCGATCAGCCTGAAGGAGGGCGAGGAGTCCTTCAGGCGTCAGGCGAAGCTCGCGAGGCGTTACGGGGCCGCGGTGATCGTCATGGCTTTCGACGAAAAGGGACAGGCCGACACACGGGAGCGGAAAGTCGAAATCTGCACCCGTTCGTACCACATGCTGACCCGGGAATTGGAATTTCCTCCCGAAGACATCATTTTCGATCCCAATATTTTCGCGGTTGCGACGGGAATCGAGGAGCACAACAACTATGCCGTCGATTTCATCGAGGCGACGCGCATCATCCGGAACACGCTGCCCTTTGCCAAGGTGAGCGGCGGGGTGAGCAACGTCTCCTTTTCGTTCCGCGGAAACGAGCCGGTGAGAGAGGCGATTCATACCGTTTTCCTGTACCACGCGGTCAAGGCGGGAATGACCATGGGGATCGTCAACGCGGGACAGCTCGGCGTCTACGAGGACATTCCGGAAGCGCTTCTCGAGCGCGTTGAGGACGTGATCCTGAATCGCCGGGGAGATGCGACGGAACGGCTCGTCGAATTTTCGGAAAGCGTGAAGGGGCAGGGAAAAACCCGGGTGGAGGATCTCGCCTGGCGCAACGCGCCGGTCGGCGAGCGGCTCACCCATGCCCTGGTGCGGGGCATCACGACCTACATCGTGGAGGACACCGAGGAGGCGAGGCTTGCCGCGGATCGCCCGATCAGCGTGATCGAGGGGCCGCTGATGGACGGCATGAACGTGGTCGGGGATCTGTTCGGTTCCGGAAAGATGTTCCTGCCCCAGGTCGTGAAAAGCGCCAGGGTCATGAAGCAGGCGGTGGCCTACCTGATTCCCTTCATCGAGGCGGAAAAAAGCGGGGCGCAGCAGGCCAAGGGAAAGATCCTGATGGCCACCGTCAAGGGAGACGTGCACGACATCGGCAAGAACATCGTCGGCGTCGTGCTGCAGTGCAACAATTACGAGGTCGTCGATCTGGGCGTGATGGTGCCCTGCGAGAAGATCCTGCAGACCGCCCGCGAAGTCGGGGCCGACATCATCGGGCTTTCCGGCCTGATCACGCCATCGCTCGAGGAAATGGCCCATGTCGCGAGCGAAATGGAGCGCCAAGGCTTCACCATTCCGCTGCTGATCGGGGGCGCCACGACTTCCCGGGTGCACACTGCGGTCAAGATCGAACCCGGATACAGCGGCGCCACGGTCTATGTGACCGACGCCTCGCGCGCGGTCGGGGTTTGCAGCAATCTGCTGAGCGATACCCTGAAGGACGATTATGTGGCTGGAGTCAAGGCGGACTACGAGAAGGTGAGGCAGCTTCACAAGGGAAAGAAGGGGCAGGGGCCGCATCATTCCTGTGCCGAGGCGAGGCGGCACGGACTCAAGACCGACTGGACGCATTATGTTCCGCCCGCCCCGGCTTTCCTGGGAATCAGGGTGCTGAAGGACTATCCTCTGGAAGAAATCGCCAAGAACATAGACTGGACGCCCTTCTTCCAGACCTGGGAGCTCGCCGGGCGCTATCCGAAAATACTGGAGGACGAAGTCGTCGGGGAGGAAGCGAGAAGCCTGTTCGCGGATGCGCAGACGATGCTGGACAGGATCATCCGGGAAAAATGGCTGACGGCCAACGCCGTTTTCGGTCTTTTCCCGGCCAACAGCGTGGAGTCCGACGACATCGAGATTTATTCCGACGAATCGAGGGCCGGGGTTGCGATGGTTTTCCACAACCTCAGGCAGCAGATGGTGAAGCCGCCGGGCAGGCCCAACCTCTGTCTCGGCGACTTCATCGCGCCCAAGGAATCGGGGGTGAAGGATTACATCGGCGCCTTCGCAGTGACCGCGGGGATCGGCATCGAGACGAGACTCAAGGCATTCGAGGAGGCGCACGACGACTACAACGGCATTCTGCTCAAGGCGCTCGCAGACAGGCTTGCCGAAGCCTTCGCGGAGCATCTGCACATGCGGGTGAGGCGCGAGTTCTGGGGTTATGCAGCCGGAGAAAACCTCGACAATCAGGCATTGATCGAGGAAAAATACCGCGGCATCAGACCCGCTCCCGGATATCCTGCCTGCCCGGACCACACGGAAAAGGAGGCGCTTTTCAGGCTGCTCGATGCCGAAAAAGGTGCGGGCATATCGCTCACCGAAAGTTTCGCGATGTTTCCGGCATCTTCGGTGAGCGGATTCTATTTCTCCCATCCCGAATCCGCCTATTTCGCGACCGGAAAGGTGGATCGCGACCAGGTCGAGGATTACGCGAGAAGGAAGGGGATGGAAATCGGGGTCATGGAGAAGTGGCTCGCCCCGGTCCTGTCCTACAAATAAAAAGCCCGCGACAGGCGCGGGCCAAATGGAGGAGATACGGTTCGTATGCTACGCCGTCAATCTTACGAGACCATTAAGGAACCACTGATTTATTCCCACGCAGATCGCGTTGCTGAGAAAATCGAGATGATCGCGCGAAGCGCGACGCAGATCGTAGCCGGGCCTACGACATCAAGGAGCGCGACAAGGCGAGCGCTCGATTTTGACGCAACCCGATTGGGACGGGGCTTTGCGGGCGATCTTCTTTGTTACGCGGCTCGCGAATGGAATAACCATTCGACTTCGCCGCGCGCCTCGAATCTCATCTCGCAAAGTCGCGTCGCGACCGCGTGGGAATAAATCAGTGGTTCCTTAGGTGCGCCTGCGGGCAAAAAAACACCCGCGACCAGCGCGGGTGAAAGGGGGAGGTACGGTTCGAATGATACAAGGGAATTCTTATATTCCCCTTAAGTGTTCGCATTTTGACCGGCTTGTGCGTATGACTCATAATGTCCAGTTTTCCGGCAAGGATTGGGATTGACGCAAAAAACGATAGACAGCCTGACGCTGTACCGGCGACTGATCCGCTATGTCCTGCCCCACTGGAAGGTTTTCCTGATTTCGGTGGTCAGCATCATCGTGGTCGCTGCGACCGAGCCCGCCCTGCCCGCCATGATGAAGCCGATGCTCGACGGCGGATTCGTGGGCAAGGACAAGGCCCTCATTCACCTCATTCCCGTCCTGATTATTCTGCTTTTCCTGGTGAGGGGAGTGGCGAATTTCACCGGCGCCTACGCCATCAACTGGGTCGGGAACAAGCTGGTGATGGATCTCAGGGTGGACATGTTCGGCAAGCTGATCAGGCTGCCCACCGCCTATTTCGACGACCATGTCAGCGGCAACCTGATCTCGAAGCTGACCTTCGACGTCACCCAGGTGACGCTCGCGGCGACCAATGTGGTGCTGATTTCGGTGAAGGATACGCTGACCATAGCAGGCCTGCTCGGTTGGCTTTTCTACCTCAACTGGATGCTCACCCTGCTCTCCCTGGTCATGGCCCCGCTCATCGCTTTCGTGATCAGGACGCTCAGCAGGCGGCTCAGGCAGTCGAGCCGCGATACCCAGCGCGCCATGGGCGAGATCACGCAGGTGCTCGAAGAGGGAATAGAGTGCAATCCCGTGGTCAAGCTCTACGGCGGGCAGGAATACGAAGCCAGGCGGTTTTTCGAGAGCGCCAACCGGGTGAGGCGGTACAACATGAAGCAGTCCGCTGCTGCTGCGGCAAACGTGCCCATCGTCCAGATGATCGCAGCCGTATCCCTTGCCGTGATCGTCTATCTCGCCATCCTTCAGTCGACTGCCGACAAGACCACCGTCGGCGGTTTCGTGTCGTTCATCATGGCGATGCTGATGCTGACCGCTCCCATGAAGCGCATCACCGGCATGAGCGAACACCTGCAGAAGGGCCTCGCGGCAGCCGAAAGCATATTCGGGCTGATCGACGAGGAGGCCGAGCCTGACACCGGAACGGCTGTTCTTGAAAGTGCCATGGGGGAGCTTGTGTTCGACGAAGTGAGCTTTTCCTACGGAGGGGAGTCCAGGCTGGCGCTGGATCATTTCAGCCTGGCAGTTTCTCCGGGCGAGACGCTTGCGCTCGTCGGCTCTTCGGGGAGCGGGAAAAGCACCCTTGCCAACCTGATTCCGCGCTTCTATCATCCCACCGGGGGCAGGATTCTGCTGGACGGGCACGATATCCGCGATCTTTCGCTGGAAAGCCTGCGCGACAACATCGCCTTCGTGAGCCAGAACGTGGTGCTGTTCAACGACACGGTCGCGGCCAATATCGCCTACGGCAAGATGGGAGGAGCGAGCCGGGAGGAAATCGAGGCGGCGGCAAGGGCCGCCCATGCGCTGGATTTCATCGCAGAAATGCCGCAAGAAATGGATACGCTGATCGGCGAGAACGGCGTGAAGCTTTCAGGCGGACAGCGCCAGAGGCTCGGCATCGCGCGCGCGCTGCTCAAGGATGCGCCCGTTCTGATCCTGGACGAGGCGACTTCGGCGCTCGACTCGGAATCCGAGAAGCATGTCCAGGCTGCGCTCGAGACCCTGATGCAGGGCCGGACCACGATAGTCATCGCACACCGGCTCTCGACCATAGAAAATGCCGACAGGATCGTCGTGATGCAGAAGGGCAGGATAATGGAGGTCGGCAGGCACGCGGAACTGCTCGAAATGGACGGCATCTATGCCAGGCTCTACCGGATACAATACGAATCCCCGAGGGGGTGACAGATGAAGCTGCTTGAGAGGCTTTTCGAGGCTGCGCTTTGGCGCAGCCGCCATGTCGTGTTATTTGCCGTGGTGGCGAGCATGATCGCGGGCTTTGCCATGTTCTACATGGCAACCGTGGACGTCGTCTATCTCGTCGCGCATGTCGTCCACTATGCCGATCCGGACATGACCGTGGCTGCGAGGAAGGCATTGCACGAGGACACCATCACCCATATCGTCGAAGTGGTGGACGGCTATCTCCTCGCCACCGTGATGCTGATTTTCTCGCTGGGACTCTACGAGCTTTTCATCAGCGACATCGACGAGGCAAAGGGGGAGGCGAGATCGAGCCGGATACTCGTGATCGAGAGCCTGGACGATTTGAAGGCGAGGCTCGCCAAGGTGATCCTGATGATTCTGATCGTGACGCTCTTCAAGGAGGCGATCAAGGTCGAAATCGCGACGCCCCTCGATCTGCTCTACCTGGGCGGCGCCATCGCGCTGGTGGGGCTCGCCCTCTATTTTTCTCATGCGTCCGAATCCCAAAAGGGGGAGCACTGATGCCGCATCTTTCCGTGGTGATCCCGGTCTACAAGGCGGAGAATTGCCTCGATGAACTCTATGCCCGGCTGAAGGCGGCGATCGAGCCGATCAGCCCGGACTTCGAGATCATTCTGGTCGAGGATTGCGGAGGGGACCGCTCCTGGGACACGATCGCCGCCTTGGCGAAGAGAGACCCGAGGGTGCGGGGCATCCAATTCAGCCGCAATTTCGGCCAGCATTACGGGATCACGGCGGGGCTCGACCATGCCACGGGGGACTGGGTGGTGGTCATGGACTGCGACCTTCAGGACAGGCCCGAGGAGATTCCCAGACTCTACGCCAGGGCGCAGGAAGGTTTCGAGATCGTTCTGGCCCGTCGCGGAAAGCGTGAGGATCCGCCGGGAAAGCGCCTCATGTCCTGGGCGTTCTACAAGCTGTTTAGCTATCTTGCGGACATGGAATACGACGGGCAGGTCGGCAATTTCAGGATCGTCTCCAGGAAGGTGGTCGAGAATTTCAGGCAGATGAGGGAGCAGTTGCGCTTCTTCGGAGGGCTCGTCAGCTGGATGGGCTTTCCCTCTACTTCGATCGACGTGCAGCATGCAGAGCGCTTCGAGGGCGGATCGACCTACACTTTCGCCAAGCTCTGGAAGCTTGCCAGCGAAACCATCATTGCTTACTCGGACAAGCCGTTGCGGCTTTCGATACGCTTCGGCTTTCTGATTTCATCGCTGTCCTTTTTTTACGGCATGTACATCATTTATCATGCCCTGCGCTACGGTTCCCCGATAACCGGCTGGAGCAGCCTGATCGTGTCCCTCTATTTTCTGGGCGGAATCGTCATCTCGATATTGGGCGTGATCGGCATCTATCTCGGAAAGGCTTTCGACGAGGCGAAAAGGCGCCCCCTTTACATCATCAACCACAAGACTTTCGATGGGCATTGAGGAAACCCCCTGGGACAAGGCCGTTTTCGGCATGCCGACATTCGAGATCACCGGGCTTGCGGAAGAGGATTTTGCCCTGGCTTTGCGTCAGCCCGGGCATTACACGGTCAAAATCGACCCGCTCGCAGACAAGCGGATGCTCCACGAATGCGGCTTTTATTATTGCGATACCCTGATTGAGCCCCATTGCACTCGGGAAGGATTCAGGTTCTTCGAGCACGAGGATTTTCGTGCAATGCCAGGCGCATCGATGGCGGCATTGCTGGAAATCTGCCATGGTGCTTTCTCGCACGGCCGCTTCCACCGGGATTTCAATTTGGATCGCGATCTTGCCGATCTGCGCTACGACAGATGGCTGGAATCGCTCCATAATGAAGGCAGGGTTCTCGGGCTTTATTGCAAGGAGGAACTGGCGGGATTCGTCGCTTTTTCGGGAAGCTGCCTCGTTCTTCATGCCATGGGCCAGAATTTTCGGGGAAGGGGATACGGCAAATATCTCTGGAGTGCCGCCTGCAAGGAAATCTTCGGAAGGGGGGTGGCGGAGATCAGCAGCTCGATCTCCGCCTCCAATCTCGCTGCGCTGAATCTTTATGCCTCCCTGGGTTTCAGGTTCGGGAAGGCTGCCGACGTCTATCATCTGCTGGTGAAATGAGCTATCTCTACGTCCTTTTCACGATCCTGCTGACCGTCTACGGCCAGATCGTCATCAAGTGGCAGGTGCTGAAGGCGGGGACGCTGCCACTTGACCCCGCCGAGAAGCTGAAATTCCTTTTCCATCTCGTCCTGAATCCATGGGTGCTGAGCGCGTTCCTGGCTGCATTTCTCGCCTCGGTCACCTGGATGGCGGCGATGACCAAGCTGCAGCTCGGGCATGCCTATCCCTTCATGAGCCTCGCCTTCGTGCTGGTGATCCTGCTCAGCAATGTCTTTTTCGGCGAAGCGATCACGGCGCTCAAAGTTGCCGGGATCGTGCTCGTCGTGCTGGGGCTCGCCATAGGGAGTCAGGGTTGAAAGTATGCCCCGACTGCACAGGCGCTGTGACGGATGAGTGGTGCTGCCCCTCCTGCGGCTGGAAGGTCGCGAGAATCGACGGATTCCCCGCGTTTTCGCCAGCCCTTGCCACGAGCAACGAGGGATTCAGGTCGGGCTATTTTGCCGAACTTGCGGAGCTGGAAGCAAAGAACTTCTGGTTCAGGGGAAGGAACAGGCTGATCCTTTGGGCGCTCGATCGGCATTTTCCGGGCGCTTCGAGTTTCATGGAAGTGGGATGCGGCACGGGCTACGTGCTTTCCGGCCTCAGGCGCGCTCATCCGGAAATGAAGTTGCAGGGCAGCGAGATCGATGTTTCCGGGCTCGGATTCGCCGCCCGCCGGGTTGGAAACACCGAACTGATCCAGATGGATGCGAGACGCATGCCTTTCAGGGAGGAATATGACGTGATCGGCGCTTTCGACGTGCTGGAGCATGTCGAAGAAGACGAAGCGGTGCTCGGGCAGATATATGCCGCATTGAAGCCGGGGGGAGGGATCATGCTGACGGTGCCCCAGCATCCTTTCATGTGGAGCCAGCAGGACGTAGCGGCCTGCCATGTGAGGCGCTACACGAAAAGCGAATTGACCGGCAAGCTGAAAAGAGCGGGATTCAGGGTGGAATTGGCGACTTCCTTCGTTTCCCTGCTTTTCCCCCTCATGATGATTTCTCGCCTTGTGGCCAAGCAGGCGCCGACCGACCCGATGTCCGAATTGAGGCTGGGCAGGGGAGCGAATGCGCTTTGCGAATCGATCATGAATGTCGAGGCGGGGCTGATCAGAATGAACATTCATCCGCCTTTCGGCGGGTCTTTACTGACTGTGGCGAGGAAACCATGATCCCTTTCAACAAGCCTTACATGACGGGCAAGGAGCTGACCTATATTGCCGAGGCGCATGCCAGGGGCCACCTCGCGGGCGACGGCGAATTCACCAAGAAATGCCATGCCTGGTTCGAGCAAAAGCTGGGCACGGGCAAGGCGCTGCTGACGCATTCCTGCACGGCCTCCCTCGAAATCGCCGCCCTGCTCTGCGGTCTCGAGGCGGGAGACGAAGTGATCATGCCTTCCTATACTTTCGTCTCCACTGCCAATGCTTTCGTGCTGAGGGGGGCTGTCCCGGTTTTCGTCGACATCCGCCAGGACACCCTCAACATCGACGAGACCCTGATCGAGGCGGCGATCACCGAAAGAACCCGCGCCATCGTCGCAGTCCATTATGCGGGGATCGCCTGCGAAATGGACAGAATCATGGAAATCGCGCAACGCCACGATCTGGTTGTCATCGAGGACGCCGCCCAGGCGCTGCTCTCGACATACAAGGGCAGGTATCTCGGCACGATCGGCCATATCGGCTGCCTCTCCTTTCACGAGACCAAGAACATCATCAGCGGCGAGGGCGGGGCGCTGTTCGTCAACGACGGGCGATTTGCTGGGCGCGCCGAAATCATCCGGGAAAAGGGAACGAACCGGAGCCAGTTCTTCCGGGGGCAGGTCGACAAGTACACCTGGGTCGATGTCGGCTCTTCCTACCTGCCGAGCGAGCTGATCGGCGCTTTCCTTTACGCCCAGCTCGAGCATGGCGAGGAAATCATAGAAAGAAGAAGATCCATTTTCTCGCGCTACGCCGAACTGCTCTCGCCCCTGGCCGAGAGAGGGTTCTGCCGCCTGCCGGGAAGGGAAGGACCGGGCATAAGAGGCAACGGCCACATGTTCTACCTGATCCTGGAAAATCTCGATGCCAGGAGCCGCCTGATCCGCCACCTGAAGGAAGCGGGCATTCTCGCCGTATTCCATTATGTGCCGCTGCATTCGGCTCCCGCCGGAATCAAATATGCAAGGGTGAACGGAACGATGGCAGTCACCGAGGATCTGAGCGAAAGGCTGGTAAGGCTGCCGCTCTACCACAATCTGGAGGATGAGGACATTCTGAAGATATCGGCTGCAGTGAAGGCGTTTTTCGGGGCGGGAGACTGATGCTTTTCAATTCGCATCTTTTCCTGTTCGCGTTTCTGCCGTGCGCCCTGGTCGTTTACTTCCTGCTCGGCAAGCACAGGGAAATGGCTTCCGGATGGCTCGCCTTTTCCTCCATCGTTTTCTACGGCTGCTGGAATGTCGCCTATGTTCCGCTCCTGCTGTTTTCGATCTGGGTCAATTACGCATTCGGAGCGGCGATCGGCAGAGGGAGAAGAAATCTCCTCGTATGGGGGCTGGCCTTCAACCTGGTCCTGCTCGGCTACTACAAGTATGCCCATTTTTTCCTCTCCAACCTGGACCAGTTGGTCGGGCTGGACTGGCAGATCGGAAAAATCGTGCTGCCGCTCGGCATCTCCTTCTTCACCTTCACCCAGATCGCCTACCTGCTGGACGTTTACAGGGAAGAGGCGAAGGAATACCGCTTTATCCACTATCTGCTTTTCGTCACCTATTTCCCCCATCTGATTGCAGGCCCCATCCTCCACCACAAGGAGATGATGCCCCAGTTCGAGCGGAAGTCCACCTTCGAGCCGAGATTCGACAATTTTTCGGTCGGCCTGACAATTTTCTTCGTGGGGCTTTTCAAGAAAGTGATGCTCGCTGACGGCATTTCAGGCTATGTTGCTCCCGTTTTCGGCGCGCATGCGAGCGGGATCGAGCCTTCCTTCGTCGACGCTTGGTGCGGCGCGCTGGCTTATACTTGCCAGCTGTATTTCGATTTCTCGGCCTATTCGGACATGGCTGTCGGCATCTCCAGGCTTTTCGGCATCACCCTTCCGGTCAATTTCTATTCTCCTTACCAGGCGGTCAATGTCATCGAATTCTGGCGGCGCTGGCACATGACGCTTTCCCGTTTCCTGCGCGATTACCTCTACATTCCGCTTGGCGGAAACAGGAAGGGGAAGGCAAGGCGCTATTTCAACCTGATGGCGACCATGCTGCTTGGCGGGCTCTGGCATGGCGCAGGATGGACTTTCGTGTTCTGGGGCGGGCTGCACGGCATTTATCTCGCGATCAACCATGGCTGGCATGTCTTGAAAGGTAGGCTCGGGCTTCCGGAGATGGGCATTGCAGGCAGATTCTTCGGGCGCACTGCGACATTCCTTTCAATCGTGGTGGCTTGGGTGTTTTTCAGAGCGGACGATCTGGGTTCTGCATTTTCCGTCCTGCGGGGAATGATGGGGCTCAACGGCGTCACCCTTCCGGATTTCTGGCTTCCGAAATGGGGAATTTTCGGGCAATGGCTTGCATCCCACGGGATGCATTTCGGCACCACCGCGACCCCCGTTACGGGTGGTGAAGTCAACTGGATATGGATACTGCTGGCGATCGCCTGGTTCGCCCCCAACATCTACAGGATCATGGGGAATTTCGAGCCCGCCCTCAACCTCCCCGAAGAGAAGACCGCCAGGCTGGTCTGGCAGCCGAATTGGGCATGGGCCGTTCCCGTCGCGGCGCTCGGGTTTCTTTCCATCATCAACATGAACAAGGAATCAGCCTTCCTTTACTTCCAGTTCTGAAATGGAAAAGCACAAGCATTACGTTTACGCGCTCATTTCGATCCCGGGGTTCATGATCCTCGCGATTCTCGCGATGAACATGCAGCTCGAAAAGAACGATCTGGGCGGAGGGCGGAAGGCCTTTCTGGCCAGCGCCTGGCAGGATGAGACGCATGGCGTTACCTATGCGCCACCTCTGAGTTCGACCCGTCTTTTCAAGACGCTTCGCCTCAATGCCCGCCTTCCCGGGATCAATACGGTCATATTCGGCTCTTCGACCGCGATGGGCGTTCGGGCAGACATGCTGCCTCCCCCGATGAAGGCCTACAATTTTGCCCAGACCGGGAATCCCCTGGTTTCGGTGATCGGGGAGGCCGAGTATATCGAGGACCATTATCCCAATATCGTCAATTTCGTCATCCCGCTGGACTGGTCGCTGGATTTCATCTACATGCAGGGCAGGTCCAATCCGGCCGATCTTTCTCCGCCCAGGCTCGAAAAAGGGCCGCCCGGCCCTCCCTTTTTCGCGAGAATGAAGGATGCGCTTTCACTTCCCAGGATAAAGAACCTCGGCGTCGTCCTGGGGAGCATATTGAAGTCGAAGGAAAAGTGGGCATCTGCAGAGAGCATGTTCTTCGAGCCTTCCAGCAGGGATTACCGTTGCGCGGACGGCTCCGTGGCGAGGGATTACGATACGATGTACCGCGGCACCTGCACCGGCTTCCGTTTTGACGGCAGCGCCACCTTTGCGAACCTGGATAGGGTGTCGGATGCGGAGCTCCCTTCCCTCGTGCTCGCCGCCACGATACCGAGCTCGAAGTACAGCGAGGCGCTGCAGCATTCGAGGGGAATTCCCAATCCTGACATACTCGATGCGCTTTCGAACATAGTGAAGAATGCCCGGGGAAGGGTCATCTTCTTCCTGCCGCCATTGATTCCCGGCATGGAAAGAAGATTCCTTTCCCTCCCCGGATATTCGGAAGACTTGGAGCGCACCAAGGCGGTGCTGGATGCATGGGCAAAGCGGGAAAACGTGACGATCATCGATGCGGGCCAGTCCGAGAAATACGGCTGCAGCGCAGGCGAATTCGTAGACCAGCATCACGCCCTTTATTCATGCTATGAGAAGATATTCGCGAAATTCTGGAAAGAAGGTGCGGACAGGAAAGGCATCTATGTTCCGCAGTGAAGGCGCTCTCGAAAAAAGGCTCTGGCTGCTTTGTGTTCTGGCAGCCCTCAGCTTCCTGCCGGCGCTGCATTTTTATTATGTCGGGGAAGAGGCGATTTTCCCGATTTCTTCCATCGAGATGTGGCATGAAAATTCGTGGCTCGTTCAGATCATGTACGGCGCGAATGTCAGGCACAATCCGCTTTTCAACTGGCTGATCATGCTGTTTTCGGCTGGCGCCGGATGGAAGCATGTGCTCGTCATCACGCGAGCGCTTTCGGTTCTCGCCACCCTGGGCAGCAGCGGGATGCTCTTCTGGCTGGCAAGGCGGTTTTCAGGCGACAGTCCGTTCGCGCTTTTCGCTGCGCTCGCCTACCTGACGTTTTCCGATGTGGCGCTCTACCATGGGTGGCTGGCCTATGTCGATCCGCTTTTCGCCTTCTTCGTGTTTTCTTCGATCGCCCTGCTATGGGCGGCTTCCGAAGAGGACTCCCTGCGGCTGCTTGCCCTGTCGGCGGCATCGTTGAGTCTCGCCTTTCTTTCCAAGGCATTCACTGCCTACGCATTCTACGGACTCGCCGTGCTCGTGCTCCTTTCGCAGCCGAAGTGCCGCCGATTCCTGCTGTCCGCACCATCGCTTGGGCTGGCCGCCGCGGCACTGGCTTTGCCGCTGTTCTGGCTTTCCCTGTTGCCCTCGCAGGGTCAGGGCGGAAGGATGTTCGCGGAAATATTGGCCAAGCTTGCCATTCCCGGCCTGCAAGCTTACGCCGTGCAGCTTGTCGGATTTCCCCTGGAGGCCATGCTGAGAATGGCCCCGGTTTCGCTTCTCGCGGTTTATTATTTGCTGCGCGGCAGAGTGGTGAAAAATGACGCTGATTTCTCCAGCACGGCATTCTGGATGGCCTTCGCGAATCTGCTGCCCTACTGGCTTTCTCCGCAAAGCGGCATCCGCTATATTCTGCCGATCTATCCCCTTTTCGCCCTTGCCTTTGCCGGGGTGTTGTGGAGGATAGGTGGGCAGGCCCTGAAAATTTCGCTGCGCTGGATCGGCGGGTTTCTTGCCCTGAAGCTGGTTTTCTTTTTGATTCTGTTCCCCTGGTACCAGAGCCACTACCGCGGCGAGAATTATCTGAAGGCTGCGCAGGAAATCATGCGGGAGACTGCCGGATTCCCGCTCTTCGTGGCGGATGTCAGTTCGAGCGGCCTGTCCGTTGCGGGCTATCTCGATGTGTTGAGATTGCCGCAGGCGCCGCTGGTTTTTCCTCCGGCGAAATGGGATTCGGGCTACGTCATTTCCTATACCGAAAATCCCGCTCTGGGAAAAACTTTCAGGACATTCAAGCTGGGAGGGGACAGGCTGTTTCTGCTTTGCAGGGGAGAGGCCTGCAAAAACTAGGATTTCCTGAGATAGGCCTGCATGTCGTGGCCGCGCCCCAGGAATTTTGCAGGCAAATTCAGCAACTCCCCAGCGATCCTGGAAAGCCGGTAGAGAAGCGGGGAGGTTTGCCCTTTCTCGACGAGGCGCACGTTCTGGGTGTCGATTCTGGCGAGTTCGAAATCGCAGTGCTGCGCAAGCTTTGCCATGGAGAATGGATTGTAGAAGCTGATGTGCCCGCCATGGTTTTCTATCCTGAAGTACCGCCAGGCTTCCTTTTCGGAAGCGACCGTCCAGCTTGCGGTATTGCCCGTTCCGACCAGCAGGATGCCCCCGGGTTTCAATATGCGGCGGCATTCCATGAGCAGTTCTGCGGGTTCCCTGAGATGCTCGATCACTTCGAACAAGGTGATCGCATCGAAGCTTTCGGGAGGGAATCCGATGTCCTGGAGATAACCGCAATGCACGACAAGTCCGGCATCCTTAGCGGTCTGGGCGGCCCTGGGGGCCGGTTCGACGCCCTCCGCGGCAAATCCGAGAGCTTTGGCGATCTGCAGGAACGCGCCGCTGGAGCAGCCCACGTCGAGCAGCCTGATCTCGGAAGGGGGTTTATTCAGGAGTGAGGAAATCTTGTCCAGCCATTTCTTTCCGAGGCCGAAGCGCCTTCGCCGCGATGCCGCATCGGGAAGCGTGCCCTTCGGGTCGTCGAATTCCAGCATTGATTCCCGGTAGCGTTCTTCGGTCGCCTGGCTGATTAGTTGGCCGCAGTCCGAGCACTTCAGCAACGGCCCTTCAGGCAGGATCAGGGGCGTGGGCTCCAGCCCGGAATTGCAGCCTAGCGGGCAGGAAGCGAGGTATTGGGCCATCAGCCGGCCATGTTGCTCCGCATCTTCTGCATCGCCTTCTGCTCGATCTGGCGGATGCGCTCTGCGGAGACGCTGAATTCCGCCGCGAGCTCGTGCAGCGTCGCGGCTTCGCCTTCTTCCTGCAGCCAGCGCGCCTCGATGATCCTGCGGCTGCGCTCATCCAGGCTGGCGAGCGCCGTGGAAAGTCCTTCTCCCAGCATTTTCTCCTTCTGCCTGGCTTCCAGAACCTGCAGCGGGCCGGCATGTTCGTCCGCGAGATAGCTGATCGGCGCGAACCCCTCTTCCTCTTCGCCCACGGGTTCCAGCGCGATGTCCCGTCCGCCGAGGCGCGTTTCCATTTCCATCACTTCCTCGGGCTTGACGTTGAGCGTCTTCGCGATGATGCCGATCTCTTCCCGGTTGAGGGATTCGTGCCCTTCCTTGAGGCTGCGCAGATTGAAGAAGAGCTTGCGCTGGGACTTGGTCGTGGCGATTTTCACCAGGCGCCAGTTGCGGATGATGAATTCGTGGATTTCCGCCTTGATCCAGTGGATGGCGAAGGAAACGAGGCGAACGCCCCTTTCCGGATCGAAGCGCTTCACCGCCTTCATCAGCCCGATGTTGCCTTCCTGGATCAGGTCCGCCTGGGGCAGGCCGTATCCCATGTAGCCGCGTGCGACGGACACCACCACGCGCAGGTGGGAAAGCACGAGCTGGCGAGCGGCCTCCAGATCGTTGTCGTTCCTGAGCCTGCGCGAAAGATCCAGTTCCTCCTCCTGGGACAGGTAGGGAAGGCGGCTGACTGCCTGGATATAGCTTTGCAAGCTGCTGCCCGTGAGCTGCATCGGTAACGCGTTGTCGGTCATGTTGTCCTCCTGATGGCAATTCTAGCACTCAGGCGTTATGAGTGCCAATATCCCCGAAGAGTTCCCCGTGATTTCTTTATTGTTTGAGTAGAATAAAATTGTGCCGGCGGCATGGATTTTCTGAGGCCAGCTTCTACCTCTGGCGCAACAAGTTTGGCGGGATTGGCGAGACGGCCTATTGCGATCCGCTGTCCAGCTGCCAGAGATGGCGCGAAACGGAAAGCCACGCCCCCAGCCAGCCCAGGCAGGCGGACAGGAAGAAGAGCAGCAGGCTTTCCTTGAGGCCGAGATTGGCGAGAACGAAGCGGGTGGAATAGAGCTGCGCGAGTTCCTGTATCGCGCCGTTCATGAAGTGCAGCCCGGCTGCGATGATGCCCCATGCGGCGATTCCGCCCGCGAGCCCCTGGAGCGCGCCGAGATAGAGAAAGGGGCGCCGGATGAAGGTGTTGGTCGCCCCGATCAGCTTTGCCACCTCGATCTCATCCTTCTGCGTCAGGATCTGCAGCCTGATGGTGTTGAAGGTGATGAATACCAGCGCGAAACCCAGGAGGACCGCGAGGATCGAGGTCGCGACGTGGCCCAGCTTCAGGAAGGAATCGAGCTTTCTCGCCCAGTTCGAGTCGAGCTGGGCATGCGCGACTTTCGGCCATTTCAGCATTTCCTGGTGCATGCTGTCGAGATTCTTCGCGGAATTTTGCCTGGCGAAGACGACGAAGGCATCCGGCAGCGGGTTCTGGGAAAGACTCGCCAGGACGTCCGAAAATTCCGCATCCTTCCTGAATTCGCCGAGCGCCTCCTCCTTCGGGACGAATCTGAAATGATCCACGCCGGGGTTGTCCTTCAGTCGCTTCTCGATTTCCGAAACTTCCGCGGAACTGGCGTCCTTCGAGAGGAAAAGACTGATCTGCGGGGAGCCCGTGAAGTTCCTGGAAAGCGATTCGATGTTCTGGAGCAGGACGAAGATCCCGGTAGGCAGGCTGAGCGCGATTCCGATCACGCAGATGCTGAAGAAGCTGGAAAGCGGGGATCCGGCGAGCTTCCTGAGGGTTGCGGCGAGCGCGTGGAAATTGATCGAAAGCCAGGCCATCATGGCGCGAGTTCTCCCTGGTGCAGGGTGATGACGCGGGGCCTGAGCTTCCTGAGCATGGCTTCGTCGTGGGTCGAAACCAGCAGGGTCACCCCGACCTGGTTGAAGGATTTGAACATGTCCATGATGATCCCGGAATATTCCGCATCGAGGTTCCCGGTGGGTTCGTCGGCGATCAGGATGGCGGGGCGGTTCACGATGGCGCGGGCGATGCAAAGGCGCTGCTGCTCGCCCCCGGACAGCTCGACGGGGTAGGCATGCTCGCGTCCCAGGAGCCCCACCTTGTCGAGTGCGGCCCTCACGCGGGAGCCGGCCTCGCGGGGGTCGAAGGCGCCGATCTGGAGCGGCAGGAAGACGTTCTCGAAAACCGTACGGTTGAAGAGCAGCTTGTGATCCTGGAAAACCAGCCCGAAATTGCGCCGAAGATACGGAACCGCGCTCCGCTTCATCCTGCCGAGGTTCTGGTCCCTGACCAGAATCGAGCCCGAAGTGGGGCGCTCTATCGCGGCGACGAGCTTGAGCAGCGTGCTTTTGCCCGCCCCGGAATGCCCCGCGATGAAAACCATCTCGCCGCGCTCGATCGAGAAGGTGATGTTCTTCAGGGCGTCGAATCCGCCCGGATAGCGCTTGCCGACCGCCTGGAAGCTGATCATGCGAAAAGGGCTTCCACGAATTCCTGCGCCTCGAACGGCCTCAGGTCGTCTATGCCTTCCCCGATGCCGATGAAGCGGATGGGGATCGGGCGGGATCTCGCGATGGCCGCGATCACGCCCCCCCTGGCCGTGCCGTCGAGCTTGGTCAGGATCAGCCCCGTCACGCCCAGGGCGTCATCGAAGGCTTTCACCTGGGAAAGCGCGTTCTGCCCGGTGTTGGCGTCCAGCACCAGCAGGATCTCGTGGGGGGCGCCTGCCATGGCCTTGGCGATCACCCTTTTGACCTTCCTGATTTCCTCCATCAGATGCAGCTGGGTGACAAGCCGCCCCGCGGTGTCGGCAAGAACGATGTCGATGCCGCGCGCGACTGCGGCATGAATCGCGTCATAAATCACTGCGGCAGTGTCGCCCTTCTCCTGCGCGATCACCTCGACTTCGTTGCGCCTTCCCCACTCCAGGAGCTGCTCGCGGGCCGCGGCGCGGAAGGTGTCGCCGGCCGCGAGCAGCACCGATTTCCCCTGCGCCTGGAAATATTTCGCAAGCTTGCCTATCGAGGTGGTCTTGCCCGCCCCGTTCACCCCCATCATCATGATGACGAAGGGCTTGTGCCCGCCCGCATCGAGCGGCTTTTCGAGAGGCGAGAGGAGTTCGGTGAGCGATTCCTGCAATGCGGCCTTGAGCACCAGAGGATCGGCCAGCTTCTCGCGTTTTACCTTCTCCCTGAGGCCATCGAGCAGGAAATTCGTCGCTTCCAGGCCGACGTCGGAAGTCAGCAGTATGGTTTCGAGCTCCTCGAACAGCGCTTCGTCGATCTTGCCGGATGCGCCGAAAAGGGTCGAAATCTGCCTGCCGAACTGTTCTCGGGTGCGCGAGAGGCCATCCTTCAGCCTAGAGGCCCAGTTCGATTCTTTGCTTTTCAGGAAACTTAACATTCTGGTACGCTGTCAATGGATGCGTGAATCCCGCAATTTTATTCTCTTAACGGAGCTTGGGCTACAAAAATGAAAAGAATTCGGAGTGCTTTGTGCTGTCTTGCGCTTTTGTGTGCCGCCCCCCCCCTGCTGGCCAACCCTTACATGGAAACCCTGCCGAACGGCCTCAAGGTGATCGTCAAGGAGGACA